>CAURKZ010000007.1:0-93553 GCA_963525605.1 uncultured Campylobacter sp.
ATGCCGATAAAATACGCTCCGAATTCACGCTCACGCTTTTTAATCGACGCGGAATACATACTTTTACTTACGGGCGGGAAGAGCGAGAGCTTGCTAAGCATAATCAAGAAAAAGCTGAAGCCCTTGATGCGGAGGGTTTTACTAGATTCGCAACGATAATGCGTGAGTTCGCTGAGCAATATTTAAAAATAGCTAACGAAGAGGAAAAAGTGGATATTTACGAGTAAAAGCATTTTATGGCTGGAGAATCGATTTGGCAAAATTTGACTCCTTTTAAATTAAATTTAGCTATACTCCCGCGCAATTTTGCGATTAAGGATTAAATATGAAAGAGATTAAAAGCCTAAGCGAGCTGCGAGCTTTTGCGGATAAAATTCGCGCCGAAAAGGGCTACCGCGATCCGATCATGTGGGCGGTCGGGCGCGTATTTAAGGGGCGTGCGGAGGAGCATAAAAGCCTAAGTGTGAATTACGCGTACGTAAATTTTAAAGATGGGCTAGTAAGCGCAGCAGTGCTAATCCATGCTCTAACCGAATGCGGCGAGGTCGTGGATTTTAGCGGTAGTGAGTGCGTCCTTCCGCTAACGCACAAAGCCCTAAAAAAGGCGATCGAGGCTTTAAAATTTCTACAGCCAGACGCTAAAGAGGGCACGCACAAAAATCTGCAGGTGCTGCTTGCGGTTAAAGAGGCGATGAAATCAGACGAGCACGCGAGCTTTTGTGCTAGCTTCATCTTTGAGGATGCCGCGCCAAAAAGCGTCGAGAGCGTCTATCTCAAGCTTTACGCGCTTTCGCTAAATCTCTGCGAGCCGCGCACGCTCAATCTAGATGGCGCATTTAGCGTGCTTCCGAACGTCGCATGGGACGCAAACGCCCGCCCGATCGAGCTTTGGTGGCTGCGTGAAAACGAAATCTCTTTAAAAATGCAAGGCCGCTATCCGCGTATCATCAGCGTCGATAAATTTCCGCGCTACCTAAGCCACGTCGTACCGCCGCAAAACGTGCGGATTTTAGATGACGCGAAGGTGCGTTTGGGTGCGCATATCGCTGCGGGTACGACCGTAATGCCGGGCGCTGCGTATGTGAATTTCAACGCAGGCACGACCGGCAGCGTTATGATCGAGGGGCGCGTCAGTAGCTCAGTCGTCGTGGGCGAGGGCAGCGACATAGGCGGCGGCGCGTCGATTTTGGGTGTGTTAAGCGGCACCAACGGCAATGCCGTGAGCATCGGCAAGCACTGCCTGCTGGGCGCAAACTCCGTCACGGGCATTCCGCTCGGTGATCGCTGCATCGTGGATGCCGGTATCGCGGTACTTGAGGGTACGAAGGTTTTTATCGCGCAAAAGGATTGCGAAGCGCTAGCAGCGCTAAATGCGGGCTTTGCATTTGATCGCGAAATTTATAAAGGGCTTGAGCTTGCCGGGCTTAGCGGACTGCACTTCCGCCAAAACAGCCAAAGCGGGCAGATTACGGCAAGCGTTAGCAAGCGTGCGATCAAACTCAACGCGGAACTGCATTAAATTTATAAATTTAAACGGCGGGCGCGGATTGGCTGGAGCTTTTCAAAGCTGCGTTAAATCTATAACTTAAAGGCGAGTTAAAAAAAGATGCGGACGATCTCGCCATACGTAGCTTCGAGCGAGCGCATATGATCCGTCGCAAAAATTTCCGCTCATAGAATTTCGCGCAAAATTTAAAGAATTTTTGCCGCGATTTAGAAAATTTCTAGCGGTGATTTATGGAATTTACGCCGCTATTTTAACGCAAGGAATTTTGGCGGCTAGCGGATTTGCGCCGCGCAAAGGATCTTTAAATTTCAAAAATAGATTGAATTTAAAATTTTAATATGATAGATTTCAAATAAAATTAGGAAATAAAATGAAAAAATTTATACCCGCCCTGTTTGGCGTATTTATCTGCACTGCGGCGCTTGCAAGCGATATAGACGCCGAGCGTTGCAAGGCTTTGGCGGACGCCGTAAATGGGCGCAGTCACCCGGAGACTGAAGATATAAAGTTAGGCGCGGCTACGTGCGAAGGTGATAAATTTATAGTTTCCATGACCCTAAAAAACGTAATTTGGGATAAAGTAGATCCTAAGATCAAGCAAAATTTTGAGAGAGTTTTGCGCGCCGATAGGCAAAAGGACGTATGCGCGACGATGAAAGCGGGCAGTCTAAATCGCATAGGCGTGCGACAATTTCTGCAAAGCGGCGAAAAAATCGCCGATCTGACCTACACGCGCAGCGATTGCGGCTTGGAATAAAATTTCAAAGGAGAGATAATGGAAGTGCCTCAAGCGGCGTATAGCAGAGATAAAATCATCATTCGCACCGGTGCGATCGGTATCATTTCAAATGTAATTTTAGCGGCATTTAAGGGCGTCGTGGGGCTGATTTCTGGCTCGATCGCGATCGTGCTAGATGCCGTAAATAACCTAAGCGACGCGCTTTCGTCCGTCATTACGATCGTGGGCGTGCATCTTGCTAGCAAGCAGCCCGATCGCGCACACCCCTTCGGACACGGCAGGATCGAGTATCTAAGCGCGATCGTAATCGCCGTCATCATCCTCTACACCGGCGGCGTCTCGCTCGTCGAATCGATCAAAAAGATCATCCATCCGCAAGCGGCGAATTATAATGCAATTTCACTCGCCATCATCGCAGTAGCGGTCGCGGCGAAGCTCGCGCTAGGAATTTACACGCAAAAGACGGGTGAGCGCGTGAACTCGGACTCGCTCATCGCTAGCGGCGTGGACGCCAAATACGACGCGCTCGTATCGCTAGCCACCCTCGTAGCGGCTTTGATTTCGCTTATTTTCGGGCTGAGCTTGGAGGCGTATCTGGGCGCGATAATTTCGGCTCTTCTGATCAAGACGGCGTATGAAATTCTGCGCGATACGATCAGCAAGCTTTTGGGCTCGCGCCCGAGCTTGGAGCTTACGAATGAAATTTACGACGTCGTACGCGGCTTTGAGGGCGTCATCGGCGCGTATGATCTGATGTTTCATGACTACGGGCCCGATAAGATGGTCGGCAGCATCCACATCGAAGTCGCAGAGGACACGACCGCAGCGCAGATCGACGCTCTTACGCGCCGCATCCAAAACGCCATTTTTGCGAAATTTAATATCATCCTAGACACCGTAGGAATTTACGCGTTTAACAGGAACGATCCGCGCGCCGCCGAGATCTACGAGCATATCAAGCAGATGGCGTTTTCGCATGAGTTCGTCTCGCAGATACACGGATTTTATCTCGATGAGGAAAAGCGCTCGATCAGCTTCGATGTTATCGTCGATTTCGCAGCGCCCGATATGGAGGCGACGTTTCGCGCGGTCTGCAAGCAGGTGCGCGCGGCATATCCGAACTACACGCTCATCATCACTCGCGATAGCGATTACAGCGGTTAAAATTTAAATTGCTCTAGCGGTTTAAATTTAATCGCGCCGGCTCTCGCTCCTTCGGCGAAATTTCAGAATTTTAAGCTACAATAGGAGAAATTTATCGCGGTTTGCCGCGGCGTAAAAGATGCAATAAACCGCGAGATGAAATTTGCGCGCAAAACCCGGCAAAAGTCCGCGCGCAAGGCAATGCAAAGAGAAATTTAAAAGGAAAAATATGGTTGAAATCAAAGATCTAACGATGCGCTTTGGCAAACAGCTACTTTTTGAAAACGTAAATTTAAGCCTCGATAAGGGCAGGCGCTACGGCCTCATCGGCGCAAACGGTGCGGGCAAATCGACGCTACTTAAAATTTTAAGCGGGCAGATCGAAGCAAGCAGCGGCGAAATTTTGATCGAAAGCGGGCTTAAAATCGGTGTTTTGGGGCAGGATCAATTCGCCTTTGAAAGCTTCCGTGTCAAAGACGCCGTGCTATATGGCAACAAGCGCCTCTATGACGCCGTGCGCGAAAAGACGCAGCTTTACGAAGCGGGCGAGTTTAACGACGAGATAAACGAGCGCCTAGGTGAGCTTGAGATGATCTGCGCCGAGGAGGATCCCGCCTACGAATACGAAACGCGGATCGAGAAAATTTTAAGCTCGCTGGGGCTGAACGACTTTGATAAAAAGATGAGCGAGATCGAGACGAGCGATAAATTTAAGGTCCTTCTCGCGCAGGTGCTCTTCCCGCGCCCCGACGTGCTGTTTTTGGACGAGCCTACGAACAACCTCGATATCGACGCCATTTCGTGGCTCGAGTTTGAGCTAAATCGCCACGCGGGCACGCTCGTAGTCATCAGCCACGACCGCCACTTTTTAAACCGCGTCTGCACGGACATCCTCGACGTGGATTTTAGGCGGGTGCGCGAATTTAGTGGCAATTATGACGACTGGTTCATCGCGTCCAATCTAATCGCCAAACAGGCGCAGTTTGAGCGCGAGAAAAAGCTCAAAGAGAAGGCTGAGCTTGAAAAATTTATCGCTCGCTTCAGTGCCAACGCAAGCAAAGCGAAGCAGGCCACGAGCCGTCAAAAACAGCTCGAGAAGCTCGATCTTAGCGAGCTTGCGACCTCTTCGCGCAGAGAGCCTAGTATTTTATTTAAGCCCGCGCGCGAGATCGGCAATGAAATTTTAGAGCTAAGCGGCGTGGATATGAGCTTCGGCGAGGTCCAAATTCTAAAAAATTTCAATCTCAAGCTCGCTCACGGCGATAAGATCGGCATCATCGGTCGAAACGGCGTGGGCAAAAGCACGCTTTGTAAGATCATCATGGGCGAGCTCGTGCCGCAGCGCGGCAAGGTCCATATGGGCGCCACGATCGAGCCTGGGTACTTTGCGCAGGATACGAATAATAAAATTTCAGGCGAGCTCAAACTCTACGAATATCTACAAAGCCCGCAGAATAGGGATCTGGATGAAATTCGCAAATGCCTTGGGCGTATGCTTTTTAGCGGCGCGGAGCAGGAGAAAAGCGTGGGCAGCCTAAGCGGCGGCGAGAAGCACCGCGTGATGCTAAGCAAGCTAATGCTGCAACGCCCGAACCTACTGGTGCTAGATGAGCCCAACAACCACCTCGATCTTGAGGCGATCATCGCTCTGGGAGAGGCGCTGTATAATTTCGCGGGCTGCGCGATTTGCGTGAGCCATGATCGTGAGCTCATCGACGCGTTTGCAAATAGAATTTTGCACCTCAAAGGAGACGGCGAAATCGTCGATTTTAGGGGCACTTACGAGGAGTATCGCGAGGGCTTGGGGGCGAGCGATGATTGAGATCTGCGTAAACGGCGAGCGGCTGCAATTGGCGCAGGATATGAGCGTGAGCGAGTTTTTGCGCCGGCGCGGACACGATCTGCGCCTAGTAGCGCTCGAGCGCGACGGCGAAATTTTAAAAAAAGAGGCGTGGGAGCGCACGCAGATCTCAAGCGGCAAAAAATATGAAATCGTCGAGTTCGTAGGCGGCGGCTGAGGTCGGAGCTTTGGGTTATGTTAAAATTGCGGCGACCGAGGTTTAAATCCGCGTGGAGGCCGCTAAATTTTAAGCGGCTTAGCGACACAGCGGCTAGAGCTTAAAATTTGCACGCGTATCGTTAAAATTTTAAACGATACGGCGGCGCGAAGACATAGAGCGTTTGGGTTTTTAGATTTATGAGAAAGCCGCGGTAGCCTGGCGCTTGCGGCGAGCTTTTAAATTTTGCAAGCGAATTGAGCCGCGGCGGCAGGACGCAGGAGTTTTAAAATTCGCTCCGCGGCGATAGAGTTTAAATTTTTATTGCGGCGGCGAAACGTTAATTTGCGTAGCCGGCTGCGGCGGTAGGATGTGGGCTTTAAAACTACATCGGCGCTGCAAGCTTGAGTGCGGTAATTAAAATTTACGCTGAAGTTGCTGGATTTGCGCGCGGGGTTTTTAAAATTGATCCCGAGATCTCTGCTGCCATGCGCGCTGAGACGTATGCTGCGGCATACCGCCTTTTCGTCGGTTGGGCTTGAAATTTTAAATTTAGCTGCAGCGTGGTTTATTCAGGCGTTTAGCGGCTTTTAAATTCGGTGGATAGCTTTAGCGCTTCGCGACTTTAAATTTAACCGACAGGCGGGGATTAATGCGTTAAAATTTAACGGATTTAGCTTGCGCTGCGCGTTCTGTACAGGGCCACTACGACGCGCCGTATTAGCTGAATGCAATGCGCGCAGTAGGCTTGAAACATTACGCGTTAAAAGCAGGATGAAATTTGTAAATTAAAATCGCGTGCGATGCGCTCGGTGCGCCCCGCGTGCATCGCGACTAGTGCGAGCGTTTGCGTAGTGCGCCGCAACTGCGCAGATCTTTGTCGCAACTGTGCCGTAATACCGTATAAATGCGCACTATTTTCGCGCAGATATGAGGCGCCGCGCGTTTAAATTCGCGCGATAAATTTAAACGGCAAAAAGATAAAATTTAGGATCAAAATGCAGATAAAATTAAACGGTAAAGCTTACGAAACGGGCGCGAGCGATCTTGAGGGGCTTAAGCGCGAGGTTAAATTTAGCAGCGAGATCGTCGTAATAAACGGCTATGCGAGCACGCAAAACTGCGAGCTGAAAGCGGGCGATGAGCTCTTTTTGCTCTCGCGCGGCGCGTCGCTATCGCCGCAGGAGCTTCGCGAGCTGATGCTTGCTCGCAATGCCCCCGCCGTAAACGCGGCGTTGCAAGGCTCGCGCGTGGCGATCTGCGGGCTCGGCGGGCTCGGCTCCAACGTCGCGATCTTGCTTGCGCGCGCGGGCGTGGGCGAGCTTTTTTTGATCGACTTTGATGTCGTCGAACCGACCAACCTGAACCGCCAGCAGTACGAGATCGGCGACCTTTACAAGCCCAAAACGGCCGCTTTGAGCGAAAAAATCGCGCGCATAAACCCGTTCGTGCGCGTGCGAACTTTAAACGAGCGACTTACCGCGCAGAACGTAGCCGAAATTTTAAAAAACGAGCGTATAATTTGCGAGTGCTTCGACGACGCGGCGGCGAAAGCGATGCTTTTCGACGCGCTCGGCGGCACGGATCGCTTTTTGATCTGCGCTAGCGGCATGGCGGGCAGCGGCAGCGCCAACGATATCCGCACGACGCGGCTCGGCAAAAACGTCTTCGTCTGCGGCGACCGCAAAAGCGCCGCGGCTCAAGGCGTAGGGCTGCTCGCTCCGCGCGTGGCGATCTGTGCCGCACATCAGGCAAATGTCGCGCTTAGGCTGATTTTGGGCGAGGAGAGCTAAGCCTGGCCGCTAATCGCGCGCCTGCATTTTAAATTTACGCGCCTTTGTGTATTGCCGTTAAATTTAGCTTTGCGCGATTATTTTTGAAAAGTATAGGGCGTTTCGGCGGCATACAGCGCGTTTAAAAGCGGTGTGGAATTTACTGCGCGCCGCGTAAATCTAGCCGCAGCGTATAAATTTAAAGCCGTTGCTCCGCCGCAAAATTTTAAACAGCGCTTTGAAATTTTGCGCCGTCTGTTTGCAAGATAAATTTGACGGGAAATTTTAGAGCCTCGATGCGGCGTCGTGCAGCGCGCTAAAATAGCGATAGAAGCAAGGCGCACAATCTGTGCCGTAATCTCGCGCTGTATATAATGCACTGCGAGCGCCGATATGTGCCATTTGCGCTGCGCATAAAAACGAAAATTTAAACTAAAGAGGATAGAATGGACGATAAATTGATCTTAGGCGGCAGAGAGTTTAGCTCGCGCCTTATAATGGGCTCTGGCAAGTTCGATCACGCGATGATCGACGCCTGCGTACGGCACGCGGGCTGCGAGATCGTCACGCTCGCGCTGCGCCGCGTGAACGAAAGCAAGAGCCGCAATATCTTGGATTTCATCCCCCGCGGCGTCACGCTGCTGCCAAACACCAGCGGCGCACGAAACGCCGAGGAGGCGCTGCGGATCGCACGGCTCGCGCGCGAGCTGGGCTGCGGCGACTTCGTAAAGATCGAGATCATAGGCGACAGCAAGTACCTTATGCCCGACAACGCCGAGACGATCAAAGCCTGCGAGGCCCTGGCACGCGAGGATTTCGTGCCGCTTGCCTATATGCACGCTGATCTGTGCGTCGCGCGCGATTTGGTAAGCGCAGGAGCCGCCGCCGTGATGCCGCTTGCAGCGCCGATCGGCTCCAACCGCGGGCTGATGATGCGCGGGATGATCGAAATTTTGCTCGGCGAAATCGACGTGCCGATCATCGTAGATGCGGGGCTCGGCGCGCCTAGCGAGGCCTGCGAGGCGATGCAGATGGGCTGCGCTGCGGCGATGGTAAATACGGCGATCGCCACGAGCGGGGATCTGGCGCTGATGGCGCGGGCGTTTGCGCTCGGCGTGCAGGCGGGGCGCGATGCCTATCTGGCGGGACTCGGCGCCGTTTCTAAGATGGCCAGTGCAAGCTCGCCGCTAACGGGATTTTTGCGCTAGCGGTTAAATTTAAGCGCGCTTGGTTGTGCGAGCCGTGTTTTTTTGCGCTGAATTTGCATTTTTGAGCCATACATATCGCACAAGGTTTTTGCGCCATGTGAGTTAAATCGGCGCGTATTGTCAAGCCCTATGTCGAACGAGGTAAATTCCACACTTTGCTAGGCGTCTTAAAGCGCTGCGGCGAAAAGTAATTTGGCAGCGGTGCAAAGCGCGGCAAGCTCGGCGATGAAATTTTAAAATTTAATCGGGCTGAAAGTAGCCCGATTAAGAGAAGCTGGATCGATCGGCAGACTATTTTAGTATGTCGTATTTATCGCAGTATTCTCGTAAATAGTCTTTTTCATAGTCTAATAGCGCCGGGTCTTTTTTACCCATTTCGCAGGCTTTTTGATAGTATTGTGTCGCCATTGCTCTGTCGTTATTGGCTTCGAGACCTGAAGCAAAATTCCCACAAGCTACCCAGCTCCCCGCATCGCAGGCTCTTCTGGCATATCCCATAGCCCGCGTCATATCCATTTTAACTCCTTTGCCATTTGCATACATATGACCTAAATTGTTGCAGCCGTCTGCGATTCCGCCGTCGCAAGCTTTATCGAATAGTTCGACAGCCTTTTTATAATCCTTTTTTACCCCTATGCCATTATCATACATTGCTCCCAAATCCGAGCAAGCTGCATAATCGTTTCCATCGCAAGCTTTTTTAAAGTAGTAAAGCACTTTTTTATAGTCTCTATCGGATGCGTTTCCCCCGAATACGGTCGGATTTTGATAAAGAGCGCCGGCGTCACCGCAAGCTTCAATATTGCCTGCTTCGCAATTTTGCTCAAATTGTTTAACTTGCTCTTTGCTAAAAGTTATGCCAAAAGCCAAAGAGCCCAACAGGGCTAAACCTAAAATGATTTTTTTCATCGCTTCTCCTTAAAATTTTACGAAAGTATATTCTTTCGTCTTTTAATAATCACTAAAATTTAAAATGCGAATAGGCGCCCCTCGTTTTGCAATTTTTTACCTAAATCCTGCTAAAATGCGCTTCTAAACCAAACGAAAATAAACTTCGCGGCGCGTAAATTTACACGCAAAAACGTGCCGCGTAGAATTTAAATGAAAATTTAAAAGGAAAATTTTAAAGATGATGGGAACCGACTATCTAGCGGGCATGGAGGATATCGGAAGCGAGATGATGGAGCGTACGCTTGCTCTGCGCGAGGGCTTTTGCGAGGAGGCGAGCGAGGCGGACGTGCAAAGGGCGATCGGCGCGAAAAATAGAAATCTGCGCGATTTTGCCGCGCTACTAAGCGTGCAAGCGGGCGAGCATCTGGAGCAGATCGCCTGTGTCGCAGCGTGCGAAAAAGCGGCGCATTTTGGTAGCAACATCGCCGTTTTCACGCCGATTTACATCTCAAACTACTGCGACAATCTGTGCGTTTACTGCGGCTTT
The DNA here is from genome assembly GCA_963525605.1 of uncultured Campylobacter sp. Classification (GTDB taxonomy): domain Bacteria; phylum Campylobacterota; class Campylobacteria; order Campylobacterales; family Campylobacteraceae; genus Campylobacter_B. Next base: position 9,805 of record CAURKZ010000007.1, read on the forward strand.
AACTGCAAAAACAAAATCGTGCGCGCAAGGCTCGATGAGGCGCAGCTAAAGGCGGAGTTTGAGGCGATTGCGGCGAGCGGGCTGGAGGAAATTTTGATCCTCACGGGCGAGAGCGAGAAAAATAGCCCCGTGCGCTACATCGGGCGTGCCTGCGAGCTCGCGCGGCAGTATTTTAAGGTGATCGGCGTCGAAATTTATCCGATAAATTCCGCCGACTACGCCTATCTGCACGCTTGCGGCGTCGATTTCGTCACCGTTTTTCAAGAAACCTACGATCCCGCGCGCTACGCGCAGCTGCATCTTGCGGGCAACAAGCGCGTTTTTGCGTATCGTTTCGCAGCTCAAGAGCGCGCGATTAGAGGCGGTATGCGCGGCGTGGGCTTTGCGGCGCTTTTGGGGCTCGGGGACTTCCGCCGTGATGCCTTTGCTACGGGCGTACACGCGTGGCTGCTTCAGCGCAAGTACCCGCGCGCCGAGATTGCCTTTTCGGTGCCGCGCCTGCGCCCGATCATCAATAACGACAAAATAAACCCGAAGGACGTCGGCGAGCGCGAGCTGCTGCAGGTGATGTGCGCGTATCGGCTGCTGCTGCCAAGTGCGCAGATCACGATCTCCACGCGCGAGAGGGCGGGCTTCCGCGACAATGCGATTAGGATCGCGGCAAGTAAAATTTCAGCAGGCGTGAGCGTGGGTATCGGCGGGCACAGCGAGCAGAGGGGCGACGAGCAGTTCGAAATCAGCGACGCGCGCAGCGTAAGCGAGGTCTGCGAGGCGATCCGCGGCGGCGGGTTGCAGCCGCTGATGAGCGAGTATATCTATGTGTGAGGCGCGAAATTTTACCGCATGCGTGTATGAAATTTACGGCGTTAGACGCGAGATTTACAGCGTCAGGCTCGAGGGCGGATTTAGTGCTGCCCAGTGCAGAAGTAAAATTTGTAGCGTAAAATGCGACGCCGAATTTTGCATTGCCGCACACGGAGATAAAATTTATGGCGCTATGGCAGATGATAAAATTTTCGATGTCGTGTCAGCTGACGCGGGAAATTTTGAGTTACAAAATACGTGTGTAAATTTAAGACCTAGGAACACATACGCGGATTTAAAATTTAAGGGCAGTGCAGATTCCGAGCCTGCGGGCGGCATAAATTTTAAATTTAAAAACGGCGCGAGCTTCTGGTTCTTATGCTGCGGCAACGTAAGGTCGCTAAAATCGAGGAGCTGGGCGAACGCTTTGAGTTTTAGCGCTGCGGCGGAAATTTCAGCCCTTGTTCCGGCGGGCGAAATTTTGAAATATGGCGTGACGGCGGGGATTTCAGCGCTCGCCCTAGCAAGTAAAATTTTAATCCCTAGCATCATAGGCGAAATTTTAAATTTGAGCACGGCGCCACGCGCGGATGTTGAGTTTAAAGGAGCGGGCGCATGCTAGATTTAGAGCTTGCTTCGCGCATTACGATCATCACAAATCGCGCGCTCTGCGGCGGCGAGGCGGCGCTGCTTGCGCGCATAGCGGATTTTGCCGCGGCAGGCGTAGGCGAGATCGTCGTGCGCGAAAAGGATTTAGACGAAGCGGCCTATGCGGCGCTGTTTGAGAATATACTGCGCACTTGCGAGTTCTACGATCGCGCAGACCGGCTCAGCTTTGACGCGGATCGAGCTTGCCCGCATGAAATTTCGCCGAATGAAATCCGCGCCGCCAAATTTGATGTGGCAGAAGCGCACGAAGAGGGGTTTGGCACAGATGCGGCTCGCTCGGACGGAATTTTCGTAGAGGAAGTTTGCGCGCGCACGATTCCGCATAAAATTTACGACGATCGAGCCTGCGCCGTCCAAGCCCTCGTAGGCGGATTAGATGCGAGTGCGGCCTGCGCGGATAAAATTTCGCTCTACGAGCGCAACGCAGACGAAGTTTCGCCAAAAAAGCTCTATTTGGGCGGTGGAAGGAGCGAGCTTTGCGCGGATACAGCCCGAAGACATGGTGCCACTACAGATGAGATACAGCCTAAAAATTCCGCTCGTGTTTTGGATGAAATTTTGTCTGAAAATTTTACTGGCGTTGCAAACTGCGCGAATGATAGCGCGCTGGGTGAAATTTCGCTTCGCGGCGCCGTATGCGAAACGAAGCTCATGGCGATAGGTATACAGGGCGCAGAAAATGCGGGGAGTGCACGGAGCGTACAAGGCGCGGAAGGCTTGGAAAGCACGGAGGGCGCAAAAAATTTAAAGAGAGCAGATAGTGTGAAAGAGATAGAAAATTCACAGAGCGCAGAGAGCGTAAAAGGGGCGGAAAACTCGCAGAGTGCGGAGGGTGCGCAGAGCACAGAGAGTGTAAGGCACCCGCCCGCGATCTTTGTGCATAATTTTGCAGATTTTGCGCTGCGGGCGGGTGAGAGAAATTTATGGCTGCCGCTCGGGGTTTTGCGGGGCTTCAGCGCGGCGCGCGGCACGGAGTTTTTGCGCGCAAATTTCAAAAAACTGATCGCTTCCTGCCACAGCGAGGCGGAGGCGCGCGAGGCGCTGGAGCTGGGCGCGAGCGCGATCTGTCTGAGCCATATCTTCGCGACCGATTGCAAGGCGGGGCTCACACCGAAGGGGCTAAATTTGATCCGCGCCGTGCGTGGGTTTTACGACGGTGAAATTTACGCGCTGGGCGGCATAACGCCGCGCAATTTCGCCTCCGTCCTACGCGCGGGAGCCGATAGGATCGCCGTTATGAGCTCAGCGATGGCTGCGCGGGACGCTCTTAGCTTCATAGCGGAATTTCAAAGGCTCTATCAGGCCGCTGGCAGCGGTAAAATTTCATAAATTTAGAGTTCAAAGCGGCTTTATTCTAGCGTGGGTGCGCGGCGTTTTCGAGTATTCAGCGCGGTCGTTTGCATTGCAGCGGCTTTGCTTGATTTGGATGCGACAGCTCGTTTTAATATCTGAATGCACAATGGCTTTTTTGGGCGAAGACGGCGGCGGTAGTTTCGTTTGGCTTTCGAGTTTAGCGGCTCGTAGCGGCGACTTAGGCGGCGCGCGTTTTTTAGTTTGTTTGCAGACATGGGCTGTGCGGATAAAATTTAATTGCAAGCCGAATTTTCGCGCTAAATTCTTTAAATTTACTCGTTGCGTCTTATCGGACGCCTCAAAACAGACCGCACCGCTTGAGCGGATGAAATTTTATCTCAGTATTGCGGCTTTCTATCGGAGGCGCGCAGGCATCGTATCTATCCGCGCGCGGCGTAAAATTTTAAAATCTTAGGCGCGCTTGATCTGTAGAGCATATGGTGAGCGATGTAAATTTTGTATTCAAAGGCTCGCGCAGCCGCGTTTAAAATACACGCCTTGCAAAATTCGCGCTCATGGCGTCCGTCGCTCAAAGATATACAGTGCGCTGTATTTTCAAGACCCGTCGCTGCGATGAAATTAGTACTTGCCGAGAAGCCGTATAAGGAGATTACGCAGTAGGGTTGCGCGGCGTACTTCAATCCTCGAAGGCGCCGAAATTTTATTCCGCCGAAGCTCGCGCGGAGCCGCAAATCAAAACTCAAGCCGCGCCTAAATTTTAAAACACGACGGCGCAAATTTCATTCCACGAGCCGTGCGCGGATGTCGCCGAAGAGCAGCACGTCCTTCAAAACGGCGCGATCGGCGTAACCGCGCTCGTTTAGGCTCAGGTGTAGCTCGCCTCGGCTGCTAGAAAATATCGGCTGGTTGATGAAAACCACGTAGATTGTCGCAGCCTGCTTATCCGCGCCATGCTCGCCCGGTTTCGCGCTTGCTGCTGCGCCGGAGTTTGCATCCGTCTCGCTAGGCGGCGCGACGCCAAGCTCGCTCGCGATATTTGCGGCGGCGCTTCCGCGCGGCCTTTCAATGTCGATCCTTCCGTCGGCGCCTTTTGCGCCCGCGGCTCGGACGAAAAATTTATCGCCCGAGTGCGGGATTTTAGAGAAATTGAAAAACAAACTCAGCAGGTCGTTCGTCGCGAAGTAGGGCAAAATTTCATCGCTTACGAGCTGCAGCTCGCCGCCCGTGCCCTTGAACTTTTGAAATTTTATCGTTTTGTGCGCGTAGTCGAAAGCGTAGGTTTTGCGCTCGTTTTTCGTCGTTTTGCCCTTTTTGCGCGAGACCTCGTGGACGTAGAGATCGGGCATCAAAAGCCCTGCCACGACGCGCCCCTTTGAGCGGAAGCTCTCGCGCCTTTGCCCGCTTAGACTGCCCGCTACGCCCTGCGCAACGGCATCCATGACGATCTCGTAGCGATCGCCCTGCCGCACGAGCTGCGTATTTGCGCTGCCGACCACGCCGAAAACGCCGAACGAAATCTCATATTTCGCGCTGATCGTCTCGCCAAAAAGCGCGCTCGCGCACAAAATCAAAATAGCAAAAAATTTCATCCTTACCGTCCTTTTGCTTTGCGGCGCTCCATTATACGGCGCCCGTTAAATTTACGCTCTTCGCGCCGCTCGTAAAACTTGCGCGAGAATCTGCACCGCGTTTGTAAAATTTACCATAAAAAGCAAGCTCGCGCCGCCTATTTCATTTTCTCCATAGCGTGATTTTGAATCTTAGCCGCCGCTCCTTACCGTCGTGAAAGACCGCCGCGCCGTGTGCGCCTAAAGACGCCGACTGTCGCCGCTTTTATATTTACGATGCATATACGGCTCGGCGCGCGCTTGCCAGAAATCGGAGCGATTTTATATTTCATGCAGACCGCTTCATCACAAAGCGTGCCTGTGAATAAATCAAAATTTCATATTGCGGCTATGTTTTTACTTCGCACTAGCCGCTACGCCGCGCCCGTTAAATTTACGCTCTTTGCGCCACCCCATCGCATTGTGCTCGCAAAGCTCGCGCATAAAATTTGCGCCGCTCGTTGCGCTTGCTAGCTTGCACTTCCGTGAGGCGCCGTTTCGTGCTGCAAATATAGCCGTGTCGGTCGTTAGTAAATCCGTTTAAATTTATAAACGGCGCGGGTCAAATTCGTAAATTTAGTCCTTCCAAAGCCACCATTTCAGCTTGGCTCTGTCGGGACGGGGCGTGCTGGCGTAATAACAAACCATGCGGTAAACGTAGAGGATGCACCTGTCGCTGCCGCGTCCGAGCGCCTTTGTGCGTTCAAACATCTCGTCCGGATCCGCGCCCTTTAGCGAAGCGATGTCAGTGTAGCCGAGTGCCAGTAGATCGGCCTCTGTCGCCTCGCCGACATAGGGGATTTTCTTAAAATCGCTCAAATTTACCTCAAATTTCTTTTAAATTCCGCCAAGCTCGCCGCTTGAATGAAATTTTAAATTTCATTCGTGCGCTACAAAGCCTGCTAAATTTCATCTTGCTATTGCGTTCAGTCGCTGCCCAAGCTGCTCGCGCGATGATTTAATTAAAATTCTCTCTCACCGCCGAGCCGCCGCTGCGCTTATACGCGCCGCTTTTTAGTGTTAAGACGTCCGCCGCCGCGCTCGTTATCGGAAATTTTATCCGCAAGCTAGTAGGGAGCTTGGGCGCAGCAAAGTTTAAACGTTTTTAATCCCCAACGGAGTCAATTTACGCTTCCGCCTTGCGCCAAATGCAAAAATCTGATGCGTTTGTTTCAAACTCCAACGGATTTTATAAAAAGATGACGACGGTGCTTCGACGTCATCCGAGCCGCCTTTGTGCGCATTTTAATTAAAATTTCTTGCGCGCGAAAATTCCGCTTAAAACGAGCTTGCGTCAAATTTTATGCAAGTTTTGGCGTTAAATTTGATCCAAAATTCGCTCGCAAATTTCACGCGGATCGGTGCTTTGATAGATCGGCCGACCGATCACGATAAAATCAGCTCCTGCCTCGCGCGCAATGCCCAGATCTGCCACTCGCTTTTGATCTACTGCGCTCTCGCCAAACGGCCGTACGCCCGGGCAGAGCGTGATAAAATTTGCGCTCGTGGCGTCCTTTATCAGGCGGCTCTCGAACGCCGAGCAGACCATTCCGTCAAGCCCCGCTTCGTAGCTCATCACGCTAAATTTACACACGGCGTCGTTTAAATTTTGCTCGTAAACCGCGCTAAATTCCGCCTGATCAAAGCTCGTTAGCGCAGAGACTGCAAGCACTAGCGGGCGCGAACCGAGCTTATCCAGTCGCTGCATCACGGCTGCCATCGCGCGCTTGCCGCTGCTTGCGTGCACGTTTATCATATCAACGCCGAGCTTGGCGATCTCCTCGGCGGCGTCAGCCATCGTGTTTGGGATGTCATAGAGCTTTAGATCGAGGAAAATTTTAAAATTTCCGAGCTTTTTTAACTCCCCCACAAATCCCGCCCCGTCGCGCAAATATGCTCGCAGCCCAACTTTGAGCCAAATTTTATCCGAAAAATCCGCAAGTCGCTCCGCCAGCTGCAAACACTGCTGCTTTGAGCTCATATCAAGCGCGACGCAGAGCTTCACTGCTTATCCTTGCCGCGCACCGTGCCTCTGCCGCCCGCAGGTCTTTTCGAGAGGGTGCCTCTGCCGCCCACAGATTTTTTCGGCGCGGTAGAGATTTTGCGCCCCGCGCTACTTTTGGGCGCAGTATTTTTACTCGTAGCGCTCTTTTTCGGCGCCGCGTTTTTGCCGACTCTGAAATTTCTATCCGCACCCTCTTTTTTCGGCGCGGCGTCTTTGCCTCGTTCGCCTGTCTTAAAATTTTTACTTCGCTCGCCCGTTTTGAAATTTTTGCCCGTTTTCTCCGTCTTAAATTTATCTCCGGCCTTAAAATTTCTCTCCGTTTTAAATTTTTTGCTCGCGGTGGATTCGGATTTTTTTGCGGACGCGCTGCGAGTTTTCAAATTAGCGGGCTTTTTAGACGGTCTGCTTCTGCTCGCCGTAGAATTTTTCGGTGCGCCGCCCCTCTTTGCTCTCGTAAAATTTTTTGTCTCGCCGTCCGCGCCTACGGGGATGAAATTTTTCGCCGTATCATCGCTGTCCGAAACGGTGGAGTTTTTCGCCGCAGCAGGCTTAAAATTTTTGACTGCCTCCGTGGTTGCTTCGGGATTTACGCTTGCCGTCGCAGTCGGCTTGGAAATTTTATCCGCCGCGATGTTTACGGGGCTGTCTTTTAGCGCATCCAGCACGCCGTTTATAAATCTTGGCGAGATGCCAAGCTCCTTGGCGGAGTTGATCGCTTCGTTGATGACGATGCCCGCGTCGGTGTCCGTAAAGCGCAGTTCATACGCCCCGAGCCGCAGTATCGCGCGCTCCAGAGCCGAAATTTCGGCGAGCTTAAATTCCTTTAAATTTTCATCTATCAGCGCATCGACTGCAGCGAGATTTTCGCTAGCGCCGCGCAGAAGCGCCAGCGTCCAGTTGCGCTGCTCGTTGCGAATGCGCTTTTCTTCCAGATACTCGTCCGCAAAGTCTTCGCCGCCGCCGTTCATATCCCGGGAGTAGAGTAGCGAGATCGCAGCGAGCCTGGCTTGGTGTCTGGTGGCCATTTTACGCCTTTATGTTGCGAAATAGACTTAGAAGCTCGATCGCGCCGCTCATTGCTTCAAAGCCCTTATTGCCGGCCTTTGAGCCTGCACGCTCGATCGCTTGCTCGATATTATCGGTAGTCAGCACGCCGAAAGTCACGGGTGCGCCGTATTTTAGCATAGTGTTTGCGATGCCCTTGCTTACCTCGGCGCTTACGTAGTCAAAATGCGGAGTAGAGCCGCGGATCACCGCGCCTAGGCAGACGACGGCGTCGTAGAGCTTGGAGCTTAGCGCCTTTTCAAGCGCGAGCGGGATCTCAAAAGCGCCCGGCACCAGCATCAGGCTTAAATTTTCCTCCTTGCCGCCGTGGCGTAAAAACGCATCGTGCGCCCCTTCGACTAGGCGATCGGTGATGATGTGGTTGAAGCGGGCGTTGATGATTAGGATCTTTTCGCTGCCCTTAAGAGCAAGCGAGCCTTCGATGATTTTCATGGTTTTCCTTTGCGTTAAATTTAGCGCTAAGCTTAGCTAAATTCGCCAAAATTCTAAATTAATTTAAACATCGCGGCGCTTGAAATTATGAAAAATAACAGGCGCTTTGCGCGCAGAAATTTTCTCGCAGCGGACGAATACGCTTAAGATCACGGTGCCGATCGTGCCGATGCCTGTGCATAAGCTTAGCGTGAATATAAAAAATATGCGAAGCAGGTTAATCTCTGCGCCCTCTTTTAGCGCGACGATCGTTTAGAGTGAAGCGATAAAAGCGTGCCGAGGCCCGTGTATAGGACGTATGTGAGTGTCGCACTATGTATTTAAAAGCAGGCATAAATATAAAAAGCTCGCAGTTACCTAGATGATGGTGAGTAGCCGTTCGTGCGCACCGGCAGCGCACTTAAACCCGTGCGCCCGGTCGCACTCAAAAACGCTCAGATGAGGACAGAAGCAAAGCCTTTGGTGTTCATAAACCGCCTAAATTTTAAATTTAAAGCGCGATTATAGTGGAGTGAGCTTAGATTGAAATTTGTCTTAAAATTAATCCTAAATAATAAATTTTATTAATCATTTAGAAATTTTAGGATATAATCATTTCAAATCATTTCAAGGAGAGAAAGATGTTTAAACTTAGAGAGTTGCCGTTCGATGCGGCGCACAACGCGGTCGTAAGCAAGCAAACCTGTGATTATCACCACGGCAAGCACCACGCGACCTACGTGGCAAATTTGAATAAACTTACCGAATCGGGTGAGTTTGCGGGCAAGGGGCTTTACGAGATCGTAACGGCTGCTAGCGGCGGGCTTTTTAACAACGCTGCGCAGGTTTACAACCACGATTTTTACTGGGATTGCATCGCAAAACCTAGCGAGCCGTCTGTGGAGCTAAAATCGGCGCTGGCGGAAAATTTTGCGGATTTTAAAAGCGAGTTTTTGGCTGCTGCTACGGCGCATTTCGGCTCGGGCTGGGTGTGGCTCGCTTACGATCCAAAATCAGGCAAGCTTTGCATCAAAGCGACCCAAAACGCCGCCACGCCGGTGAGCGAAGGGCTCGTGCCGCTTCTAGTCGTGGACGTTTGGGAGCACGCGTATTACATCGATGAGCACAATGCGCGCCCGAAATATCTCGAGAAATTCTACGCGGGCATCAACTGGGAGTTCGTCTCAAGCGCCTACGAATGGGCGAAAAAAGAGGGTCTCGGCTCGGTGAAATTTTACATCGATGAGCTTCACGGCAGAGATTAAATTTTAAAATTTAAGCGGACGCGGCGCGAACGGATGCGGTGATGCTTCACAAAGCCAAAACCGCTTAAACGCGACGTCCGTCGCTGCGGATAAGAATCACCCGCCCGCAAACCGCTTAGACACACCGTAGGCAACCTTGGACGATAACCGCCGCGGCGCTTGGTGCACGCCAACGATCGCTTAAAATTTTAATTCAAAGCTAGCGGCTAAATTTTAAGGGCTTTTCTTGAGATTTAGCCGCAGCAATACCGCTTTTCAATCTATACTTTTAAATTTAAAATTTCATCAAAACTCGGGCATCAAGCCCAATCAAAATTTAGCCCAAAATCATCCATAGCCCGATCGTGCACATCAGCACCGAGCAGAAAATTTCGAGGTATTTCAGATGGGTTTTCAGCAGATTTTTTAGCACCGCTCCGCCCAGCGCGTAGATGCTAAGGCAGATACTTTCGCTTACGCACAGCGTGGCGACGAGGGCAAATGTGCGCGCGCCGAAAAGATTATCCGCGTCCAAAAATGGCGGAAAGAGTGCGGTAAAAAATATTCATGCCTTGGGGTTTGAGACCGCGACTACGAGGCCTTGGAAGAAGATATTTTCGCTGCGCTTCTGTTTTTGCAGCTTGAAATTTCCGCGCGCTAAAAAGGTCGCGACGCCCAGATAGAAAATATACGCGCCGCCTAAAATTTTAATCGCGCTAAGCGTCGCAGGGTGCGCAAGCAGAATGCCCGCGACGCCCAGCACCTGCGCCAGCAACGCGGGCAGCGCCCTAAGATAGCCGCGCGCGATGCCGAGATTTAGCGCGTAGGTCATGTTGATGCCCGGCATCAGCGATATCGGAAAGATCGTAAAGAAAAACAGAAGCATTGCAAACCCCTAAATTGCGGCTAAATTTTAAATTTTATCTCTCGCGATACGGCTCCGCTGCAATAGATTTTAAAATTCTAAAATTTAACGCGCTGCGTTGAGGCGAATAAAATTTTAAAATTCCGCTGCGCCGCACCCAAACTTTTCTTGGGGCGGGAAGGGGGCCCCGGTTGCGAGGTCGCTCCCCTTCCCGCCCCAAACCCCGCCCAACTCCCGACGACGCCTTACAAGAGGCAGGCTACGCCTGCGCTGAATTTATATTATAACTGCGGTGCAGTGTTTCGCACCTAGTCGCAAGACCGCCGTGCCGCAAGTTTCAATACAATGTGTCGCACCGAGTAAAAACTTACGCCGCAGCATATGTAACGGAGCGAATGAAATTTTAAAATTTCGCCGCACCGCCGCGGGTAAATTTAAAATTTAAAACTCTCGCGGTTTTAAATTTAGCCGAAAATCCCGTATCCGAAGATCACCGCGATGATGAGCGGCAGGATAAATTTGACATACAAAAACCAAACTCCCGCGAGCCTCGCGCTCAAATCACCTTCGTTAGTAAGCTCGTAGATCGCGTCCTTTTTCAGCACCCAGCCCACGTAGATGCAGCACAGCAGCGCCGTTAGCACGAAAAAGACGTTCGCGCTTACGAAGTCGAAGGCGTCGAAAACCGAGCGCCCCAGAATTTTAACGTCCGCAAGCACGCTGCTTGAGAGTATGCAGGGTAGGTTGCCGAGCACGAAGACGCCGCCGAGCGTTAAATTTACCGCCTTTAGCGTTGAAAAGCCGAAGCGCTCCTCGACGAAATTTATGATGACCTGATAGATCGTGATCGACGTCGTAAGCGCGGCGATGAGCAAAATCGAGAGAAAGACCACCGCGACGGCGTTGCCGAACGGCATGTGCGAAAACGCGATCGGCAGGCTCTTAAAAACTAGCGACGAGCCGCTGCTCGGCTCAAGCCCCGCGCTAAAGAGCGATGGGAAGATCATAAAGCCCGCAAGCACGGCGATGAGGGTGTTTACGACTGCGGTGATGGTGGCTGTTTGCATCAGCTTCTCGTCTTTATTGAGGAAGCTAGACAGCGTGATCATCACGCCGAAACCGAGCGAGAGCGCGAAAAAGACCTGACCCAAAACGTCGATCAAAAGCTTGGGCGTGATCTTGGCAAAATCGACGCCGAGATAAAATTTCACGCCCTCCTTTGCGCCCTCAAGCGTTAAATTTGTAAGGATCACCGCTATGAAGCATAAAAATAGCGCGGGCATTAGAAATTTTACGAATTTTTCGATCCCCTCGATGATGCCGTTTTTCAAAATATACCAGTTGATCGCTATGAAAACGAGCGTGTAGGCTCCGACGCCGAGTGGGCTATTTTCGATGTGATCTGCGTAGAATTTCTGCGTAAATGCGGGGTCTGTGATCCGCGCAGAGAGGTCGAAGTTGCCGCTTACGATGTTTACGATATAGGTTAGCACCCAGCCGCCAAGGACCATATAATAGGCTAAAATTCCAAACGCGCCGATTACGCCCATGATACCTACGATTTTCCATGCCGGCTTTATGCGCGAGCCGTCCTTTTTAGGCGCCGTGAAGGCATCGACGCAGTTTCTTAGCGCGCGGCGTCCGATGACATTTTCTACCAAGATCATCGGGATTCCAAGCACGATCATCGCGATGCAAAATATGAGCACATAGGCGCCGCCACCATTTTCGCCGACTAAATACGGAAACCTCCACGTGCAGCCAAAGCCGATCGTGGCGCCTGCGACGGTTAAGATATATGTGAGCTTGCTGCTCCAGGTCTGTCTCGGCACGCTCCCTCCTTAAAATTGCTCTTTTTTGAGCTTGTCGAGGAAGTCCTCGATATTGTATTTGGCACGGTAAGCCTCGCTGATGAGATGGACTATGATGTCGCCGAGATCGACGACGCTCCACTCATCGCCGCTTTCGATAGCCAAAAACTCCTCGCCGAGCGGCTTAAGCACGCTTTTTAGCTCCTCGATGAGCGAGGCTGCGTGGCGGGCGGTCAGCATAGTGGCGATAACTACGAATTTCGCGATATATTCGCGCCCCTCCATATCGATGATCTGGACGTCTTCGGCTTTCTTTTCGTTTAAAATTTCGGCGATCCGCTCCGCCCTTTGCTTTGGATCTTGCATATCTTTCCTTTTATAAAATTTTATGACCTCTGCTGCGATCTTGGGCGGGATTTCGTCTTTGAAATCTCGCCTAAAACCGCTTGAGCTCGCATCTACGGCAATCTCGATCCTCCTTAGGCTCGCCCACTGCCGCGGGATCTCGTAGCCGGGCCGCGTAAGCACGACAAACTCCGCTAATTTTTGCAGCTCGCTAAAATCGCGCCATTTATGAAGCTCCGATAGGTTGTCGGCACCCACGACGATGTAGAACTTTGAGACTGTATATGCGCCGCCTGTGCTACCTATGCAATTTACTGCGTTGCCTGCGCTATGCGCGTCGTTCGTATCATTTATGTCGCTCGCATCGCTTGCGTTGTTTGCTTGGCCTGCGCCGTTTGTATCATTCGCGCCGTTTGCGTTATCATTTGCTTTACTTGCGCTGCTTACGTTATTTGCTCTACCCATGCCGTTTGTTTCTTTTGCGCTACCGCTTACGTTGCATACGCCGTCTGCGCCGCCACTTGGAATTTTATTCGCGCCTGAAATTTCATCCGCATCCAAACTCCCACTCGCCATGCCACTTGGAATTTCAAGGTTTTTTGCGTTTGAAATTTCGCTCGCATTTGAAATTTTATCTGCGTTTTGGATTTTACTTGCGTCATCCTTGCTATCCGCCTTGCTTTGCGAAATTCCGTCCATTTTGCTTTTGCTACCAACCGAAATTTGATCCGCCATTCCGTCTTGCAGAGTTTCGTTTTTTGCGTTAGCGGGGATGATCGTCCCGCCTGTAATATCGGCGGAGCAGGCGTCGCCACCTAGAATTTTACCTATATTGCACAACAAAGCCCTGTCCGTCTTCTCGGGTAAAATTTCGTCTGCATTGCCAGGAGTATAAGCACCGGCAGAAATTTTATTCGCAATATTTGCGCCGTTAGGTAGAGCCTTATTCGTTACGGTTGCCGGGGTTTCGCCCGTTCCGCCTGCCGTCTCCGCCGCGATTTTGCCGCTTCCGCCGTATTTTTCGAGCAGAAATTTCACGCTTTGTATCGTGGATACCGAGCGGTTTTGTGAAATTTCATAATCGCTTACTTCCACGTGCGGGGCATCGCTCCACAGCGCGCGGCACCATCTAAGCCGTAGCTGCGGCGGCGCCGAAAAGCTCTTTTTAAACGGGTTTAGAAACGACGGCATTATGACCAGCAAATCGGGCTTTAAGCTCGATAAAATTGCCTTCACCGCGGCGTCGTGTCCTGCGTGCGGCGGATCGAAACTGCCGCCGAAAAGCGCGATCTTCACGCGTCCGCTCCGCGCCGTTTCGCGCCGCAAAATTTCTCGCTCTTCGCCGCAAATTCCGCGCCGTAAAATTTTGCGCGGCGTAATCTTGCTTTATGAAATTTTACGCCGCAAAATTCCGCTTCGCCGAATTTTATTGCAAAAAATCCTGTGTTTTGCAGCACGAAAAATTTAACGCCGCGCTTTCTAAATTTTACCGCGCAAGACCCAGCGGTTGCGAAGCGGGCGTTAGAATTGGGGTTTTTGTAAGGCTCTCGCACGGGCCGCCTACATATATTTTTCTAAAACGCGCGGGATTTCGATGCTGCCGTCCTTGCGCTGGTAGTTTTCCATCACCGCGATCAGCGTGCGACCGACCGCGAGCGAGGAGCCGTTTAGCGTGTGGACGAGGCTGTTTTTCTTGCCGTCTTTGAAGCGGATCTTGGCTCTACGCGCCTGAAAATCGCGGCAGTTGCTGATCGAGCTGATCTCTCTGTATTGGTTCTGCCCTGGCAGCCAAACCTCCAAATCCACGGTCTTTGCGGCGCTAAAGCCAAGATCGCCGCTGCAAAGTAGCATGTGTCTGTGCGGAAGGCCTAGGCTGCTTAGCAGATCGCTCGCGCACGAAATCATCTCCTCAAGCATCTTTGCGCTATCTTCAGGGCGCGTGATGGCGACGAGCTCGACCTTTTCGAACTGGTGCTGGCGGATCATGCCGCGCGTATCGCGCCCCGCCGAGCCCGCCTCCTTGCGAAAGCAGTGGCTGTAGCTGGTGAGTTTGATCGGTAGCTCCTCGCTGCGTAAAATTTCATCGCTGAATAGATTCGTCGCCGTAACCTCGCTCGTAGGGATGAGATAGAGGTTTTGCTCCTCGTCGTCAACGCGGTAGAGGTCGTCTTTAAATTTAGGCAGCTGACCCGTACCGTAGAGGATCTGATCGCGCACCAAAAACGGCATATTTACAAGCTCGAAGCCGCGCGAGTTGTTAAATTCGATCATGTAATTGATGAGAGCCATATTCAGTTTTGCGCCAAGACCTCGGATCGCGGTGAAGCGGCTGCCGCTGAGTTTAACGCCGCGTTCGAAATCAAGCCATCCCAGCGCCTCGCCGAGATCGAAATGCTGCTTGGGCGCGAAGTCAAATGTGCGCGGATCAAGCACCTTTTTGATACAGACGTTTTCGTTCTCGTCCGCGCCGATCGGCACGTCGTCGTCGATGATATTCGGCACGCACGCGGCGATCGCTTCTAAGTTTTGCTCGCGCTCGTTTACGAGCTCGCTTAGGCTTTGGATCTTTTGCTTGTTTTCCTCAAGCTGCGATTTTAGCGCGCCTACATCTTTACCTTCGCGTGCGGCGAGACCTAGCTCCTTACTCTTTGCGTTTTGCACGGCTTGAAGGTTTTCCAGTTCCGTCTTTTTGGATTTTAGCTCGTTGTAGGCATCCAGTAGCGTTTGCAGGGTTTGCGGCGGGACTTTTTTGGCGATGAGTTTTTTATTAAATTCGTCGAAATTCGTCTCTATAAGTTTTAAATTTATCATTTTCTGCCTCTTTTTGGTAATTTAAATTGCGACATTTTAACCAAAGTTTGCTTTAAATACTCAAAATAAACCCACATTTAAGCAATACGGATGAAAAAAAGTGATACAATTCCGTAATATTTTATTATGAAAGGTATTACATGAAGGCAAAATTTGCTTTTTTAGGAATTTTCGCGGCGAGCCTTGCGTTCGCACATTTCGGCGTTCTTACAACGGATAAAAATGTCGTAGAGGATCAAAAAGATGCTACTTTAAAGCTAAATTTGGAATTCTCCCATCCGTTTTTACAGGAGTCTATGAATCTACAAAAGCCCGCAGAATTCGGCGTTTTTATTGACGGCGAGAAAAAATCGCTCCTAGGCAGCCTAAAAGAGCAGAAAAAGGGCGAAAATTCCTATTTCGCGGCAGAATTTAAAGCTGACAAGCCATCGCTTTTAGCGTTTTATTTTGATCCGAGACCCTATGCCGAGCCGGCTGAGCGCAAGATGATCCGCCATATCACCAAAACCTACGTCGATGCTTACGGCGCGGGCGAAGGCTGGGATAAGCCGCTCGGGCTAGAGGCGGAGATCGTGCCGCTAGTGCGGCCTTATGCGCTGTATGCGGGAGAGATATTTAGCGGAGTTTTTTTACTGCACGGAAGACCCGTCCCAGGCGCGGACGTGGAGATCGAGCTATATAACGATAAGGGCTACAAAGCCCCTAGCGAGGCGCATGTCACGCAGGTCGTTAAAACCAACGGCGCGGGTGAGTTTAGCTTCGTGATGCCGGTTGCCGGCTGGTGGGGCTTTGCGGCTCTTAGCGAGGAGGAAGCCGCCAAAGGAAGCGAGCAGCCCGTAAATGAGCTGGGAGCCGTGCTTTGGATCAAGGCTGACGAGCTGAAAAAATAGGGAGCGGCTCGGTGAGATCTCTTTTTTCGGGCGAAATTTGCGTCGCTGCGGATAAATTTAAATTTACGCTTGAGCAGGGCTTTGAAATTTTATTTTCGCGCGTTTTGCTTTTGGGTGTAGAATTTCCAGCGAATTCTGCGGCTAAAATTTTAAATGTCAAAATTCCGCCGAGCAAAATTTTAAAAAAAGGAGCTCTGCTGCGTGGAATTTTGCTTGGTAGAATCCCGCTCTTAGTAGCTTTGGTCCGTAAAATTTCACATCCGTGGATTTACGAGCGTAAAATACCAGCACGTAAAATTTCGTTTTTTGAAATTTCGCAAACCCCGACTTTTGAAATTTCGCAGGCTCTGTTTTACCGCACAAGCATCTCACCGAGATCGCTCGGAGCCTTAAATTTTGCGTTGCAAAATCCGCTCGCCGCTCCTGCAATTGTAGCAAGCGAAAATTCTTGCGCCGTGCGAGCCGTAAAATTTATCAAATTTGCCGGTTCCGTAAGCGGTTCCGAGACCGCTCCGAGTTTTGCGCTAACAGCCGCCGCAAATAGGACGCAAGCCGCGAGTTTTGCAGCCGCAAATTTTGCCGCGATTAAAGTCGTAAAAGCAAGATCTGTAGCAATCAAAGCGATTATCGCAAAGGTCGAAAAGCTATTAAATTTAGATACTTCGCGCGTTTTTGCGCGTCTAAAAAACGGGAGCGATTTAAAGGAGGCGAGCCGTGCACATTAGCGAAGGAGTTTTGAGTGCGCCCGTGCTGCTTGCCGGCTGGGCAGTTACGGCGCCTGCGGTAGCGGCGATTTTATGGCGCGTAAGGCAGTCTGAAATCCCCAGGATCGCATGTTTTAGCGCGCTATTTTTCGTCGCATCTTTCGTGCATCTGCCAGTGGGTGTCAGCTCCATGCACCTGATGCTAAGCGGGCTCGTGGGCGCGTTTTTGGGCTCACGCGCGATCTTGGCGATTTTTGTCGCGCTTTTTTTACAAGGGGTGTTTTTCGGCTTCGGAGGGCTTAGCGTGCTAGGCGTAAATACCGCAGTCATCGGCTTTCCGGCGGTTTTGGGCGAGCTCTTTACCGCCGCCGCAAAAGCGCAAGAGCTAAAAGTGCGCACGCAAAAAATTTATTTATTTTTGGCGGGTTTCGTGCCGATCGTCTGCTCGATGCTGCTTCTTGATCTCGTGCTTTTCATCAGCGGGCGGGAGTTTTTTGCTATCGCGACGCTCATCTCGCTCGAAGGTGCGATTCTAGCTGTTTTGGAAGGTATCATCACTCTTTTTGCGCTTAGCTTTATTGCGAAATTTTACGGCGGACAGAGGCGATGAGAGCACTATTTTTCTTGACGGTTTTGAGCTCCTTTGCATTTTCGCATGCGCTTCATCTTTTCGCGACGCAAGAGGGCGATAAGGTGGAGATTTATAGCTATTTTTATAAAAATTCTCCCTGCATGGAGTGTGAAGTTTTAATTAGCGCGGACGGGCGCGAAATTTTGCGCACTAGGACCGATAAAGAGGGACTTGCGAGCATACGCATACCAGCTAAAAATTTTACTATTCAAATTTACGGAGGCGCAGGGCACGGCGCGCAGATGGAATTTAGCGCCGAGAACTTTGCGCCGCAGAATTCCGGTGATCCTGAAAATTCCACGCCACAAAATTCTAACGTTTCTGAAAATCCTGTGCCGCAAAATTTGAACGTCGCTAAAAATTCTGCGTCCGAAGGCAGCGCACCCGAAAATATCGTGCCGAAAACTAGTACGCCTGAAAATAAAATTTCAAGCACTTCCAAGCCTTTGGAAAATTCCGCCTCGCAAAGTATCTTGCCAAAAGAAAGCCCTAAGGGCGATATTAGGAGCCTGGCGTTTCAAAGCCAGTCCGCCGAGGCGCCTAAAATCGCGCTTTGTTTGGCCTTGATTTTCGGCTTTTTTGCTTTAATGTGGCTAGCGAAAAGAGCGCACAAATGAGCCCCGCCGTATCACTGCTCGCGTTTTTCATCTTCAGCTTCGGCGTCGGACTTAGCGGGCAGCTTTACGCGGCGTTTTTTGCCCCGCCGCTACTTCTTTTTGCGCTTAAAATTTCGATTGCGCGCGCGGTCTGCACAAGGCTTGCGGTATTAAATATCTTTGCGATTTTAAGCGCGTTAAGCCCCGCCATAGTCGGCAACTACGAGCTTGCTGGCGTGATATTTTTGCGCGCGAATTTGATAATGGCGTTTGCGATTTTGCTATTTTACGGCAAGGACGAATATTTTTTCGCGCGCGGATTTTACGGGCTCGGGCTCGGCGAAAAGCTAAGCTCTTTGGTGTATTGCTGTGGGCGATTCGTAAATTTTTTACGCTCGGATCTGGCGAGACTGCAAGCTCTTTTGCGGATGCGCGGATTTGTAGGGACGAGCGGAATTTTTACCTATAAAATTTATGCGAATTTGATCGGGATTTTAGCGATTTCGGCGCTTGAGCAAGCAAGAAATTTAAGCCTGGTGATGAGCGCGCGAGGGTTTTGCGGTAGGCTATTTTACGAGCGTCGCGAGGGCTTGAGCGTCTCGGAGGCCTCGTTTTTGGCGTTCGTGCTGGCGTGCGTATCTATTAAAATCGGAGCTATCTTATGAGCTGTTCTCTTAAGGCGTATGGAATAAGTGCTAAAAACGGCGAGCGAGAAATTTTTCGCGGCGTAAATTTGAGCGTAGGGCATAAGGAAAAAGTGGCGATCTTGGGCGCAAATGGGCAGGGCAAGACGAGCCTGCTTCAAATTTTAGGCGGCCTAAGGCAATGGGGCGAGGGCGAGATTGAGCTTTTCGGCGAGAAGCTTGAGTGTGTGGAGGATTTTGTAAAATTTCGCCACGAGATCGGGTTTTTATTTCAAAACAGCGACGATCAATTTTTGTGCGCGGGCGTGTTTGAGGATGTCGCATTTAGCCTGCGTGCGCAAAATGAGCGGCTAAAACGAGCACAAAATGCGGAGCAAAGGCGTGGAATTTTTTCTAAATTTTTTAGCTGTAAGGCGCAAATTTTAAGGCAGGGCAGCGAAAACGACCATCTAAAAAAGCTTGAAATTTTAAGCGAAGAGCAGATCGAGCGCAAGGCGCTAGAGACGCTGCGACGCTTGGGAATCGAACATCTGCGCGAGCGAGTGCCCTTTCATCTAAGCGGCGGCGAGAAAAAGCTAGTGGCGCTTGCGGGCGCGCTGGTGTGCGAGCCTAGGATACTGCTACTGGACGAGCCTACGACGGCGCTTGATGAGGCGATGCAGGAGCGTGTGGCGGGGATTTTGGCGGGGCTTGACGTAAGCGAGATCATCGTCTCGCACGATAAAAGCTTCATCGATAAAATCGCGGATAAAATTTATTATTTAAAATCTGATGGGCTGTATGAAAGTCCATGATAAAATCATAGATAAATTTATCGTTTAAAATCAAGAGGCTTGTATAAAAGTCCATAATGGCGACCCTTGCGGGATTTGAACCACGCGTTTTCGCACTGAGAATGCAACGTCCTGAGCCACTAGACGAAAAGGTCAAGAAGTCGCATTATAGCGATAAAAACAAAATTTTAGATAAAGATACAAAATAAAGCGCAGAATAGCGGTTTGATATCCTTGCGATTAAATTTCGATATGTGTGATGAGTAAAAAATTACTAATCTATGCAGCAAAAATTATATATATTAAGTAAATTACTTATAAATTTATATTAAAAAACCATCATAATTTTAAGTCAAAATTTAAGAGAGAGAGAGAGAGAGTATCATTTGCCTTAAATTTAATTTTAAGGATTTGTTATGTATTCCAGTCTAGACGCCGCTATTTCAGATATAAAGCAATTTTCGCGTTGCAAAAATTTTCACTATCCAAATATCCCTAAATCTAGTAATATCACAGACTTTAAATCAGAGCCTAAATTTAATTTGAGCAAGGATGAAAATTACCAAGAAGCCCTAGCTTTCATTAATGATAATTTTACAGGCAAGAGCAAATATTACGATTTTATCCATTTAACAAAACTTTCAAATTTAAGCTCCGTTATAAAAATGGGTGGAATTTTTTGTATGAACTATTTAAAAAATAATGGCATAGGACCAAATTTATTAACTAACGAGCTATCCAATGAGCTAGATAATAGACGCAATTTAGGGGATTATGTGCATTTATCTGTCATAGGCGATAATTGTATGCTTAACACTTTTATCGATAGGCATAAAAATGAAAACCTTGCTATTATTTTAATATCTCCGATCGTGTTATTTTATCATGCCTTTATTATGAGTGATCAAAACGCCACGGCAAATGCAGCGCATATTGGAAGGTATAGCACTATCAAAAACTATTTAAATTTTGTAAGTCTTTATTCTATACAAGAATTTCCGTCATACGACGTAGCTCAAAATAGTTTATACAAAATTTCACAAGCTGAAGTTATGATTTACGAAAAGATTCCGCTAAAATTTATAAGCGAAATAATACCGCTAGTTAGGAATTAGAAAATGCAGGCTATTAGACCGATTTTTTACGCAGTAGATAAAAGTCCTTTTGTAAAAAGTGTAGATATAAAATTTGAATTTTTTAGCGGCTTTGCGTTATCTCAAAAGATAAAATCAATAGACAGCCTTTTAAGCAACGCTAGAGCCGAGCTTAAAAGCGAAAGAATTCTAGAAATCAGTAAGGCATCGCCAAATCCTCTCGGCAGAGCATTAAGCGCTTTTAATTTAAAGCTTAGTTTAAAAGATGAAGATCAAAATTTAATAGAAGCTAGCGTCGAGCGCTTTTTTCAAGGCTCAAAATTTTTTGAGCGAGGCGGTCCCTTTGAAGAGATTATTTTTAGTGCCAAAGCTCATCCTAAAAAATATCCGCCGTTAAAAAATAGCGGAAATTTTTGTGGATTTGAGCTTTTCGGCGAACGTTTTAGTACCGAGCCAAAAACGTATTTTTATGATTTTTTATATTTAAGCGCTCTAAAACAAAATCCAAATTTAGCGGATGAAGTTTTAAGATATGATTATTTCAGCGATATAGAATTTAATCCTAAAAAGTCATTTTCCGCTCAATCTCGTGCTGCCGCGCTCTTTGTAGGATTAAGCCGAAACGGAATTCTTAAAGAAATTTTTGCAGATAAGGATACATTTTTTGATTTTTACTGTAAAAATTTTAAAAGAAAAAGTCTATTTTAAAGGAGAAAATATGGAAAACTCAACAGCACTTCTTTGCGGTATAATCGCATTACCATTAACTGTATTTATAGCTCTTGCACTATTTGGATCCAAAAGTAGATCTGCAAATAGCAAAGAATTTATCCCTGAAAAGAAAGCTGCAATAAAAGAGAAAGTTTCTTTTAACGGAGGGGATATCGAAAGATTATTAAAACTAGCCTTTAGTGGCATAACCGCGATATCGTTATTAATGATAGCTATTATATTGTTTGGGGTCTGTGTGCATTACGTAGAATATCCTTACAGCTTCGACAAAAAGTTAGATTTTATTTAGATACAGATGTTCCGGCAACAATAAGCATTGACAAGATCGATTACATAAGAGAAATAGATGATAATCATATAGGAGGAGGCATAGACGCGGATGTTACTATAAAAAATTAGATAGCCGCTAAAGCATTCAGCTGCATTTACGGTGACAAAATTTATAAATTTTATCTAGTGATTTTAGAATTTTGCGTGTTTTTGTAGTTGCAAAATGGCTAATTACAAAATTCTAAAATATTTACGTAAAGGCTCGCCGCGAGCTCTATTTCAGCACCCTGCCTAAAATTTCTGCGCCTTTGCTGATCGTATAAAATGAATGATAGAAGCGATCTAACGTTTTAGTAGTCTTCGCGACTGCCTCTCTGCCCTTTGCGAGATTGATTTGACAATCCGTTTCGTACCCTTTGAAATAAAATAGAAGTACATTATACGCCCTCTGAATTTTTACTTAAATTTAGTCTAAAAATATGAAATTAAAGATAGGGAAATTTTGCGATATAAAGCCATGTTCACGAATTTTAAGCGCAAAATTCGTGAACATTGGCGTGAGGTTTAAATTTAATCCAAGGTATCGCGAGCTAAAATCCGAGCGCTTTTTGAATCGCAAGCGTCTGTGCTACGACGCGCTCGAGCTGCTCTAAATTTAGCATATTCGGCCCGTCTGAAAGCGCATGAGCGGGATCTGGGTGCGTTTCGTAAAAAAAACCGTCCACGCCCACGGCCGCCGCCGCTCGCGCGAGATACGGTACGAAGCGCGAGTCGCCGCCGCTCGTAGCGCCGATACTAGGCATCTGCACACTGTGCGTCGCGTCGAAAATGACCGGTGCAAACTCGCGCATAATCGGCAGCGAGCGCATATCGACGATTAAATTTCCGTAGCCGAAGGTACTGCCGCGCTCGGTAAGCCAAACGCCGTGGCGGCGCGCCAGATCGTGCATCCCTTCGTCGCTCGGCTGCGCGGCGTTTTGCGCGGCACTTATCGAGCCGTCTTGCGCGTTGCAAGTATGAGATAAGTTTGGCTGCAAGGTGCTTTGCGCTTCGCTTTTGTTATCGCTTTGCGCGGCACAAGGTGTCGTCGTACCTTTAGCGGCATTTTCGGTGCCGCTTTTAGCGCCACAAGTATGAATAAAATTTTGTGCGTCCGATCGTGCACCACAAGAATTTTGCGCGCCTAGCACCGAAGATCCGCTATCTGTATTGCTTCGGGCGCCGCTTTGCGCGCTGTAAATTTCGGTATCGCTAGAGCAGGCGCTGTTTTGAGCGGCCTTTGTATCGCTAGATGCCGCACCGCTTTGCGGAGTATAAGCCCGTGCGCTGCGGGTTTGCAGCACCTTTTCGACGCTGTGTTTCATCGCCTGCGGCGATAAAAACTGACCTTTTTTGATGTTTACTACCGCTTGCGTGCTGGCTGCGGCGACGAGTAGGTCGGTTTGGCGGCACAAAAACGCGGGTATTTGCAGTACGTCGGCGACGCGCGCGACGGGCTCCGCCTGGTAGCTTTCGTGGATATCGGTTAAAATTTTATAGCCGAACTTCTCCTTTACTTCGGCTAAAATTTCGCAGCCGCGCTCAAGCCCCGGACCGCGGAAGCTTGAGATGCTGGTGCGATTGGCTTTATCGAAGCTGCTTTTGAAGTAAAATTCCACCCCGCTCATTTCGTTAAATTTGCGCAAACTTTCCGCGACTTGCATTATCAGCTCGCGACTTTCGATCACGCAGGGTCCTGCGATCAGTATCATGAAATATCCTTTTTTAAAATTTGCGCGATTTTAGCGAAATTTTACTAACTCTTAATAGGGCTTGCCGAAAAATTTCTCGTAATGCTCGTAAAAGCGCTTGTAGTAGGGGTTTGAGTAGCGTTTTCGCATACCGTAGTTGTAGCACTCGATCGTGTCTTTGATATTTTTATTTTTGGCGTTCCAGCATTTACGCAGGATTTTGGCGCATTTGGTGAGGTTATACATCGGGTTGAATATATAATTTATCTCGTTTTGGCTGAAATTTACGGCGTTTAGCTGCCCGAGTCCTACGTCGATGCTAAATCCGTCCTCATACAGGTACTTGGCGATCTGCACGGCGTAAATTTCGTTTGCTGGTATGATCGTAACGACCCATTTGCTGGAATTTAGGCTGTAGTTGCTCGTTTTGATGCGGATATTTTGATTGCGCAGGCCTGCAAAATAATCGGCATTTGCTTTATTTGTCAAAAAGGAGATCGTGTAAGGCTCGAAGTCGCTTTCGATTTTGACGATGGTGTATAAAATTTCAGGCTTTACTCCTTCGTTTTGCGCTACTGCGGCGATGGCGTTTACGATCTCGTTCGGCGAGTAAGCGGGGGCTTGAAGCGCTAAAAACAGGGCGAAAACCAACTTTTTCATATAAATTTACCGAGCCTTTGATAAAATTTTATGTCGCAAGTATAGCACAATTTGAGTCTTTTCATCATTGTTTAAGTGAAAATTAATCGTATTGGATATATAATCACATTTCTTTTTTAAACCCAAACGGTCGCTTAGCTCAGCTGGTAGAGCGCCACCCTTACAAGGTGGATGTCGCAGGTTCGATCCCTACAGCGACCACCATTTTGAAATCCTTGGATTTCATACTTCTTTAGCACTTGCGTTGCGAGTGTGATTTTTGGTGCGACGGTAGTTCAGCTGGTTAGAATGCCGCCCTGTCACGGCGGAGGTCGTGGGTTCGAGCCCCATTCGTCGCGCCACTTCTTACGATGTCTTGCTAGCTCAGTAGGTAGAGCATCTCACTTTTAATGAGGGGGTCGTTGGTTCGAATCCAACGCAGGACACCACTTTTATTACTAATTAAATCGCAAATTCTATGATTGATCGTTTTACCGAAAAAGCCAAAAATAAGTAAGGATATAAAATGAAATTTTTTCTCATCATAATTAGTATATTTCTTTATATTTATATTTTTCTTTCGGTGCTAAGTTTTTCACCTTGTGATATTAACGATATGTTGAGGCAAAACTACAATCGTATGGAGCAAAAATGCAGATTAAAATTGATACGACGGGCTAATAATGGCAACAGCGGGGCGCATAGGCGACTTTTTTATTTTTATGAGCGATATTTTTTAGATAGATATTGTGTAGATAAAAAGGCGCAGCAAGAATTAGACAAAGAGGAACTAAATTTTATTAAAAAATTTCATTCTGGAAATTTAGATCTATGCACAAATAACGACTTTATAGTTGGTTTATTAAAAAAGTGCGTTTTGAGGGAGGGAAATTTCACATTATGTACCAAGCGGATCGGAAAGGAAAAAGAGATTAACATGGATGAAGTCATACATCTATATTACGCGGATAGAAAGCCGAAAGAATAAGAGATTTCATGAAAAATAAGATTTACTTTATTGCCGCCGTTATAATATTATTTGCGTGGATATTTTATCTATATAAAGAGCAAAGCGCCTCTTGCGATATAAAAGATCTTTTTATGGGCGATACCGAAATAACAAAAGAGTGCAGGATTGTCATAATAAGGCAATTTGAAAAGAATGGTAACCCGCGCGCATATAAGCGATTGAGTTTGGTTTATGGAAAAATTTTAAGCGAAAGACCGACAGAAGAGGTTTTAGATGAGCTAGATCAAGAAGAGATAGAATTTTTGAAAAAATTGTATCCTGATTCAGAAATTATATCTAAAGAGCTATCAAATAGAAAATAATAGATTTTTATAAACGCAAATTCGCCATAAAGATGGCTAAATTTAATGAATAAATGAAAAAGGACGGTGATTAATGGAGTTAGAACTTTTATACCAGAATTCAACGAATTCTGACAAATTCAGCATCAATTCGTTTGTCGGAAAATTTATATATCAAAAAACTTGGTCGGATTGCGACTATTGGGAGTTGGATAAAACTTTAATGCAGATTTTGAGCTTTTATCATAACAAAACGCTTCCAAGAGAAATTTTCGCCTCAATAATAGCAATATTTAATGATGTTATCGGCGCGGAGGATAAATCGGAAATTTATGTAAGCAATATGTTGTGCGCGAAAAACAGCGACGGCGTAGTGCCTAGTATATATGATAGATTTGAAAGATTAAAGGTTCTGTGCAATAGCATCGTATTCAAAGAAGAATTTAGCAATAGCGGTTTTTGGTATGTTCCAAAGGATCAATGCAATGAATCTTGTAAATTTTTATAGAAATACCGCATTTGATGATAGATATGATGCAAATTCCTTTATAGGTATGATTTTGGATTATAATTTATGGTCCGATGATGAATATTGGAAATTAGAAACCGATTTAAAAAAGATTTTGCGGCATTATAAAAACAAAGAGTTGGACCCAGAAATAATGCAAGGCATTATTTCTATCTCTAATGATATATTTCTAAACGGAAGTTGGCGCGACGTAGATATAGACGCAAAAAGCGAATGTTTTAAAACGTATGAATATCAAGAAGATACAAAGCCGAATATTTTAGATAGATTTCGCCGTATAAAAAGCCTATTGATGGCGGTTGCCTCAGGGGATGAAAATTTTTATAAAATCAAATTTTTCTATGAAAATTAATATAAATGATCTTTGCTTCGTAAATAAGGTGTATAATTTAGCAAAAGCAAAAATTACGGTGGATAAAAATGAAAAAGTTATTAAATTTGACAAATAGTAGTTTAAGGCTGAGCGATATAAATTTTAGCAGTTTTAGTGCTTCTAAAAACTGGATCGGTTTCTTTGATATCGAAAGCAGGGGCTGGCTAAGCGGAGTAAGCTTAGCGATAAAATTATTCGATAACTTTTTTAGAAAATATAGCGATGAAGTATTTATCGTAAGCGCTCTAATGTGTGATGATAAAGTATACAAAAAATATAAAGCAATCTCGCAGGTAAAGCCGTTATACGATAAATTTAAAGATCTTGGAATTTTGCAAGAACAAAATGAGTATTTTTCTCTGGCTAGAGATAAAGAATATCCGTTGCCCGCTATGTGCATAAGAATGGATATTCTAAAATGGGACGACATAAAAGAGCTGGCTAAATTTTTGATGTGCTATGATTATTCGATAAACGAATGGTACTTTATAGTTTTTCCGAATTTAAATTTAGCCGTCTATCCGCATGATAGCAAGGGTTTTGGCTGTATAGGGCTAAACGACGAGATTAAATATGGAATCAACTTTTTAAAATTTTGCGAGAAAAACAGCAAGGCAAAAGTGACGATAGATAAAAAAGAGGTTAATTTGAACAAAGCGGTTTTCCTTCTGCCTAAAAATAATGAAGAGCTATTTTCCAGAGTGCAAGAAGTAAGAGAGATAAAAAGAGGAACTTTGTATGCCGATCCGAATTTAATTAAATTTAGTGCCCTTAGCGGCTCAATCAAAGATCTGAAAATATCGCAATTAAAGCAGCTATTGCGCGAAGGCTTGATCTATCTTGACACAGGAATATTTTTTATCAAGAATCTTAAAAGGGAAAGAATAGCCACAACAGAGAACATTTTAATTAATTCTTCAATATATCAAGGCTTAAGTGATTTTGAGTGGTCGATCAATGAAGTGGAGATCAAAAATCCAAATTTAAAGGAAGATGATTTTATTAAAGAGTGCCTTTTATTTTTGAAATTGGTAAAGGAAAAGATCGAAAATATGGATATTGAGAACAGCAGATTTGCTTTATGTTTGGATTTCTATAATATCGATGAGCTGAGCGCGGATTTCGAGCTTTATACTTTAAGAGATAATGAAAAGATCGTAGATTTTTCAGAGGCTAAATTTAATCAAAGCTCGGTGTATGTAATTGTATGAAATTTATTTCTTTGGCATTGCGATTAAATACTCCGAGGCAATACTAAAATGCGAAAAACAATAGTTTGGACGGTATAAAATAAGAATAAAAGCGCTTGATCTAAATTTAAGCCCATACGTCTATTTCTTTAGCGAAGCGGAAGATTTTAGGTTTAAGATTTTTAAAGATTTTCAAGCTGCAAGCGGGAAAAGATCACTGGATTTTTATGAGCTTGAGGCGTTTAGCCTAATGAAAAGCACCGAAGTCTATGAGACCGATTCTATCGCTAGCACATTAATTCATAATTTTAGTTTATGTGATGAGGAGGTGAGTGGTATTTTAATAATGCTATTTGGGCAGTTTTATCTAAATAATTTCATAGATACCGACATAAAATATAAAACTAGCGCTAATATAAATTTAAATATAAGAAAATTTGAAAAATGGAAAATTTTAAGAGAAAATTTCTTTTATAATTTAGATAAATTTATAGCTTGCCCATACGAATACCTAAAAAACCATACTCACTCAGACGGCACCTTTTGGGAAGAGCCGGATCGGTGGTGCCATCATAATATGTATATATTTATCACAGAATGCGGTAAAAAATATTATGATGAAATTTTGATTCCGAGCCTCTGCAACAAATACGAACACATAGAGGTCGATATCGATGAAGAAGGAAATGTAACTAAGTGGTATGGAATATAAAATTTAGGAGAATAAAATGGCAAGAGGAAGAAAAGCACTTTTGTAATCACTTTTTGCTTTAGCGTCAATTGAATTTCAAACCAAGTATATTGATAATGCCGATGCAGATGCCGATGTATATACATCGCCGGAAGAATTGTTAGAGGACCTAAGTAGTGCCTGCATAGAGGCGCAATCATTTAAGGAAGAATTTACGCAAGATGAATTAGAGCGATGTGAAGCAATGAGAGACAAGATAAAAAGTCTTCCCAATGAAGATATATATAAAACGCCTCTTTGGGAAGAATTACGTAAAGGAGCGAAAGATTTTTTAAATTTTATGGGTTATAATGTAAGCGATATCGACGATAGCATTTTTAAGCAATTTTAATTTTAGCTTTATGAATTTGTAGTATTAAATTTACATACAATTATAAGACAAAAGTAATGATATTTTAAAAACGCTTTCAGTGTTAAAATTTATGAAATATCACGCCGCGCCGCAAAGTGGTCAGAAATTTCTTTGAGACAGGATTAAAGAGTAGGGGGAGAAAATGATAGAAGTAGTGATTGACTTTGACGAGTTACAAAAAGACAGAAGATATATTGATGAGTGGCATGATTATTGCCCCAAAGAAATAGAGCATAAGTTATACTCATATTTATCCGAAAAGCTATCTTTGCCGCTGCGTATCGGCCCTGATGCATTCGCGGACTTCTTTTGGTTTCTACGATTTAAAGAATGGAAAGACTACAGCGAGGAAGAATGGGAGCAATATGAAGATAAGGACGAATGGGAAAGCTATAGCGAATATATCGAGGAAAAAGAGGAAAACTCACGATACAGTTTAAAAAATAAGCAAGGCGTTCGAGACGATTTAAAGCTAATTTTCTTACATTTCAATGCATTTAAGAAAAAATACAGCGATCTGGCTAAACAGCTGCTAGACGTGATAAAATTTACGCTCTCGGAGACCGCCAAATACCCAGATCACGATGACTTGCTTGATATTCAAATAGAAATTTGAGGCTAGAAGACTATGAAGCGGCGATGAGAAATGAATTTTAAGGAAAGCAGCGAATGAGATACAACGATTTGATATTTTTAAATTTATTCCGTAATTACAAAGATGAATTTGCCGGAGTCGGTCGGCGCGACTTTGTAATTTATTTGGAAGAGCTGGTTAGGGCTGGAGAATATGGTATAGCGCTGGAAGATTTTTTGGTTCAAATGTATGAATATGATATAAAAATTTCTTCTAACGACTTAACAATTATAAAAAATTTATGCGAAGGCGTGAATATCGGTAGTAATTTATGGTTGGTTCTAAGCATTAGGGCGGCGGGCGATTAAAATATACCTAAAAGGGCTCATTGTGATAGAGGAGTATATAAAAATAATAGAAGATTTTTTACAAAACAGAATCGACGTATTTGAATTTGAAAAGATATATTGGGATAAATTTATGAATGATAAAAATTTTCCCGATGAATATTATGAGCCGCTTAATAGACTTCTTACTGACATCGATGAATTCGAACCAGACGAAGAGTTGAGGGGTGATGATACGGTAGGCGATTCATTAAGTGAAGAGGATCTAAGGGAGTGCGCGAAAAAGGCTTTAAAACAAATTAGACTTTTAAAATAGTAGTTTTATAAAATGATAATTTTTGCGAGAATTTTAAAAATATATTACGATATAATGTAGGCAAAACCCATATCCCAATAAAAGGAAACCCAAATGCAAATTAACGGAAAAGAGATATTTGAGAAAGGCGGTCTTATGTTTTATTTAAGCCGAATGGCTTCTTTGGAACATCAAGATAAATATCTAGTACATGCCACAGCTAAATCTTACGAAGACCCATCAGAAATGGCGGAACTACTATGTGATGAATGCTGGAGAGCCCTTGACGAAAAATTTAGATTCTGCTTCTTGCCCTATGAAAGAGAGATCCTAAAAGAGCTTGCAGAGCTTATTTATAAATACTTTAAAGATCAAAGTCTGCTAGAAGGAGATACCTACGAGTATTTGGTTTATCACAATAAATCATGGGTAGAGGTTAGAGAACTGGCTTTAAAGACATTGCATATTTTCGGATATGATTTAGGTGACTTTGACCTATTATATTAAACTAACGGAGCAAGCACTTGAATAAAAAGGAAACCCAAATGCAAATTGACGGAAAAGAGATATTTGAGAAAGGCGGTCTTATGTTTTATTTAAGCCTAATGGCTTCTTTTGAATACCAGGATAAATATATCGCTCATCCTACGGCTAAATATTATGAAAGTCCATCTGAAATGGCAGATCTTTTATATACCGAATGCGAAAATGCTTTATTGGAGCGGTTTGAATTTTGTTTCCTGCCATACGAGAGAGATGCACTAAGAGAACTTTTGGAGCTCATAGATAGATACTTTAAAGATCAAAGCTTGCTAGAAGGCATAGGTGAGTATTTGGTATATCACAATAAATCTTGGATAGAGGTCAGAGAATTAGCTTTAAAAACTTTGCATATTTTCGGCTATGATTTGGATGACTTCGACTATGATTAAGTCCGAGAAACCATATACAATAAAAGGAAACCCAAATGCAAATTAACGGAAAAGAGATATTTGAGAAAGGCACTCTTATGTGCCGCCTAAGCCGAATGGCTTCTTTGGAATATCAGGACAAATATATCGTTCATCCCACAATCAATAAGTATGAAGATCCGTCAGAAATGGCGGAACTTTTATGTACCGAATGCGAAAATGCTTTATTGGAGCGGTTTAAATTTTGCTTCCTGCCATACGAGAGGGATGCGCTAAGAGTACTTGTGGAATTTATATATAAAAATTTTAACGACCGTAGCTTGTTAGAGGCGGACGATTATGAATACCTAGTCCATCACAATCCATCCTGGGTAGAGGTCAGAGAACTAGCCTTGAAGACTTTGTATACCTTCGGATATGATTTGGAAGACTTCGACTATGATTAAACCCGGATTAGACCTAGCAGAATGAAATTTGTCGTATATATCTTTAATCTGCTGCTATGTATAAGCGCCCGGGCTCTGCTTGGTTGTATACAGCGAAAATAAGACGACATGCCGCGCAAACAAATAGTTTCATTTCGGGCGCATTTATGCTGCGCCGTACCATACCGCGCGCTGTAACAACGCATCTTAACGCCGCTACGTCGCGACGCATACTATCGCTGCGCCTTAAATCCTTGCGCCCGAGGCTCCTAGACCATCTTTCCGACGAGTTTTTCTTTAAATTCCTTGTAAATTTCAGGCCCCGCGTGTTTGTATTCGCTCGTCAGCTTGTTGTGAAATTCTGCCATATCGCCGCCGCTTTCGCGGTAGAGCTTGATCGCGTTTCTCCTTACGGCGCCGTCTTTTAAGTCGCTATCGTAGGCGATGCTCGCATATCGCGCCCGCGCGTTGTCCTTGATCTCGCGGTAGGCCTCGCAGCCTTTGGCTCTGCCGAGCTTTGCGACGCACGCGGCATAGAGGGCTTGCAGGCTCACGCACTGCGGGATCAGTGCCTCCGCCGCGGCAATGTCTGCTTTGGCAATTTTAGAATTTGCAGCCTTTTGTTCCTGTTGCGCGGTTTTGGACTCCTGCTTTGCGGTTTTTGCACCTTGCTTTTGAGTCTTTGACTCCTGCTTTATAGTTTTTGACTCCGCTTTCGCATTGTTTGACTCTTGCTTTTGGGCCTTTTTCTCCGCCGCGCCGCTTGTTTTGCCTTGCTTCGCGCCTGCTCCTACGGCATGCGAGACTAGGCTGATCTTTTCAAATTTCGGATTTTTACGGTAGTTTAGATTGTTAAAAAATTCTATCACGTCGTCGTAAAATTTATCGTTGCTGACGATGCCGATCTTGCCCTCCTGCCCGCAGAGCTTGCCCATCAAAAACACGATGATCTTATCGGCGAAGTCCTTTCTTTGCTTGCCGATCGTAAAAACCTCGCCTATGCTAACGCCCATCTTCGATAGGCGCGCAAGGGTTAAGGCGCCAATTTTTTTGGCGGTGTTGGAGACGATATTTAGCTCGTCGCCCTCTTTGAGATTTACGACGTCGAAGATATTATCTACGTCGATATTTTCGTCGTCAATGATAAAATGGGTCAAAGTTTTTCCTTTAAATTAAATTTCAATGCCTGCGCTCGCGCAAATTTCATCTCTAAAGCGCGCGAAAGGCCTCATCGCGGGCTGATTTTGCAGATGCTCGCCGATCGGCTTTTGCATCCACGCCATATCGTACCAGCGGCCGAATTTATAGGCGCAGCGCTGAAATCTTCCGACGAAGCGAAAACCCATGCGCTCGTGAAATCGCACGCTCGCGTCGTTTAGATATTCGTCATCCCCGCAAGCGATGCAAGCGTTCATGTTTGCGATGTTTTGAGCTCTGAGCGTGCGCTCTAGCGCTTCATAGAGCAGCCTGCCGATGCCCAGAGCATGCGCGTTTCGCGACACATAGACCGAGCTTTCCGCCGACCAATCGTATGCCGCGCGCTCTTTGAAAACCGAAGCGTAGGTGTAGCCGAGGATTTGTCCGTGTTTTAAATTTGCGCCGCTTTGTTTTGCCGAGGCGATTAAATTTGCGCCATTTTGTTTTGCCGCACCGCTTGCGCGATTTCGCGCCTCGTTCGCAGGCAAAATTTCATTCCCTGCGCCTGCCGCGATCGCAGAAATTTTAAAATTTTCATCTCGCTCATCGTCCGCACGCGCCGCCTCGTCGCTTACGTAAGCGAGCAGATAGGGGTATCTTTGCAGCGTTTGCTCGATGCGCCCCGCAAATTCCGCGGCGCCGGGCACGTCGTATTCGAAGCTGATCGCCGTTTGCTTTACGTAAGGCGCGTAAATTTCAAGCAGTGCCTCCGCATCTTGCGGCGTTGCGAGCCGCAGTTTTATCCGCATAAAATCTCCTTTAAATTTCGCCGTTTTGTATAATTTCGGTTTTAAGCTTATCTAAATTTACCGCCGCGACCGGCTTTTAAATTTAGCGGGGAATTTTATCTCGCGCGCAAAACGGCTAAATTTCAGAGGCGTGTTTGAGCGCGTAAATTTTAAAATTTAACCCGCGCCGTTTATTCGCTAAAAAGCCGCCAAAACTCGGGCGCAAATTTCGTCGGCGCAAATTCTATGATCTCGTATTTTGCGACGCCGTTTTGAAAGAACGGATCTTGCGCGATGATATCATCAAGCTCCGCGCGGTCTTTGGCGTTGATTAAGATGATGCCGCCGGTGCGAGGGACTTTGCGCCCCGAGCAGATAAATTTATCCGCCGCATAAAATCGGTCTAAAAACGCGTTGTGCTCGTTGATGAAGCGATCGATTTCGCTAATTTCTTTAACGTAAGTGAGGTTTGCAATAAACATTTTGATCCTTTGTGAGATTTAAAGCGCGATTTTAGCATAAAATTCCAACGGATAAAATTCCCGCCGGAATTTTCGCGCGCTACGTTATAAAAAATATCGGCGAAATTCCGATTATCGCGCAGCCAAGCGCTGCGTAACGAAGCTTTATCGCAGCAAGCGCGCAGATGTTTGCAAGCGCGAAAAGAAGCGGCGGAATTTGCGCCTGAAAGCTCGGCAGAGCAAAGTTTAAAAACGCAAGCAGCGGCGTATCGAGCGCGCCGCCGAGCCCGAATAGATGCAAAAATATGCTTAGCGGATAAAAGATTACAAATACGTATCCTAGCGGTATGACGCTAAGCTGCTGTAGCGAAGCGGTCGGGAAGAAATAATAGACCGCCGCGTTCATGCTGAGCCAAACGTAGAGGTTGAAAAGTATGACGTTCTGCCAGAGCTTAAATTTAGGCGCGAAGTGGTGCAGGTAGAGGAAGATATACAGCACGCCGAGGCAGGAGAAATAAAATCCGATCGAAAAGGCCAAGTGCGGGAAAAACGCGAGCAGAAGCGCGATCGTTAGGAAGAGGTTTGTAAATTTAACTACGTAGAAATTTCGCATCGCGAGGTAAAACCCCACGCAGCACATCGCAAGCGAGCGTAGAAAGCTCGGCGTAAAATCAAGCACGAAGAGATATCCGCTCATCAGCACGATCACAAAGACGCTAAGATCGCGCTTGGCGCTGCGGTACGGAAAGTAGCGATCCTGAAAATAGCGATATATCGGCATCGCGAGCAGAAAGACCGTGCTAAAGATAATGCCCAGATGAAAGCCGCTGATCGAGATGATGTGCGCTATGCCCCAGTTCGTCACGCTAGCGCGCAGCGGTTTTGAAATTTCGGTCGCAAAATACAGCGCGGAGTAAAGATCCGCCGTCATCTCATCTTCGTGTTGGGCGCGAACGAAGCTTATCGCGCGCCATTTTGCCCCGGAGGGCGCGGTCTCGGCTGAAATTTTAAAATTTGGCGCGTAAAAGCGCTGCTTTAAAAAATCTAAAAATTTTACGTTTTTGGTTACGATGCCGATATTTACGCGAGCGAAGCGGTGAAATTCCCGCCCGAGCCCGGCAGTCGTGTAGAGGGTGAAATCCGCCGTTTTGAGCTTTAGCACCGTGTAGGTGCGGCCGCGCTCGTTAGTTTTGGCGTAGGCGTTTAAAATTTGCGCGTCGTAAAAGGCGTAGTTTTTCTCGCGGAATTCTCTGAATTCATAAAATTTTAGACCTAAGTTTAGCGATAAAATTCCAAGCAAAATGAGCAGAAAGTATAAAATTTCACGTTTGCGGTAAAAGAGCTGAAGCTTCACGGGCGGTGTTTAAGTTCGCGCAACGGAATTTTAAAAGCTCGCGCGCGGCGAAATTTTAAAATTCCAAGGCCTTATGCCGCCCCGCCTCGCAAAAGATCGGCAGCGCGGCATAAAATAAGCCCGTCTTAGCACGAATAATTCGTCGCAAACTCAAACGGCGTAGGGCGCGCCTCGTAAGGCCAAACCTGAGTTTCAAATTTGAAATGCTGATAGGTCTCGATAAAAAGCTCGCTCATTATCGGGCGCAGATACTCGTTGTCGCGGATTACCGCCTCTAGGCTGCCGCGAAGCGTGTGCGGAAGCTGCTCGATGCCGCGCTCGCGGATTTCATCCAAGTGCAGTTTGAATAAATTCTCATCCATCGGCCCGACCGGCTCGGTTTTGTTTTTGATACCGTCGATTCCCGCCATCAGCATCGCCGCAAACGCCAAATACGGGCACGCCGTGCTATCAGGAAAGCGCATCTCCGCGCGCACCGAGTTCTCGCCGCTGCCGTAAGGGATACGGATCGAAGCCGAGCGGTTTTGGCTCGAATAAGTTAGAATGGACGGTGCCTCAAAGCCCGGGATCAGGCGCTTGTAGCTGTTGGTGCTCGGGTTCGTAAACGCCGCGACGCTGCGCGCATGCTTTAGCACGCCGCCGATATACCATCTCGCCGCGTCGCTTAAATTTGCATAGTTGCCCTTTTTGTAAAAGGTATTTTTGCCCTTTTTCCAGATCGATTGGTGCACGTGCATTCCGCTGCCGTTATCGCCGTAGAGCGGCTTCGGCATAAAGGTCGCGGTTTTGCCGTTTAGGTGCGCGACCATCTTTACGACATATTTGTATTTTTGCACGTTGTCGGCGGCCTCGACGAGAGTGCCGTATTTGACGCCGATCTCGCCCTGTCCTTGCGCTACTTCGTGGTGGCAGATGAAGGTCTCAAGCCCGATCTGCTCAAGTACCTTTAGCATCTCGGCGCGCAGATCGACCATCGAATCGACCGGCTGGACAGGGAAGTAGCCGCCCTTTACGCCCGGGCGGTGGCCGCTGTTAAAGCCGTCTTTGTAGTTTTTGCCGCTGTTCCAATGCCCCTCTTCGGTGTCCACCTTAAACATCGCGCAGTTCATATCATCGATAATCTTTACGTCGTCGAAAACGAAAAACTCATTCTCCGGCCCGAAATAGCAGGTGTCTCCAAGGCCCGTGGTTTGCAGAAACTGCTCGGCTTTTTTAGCGATAGAGCGCGGGCATTTTTCATAAAGTTCGTTTTTGTAGATATCGTAAACGTCGCAGATGACGATGATCGTAACGTCCGCGGTGAATGGATCTAAAAACGCCGTTTGCACGTCGGGCTTTAGCATCATATCGGATTTATCGATCGGCTGCCACGCCGCTACCGAGCTCGCATCAAACGGAATTCCGTCGGCGAAGTCCTTCGGCAAGCGCTTGTAGTTGTAAGCGACGTGGTGCCAGGTGCCTTTTAGATCGGTAAATCGAAAATCGACGAACTCGACCTCGTTCTCATCGCAAAATTTAAAAAATTCCTTCACGTCATTAACAAATTTTCCCATATTTTTTCCTTTTTCTCGCCCGTTTTGGGCTAAATTTAACGACGGATTTTAACATTATTTAGTTGAAATTCGACTTTATCTGCGCCGTTTTGCGCGCCGCGATTTTTAAAATTTCTCGCCGCCGTGCCTTTTAAAATCTGAAATTTTCACGCCACTGAAGATTTTGAAATTTTAAAATTTCTCGCCGTCCGCGCCTTTTAAATTTAGCAGAGAGCGGCCGCCGTAAATTTACGCCAGACTTACAAACTGCCGCTCGCGATTTTTGAAAACGGCGATCCGCTCATAGCCGAACTCGAGCGCTTTGGCGTAAATTTTATCGTAGTTTAGCGCCACTTGAGCAACCGAGTGCGCGTCCGAGCTAAGCGTGATCGGCACGTCTGCATCCGCTAGCATCTGTAAAAGCGCGTCGCTTGGATAAATTTCATTTGCGGGCTTGCGAAGCCCCGCGGAGTTTAGCTCCACGACGATGTCGCTTTTTTTGATCGCGTTTATCGCGCCGCCCGCTAAAACTCTAATATCTTTTTTCGGAGTAAATTTAAAAATTTTAATCAGATCCATATGCCCTAAAATGTCGAATTTGCCGCTTTTGCACAGCGCGCAGATCAGCGCAAAGTATTCGCGATAAACGTCGTCTATTTCGCGCCCGCTCCACTGATCTAAAAATTCCTCGTTATCAAAGCCCCAGTTGTTTAAAAAATGCACCGAGCCGATGAGATAATCAACCTCGCGCGCGAAAATCCGCTCATCCAATAGCTCTTTTTTCGTCATAAAATCTACCTCATATCCGAGCCGCACGTCGATCCGCCCGCTAAACTCATCTCGCAGATCCCTAATCATCCGCTCGTAAAGCTCCATCTGCTCGAAACTCATTCGGTATTTTTGATCGAAGTTCATCGGCGCGTGATCCGCAAAGCCGAAAATTTCTATGCCTCGTGCGATCGCGGCTTCCAAATACTGCCGCGGCTCGCCGCTAGCGTGGTTGCAAAGATAGGTGTGGTTGTGTAGATCGGCTCGCATCAACTGCTCCTTAAATAAAATTTTGGCTAAATTGTAGTAAAATCGCGCTTAAAAAATCACTAGGAATGTATTTGAAAAAACCCGAACTCTTAGCTCCTGCTGGGAATTTAACGAAACTAAAAATCGCCCTGGCTTACGGCGCGGATGCCGTGTATGCAAGCACCGGCTCATTTTCGCTGCGCCAGCGAAGCGCGAAGGAATTTAGCAAGGAAAGCTTTGCACAGGGCGTCGCGTATGCGCACGAGCACGGCAAGAAGCTCTACGCGACCGTAAACGGCTTTGCGACCAACGGCCAGCTAGGAAACATCGAAAGGCATTTGGAATTTCTTCGCGACCTGCGCGTGGATGGAATTTTAATCGCCACTTTGGGCGTTGCGAGCCTCGCGCGAGCCGTAGCTCCAGAAATTCCAATTCACGTCTCTACCCAAGCTAACGTGCTAAACTATCTCGACGCGCAGGTTTGGGCGGAGCTGGGCGCCATTCGCATCGTCGCGGCGCGCGAAATGACGCTCAAAGACGCCGTGGAGATTAAAGATAAAATTCCGAATCTCGAGATCGAAATTTTCGTGCACGGCTCGATGTGTTTCGCATATAGCGGGCGCTGTCTTGTTAGCGCGGTGCAAAGCGGCCGCTTCAGCAACCGCGGAAGCTGCGCGAACGACTGTAGATTTAACTACGAGCTTTATGCGAAAAATCCCGAAACCAGCGCGCTTTTCCGCTTGCAAGAGCGTGAAGGGGAGGGCACTTTCATAATGAACGCGAAGGATCTTAGCCTCATTTCGCACGTGCAAAAGATCATGCAAACGGGCGCGATCGACAGCTTCAAAATCGAAGGGCGCACCAAGAGCGAATACTACGTCGCATGCGCCACGAATGCCTACCGCGCGGCGATCGACGATGCCGCGAGCGATAAATTTGAGGCCGGCGTTTACGAGCGCGAGATCGCGACGCTTAAAAACCGCGGCTTTAGCGATGGATATTTGATAAAACGCCCGTATGAGCGAGAGGATACGCAAAATTTAGACCGTAGCATCGAGCTTGGCACGCATCAGGTCTGCGCGATCTCGCAGGACGGCGAGTTTATAAGCGTCAAGGATAAAATTTTACCCGGCGTTTCGTATGAAATTTTTGCTCCGCGCGGCTTTCGCGTTTGCCCTTGCGATAATGAGATCGGCGAAATTTTTGAGCTTAGCGGCAAGCCGTATTTAAAATTTAAGAGGCTGCAAAGCCGCAGCGGTAAGGAATTTAGCGAGATTCACAGCGGCAATCTAAATGAGATTAAGCTGCCTGCGAAGCTCGCGGAGTTTTGCTTTTTAAGAAAGGAGATAGAATGAAATTTGTTTCTATAATAATGGGCTCAAAGAGCGATTACGAGGTCGTTTACGAGGCGGCTAAAATTTTAAACGAATTCGGCGCGCCGTACGAGATGATCGTCTCCTCCGCGCACAGAAGTCCCGCTCGTACGGCTAAATACGTCGCGGACGCCGAGAAAAAGGGCGCACAGGTTTTCATCTGCGCGGCGGGCATGGCGGCGCATCTTGCGGGCGCGGTCGCTGCGAATACGACCAAGCCGGTGCTAGGCGTCCCGCTCGGCGGTAGCGCGCTTGGCGGCGTAGATGCGCTGTATTCGACCGTGCAGATGCCTGCGGGCATCCCCGTCGCGACGCTTGCGATCGGCAAGGCGGGAGCGAAAAACGCGGCATATCTGGCGGTGCAAATTTTAGCTCTAAACGACGAGGTTCTAAGCTCGAAGCTAAAGGCGGATCGTACCGCAAAAGCGGAGACGCTGAAAAAGGACTCCGAGCAGATCGAAGTGCTGCTTGAAGATTAATCTATGAAAATTTTAAAATTGAGCGAGGGCTTTGAAATTTGTGGGCTAAAGGCTTGTACGAATAACGCAGATGAGATGAGCGGGCGAGGGGTGATCGCAAATTTGTGGGGCGAGTTTTTAAAATTTAACGCTAGCAGAAGCAGCGCCGAGAAAAACGAAATTTACGCCGCATATTACGACTACGAAAACGGCGCACAGGGCGAATACTCCGTGCTAATAGGCACTTGCTCGCAGGAGAGACGCTATAAAGAAAGCCACGACGAAGCTTGCAAATCCGCAAATCAGTGCTGTAAAAATGAGCACGATGAAACCTGCGAAAAATTACGTATCGAAGCGGGCGATTACGCGGTTTTTGATTTTGCTAACGAGCCTACGAGAGCTGGCGAATACTGGGCTGAAATTTGGAAATTTTTTGAAAGCTCGAAGCTTCAAAGAGCCTTTAAAACGGACTTTGAAAAGCACTCGGAAGATAAAATTGAAATTTACATATCGATAAAAGGATAAAAATGACGTTTTCACAGATTATTTTGACGCTTCAAAACTACTGGCACGAGCAGGGCTGCTTGCTCGTTCAGCCTTACGATATGCCCGCGGGTGCGGGCACCTATCATCAGGCTACCTTTTTGCGCAGCCTTGGAAGTAAACCTTGGCGCGCGGCATACGTAGCACCCTCGCGTCGCCCCACAGACGGGCGCTACGGCGAAAACCCAAACCGCTTGGGCGCGTATTATCAGTTTCAGGTGATCTTAAAGCCGAGCCCGGATAATATCCAAGAACTCTATCTAAAAAGCCTGGAAAAGCTCGGGTTAGATCTTAAAAGTCACGATATCCGCTTCGTAGAAGACAACTGGGAGAGCCCGACGCTAGGGGCCTGGGGGCTTGGCTGGGAGGTTTGGCTAGACGGTATGGAGGTGACGCAGTTTACCTATTTTCAACAGGTAGGCGGCATCACGTGCGAGCTCATAAGCGGCGAGATCACCTACGGGCTTGAGCGTTTGGCGATGTATCTGCAAAACAAAGACGACGTTTACGACATCGTCTGGGACGATAAGGCGGGGCTCGTGACCTACGGCGACGTGCATAAAAGGGGCGAGTTCGAGTTTAGTAAATACAACTTCGAGCTTGCGGACACCGCGATGCTTTTTAATCAGTTTGAAAACTGTTTCGGCGAGTGCAAAAGTATCCTAAAGCACGGCCTGGCGCTTCCTGCGTATGATTACTGCATGCTCGCGGCGCACACGTTCAACGTCCTTGACGCGCGCGGAGCGATCTCGGTCACGCAGAGGCAGGATTATATTTTAAAGATCCGCGATCTTGCCAAAAACTGCGCGCTTTGCTACGCAGATCCGCAAAAATATGTCGCCGATCTTTGCGGCACGGCATGCGGCGATAAAAAAGGCGGTAAAGACGGCGGCGCGGCGCCCGCAAACTCCGCAGGCGCAAATTTAAAAAACGCCCACGGCAAGCAAAATTCCGCAGATAAAGCGGATAAAAGCGCAAAGTAAAATTTATGAAAACTGGCGAAATTTATGAAATTTTAAATGCCGCCGCGCCATTTTGCGACGCGGAGGCGTGGGATAATAGCGGGCTAATACTCGGAAACTTGGATGATGAAATTTCAAAAATCTATCTAAGTCTCGACGTTACTAGCGAGCTTGTGCGCGAGGCGGAGGCGGGCTCGCTTTTCGTGGTACACCACCCGCTGATTTTCAGCCCGCTAAAATCGCTTGATCCGCGGCTCTATCCTGCAAATTTGATCTATGAGATGATCCGCAAAAACATCTCTCTCATCGCGATGCATACGAACTTTGACAAGCACGTTTTAAACGGGTTCGTAGCGCGCGAAATTTTAAAATTTGAAATTACGGATGAGCGGGAATTTTTGGTTTTCATGCGCGCGGATTTGAGCTTTGAGGCTCTGTGTGCGGATATAAAGCGCAAGCTCGGCATCGAGCATCTGCGCGCCGTGAAGACGAAAAATTTCATCCGAAATATCGCGCTTTGCACCGGCAGCGGAAGCGAACTAAATCAAAGCTTAGGCGTGGATTGCTTCATCACGGGTGATATAAAATATCACGCGGCGCTTCAAAATTTAGAAAACGGCGTGAGTTTGATCGACATAAATCATTTTGAAAGTGAGCGCTATTTTGGGCGCGCGCTCGCACCTTTCTTGCAAAAAAGCGAAATTGAAGTTATAATAAGCGAGCAAAAAAATCCATTTACGTATTATTAAAGGAAAAAGATGAACAAATATTTAAGCCAATTGGTGCAGCTTTGCGAATTCGATAAGCAGCTGGACGGATTTAAGCCTAAAATCGAGGGCGCGCAGGAGAAACTAAGCAAAAAAAGCGGCGAAATTTCAGGCGCAAAAGAGCAGATCGAAACTCTAAATGCGGAGATCGCCGAGCTAAAATCTCAAATTTTACAAGCAAACGCGCAGCTGAGCGCCTTTTCGTCCAAGCTAAAGAGCACGGGCAAAAAAAGCAGCGCGGCAAAAACCGAAAAGGAGATCAAGGCCCTTAGCGTCGAAGAGGACATCGCAAAAGAGCAGCTCGAGGCCACAAACGAGGAGATCGAAAGGCTGGAAAAGATCGTAGCCGCAAAAGAAGCGCTCGTAAAAGAGCAGAGCGAAAAGCAAGAGGCGTTTGAAGCCGAGTTAAAAAGCTTGCAAGAGCAGGTGAGCGCTGAGATGGGCGAGGTTGAGGTCGCTCGCGGCGCGATCTACGCCAAGCGCGATAAACTAATGCAGGCGATGAATCCAAAAACCGTCTCATTCTACGAAAAGATCCGCAAGTGGGCGGGCAACACGGCGGTCTCGCCGGTGCGCAAACAGGCCTGCTACGGCTGCTTTATGCGCATAAGCGACAAGACCTATTCCGCGGTCATCAAAAGCGACGACATCGTAACCTGCCCGTATTGCGGCAGAATTTTATATAAAGAAGCCGAGTGATCTACACCGCCTTGGCGTTTTTGGCGTGGCTTGCAGCTGCGCCTTTTATTTTTATCCTAAGCTTTAAAACAAAATACCGCACGAGCCTGAAGGCGCGATTTTTTCTATACAAAAACCCTAAATTTAGCCCCGCAGCGGTGCACTTTCACGCTTGCAGCCTGGGCGAGGTAAACGCTCTTGCGCCGCTAATTTCTAAATTTGAGAGCGTCGCGCTTAGCACGACCACGCAGACGGGCTTCGGTGCGGCGCGCGCGCTCACGCCGAACTCTCGCTATCTGCCGTTTGAAAACTGGCTTCCGTTTTGGCTTGCGGGCAGCCGCGTGCTGGTGATCTTTGAAGCGGAGCTGTGGCTAAATTTGATCCGTTCCGCTAAATCGCGCGGAAGCTACGTGATCCTGCTAAATGCGCGCATTAGCGACCGCTCGTACGCGAGCTATCTGCGCTTTAAGTTTTATTATCGAAAAGCGTTTGAAAATATCGATCTGGTGCTTGCGCAAAGCGAGCTTGATGCGGCGCGGCTGAGGGAGCTCGGCGCAAAAAATATAAGGGTCGCAGGCAACGTGAAAAGCGCGAATATCGCCGTTGCGACGAAGGATTATTCCGCCGCGGCCGCAAATAGCTTCGTGCTTACGATCTCAAATACTCACGAGGGCGAAGAGGAGCTCATTTTATCGAATTTAAACGATTTTATAAAATTTCACGGCTCGCAGAGTGCGCCCGAAAAAGACCCATACGCAGCGGGTGCCCGCGGCGATAAAAGCTTGCCTGGGGCTGAGCTTCATGGCGAGACAGGCTCGACCGAGATTGTAAATTTAAACGCAGCTTCTTTGGATGCGGCTATTCCAAGCGATGCTTCGTCCGCCGTGCCGAATACGGCGCCTTTAAACGGCGCGTCTTTAAATTCTGCTGCACTGAATACGGCGGCTTCGACCGCCGCTCCGCAAAAGCTAAAAATCATCCTGGCGCCGAGACATCCGGAGCGCTTTGAAAAGGCCTGCGAAATTTGCAAGGCTTGGGCGCGCGAGCATGGGCTTAGCTTTGAGCGATTTAGCGACGGCGCGGGACTTGAGAGCGATTTTATCTTGCTTGATGCCTTCGGCGAGCTAGCGAACTTTTATAAAATTTCAAACGTCGTGATCTTGGGCGGCAGTTTTTTGCGCAATATCGGCGGACATAGCCCGATCGAGGCGGCAAGCTTCGGCGCGCCGATCATCAGCGGGCGATTTTTTCATAATCAAAAGGCGCTGTACGCGCTCGTGCAAAATATCGCTCTGTGCGGGGCGGATGAAATTTCAAATGCTTTAAAAGAGCCGCTAAAGGGCACGCGAATAGATAAAATTTGCGATCTGCAAGAGATAGAAAATTTAATCAAGGAAAGAATTTAATGCAAGAAAAAGCCTACAAACTGCTGGCGGCGCAGGAAAATATCTCGCACAACGAAGCCAAGGCCCTCATCGACGCGGGGCTTGTGAGCGCGCGCGGCGCAAAGATCGCTCTAGCGCGCGAGATGCTCAGCGAAAATACTAAATTTAGCGTGATGAAGCCCGCAAAACCGGCGATCATTTACGAGGATGAGAACGTTTTGGCGGTCAATAAGCCACCCTTTATGAGCAGCGAAAATTTGGAAAAAATCTATAAATTCGGGCTTCTAAACCGTCTGGATAAGGAGACTAGCGGCGTCGTGCTGCTATATAAGAACGAGGAATTTCGCGCGGCGGCGATTGCGGAGTTTAAAAATTTGCGCGTGAAGAAAAGCTACATCGCGATCGT
This sequence comes from uncultured Campylobacter sp., assembly GCA_963525605.1. Lineage (GTDB taxonomy): Bacteria > Campylobacterota > Campylobacteria > Campylobacterales > Campylobacteraceae > Campylobacter_B. The sequence continues at coordinate 53,378 of CAURKZ010000007.1, forward strand.
GAAGGGGATCGTGAGCGAAGAGATGAAATTTGACGAGCCGATTTTGACGATAAAGACCAGAAGCGGCGCGTTTTCTAAAATTTCGCCAAACGGTAAGAGCGCATTTAGCGAGGTTTATCCGCTGATGGTAAGCGGCAAAAAATCGCTCGTAAAAGTGCGGATCGAGACAGGTAGGACGCATCAGATCCGCGTGCATCTGGCAAATGCGGGATTCGGCGTAATAGGCGATGAAAAATACGCTAAAAGCCGCGCGAAGCGGATGTTTCTGCACTCGTACGAGACCGAAATTTTAGGGCTTAAATTTAAAGCTCCGCTAGATAAAAGCTTCAACGAATTCGGCTTTGAAATTCCTAAGGATCTCTGATATTCAATGGCTTTTAAGTTAATTTTAGGTAACATCGCAAGTTTAAAAATTTTATAAGGGATCAAAGTGTTTGAGATCATAAGCGAGTCGTTTAAAAACGCGGTCAATAAATTAAAGACAATCGATGACGAAAAGGCTTTAAAAAACGCCTTGGAGACGTTAAAAAAAGCGCTTTTAAAGGCCGACGTGCACCACAAAGTCGTAAAGGATTTTTTGGCGCTTGTCGAAGCCGATCTTCGCATCGGTACGATAGGACAGAAGCCGTTTTTGCAGTCCATCAAGACAAATTTGACTAAAATTTTAACGGCGCCTAGAGGCAGCAGCCAGGGATTTGTATTTGCCGGCACGCCTCCTACGGTAGCTTTGATGACGGGACTTCAAGGAAGCGGAAAATCCACAAGCACGATAAAACTCGCGAATTATCTGAAACTTCGTAAAAAAAAGGTCTTGGTCGCAGCGTGCGACTTGCAGCGCCTAGCCGCGGTCGAACAGCTCCGCCAGCTGTGCGAAGCAAACGAGATTGAGCTATTTTTTATAGAGGGCGAGAGCGATCCGCTAAAGGTTGCGCAGAAGGCGCTAAGCAAGGCTAAGAGCGGGCTTTATGACGTACTGCTCGTAGATACAGCGGGGCGCCTTGCGATCGATGAGGCGCTTATGGCACAGCTTGCGGAGATGAAAAAAGCTTTAAATCCGCATGAAATTTTTTACGTAGCGGACGCCATGAGCGGTCAAGACGGCATTAAAACGGCCGCTAAATTTGATGAAATTTTAGGCCTTACGGGCGTGATCTTAAGCAAATTTGACGCCGATACTAAAGGCGGCGTAGCTCTTGGTATCGCGCAGCAGCTTGGCATCCCGCTTCGCTTTATCGGAACCGGCGAGAAGGTGGTCGATCTGGAGGGCTTTATACCCGATAGAATCACCGGCCGCATTATGGGCGAGGGCGATTTAGCGACGTTAGCCGAGAAAACAAGCGCCGTCTTCGACGAAAGAGAAGCCAAGGCTCTAAACAAAAAGATCAAAAAGGGCGAGTTTAATTTTAACGATTTCGTAAATCAATTAGAAAGCGTGAAAAAGCTCGGCAATATGAAAAATTTGATCGGCATGATCCCGGGGCTTTCCGGAATGGCGAATAAGATAAAAGATATCGATTTGGAAAACTCAAAAGAGATACTTCATATCAAAGCGATGATTAACTCTATGACGCCGAAAGAGCGCGAAAACCCCGATCTGCTAAATAATTCGCGTAAGCGCAGACTTGCTGCCGGCGCAGGGCTTTCGCAAGTGGAGGTGAACCGCTTTTTAAAGCAGTTCGCGGGTGCTTCGAAGCTTGCGAAGAAATTTTCGGGCAAGGGCGGTATGCAGGGGCTTGCCTCGATCGCTCAAAGGCAAAATTTACCGAGATAATTTCTCGGTAGAGTTTGCAGATGTTTAAGTTTTAGCCATCTGCAAGTTCTAAAACTTACAAAAATTTAAGGAGAAAAAATGGCAACAGTTGTTAGGCTTACAAGAATCGGAAGAAAGAAACAGCCTTTTTACCGCATCGTGGTAACGGATAGTAGGAAAAGACGCGACGGCGGCTTTATCGAGACGATCGGCTTTTACAATCCACTAAAAGATGGCGATAATATCAAATTCGACGCGGAGCGTTTGGCATACTGGAAGAGCGTAGGCGCGAAGTTAAGCGATAGGGTCGCTCAAATCACAAGCAAATAAAATGGTAGAAAATTTTATAAAAGAATACGCAAAGTTGATCGCCGACTATCCGCAGTCCGTCTCTACGCAAAAGCGGGTCGGTGAAAACTTTACCGAGATCATCGTCTATGCCGACAAGGCCGACACCGGCAAACTCATCGGCAAGGACGGCAAAATGATAAACGCCATAAAGACCGTCATCATCGGCTACAAAGCAAAAGATCCGATCAATTATAAAATTACCGTCAAAGCCAAAGATGCCTGATGATCTTTTAGAGGTCGCGAAGCTCGGTCGGACTATCGGTCTAAAGGGCGCGGTTAAAATTTTCGATCGCAGCGACTTCCCCTCTCAGTTTAAAAAAGGCGCCAAATTTTATCTACGAAACGGCGAAATTCTAGAAATTCTATCCTTTAGCGGCGCAAATTCTAGCGCTATTTTTAAAAATTACGAAAGCGTAGAAACGGCGGCAAATTTAACCAACCAAATCCTTTACCGTAGCAAAGAGGACACGCGGAAATTTTGCAAATTGCAAAAGGGCGAGTTCTTTTACTTCGATATTATCGGGCTTGAAATTTACGAAGACGGCGCGGTTTTAGGGCGCGTAAAGGACATATCACAGATCGGAAGCAGCTATCTTTTTGAGGTAGAAACGGATGAGAGCTTAATCTCACAGGCTTTGCCGAAAGAATTTTTCATCCCCTACGTGGATGCCTATGTGAAAGAAATTTCGCTTAGCGAGCGTAAAATTTTTACGCAAAATGCGCGCGCGATTTTGGAAAACTCATGAATTTTATCTTTATTTCGCTGTTTGAAAATCTTATCGCGCCGTATTTTGAGGACTCGATTTTAAAGCGCGCGGTCGATAAGAAAATAATCACAACGTATTTTTTTAACCCGCGAAATTTCACGACAAATCGGTATAAAAAGGTAGATGATTATATGATCGGCGGCGGTGCGGGGCTTTTGATTGGCACAGAGCCGCTTGCTAAGACGATCGAACACGTAAGAACTAAATTTAAAAACGCCAAGTTTATCTACCTCTCGCCCGCCGGTAAAAAATTTAACCAAAACGATGCCAAGCGCCTAAGCGGCGAAGAGAGCCTATGCTTTATCTGTGGGCGCTACGAGGGAATTGATGAGCGCATAGTCGAAAGATATGTAGATGAAATTTTTTGCATCGGCGATTTCGTCCTTACCGGCGGCGAGCTTGGCGCACTTTGTATGTGTGATGCGATAAGCCGCAACATAAAGGGCGTTTTAGGTAACGAAAGCTCGCTTGTCGAAGAAAGCTTTGAAGGCGGAATTTTAGAGGCGCCCGCATTTACAAAGCCTGATGTTTTTGAAAATTTACCTATAGTTTCAGAGTTTTTAAAGGGTAATCACGCTAAAATGCGCAGCTTAAAAAATCAAATGGCGCTATGCAAAACGAGGTTCTTCCGCCCGGATATGTACCGAAAAATCGCCAGAAATAAAGGAAATTTATGAAAAACAAGTATATCCAAGCGTTTGAGGACGCCCATATCACAAGTAAAAGTGTGCCTGATTTCCGTGCCGGCGACACCTTAAAGGTAGCCATCAGGATCAAAGAGGGCGATAAGAGCAGAATTCAAAATTTTGAAGGCACCTGCATTGCGCGTCGCGGAAACGGCGTCAGCGAGACTTTTATCATCCGCAAGATTGGCGCAAATAGCGTCGGCGTGGAGAGAATTTTCCCGATCTACAGCGAGAGTATCGAAAGCATCGAGGTTCTAAGAAAAGGACGCGTTCGCCGCGCGAAGCTATTTTACCTACGCGACAGACGCGGTAAGGCGGCTAAAATCAAAGAGCTTCGAAAATAATCCTTTAAATTTATGCTTTCCAATTCAAAGGGAAGCTCTTTTTATAATGCGCGAGATTTTAAAAAATTTTGCGCAAAATCTACTCGCATTAAATTTAAAATTTTACAACTTTTCCATTAAAATTTTTAATTTTGAATTACCTAAAAATCGCCTTTTTCTATAGAAAAAGATAAAATATATCCTGATTTTATTTGCGTTTAAAAATATTACTATAAAATGCAAATTTTAATTTAGAAAGCTCGCGCTAAATTCGAGGATTCGGCCGAGTAAAAATTTATTCAGTAAAGAGCGAGATGTGATTTTTTTAGGCATTGACGTAGGATCAACCACTGTTAAAACGGTAGTTTTAAACGATAAATATGAAATTTTAAGCAAGAGCTACGAGCGGCATTTGGCAAAGCCCAAGGAGCTGGTGCTGGATAAAATTTCGCAAATCCAAAAAACCTATGCAGGCGAGCAATTCAGCGTCGCCATAGCGGGTTCGGCAGGCATGGGTATCGCCAAAAATTGCAAAATTCCGTTCGTCCAAGAGGTTTTCGCTACCTCGCTCGGCGTAAAGCGGATGTTTCCAAAGACCGACGTCGTAATCGAGCTAGGCGGCGAGGATGCTAAAATTTTATTTCTCACGGGCGGACTTGAGGAGCGTATGAACGGCTCATGCGCGGGCGGCACCGGCGCATTTATCGACCAGATGACCAATCTTTTGCATCTGGATATCACGGAGCTTGACCGCCTAAGCTTTGCGGCGAATAAAATTTACCCAATCGCCTCACGCTGCGGCGTATTCGCCAAAAGCGACATTCAGCCGCTCTTAAATCAGGGCGTACGTAAGGAGGATATCAGCGCCAGTATCTACGCCGCGGTCGTCGAGCAGACGATCTCGGGGCTTGCGCAAGGTCGCGAGGTCAAGGGCAATATCCTGTTTCTAGGCGGCCCGCTGTTTTTCCTAAAAGGCCTTCAGGCGCGCTTTAAAGAGGTGCTAAAGCTTACCGACGAAACCGCGACCTTCCCGGACATCGCGCCTTATTTCGTGGCCTACGGCAGCGCGCTGTATGCAAAAGATACGGGCGAGATGTTAAATTTAGATGAGACGATCGCGCTTTTAAAAAAGGAGCCCGACAGAACCGCGCTAGAAGCCGAGCCGCCACTTTTTAAAGACAGAGCGGAATTTGACGAGTTCATCGCCCGCCATGCCCGCGCGAGCGTGCCTAAAGTGGATATCCACACCTACAGCGGAGACGCATATTTGGGCGTGGATTGCGGCAGCACTACGATCAAAGTCGTGCTGATGGGCGAAAACTACGAGCTGCTGTATAAATTTTACTCATCCAATAAAGGCGATCCAGTCGACATCCTGCTGCCGCGTCTTAAGGAGCTATACGATCTTTGCGAGGGTCGCATCAAGATCAAGGGCAGCGGCGTTACCGGCTATGGCGAGGATCTCATTAAAACCGCCTTTCGCTTCGACTACGGTATCGTCGAGACGATCGCGCATTACAGCGCCGCGCGCCACTTCAATCCGAAGGTAGATTTTATCATCGACATCGGCGGGCAGGACATCAAGTGTTTCTCCATTAAAGACGGCAATATTGATTCTATCGTGCTAAATGAGGCATGTAGCTCGGGCTGTGGCTCGTTTTTGCAGACCTTTTCAAATTCCTTGGGTTACGATATCAAAGATTTTGCAAACTTAGCCCTTTTTGCGACTCACCCCGCTAAGCTTGGTAGCCGCTGCACGGTTTTTATGAACTCTTCGGTCAAGCAGGCTCAAAAGGATGGCGCTACGATCGAGGATATCAGCGCTGGACTTGCTATTAGCGTCATCAAAAATGCGATTTACAAGGTCATCCGAGTGCGAAACGCCGATGATCTTGGGCAAAACATCGTAGTGCAGGGCGGTACCTTTTTAAACAATGCTGTGCTGCGAGCTTTTGAAAAAGAGCTCGGCAAGGACGTGATCCGTCTAGATATCAGCGAGCTTATGGGCGCATACGGCGCGGCGCTTTTTGCTAAAAATAACGCAAACGAGCGTACTGATATGATCAGTCGTGCAGAGCTTGAAAGCTTCACTCATCGCAGCGAATTTAGCGTCTGCAAGCTCTGTACGAACAAATGCCCGCTTACGATCAGCTACTTCGGCGATACTAAATTCGTCTCGGGAAATAAGTGCGAGCGCGGCGCAGGCAAGGAGATCCGCCACGACATTACGAATTTATTTGAGTTTAAAAACGAGCTTTTGCGAAAATATCGCAAGCCACCGAAGCAGGATGCGCCGCGGGTTGGAATTCCGTTTGTTTTGAATATGTTTGAGATGATCCCGTTTTGGAGCGCGTTTTTTGAAAATTTAGGCATGAGCGTCGTGCTGTCGCAAAAGCCGCGAAAAGAGACGCTGTTTTTAGCAAGCCAAAGTATACCGAGCGATACCGTCTGCTACCCGGCTAAAAGCGTGCATGGCCACATCTACGATTTGCTAAATAAGAGCGTCGATTTTATCTTTTATCCGTGTATGAGCTACAGCCTGGATGAAAATATCAGCGAGAACTGCTACAACTGTCCCGTAGTCGCATACTATCCCGAACTGATACGCGCGAACGTAGGCGCGCTGGAGGAGAAAAAATTCCTCTACCCGCACGTGGATCTTAACATGCAAGATTCGTTTTGCAAAACGATGCAGGCTGAGCTAGCGGACGCCGGGTATAAATTTCACTCCGACGCCGTGAAAAACGCCGTCTTGCAAGGCCTTAAGGAGCTGCAAAACTATAAAAATACCGTTTTAATAAAAGGCGAGGAGACTCTAAAGGAGATCAATGCAAGCGGCATGCCTGCCATTGTGCTAGCGGGTCGCCCGTATCATATCGATAAGACGATCAACCACGGCATCGATCGCTATCTGAATTCCTTGGGCTTTATAGTGCTTAGCGAGGACGCGCTGCCGCTTAGCAGGGTGCAGACGAAGAGCCTTAATCAATGGACCTACCACGCCAGGCTTTATAGCGCGGCGCGGTTCGTCTGTAAATACCCGCGCATGCAGCTGGTGCAGCTAGTGAGCTTCGGCTGCGGGATAGATGCGATCACGGGCGACGAGGTGCGCGACATACTGCGCCAAAACGGTAAAATTTACACTCAACTTAAAATCGACGAGGTTACGAACCTAGGCGCCGTTAAAATTCGTCTGCGTAGCCTAAAAGCGACCATGATAGAGCGCGAAAGGCAAAGCGCGCAACAAGAAGCAAGAAAGGATGCGCGCTAATGTTTGCTAAATTTACGAAAGATATGAAAGAGACCCACACGATATTGATCCCCACGATGATCGATCCGCATTTTCGCTTTATGCAAGGCGTGCTGCGCGACGAGGGTTACAAGAGCGTCTTGCTCGGCGAAAATCGTCAAAATATCGTCGAGGAGGGGCTTCGCAGCGTGCATAACGACATGTGCTACCCCGCGCTACTCGTCATCGGGCAGTTCATCGATGCGCTAAAAAGCGGCGAGTTCGACACGCACAAGGTGGCGCTTCTTATCAGCCAAACGGGCGGCGGCTGCAGAGCGAGCAACTACATAAATTTGCTTCGCAAAGCGCTTGAGGACAGCGGCTTTAGCTACGTCCCCGCGATCTCGTTAAATTTTGGATCGCTAGATGAGAATGAATTTAGCCTCGGCAAAAAATCGCTTCTAAAGCTCTTTGCCGCGATATTTTACGGCGATTTGATGATGGGGCTATATAATCAGTGCAAGCCCTACGAAAAGATCAAAAACCAAACGAATGAAATTTACGAACTCTGCGCCGAGCGGATCAAAAATTTGACCGATCAAAGATCGTTTTTCAATCTCAAAAAAAATTTCAAATTTATCCTCTCGCAGTTCGCTAAAATCGAGCGCGACGATAAGCCGCGAGTAAAAGTAGGCATCGTGGGCGAAATTTATTTAAAATACTCGCCTATCGGCAACAACGGCCTAAACGCCTATCTCATCCGCGAAAATGCCGAGCCCGTAAATACGGGGCTGATGGACTTCGTACTTACCTGCATCTACGATGCGGTCTACGACAAGCAGCTCTACGGCAAGGGCGGCGCGGCGTATTACAGCTCGCTTGCGGTTGCTAAGGTAGTGGAATTTTTCCAGCGCATGATGATTAAGCAGATGAAGCACTTCGGCTTTCGCGCGCCGAGCCCATTTAGCGAGGTTCGCGCCGCTGCCGACGGCTACATCGGTCACGGCGTGAAGATGGGCGAGGGCTGGCTACTGACGGCGGAGATGGTCGAGTTCATGCGCCACGGCATACAAAACGTCGTGTGCGCGCAGCCCTTCGGCTGCCTGCCAAACCACATCATCGCGCGCGGAATGATCCGAAAGATCAAGCAAAACTACCCGCAAGCAAACATCGCCGCTATCGACTACGACCCGGGCGCAAGCGCGGTGAATCAGGAAAACCGCATAAAGCTGATGCTTGCTAACGCAAATCGAAAGTAGTGCGCCGCATATCAAAAAGAGCTTTGGAATTTTAAAATTCCAAAGCCTGCCGTAAAATTTTAAAATTTAAAAGCAAGCTCGCGATGATGGTTAAATTTTGACGTGCAAATGACTCGTCTCTTTCCGCAAAATTTCCTCGAGATTTTAAAATTTTAAAATCTTGGCAGCGCCCTTACGCTTCTTTTGCCTCTTCCGCGCATTCCGGCTTCAGCTCTTACGAAATTCATCGTAATTTTATACAAATCCGCGCGAAATTCTACGCGCCGCCGCCATAGAATTTAATCACACAATCCAATTTCGCCATGTCATAAAATTCCACTCTCGTTAAGGCAAAATTTAATACAATCCGTCTTTAAATTTTACAAAGGAAGTTTATGAAATTTTGGATTTGCGGCGCGGTTTTGGCGCTATGCTGTGGAGTTTTTAGCGGATGCGCGAGTAAGAATTTGCCGGGCTATATGCAAGGGCGCGAGCATATCGTCGCGATGAGCGCGGCGTCCGGCGGTCAGCTGCGTATGAGTGGTGAGATTTACGATTACGTATTTGATGCAAATCTTAGTGCCGTGCGAGCCAAGGTTGCGAGTCTGGCGTCGCTGAATAAAGACGCGATAAGGCGCAACGTAAGCATGCTCACGATCGACAGATACAACGAGGGCAGCGATGCTGCGTATATCCAGCATGAAATCGAGCTCGTAAAATACGATCTGCCGCTATCCGTGCAGGCTAAGCTGATGGACGACCCAGAGCAGCTGGAGCCCGCGTATAGTTCTACGTTTCGCTACTCTTATCTGATCGAAGGCAAATATTTTAAGCGCCTAAAAGATCACGACGAGCTGCGCAGATCACACCGCCTAAGCGTGCCGATCGAGTACCCTGCGCGTATAGCGGTCGATAGCGGGATCAAAAGCGAGCGCGATGCGAAAATGGATACCGACATACAAGGACTCATCGTAATGCCGCTAATGATGCCGGTGCTGCTTTTAGGCAGTATCCTAGGCGGCTGAAATCGGCTGAATCACGGAAGTGAAATTTCATTGATTTTAAATTCTAAAGTAGTGGCGGACAGAGAGGGATTTGAACCCTCGAGCCCCGGTTAGAAGCTGCACCCTTAGCAGGGGTGTGGTTTCGGCCACTCACCCATCTGTCCACAAAAAGAAATCGCATTATACATAACTAATCTAATAATGGGCTTAAATTAGCTCAGCTCGCAGAATTTATCACCGCGCGGATATTTGAGCTGGCGGCACAAAGAGATATAACGAGTCAAAAGACGCTATGAAAAGAATTCATATTTATCATAGTAAAATTTTAAGTATAAATTCGCTTGCCCTGCAAATTTTAAAATTTTTGAAGCTTAATTCCAAAGTTTACTATAACTTTACGTTAAAATCCTCTTTAAATTTATGGTGGTCCAGTAAAATCTGGCGCAAATTCTGCACATAAATTCCGATCCTTAAATTTTCTACCTTCGTCATCGCACGAAATTTAAGCTAAGATTAATGGGGGGGGGGGGGGGGGTATAATCTTCAAATACATTTTTTAAAAGGATTTACCGTGTCGTCTAACGCTAAAAGGTTGATGGGTATTATTATTGCACTTGTGGCTGCTTTTTTTGGAGCTGGTTTTTATATGAATAGCATCGATACGCTAGCCTCCCTGTTTGGAAATTTTTATAATCCATCTTTTGTTGTAGATTTTCTCGCTTTTGAGAAAGGAGTAGATCAACTTAAAATTACCTATGTAATCGCATTCGTGATTATATTTGTAGTGCTAGCTATTTTGATTGATAAATTTATGATTAACTCGAAAGATTCTAAAAAATAACGTCGCCAAATTTTTAAAGCAGGCGCGACGATGAGGTTAAAATTGTAAACGATCTCGTTACGCTTTTAAATTTAATTTTAAAATCTGCGTTTTTTGCAGTAAATTTTGTATAAATTCCATATTTAGAAAATTTTAAAATATTCAGAATTCTTAAAATTTCAAATTCAAAAATTTCAAAGTATGGGAATTTTTAGGCTTTTAAATTCCGAAATTTTGCGAGTTTCAAAGCCTTTAAAATCCCAAGAATTCCAAATATGTGCGATTTATTCGCCTAGAGCTTTGTCGATGAGCTTAACGTCTTCGCTTGCGCTGCCGTCGATGACTAGGGCTTGATCGCCGCCACTTACAGCGCTTTTTCCGTTAAATTTCGCGCCCACTTCGATGCCGAAGCTTTGCGATAGCACGTCGCCTACGAGTACACCGCCGCCTAGCAGCTCGACGAGCTCGGCTTCTATATTGCCGAAAAATTTGCCGCTGATTACGATATGCTTGGCCCTAATCGAGCCGCGCGCGGTACCGTTTTTACCGATGACGACGGTGTTATCGGATATCACGTCGCCTTCGACATTGCCATCGATATGCAAAATGCACGACAGGTGCAGCTCTCCTTTGATGAGCGTGCCTGACGAGATTATTGTTGTTTGAGCGGTGTTTGCATCGCCTTTATTAAAGATTGCCATGGGACATCTTCCTCCTTAGTAAAAATTTCTTTGTAATTTTTTTCGTTCCAGTTGATGAAATTTAGCGGATCTAACGGCAGCTGCAAAAATCTAATCTCGTAGTGCAGATGAGGTCCGGTGCTAAGCCCGGTGTTACCGCTAAAAGCGATGAGATCGCCCTTGTTTACAAACTCGCCTACTTTGCGAGTTAAATTTGAATCCAAATGCGCATATCGTGTCGTAAAGCCGTAATTATGGCGGATCTCGACTAGATTGCCATAGCCAGTAGCGCCAGCGCCACTGTATTGGATGATACCGTCTGCAGGCGCGTAGATAGGCGTTTTAGGCGGCGTACGTAGATCAACGCCCGGGTGAAACTGCTTGCGTTTTAAGATAGGATGGTTGCGCCAGCCGAATTTCTCGCTGAGTTGATGAGTGCGCATGACCCTGCCGTTTGGGATCTGCATAAAAATTTCTTTTATCAGTGCGTCGGAGAATTTTTCGTTGATGATCTTTTGCGCGCGCTCTTTGATCTCTTGTTCGGAAGTAGGCTTGATGTGAGATAGGCGGTCGATCGCGCGCTCATCCTCCTCAGGATCTAGACCAAATTGATGCTCTAAATCCGAAATTTTACCCTCGATGGCTTCGAATTCCATCTGACTTGCCGCGATACCGTCGCGAAGTTTTTGATTTAGCTCGTTAAGCTCGGTTTTGGTTCGCGAAAGGCTATCGATTTTAGAGCCCAGATACCTGATATATAGCGCACCCGTGACGAAAACGGTAAAAACAAATAGTACCAAATATAACGCGATCTTTTTGATGATTTGCGAAAGCAAAAAATTCCTAGAGCCGTTAAGGTCGGTTATGGTTATCATAAATTTGTTTTTCATAATGCGGCATTATAATGCAGCATAGCTGAAATTTCAAAAAAATTGTAGATAAATTTAAAAGCCATTTAATTTCAAAATTTCACTAAAAGATAAAATTTATTACTTAGTATAATTATAATTTAAGAAAATCTTGCTATAATTACAGCAATTTTAAATAAAGGAGACACAATGTCAAAAACAGTAAAACAACTAAACAAACTTCAGGCGGACGCTCATGCGTTCTTTGTTGCATTCCACGATTATCACTGGAATGTTAAGGGCTTACAATTCGCGCAGGTTCACGCTTACACCGAGAAAGCATACGACGAGATGGGCGAGCTTTTCGACGATATGGCTGAGCGCGCGCTTCAAATAGGTGGCAAGGCCGTAACTAAGGCTAAGGATCTAATTGAGCTTTCAAAAGACGCTCCGATTAGCGTAAAAGACAGCTATAGCGTATCTGAGGTACTTGAGGATGTTAAAAAAGCCTATGAATATTTAGTAAAAGAATTTAAAAAGCTTCAAGAGATTGCCGAAGAAGAGGGCGACGATACGACTTCAAATATTGCGCAGGATCACTACGGCGATTATGAAAAACGCCTATGGATGCTAAGCTCAATGCTAAGCAAATAATCCTCGTAAATCCTTTCAAAATTTTTAGGGGCGCATGCCCCTAAAATCCATTAAAGTTAATATTAAAATTTCAAAAAATTTTAAAATTCTAAGATTATAATTTCACGCTAAAATTTTAAATTATGCTTGAAAACTGAAGCTAAATCGCTCATTCAAAGCAAAATTCATGTAGGTTTTAAATTTCATATCATCTAAATCTAACTCATTCGCCATGTAAAAGTATAACTCTTTTTATAAAGCTCAGTTTCTTTTAAAATTTTGCCGCGTCGTTAAAATTTCTTGTCGATTTCAAATTTCATAGCCGTAAAAATTCTAAGAGCTAAGGCTTTGCAGCTCAAGAATGGTATTTGCTAAGAGATCGTCTGTGATGAATTTGTATTTCTTTTTAGCGTCTGATGATAAATTTCAGCTTGTAGTTTTAATATTTTAATTATTTTTAAAACCTCGGTGCTTATAAATGAAGCGGAATTTTAAAAATTTCAAAGAATTTCGCAAATTCCGTAAAATTTCGCAATTTCACGGAATTTTGATTTTAATAGAATTTGGTTCGAGCCTTAAAAATTCTCTTCGGTATTGCGGTCGCTGACGTGATCCCACGGTAGCTTCATTCCGCCCAGGATATGAAAGTGCAGATGCATCACCTCTTGACCTCCGTTTTCGCCGCAGTTGCAAACGAGACGGTATCCGCTCTTATCAAGCCCCATTTTGCGAGTTACTTCTTGGATGAAAGCGCTCATTTTGCTCATCACTTCAGGTGGCGTTACTTGGAAGTTTTCGTAGCATTTCTTAGGGATCGCCAGGATATGGATCGGCGCTTTTGGGTTGATGTCGTGGAAGGCCAAAAATTCATCGTTCTCTAACACTTTGTTGCACGGGATTTCGCCGTTTACGATCTTTTCGAATACGTTCATTTTAGATCCTTTTATGAGGTTGAAATTTAGCCGCGATTATAGCCAAAAAATCCAAACACGCAAATTTACCTTGCTTTTATCAAATTTTAACTACAATCGCGCCATTAAATTTAACTACAAGGATAGAATTTGCAAGAAATTAAAGCAAAAATCGACGCTGCATCGAGCCTAAGTGAGCTGGAAGCCGTGCGCTTGGAGCTTTTCGGCAAAAAAGGCATCATAACGGCGCTTTTTGCCGAGCTTAAATCCGCGGCGCCCGAGCAGAAAAAAGAGCTTGCCGTAAGCGCGAACGAAAAGCGCGATTATTTCAGCGAGCTCATCGCTGCAAAAAGGGCGAGCTTGGAAGCGGCGGAGCAAAAAGAGGCAATGAAAAATGAAGCAATCGACGTCACGCTTTTTAACGAAAACGCAAACTGCGGAGCGCTGCACCCCGTAATGGAAACGATGGATAAGATCATAGACTACTTCATCGCGCAAAATTTCAGCGTCGAAAGCGGCCCGCTCATCGAGGACGACTTCCATAATTTCGAAGCGCTAAATTTACCCAAATACCACCCTGCGCGCGATATGCAAGATACGTTTTATCTAAATGACGGGCGGCTGCTACGCACGCACACCAGCGGCGTTCAGATCCGCACGATGGAGAAATTTAAAGCTCCGCCGGTGCGTATGATCGCCCCGGGCGCGGTCTTTCGCCGCGATATGGATCTAACCCACACGCCGATGTTTCATCAAGTAGAAGGCCTCGTAGTCGAGCAGGGAGACCGCGTGAGCTTTGCAAATTTAAAATACGTTTTAGAGGAATTTTTGCGCTATATGTTTGGAGACGTAAAGGTGCGCTTCCGCCCGAGCTTCTTTCCGTTTACGGAGCCTAGCACTGAGGTCGATATCAGCTGTATTTTCTGCCACGGCGAGGGATGCCGCGTCTGTAAGCAGACGGGCTGGCTCGAGGTGTTAGGCAGCGGTGTGGTCGATCCTAACGTCTTTAAAGCGGTGGGCTGGAAAAACGTCAGCGGATACGCATTTGGGCTCGGCGTGGAGCGCTTTGCGATGCTGCTGCACGGCATCCCCGATCTGCGCTCGCTATTTGAAGGCGATATTAGATTATTGGAGCAATTTAAATGATAATAACTAGAAATTGGTTGCAGGAGTGGATCGACATAAGCGAAATTTCAAGCGAAAGGCTACTTTCTACGCTAAATTCCATCGGTCTTGAGGTTGACGCTCACGATAAAATTTCACTTCCTAAAGGCGTCGTCGTAGGACTCGTAAAAAGTAAGCGTCGTCACGAGAATTCCGATCATCTAAATGTCTGCGAGGTTGATGTCGGTAAGCAGAGCCTGCAGATCGTCTGCGGCGCGAAAAACGTCGAGGCAGGGCAATACGTCGCAGTTAGCCTAATCGGTGCCGTGCTTCCGAGCGGTCTTGAGATAAAGCCCGCCAAACTTCGCGGTGTGGAGAGCTACGGCATGATCTGTTCGGCAACGGAGCTTGGGCTTGCCAAGACGAATGACGGCATTATGGTGCTTGATAGCAGCATCGGCGAGCTCGTGCTCGGCAAGGAGCTGCGCGAGTATGAAATTTTTAATGATGATCTTATCGAGATCGAGCTTACCGCCAATCGCGGCGACTGCCTTAGCATCTTAGGCATAGCGCGCGATCTAAGCGCGGCACTTGATCTGCCGCTAAAGGAAAAGCACGAGTTTGAAGATGCCGACGGAGCGCCTGGTATCGGTAGAATTTTAAGCGTGCGTGCAAGCGATGAGGTAAGCGCTAAATTTGCTTTTCGAGCTTATGAGATCAAAGGCGAGCTGAAGTTAAATTTAAAGCAGACCTTGCGTCTTGCAAGCGTTGGTATTTTGCAAAGCTGCGCGGTGCAAAATTTCATCAACTACGCTACTCACTCTACCGGAGTATTGCTGCGCGCTTATGATTTTGAAAAGATCGCTTCCGCAGATGGCAAGGTAGCGCTTGACATAAAGCCTATGCCAAACGGCGAGTTCGGCGTTTATGCGGGCAAGAGATTGCTTAGCGTAGCAGGGATTTGCCAAGACGCGGAGCTAAAGGCGTGTTGCAGTAGCAAAGTGGTGCTATTAGAGGCAAACTACACCGCGCCACTAATTATCGCCAAAGCAGTAAACGAAAACAAAAGCCTAAAAGGCGACGAGCATGTGTATCGCTCAAGTAGAGGCAGCGAGCCAAAGCTTAGGCTGGGGCTAGATCTGCTATTTAGATTGCTACTTAAAAATAAAGCCGTGAGCCTATATGCGGGCACACAAAAGATTTCAAACGCTTTGGAGCCGCTTATCGTGGGCTTTAGCGAAAAAGAGATAAACTCAATGATCGGCGCGCAAATTCCGCGCGATAAGATCGTAAAAATTTTAAAAAGACTGGGCTTTGATGTGGGCGTCGAAGCCGATCTTATCACTGCCAAGGTGCCGCCTTTCCGCCACGATATCGTAAATTCCCACGACGTTTGCGAGGAGATCGTGCGTATCGTAGGCATCGATAATATCGCCGCCGCACCGCTAAGCTTCTACGAAAAAAACCGCTTAAACGATACCTACGTAAGCTTATGTAATGGACGCAAGCTTCGCAGCAAGGCGGCAGCGGTAGGATTTTTCGAGTGCGTGCATTATGTATTTGACGACGGCAAGGCGCTAGAAAGCTTAGGCTTTGCGCCGTGCAAGGTTAAAATTTTAAATCCGATAAACGGCGAGCTGGACGCGCTAAGACCGACGCTGATTAATCATCTGCTGGAATCTGCTGAGCGAAATTTAAAGAATTCTCGCAGAAGCGTCAAGCTTTTTGAGCTAGGAGAGGTCTTTGACGAAAGCGGCGCGCAGAGCCTAAGGCTGGGCTTTATCGCTAGCGGACTAAAGGCAGAGCCCTCTATCGCTGCCGGCGCAAAACCCGCCGCAGTCGATTTTTTGTATTTTGCAAATTTAATCCAAAGCGTAATCGGTAAATTTAAGGTCAGGCTGCCCGGCGAAAATTTGAAATTTTTAAGTGAATTCGAGCAAGCTCAGATCGAGCAGCGCGGCGAAATAGTGGGCTTTATCGGGCGCGTGGATTACGCCGTAGAAGCAGGGCGCGATCTGGATAAAAGCTATCTGTGCGAGATCGATTTTTCCAAGCTTAAATTTAAAAATATCGTAGCGGACGCTTATTCGAAGTTCCCTAGCGTATCGCGCGATCTAAGTATTTTGGTGCCGAGCGGAATGCGCTTCGAGCAGATTAAGCAGTGTATAGACGCCCTTAAAATCGAGGCGCTAAAGGAATTTATCCCGAGCGATCTTTACAGCGACGAAAGCCTGGGCGATTCAAAGAGCCTGACGATCAGACTTGTATTTCAAGACCTTCAAAAAACGCTCTGCGACGAGGAAGTAGCGGGTTTTACCGATAAAATTTTGGCCGCGCTTAGCAGCGAGCTAGGGCTTAGACTGCGATGAGAATTTTTGCGCAAGCGAGCCCTTTGCGAGCGGAGATCTCAAACATCGCCGCGGATAAATCGATTTCGCATCGTGCGGCGATCTTTTCGCTGCTAGCGGAAGGGACGAGTAAAATTTCAAACTATCTAGCCGCCGAGGATACGCTAAATACGCTAAAAATAGTGGAGCTTTTGGGTGCTTGCGTGCAGCGCGACGCTAGCGAAATTTTAATCACTCCGCCGGAGGTTATCAAAGAGCCTAACGTCCCGCTTGATTGCGGCAACTCGGGTACGGCGATGCGGCTATTTATGGGCTTTTTGGCGGGACGCGAGGGCTTTTTCGTGCTATGCGGCGATCGGTATCTAAGCGAGCGCCCGATGAGGCGCGTTGCGGACCCGCTTTGCAAAGTAGGCGCTAAAATTTACGGACGAGCAGGCGGCGAAAAGGCGCCTATCGCGGTGCTGGGGCAAAAGCTTGGGTATTTTGAATACGCGAGTAAAATTGCGTCCGCGCAGGTTAAGACTGCTCTTATTTTAGCAGCCTTGCGCGGCAGCGGATGTAAATTTAGCGAGCCCGAGCTTAGCCGCGATCACAGCGAGCGGATGTTGAAAGCGATGGGCGCGCAAATTTCGCGAAACGGACTTGCGATCGAAGTCGCGTCGCTTAGCTCACCGCTTAAACCGCTTGAAATTTTTATCCCAAACGATCCAAGCTCGGCGTTTTTCTTCGCAGTTGCCGCAGCGATAACCCCGGGCTCGCGCATAGTGCTAAAAAATATGCTGTTAAACAAAACCCGCATAGAGGCGTATGAAATTTTAAAACGTATGGGCGCCGAGGTTAAATTTAATAAAACGAGCGAAATTTACGAGCAGATCGGCGATATAGAGATCGTTTACGCGCCGCTTCACGCCGTGGAGGTTAGCGAAAATATCTCGTGGCTGATAGACGAAGCGCCTGCGCTTGCTATCGCCTTTGCTTGCGCGCAGGGAAGTAGCGTGCTTAAAAATGCCGCCGAGCTGCGCGTGAAGGAGTGCGACCGCATAAAGGTAACCTGCGAAGGGCTTCGCGCTTGCGGTATTAAGGCGCGCGAGCTACAGGACGGCTGGCAGATCGAAGGCGGCGAGGCAAACGCGGCTATCATCACGCCGTGCGGCGATCACCGCATCGCGATGAGCTTTGCGATTTTGGGCTTAAGATCGGGGATGATCATCGAAGATAGCGATTGTATCGCGACGTCGTTTCCAAATTTTGCCGCGATTTTAAGACAGATCGGAGCCGGCGTTGAAGATTGAGATGGCCAAAAGCTACGGCTTTTGCTTCGGCGTCAAGCGCGCGATCAAGATCGCAGAAAGCGCCGGCGAGGCCGCTACGATCGGCGAACTCATACATAACGCCGAAGAGATCAATAGGCTAAGGCAAAATTTCGGCGTCAAAACCCTGGGGGGCGTTAGCGAGATCAAGGACGAGCAAAAGCTCATCATCCGCACGCACGGCATCCAAAAGGACGATCTGCAAAACCTAAAAGCGCAAAACAAGCAGCTCATCGACGCTACCTGCCCCTTCGTGACCAAGCCGCAGCAGATCGTAGAAAAGATGAGCGCGGAGGGTTACGACATTGTGATCTTCGGCGATAAAAATCATCCCGAGGTAAAGGGCGTGAAATCCTACGCCAAAGGAAGAGTTTACGTAGTGCTGGAGCCCGCGGAGCTACTACAGATCAAGCTTGGGACTCGCGTCGCGCTCGTTTCGCAGACTACGAAAAAGATAGAAAATTTTACCAAAATCGCGGATTTTTTGATGCAGCGCGCGAGGGAGCTGAGAATTTTTAATACGATTTGCAATGCGACGTTGGAAAATCAAGAGGCGGTAAAAAGCCTGTCGCAAAAGGCCGATGTGATGATAATCGTAGGCGGGAAAAATTCCTCCAACACCAAGCAGCTTTTTTTAATTTCACAAAATTTTTGCAAAGACAGCTACCTTATAGAAAACGAAAGCGAGCTTGAGCGCTCGTGGTTTGAAAACAAAAGCCTCTGCGGCATCTCCGCAGGAGCTAGCACGCCCGATTGGATCATCAAAAAAGTAGTGGCGCGAATCGAAAATTTAACGCAGAATTTATAAGCCCTCTTATCAAATTTACTCTTAGAAATTTATCAAATCGAAAGCAAATTTTAGCTAAAATCGCGCATTTTAGTTCTTTTCAAAAAAGCACAAATAAATTTAAAGGAAGCATATGGCTGAGGTGAACGAGAAGGTTCAAAACCACGCAGAGGAAGATTTTGCGACATTGTTAGAGGAGTATGACGCCGGGAAGTCTCGCGACGAGGTTGTCACAGGTAAGGTTATCGCCCTTAAGGACGGCGAGGTTTTCATAGACGTAGGCAGGAAGTCGGAGGGCGTTTTGGACGCCGCCGAGGTTAGCGACGAGCAAGGAAACCCGCAGGTTAATGTAGGAGATGACATCAAAGTCGCTATTATCGGAAGCAGAGGCGGTCGCCCGGTCGTATCGTATAAAAAGGCTCTAAAGAAGGAAAAAGTAAAGGCGTTCATCGACTCCTATGATGAAAACGTAGAAAATGTTTATGACGTTAAAATTCTATCGTTTAATAAGGGCGGTTTCGTTTGCGCTAACGCAGATGATGTGGAATTTTTTATGCCTCGCTCGCAAAGCGCGCTTAAAAACCCCAATGGCGCTGTCGGTAAAAATTTCAAGGTAAAGATCATCAAGGTCGATAGAGATGAACAAAGCATCGTAGTATCGCGCAAGAAGCTACTTGATGAGGATCGCAAAGCAAGCAAAGAGGCGATCGAGAAAGTAATCGCTACCGAGGGCATCATCGAAGGCGTCGTCAAAAAGATCACCACCTACGGTATGTTCGTAGACGTAGGCGGCGTTGACGGACTCGTGCACTACAGCGAAATTTCATACAAAGGCCCGGTAAATCCAAGCTCGCTCTACAAAGAGGGCGATAAGGTTCCGGTTAAGGTTATCAAGTACGACAACGATAAAAAACACCTTTCTCTTTCGATCAAAGAGGCGATGCCCGATCCTTGGAACGAGATCAAAGATAGCCTGGAAGTGGGCGATACTATCCGCGTAAAAGTAAGCAATATTGAGCCTTACGGCGCGTTTGTTGATCTTGGCAACGACATCGAGGGCTTTTTGCATATCAGCGAAATTTCGTGGGATAAAAATATCAAAAATCCGAAAGATTTCATCAGCGAGGGCGAGGAGCTTGACGTCGAGGTCGTAGAGATCAACCCTAGCGAGCGCAGATTGCGCGTGAGCCTTAAAAATTTACTTACCAAGCCTTTTGACGAGTTCGTTGCTAAGCATAAAGTAGGCGACGTGCTAAAAGGCAGCGTTACTACGATTACAAATTTCGGCGCGTTTGTGAGGATCGATGGCGTAGAGGGACTTTTGCATAATGAAGACGCTTCATGGGATCGCGGCGAGAAGTGCAAAAATTTATTCAAAGTAGGCGACGAGATCGAGGTTAAGATCATTAAGATCGACAAAGATACTCAAAAAATTTCTCTAAACCACAAAGAGCTCGGCGATAGCCCGATTAGTGAATTTGCCAAGAGCCACAATCAAGGCGATGTCGTAAAAGGCAAGATCCGCGATATTAAAGAGTTTGGAATTTTTGTCGAGCTCGGAGGCGGTATCGACGCGCTTATTCGCAAGGAAGATCTTGGCAACGTAAGCGTAGATAGCCTAAAAGTGGGCGATGAGATTGAAGCTGCGATCGCCTTCATCGACGAGAAGAAAAATAGAATTCGCCTAAGCGTGCGCAGGCTGGCTCATCAGAAGGAGCGCGAGGTGTTAAACGAGATCAATAGCAACGACGACGAGAAGCAAAGCCTAGGGGATCTAATCAAAGATCAACTAAATAAATAATTCCTCCCGCAAGGCATCCCCGCCTTGCGGACCTACTTCAAAAGGTTAAATTTAATGAAAACTATCATAGTCTGCGACGCAATCCACAAAATTGGTTTTGATCTGCTTAAGCAAGAATCGGACGTTAAAGTAATCGACGCTACGAACGTGCCCAAGAGCGAGCTTTACGGAATTTTAGGCGATGCGGATGTTGCGATCACCAGAAGCTCTACGGCGGTGGATGAGAAATTCCTTGGCGCGGGCACCAAGCTAAAAGCGATCGTGCGCGCGGGCGTCGGCGTCGATAACTGCGATATCGACGGCTGCTCCAAACGCGGCATTATTTTAATGAACGTACCTACGGCAAACACCATCGCCGCGGTCGAAATGACTATGTGCCATCTGCTAAATGCTGCGCGCAAATATGTAAATTCCTGCAACGATCTTAAAATTAATAGAATTTGGAAGCGCGAGAAATGGTACGGCACCGAGCTTTATAAAAAGAGCCTCGGCATCATCGGCTTTGGAAATATCGGTTCGCGCGTGGGGGTTCGCGCACTTGCGTTTGGGATGAACGTCATCGCCTATGATCCCTATATCGAGCCTGAGAAGGCCACGAAGCTCGGAGTAAAATATACGAAAAATTTCGACGAAATTTTATCTTGCGATTTCATCACGATCCATACGCCGAAAAATCAAGAGACGATAAATATGGTAGGCGAGCCGCAAATAGCGAATATGAAAGACGGCGTGCGCCTAATAAACTGCGCTAGAGGTGGGCTGTATAATGAAAAAGCGCTCGCAAACAATCTACGCAGCGGCAAGATCGCGTATCTCGGCATCGATGTTTTCGACAAAGAGCCTGCGACCGATCACGAGCTTTTGGATATCGAAAATTTAAGCGCGACTCCGCATCTTGGCGCAAATACGCTCGAATCGCAAAGCAATATCGCCAGGGAAGCCGCAGAGCAGGCGATCAGCGCCGCACGCGGCTTAAACTATCCAAATGCTTTAAATTTGCCGCTTAAGCTCGAGGATCTGCCGCGCGGTATCGAGCCGTATATAAATTTAGTCTCGAAAATGGCCTATCTTGCGGCGCAGATCAACAAAGGCCCGATCAAATCGATTCGCATCGAGGGCAGCGGCGAGGTGGTGCAGTATCTAAAATCGATGCTCGTTTTTGCGATCGTCGGCGCGCTGCACGATTCTTTGGGCGATTCGCTAAATTACGTCAATGCTAAATTTCTTGCGGATGAAAAGGGGATCGAGACGAGCTTCGGCGAGCTTGCAAACAGCGTCTATAAAAGCGAGATCGCTGTCAAGGTTACGACCGACAAAGCGATCTCAAACGTCGCGGGTACGGTCTTTGACGGCAGCGAGGAGCGTATCGTAAATATCGGCGGATTTAAGACCGATTTTAAGCCGAAGGGCAAGATGATAATCTTCAAAAATACCGACGTGCCGGGCGTTATCAAATCTGTAAGCACAATCCTAGCCGACGAAAACATCAATATCGCGGACTTCCGCCTAGGCAGAGGCGAGGAGGGGGACGCTTTGGCGGTCATTTTGGTCGATTCCGAAGTGCAAAAAAGCACGCTTGATAAGCTGGCGGCGCTTGAAACCTGCCTAATGGTACGCTACGCAGCGCTTTAATCCTTTTCCGCTTAGGAGGCGGAATTTTAAATTTCGCCTCATCCAATTTCTTTATAATTTAAATTTACAATCCAGCCTACGATAGTGTTTTATGAGACGATGCAGGAACGCGTGGCGAGGATTTTGGCGGAACTTGATGTACGTGCAGGGCTAGCGCTTGAGGTGCGTTGCGGCATGCGTCCGGGCAGATACCTTTTAGCGTGCGGCTTTTGCAAATGCCGCGTGCGCTCTAAATTTAACTCTCGTCGCAGACTTGTTTTTAAATTTAAATTTTATCCTTGCAAGGCCTCTTTTAAATTTAATCATCTCAGCGCTGCCGATTAAATTTTGCCGCTATGCGAGTTCGGTATCCAAAGCTAAGCGTCGCGATACAAAACGCGGTCAAATTTTATTTTGGGAATGAAGAGCTAAGCAAGAGTCGCTTCCAGGAAGCATCGGAGTGTTAAATTTATTTATAAGACAACGGCAAGGCGTTTTGCTTCAAATTTATTTGTGACAGGCACTTTCATCTCTAATCGTATCGCCCGTTTAAATTTCGGGCAACCGCCGAGCGATTTTATTGCTGATTAAATTTAGGACGGCTGCCGAGAGATCGCACTGCTGATTAAATTTTACGTTTTGCCGAAATTATGCTTCGCCGAAAAATTCCGTCTAGTCTAAAATGAGCAGGTACAAAATTTCAGCCGTAATGCGCCCTGCTAATTTGTGAGTTTAAGTGTTTCGATTAGGCTTAAAATTTTGCGGATCTGCGTTTGGTATTCGAGCGCGAGCTCTATACTAGCGGGCCTACCAAAAAGCGTAGTTTCAAAAAGATCGGGCGCACCGTTTAAAAATAGATATAAGCGCTCATCCATAAATACCGCGCTCAAGCTGAACTCGCCGCTCGTTTCGCGATTTATTTCGCGCAGGCGCTCCATGAACGCGGGCGTTAGCAAATAGCGCGCTTCTACTTTGTCATCCGCAAACACGCGAAAATCGCGCATAAAATCCACATCGTCCATCATCTCTTTTTCGCCGAGGATCTTGGCGTTTAGCTCCCTACTTACCACTATCGTTTTGCCCGAGGTTTTTTTCGCGAGCTCGCAGATCAGTACGTTGCCGTTAAAGTCCATATAGTTATCGTAGAATACTTTGATCAACGCAATCGCCGCTATGAGCGGATTATCCGTTTTCATGTAAAACCTACCATTACTATGTACCTCGCTGAGGCTAAATTTAATCCCGCAGTACACGCCCGCAATCCGATCCTCGCTTTTGATCCTAGATTTCCTATAAATTCTAAATTTTTGAAATTCCTCTTCTTGCATGCCGGTATAGGGATAATAGTTTAAATCCGCGTTCATATCGTTTATTACGGCGCGGACGAATATCTCTTTGTAAAATTTGTAGTAGCGAATTTCCGCTTCAGTTTCTTGACCGGCGCAATGCAGAAAAAATATCCAAAAGATCGGAAAAAAGATCAGGGCGCCCAAAAATTCGGCAATTTTTATCAGAGGAGTGTCTACTTTAACGCCGTCTGGATACACTAATACGAATAGGACCGCAAAAAAGGCGGCTATACTGAGGTAGCGGTATCTATTAAAAACTCTAGCGCACGCTTTTTGTTCGATTAAAGTCTGCGAAATAGCATCTTGCAAAGAAGGCGACATATCTGTCCTTGATAAAAATTTCGCCCGTATTGTAGCAAAATTTAACGTGATTTATAAAGAGCGAATTCCGCCGCTTAATGAATAGTCGGGATCGAAATTTAATTTACGCGGATCCGCAGCGTAAAATTTTAAAATCTTACTATTCTGAAATCAATTCGCACCGGATTTAAAATTTAACGCATTGCGTAAACTTATATTTCACGCGAGCCGCTTTTGTAAATTTGCGTTTAAATTTTGCGATCACAGCACCCTGAGGTTGTCTGAGAGGAAATACATAAAAATCCCGAGCCCGAACATCACGAAAAGTCCCAAGAATTCGACGTAAAGCTTCAGGCTTACGAGCCGCTTTGAGCTAAGCTCGTTTGCTTTCGCGCCGAAAAGCGCGGCTAAAAATATCACGACGCTCATTCCAAAACCGATGAAAAGCGCACTTGCGACGCTAAGCGCGAAGCTTCCGAGGCTGAAGGCAAGCACAAAAATAAGGATCGTGCCGGGGCAGGGCACGAGTGCCGCCGCAAGCGCGATAAGCCACTCTCGCCCTTTCTCGCCGCCGCCAGTCGCGCCATTTTGCAGCGAGCGAGATGAGGTTTGGTTTTTGAAATTTGCAGAATTTAAAGCCTTTTTTTGCTCGTTTTGGCTAGACGAGTTTTTTTGTAAATTTGCGGCTAAATTTGAATCCGAATTTAACTCTGCCGTTGCGGCGCCTAAATTTTCAGTATCTAAATACTGCGCGGATTCGCCGCTTTGGATACTAAATTTAGAAAATTTATAGCTCTTTGACGCCGCGTGAGCGGAATTTCCGGCGTTTGCAAATGCCGTATTTTTTAAGCGGGCGTCCGTTTCTGCGGTTTTTGCGACGGAAGCGCAAGCGGCGCAGGAGCAGCCCGCATCGTGGCTGACGCCCGATCTTACGCGGCGAGCTTTGTCGTAGATGATGAGCGCCGTTATGACGATGATCAGAAGTGCCGAAATTTTCGTGGTGATCGAGGCGGAGTTTGCAGAAACTATGCCTGCAACGTTTTGCAGCACGAACATACTCGCGCTTACCAAAACGAGCGCTCCTAGGACGTGTAGAAGCCCGATTTTGAGGGCAAATCCAAAGGCCTTGACGTAGCTGCCGCCATGGGCTAAGAAATAGCTCGCCGTTAGCAGTTTCGCGTGCCCTGGGCCTGCCGCGTGGAAAAAGCCGTATATGAAAGAAAGCGCCAAGACCCATAGGATCGTGCTCGCGCTTGCATGCTCGCTGCTTGCGCGAAACGCCGTTTTGAGGCTTTTCATAAAATCCATCGTCTTTTGCGCGACAAATCCCAGCGAGACCTCTTTGTGCTGCTCGCTTGAAATCTCGTCGCTGTCGGATGTAGCGCCGTTTTTGCTCGCGCTATTTTGCGCTAAGTTTAAAGAACTCTCCTCGGGCGGCGTCACGAGATTTTGCGTAGAATGCGCGGAATTTAAAGAATTATCTCGCCTCGCCGCAAAATTTTCGCTCACGCCTTTATCTACAGGCGCCGCAGAATTTGTGGATTTATTAAAATTTATCGCGGCGCTCCTGTCGCCTCCGTTTTGCGCTAAATTTGAATTATCGCCTAAAGGTGCGGCGTTTTCGCTGTTTTTCGCGGCGGCCTCTAAGCTTTCGCTTTTAAGGCGGTCGGAATTTGCGGGACCACCTTTTGCCTGCGCATTCTTTTTAGCGGCTTTATTAATCTGCGCGAGAGTATCCGAAGCAGCGATATTTTTTTGCGCCTCTGCTGCAGCCTCCGAAACGATATCGCCAACCGATCTTTGGTTTGATCTGCGCGCCGAGCTGGCATTGGGTTTTCCTTGCCCGCCTTGCGCAAGTTTATCCTCTGAGCCCGCAAGACTCTGCTCGCTAGATGCAAGGCTATCCTGCGCTAAATCGGAGTTTGGCGCGCTTGAAATTGGCGATTTTTTATCTGCGATCTTTGGCTTTTCGCCGCTAAATTCTATAAAAGTGGTGGCTAAATTTGAATTAGGCTTTGCTACAAAGCCCTCACCCAGATTAATGGGCTTGTCGTCAAGCATTTTGAAATTGAAAAATCCCTGATCGTCGTTAATGGAAATTTTAAGAACACGGCCGTTTCGCAGCTCGAAGCCGACCTTTTGATCGAACTCAAACACGAGTCTGCCCCTTTTGACGAGGCTTATTGCGTTTTTAAAATTTCCCTTGATCTGCGTGCCTACGAGGTTGCTAAGCGCGGGCTTTGCGTTTTTTGGCGCTTGATCGTAGAATTCCGCCTCGCAAAGATAGTTTTTCGGGCTTAGATAATCGGTCATCGCCTTAGTTATCTCGGCAAGCTCGCTATTTTCAAGCTTGCCATTGGAATTTATATCGTAGGTCTGCATTATGACGTCGGTAAAATTTTGAGAGAAAAGCCACGAAAAATGCAGACTCACGATCTTGCCGTCTTGTGCGACGGGAGTGATGCTAACGTGCGCAGTAGGCGTGTACAGAGCGCACAGAGCGCACGCAAATATCCGCGAGCTAAAGATCGCGGATAAAATTAAAATTTTAATAAATTTCATCAACTACAAATTTTCTCCGAAAACGTCGATCGTCTTTTTCATCGTCTCATACCAATCTAGCGGCAGCTGATCGATCTCCATCACCTTTGCGCCCGTTTGCGCGGCGATGGTTTGCGCTGCCTTTTTGGAAAACTGCGGTGCGACGAAAATCACCTTGATCTTTTCCTCTTTGGCTTCCTCGATTAGCTCGGCTAAATCTGCAGGCTTAGGCTCTTTGCCCTCCACTTCGACTGCGATCTGCTCTAAATCGTATCGATGCGCGAAATAGCCCCAAGACGGATGATAAACCATAAATTTCTTTCCCTTGACGCCCGCTAATTTCTGCTTTGCGTAAGCGTCTAGCTCGTCAAGTTTTTTAGCAAATTTATCGAAATTTGCTTCGTAAATTTTAGCATTCTTAGGATACTGTTTGGTTAACGCGTCTTTAATATTTTTAGCTTGAATTTTTACAAGCTGCGGATCGAGCCAGATATGTGGGTCTAAACCGCCGTGATGATGATGGTGCTCGTGCGCCTCGTGGTCTTTGTCACCATGCTCATGGTGCGCGTCATGATCGTGATCATCGTGATGCGCGCTATGAGCATGTTCGTCGTGATGGTGATGCTCTGCCATAGCCATTTTAGTGATGCCATCTTCTGTGCGGATTATCTTCATCTTCGGATACGATGCGGCAAGCTTTGGTAGCCAGACTTCATCAAATTCTATACCGACTGCAAAATACAGATCGCTATTTTCTAGCATTTTCATCTCCGAAGGCTTAGGCTCGTATGTGTGCGGATCGGCGCCTTTGCCGACCATCGTATTTACCTGCAAAGTATCACCTGCGATCTGTTCAACAAAATACTTCGTAGGAAGTATGGTCGTGGTGACCGTAGGTTTGGCGAATGCTACGCAACTAGCTGCTAAAAGCGTGAAAACAAGCTTTTTCATAAAATTCCTTTCCAAAAAAAATTGCGGAAGTATATCAAAAGCAACTTAGTTGCAACTTAATATAAATTTATCTAAATTTCGCTATCATCGCTTAAATTTTAAAAAAGGCGTAAAATGGATCCCAAAGATTTTTTAGCGAGTCACGATATCGCTCCTACAGCGCTTAGAGTGCAGATCGTGCAGATCCTAAGCGAGAAAAAATGCCCGGTAAGCTACGATGAACTAGTAGAACGAACGGGTGCGAATAAAACCACGATATATCGCAATATAGCGCTTTTGGAAGATAAAAATTTGATAATTACAAGCGAAAATAATCATAAAAGCTTTTATGAGCTCACTGACGGCGCCAAAGCGTATTTTGTCTGCGAAAGCTGCCATAAAATGGAGGAGATTTCGATGCCAGCTTTGCCACAAAAAAATGTCAAAAGCGTGCTTGTGCGAGGATTGTGCGAGAAGTGCGGCGGCTGAGGCGGGAAATTTAATCAAAAGCGCCAAAGAAATTTGGCTAAAACGCCAGGGCAAAATTTAACCGATTTTTAACGGATTTTTATAAAACAAACGATATAATCCGAGCGTTTCATATTTTAAAAGGGAAAAATTCAGTGAATAAAAACGATACGATAAAAGCAATAGAGAAGTTTGTAAGTTCTCAAGAAATGACGATGTTTCGCCTGAAAAAGGGTATCTACGGCGATGCGATGAAAAACCTGGATCAGGTTTTTACACCGTATAAGGAGTTTGCCGAGTTTTTCAAAAATCCCGCAAATAGACTGCAAGAGTTGTTAGGCAATATCGCGTACGAATCGATTTTAAACTACACTGAAGCAGGGCTATCGCACTGCGAGAAGATCCACTCGATCTATTTTGTGGAATCCAAAGGACTTTTCAAAAGTGGGCTAAAGTATATCGAGCCTGATGCGACCGCGAGAGAAAGAGCCAAGAGCTATTACGACAAATTGCTGGAAAATAATGAGAAGCTTAACGAATATATCGATATCGGCTTGCAAAGGCTACATGGCTTAGAAGCAAAGGTTTTCGAGTAGGCTAGGCTAGCTTTGGGATTTGATTTGCGCGGCGAAATTCTATCGCAAATCCTTAGCGCTTAAAATTCTATGATTAAATTTCGCACCTTTTACAGATTTCACTTATACTATTTAATTCCGCGTTAACGCCGCTTTTAATTGCACATATAACAAATAGGTTAGCTTTAGGAATTCTGTGTCGGCAGGCATTATCCGATACGATCAAAGAAATAATCTAAATTTTTAAAGCTCAACGAAGCGGGTTAAAATAAGCAAGCTTGGCTAAATTCTTTGAAGAGACTAAAGCAGGCTCTAACATAAACTAGTGCTTGGTCGGAGTCTACGAATTTAAAATTTCGCGGTTAGCGCGAACGGGAATTTAAAATTCTAGCGCCACTTTAGATTTCTGCGAAATGCGGAATTTTAAAAGTAGGTACTGCGCCCGCAATAAGCAAAACGCAAGATTTGAAATTTTCTAGAAAATGCTCGCTGCAAAGTAAAATTTAAGAGCCAGGCTGCAAGGCGATGCGGCGTAAATTTTAATTTACTCTGTAGCGCAAAACGCATTCAGCAAGAGATATTTTCGGAAACAGAAAGGGCGATAGAGAGCCGTAACGAATTATATTTGATTGCGCTAATACCGCATTGTTGGTATATGCAGTGATGCAGCCGATGCATAAAAATTATCTAGTGGTGTCAAGGCGGAGCGTGCGGTATAAATTTTAACTCGTTTTGGTGCGCTGTTTTTATTTATCGCGCGCGGCAAATTTAAGCGGTTAAACTTATTGCGATTAGAAAATTTTAAACGCGTATTAAAGCTTGGCGGCGAAATTAGCCTTGCTAGCACTCTACTGCATCTTAATTTCGCCGCAAGCAACTTTATTTATCTGCCTTTTCGGCTTTATATTGCGCTAGCAGGGTGCCTAGCTCATCTTTTATGCGAAGCTTTTCTTTCTTCATCGCATCGATCTCCATATCGCTCATATGCACTCTACCGGCCTGTGCGTCGGCGATCTTGTGATCCAGCTCGTCGTGCTTCTCAAAAAGCGAATCAAATCGTGCGTTTTTGCCTTTTAACTCAGTGATTAAATCTCTGTATTCATGAAACATGCTTTACTCCTTTAAAAAATTTATTTAAGTATATCAATAAAGCGCTTAAAACCTAATTTCAGCTATCAAATTTAGACTGAATTTCACGCATGAGATTCCAAATTTTAAGAGATGAAATTTTAGTCTTTAAAAATTTAAAACAGGGCAAATTTAAATGATAAAATTTTAAGAGCAGAGCTTTAAAGCCCTGCCGCTATTCGCCATTTTCGAGACGAGATTTTTATTATGAAAGAGTAAGCTGTGAATCTTTATGATCTATAATCGGCGTTGATTTTTACGTAGTCGTAGCTAAGATCGCAGCCATATGCGCTAAACTCGCCATCTCCGAGCCCCAAATCGCACCAGATCGTAAAGCTTTTTTGCTGCATTACGGCGTGAGCCGCGGCCTCGCGCGCGGCGTCCAGTTCGCGATTTTGTGCGTCATAAAGCAGCACGTCGTCGTATTTGATACGCAGCTTTTCTTCGTCGCATTCTATGCCACAGGCGCCTATGGTGGAGGCTATGCGACCCCAATTCGGGTCTTCGCCGAAGATCGCCGTTTTAACAAGCGGCGAATTGCTTAGCGCCTTTGCCGCCGTGCGGGCGTCTTCGGCGTTTGCGGCACCGCTTAGCCTAAATCGCACCAGCTTGTTTGCGCCTTCGCCGTCTTTTACCAGCATTAGCGCAAGCTCGTGCGTAAGGGCGTTTAGCGCAGAGGCGAAGGCCTCCTTTTCGTAGGCGCATTTGGCGCTGCTGCAGAGCATAATCGTATCGTTGGTGGAGGTGTCGCCGTCAACGCTTACTGTGTTGAAGCTCTGCTCTGCCGCTTTTTTTAGCAGCTCGTCCATATCCGCGCGCGGGATTTTTGCGTCGGTTAGGACGAAGCAGAGCATAGTCGCAAGCGCAGGATTGATCATACCTGCGCCCTTGCAAACGGCTGCGATGTGAAATTTCTCGCCGTTTTCTAAAGAAATTTCATATGCAAGCTCTTTTTTTATCGTATCTGTCGTCATAATGGCGGTGGCTAGAGCGTTCGAGTTTCGCGCCGAAAGGTTAAAATTTTGCGCGGCGGCGATAATTTTTTCCTTTTTGAGGCGGTATCCGATGACGCCGGTCGAGCTCATGACGGGGTTTATCAGAGGGATTTTTTTGCCAAGCTCGCTAAAAATTTCATCGATATCGGCGACGCCTTGCTCCCCGGTCATCGAGTTTGCGTTTTTAGAATTTACGAGGATAAAATTTGTTTTAAGCTCCCCGCCCGCGCGCTCTTGTGCCCTTTTGAAATGCCTAATCGGCGCGGCTTGAAATTTATTGCTCGTAAAGATCGCGCTTACGGCAAAGGGCTCGTCCGCGCGGATAAATCCCAGATCGTTCCCCTCTTTTTTAAAGCCCGAATTTATGCCGTCGAAATAAAAGCCTTCGACGTTTTGCAAACCGCCCTCAAGCTTAGTTATTTTAAACATATCTCATCTCCTGTGGCTTGTATTTGCTGCGGATGAGCTTTTTGGTGTTGCGGATACCCTCTGCCGTGCCGATGACTAAAAATTTCACCCCAGTACCGATGAGATAGTCGCCATCGGGCATCGGGATAAAGCGGCTGTTGGGCTCTTTGATTCCCACGACGTCGGCGTTTGTAAAATCGCGCAAGCGAGTTTCTTTTAGGCGCTTGAAGCGGATCCACGAAAAATCGGGCACCGTAATCTCCTCGATATCGATAAGCGAGTCTTTTTTATACAAAAATCGCTCCAAAATGTTTTCCATATCGGGACGCACGCTGATCGCAGAGAGCCTTTGTGCGGCGAGTTTGGATGGTGAGACGATAGAATTTGCGCCGAGTTTTTTTAGCCTCTGCGTGTCGCTGTCATCATCGCTATTTGCCATGATGAAGTAGGGGGTGATGCGACCAAGCTCCTTTTCGTATAGGCGCACGAGCGAGATTATTGCGATATTATCGGCTAAATTTGGACTTAGCGTGATGACAGATTTCGCAGATGACAGATGCGCTTTTAGCATTGTAGTTTCTACGTGCGGCTCGCCTACGATGAAATATGGATAGCGGTTTTCTTCGGCAATTTTAGCTAGAGCGGGATCGGGGTCGATCACGACAAAAGGCAGATGATTTTCGCGAAACTGCTTGGCAAGCTCGGCGCAGTAGATGTTGTTGTAACAGATAATGTAGTGGTTTTTGAGCCTTGCGATGTTATTGATCATTCGTTGCTCCCTAAGTAAATTTTGAAGTTTGCCGTTTTTTATGACCTCGACGACGACGCCCAGGCAAAACGAAAAGGTTCCAAAGCCCATGAGGATGAATAAGACGGTAAAAATTCTACCCGCGGGCGATATCGGCGCTACTTCGGTAAAGCCTACCGTCGTGAAGGTCATGCCTGCTTGATAAAAGGCGTCTACGAGCGAAAAGCCCGCTATAAAGACATAGCCTAATGTGCCGATTAGCATCATCAATACGATGGTTATCAGCGGTAAGCGAAAAGGACGTAGCTGGTCGTAAATTTCTGTGTAGAGGTTGATGTCCGGCTTAGTCGAGCCGGACCAGTCGAGGAATCGCTTGATCTTGTCCAAAACAGACATAAATTCCTCTTTAAGAGGTTATTTTGATTGCTTTTTCATAGTTCGTAGAGTTGAGGCGGCGACTTTGATTCGTCTGGTTGAGCCGTCTTGTAGCTGAACGCGGATGGTGCGTAGATTGACCTGGAATTTCTTTTTGGTCCTGTTATTCGCGTGGCTGACGTTGTTTCCTACCATCGCACCTTTGCCGGTGATTGCGCATCTTCTTGCCATAATAAATCCTTGATGATTAAAATAAATGGCAATTATAGCGAAAAAATTTCAAATTATGCTTAAAATCCGCCGCGGTTCAAATTTAGCGAAATTTATGACAAAACTAAGTAAAATTCCGCATCTTGAAATTTTAAAGGAATCTTAATGTATGTAGCACCCAGCATTTTATCGGCGGATTTTGGAAGGCTTGCGGAGGAAATTCGCGCAGTCTGCGAAGCAGGCGCCGATCTCATTCACGTAGATGTGATGGACGGGCATTTCGTACCCAATCTTACGATCGGGCCGCTTGTAGCAAGCGCCGCGGCAAAGGCGAGCAGCAAGCCTTTGGACATTCATTTGATGGTTAGAAATGTGCCGTTTTTCGTCGATCTTTTTTTGCCGCTAAAGCCGAAATTTCTTAGCTTCCACATTGAGGAGGAGACCCATCCGCTGCGCCTCATAGATCATATACGCCGCAGCGGCGTCTCGCCTGCGGTAGTGCTAAATCCGCACACTCCGCTTAGCGCGCTGGAGTTCATCTTGGGCGAAGTGGATATGGTGCTTTTGATGAGCGTCAATCCTGGCTTTGGAGGGCAGAAATTTATCCCCTCGGCGCTTGAGAAAATTAAGCAGCTGCGCGAGCTGATCGATCGCAAAGGCGCAAAATGCCTCATTGAGGTCGACGGCGGCGTAAACGGGCTGAATATTGCTGGTATCGATGAAGCCGGCGCCGACGTCGTGGTAGCGGGCAATTACATATTTTCTTCAAACGACTACGCGGAGGCGATCCGTGCGCTTAAAATTTAGGCGCGGCACAGGGGTAAAATTTTGACGCATAGAATCGAAAATCTCATAAATTTACTGGCTCAAAAGAGCATAAATTATTACGATTTTATCTCAAAAGCAAGCGATATTGCCGAGATTACCGAGCTTTTCGAGCCAAAAGACCTCTCGATGTGGCGCACGCTGGGCATAGAGATAATAAAACTAGATAGCGGCAAAATCACGCTCAAAACCCGCGAGACGGATATTTCGGATGAAATTTTTTGCTTCGTGGACATCGAAACGAACGGCGGGCTCTCAAACGGCCAGATCATCGAAATCGGCGCGATAAAAACGCGCGGCACGCAGGAGCTGGACCGCTTCGAGAGCTTTGTTTACGCGCCCGTCGTGCCCGAAAATATCACGGAGCTTACGGGGATCTGCGCGGAGGATCTGGTGGGCGCTCCGCCGCTAGCTAGCGTGCTGGAGCGGTTTAGGCTGTTTTTAGGAGATAGCGTTTTTGTGGCGCACAACGTCAAATTTGACTACGGCTTCATCGACGCTAGCCTGCAAAAATGCGGCTTTGGAATGCTTTTAAATCGCAGGCTCTGCACCGTCGAGCTCGCGCGCCGCACGATCGAGGCGCAAAGATACGGGCTCGGCTCGCTA
The DNA here is from genome assembly GCA_963525605.1 of uncultured Campylobacter sp. Taxonomy (GTDB): domain Bacteria; phylum Campylobacterota; class Campylobacteria; order Campylobacterales; family Campylobacteraceae; genus Campylobacter_B. The sequence continues at coordinate 87,037 of CAURKZ010000007.1, forward strand.
AAAGAGCTTTTAGGCGTACAAAACGTCCACCACCGCGCATTTAGCGACGCCGTTTCCTGCTTTGAAATTTTCAAATTCGCGCTCTCGCGGCTGCCGTGGAGCGTGCAAAGTACCGAGGATCTAATACTTTTTAGCAAAACCGCAAAGAGCCTGGCGCTGTCTAAGCCGCAGGCTCCGGGGCACGGCGAGGACGAAATTTTATAAATCGCGCGCCGAATTAAGAGATGAAATTTTAGTGAAATTTCGCGTCGCCGTTTGCGAGGTAAATTTTGCGCTTTTAAGCGGCGGCGCTTTAATCTGCGCGGATTGCGGCAGCATAATTCGATCCGCGCGATTTTGGGCGGCGCAAATCGGCGCGTATGGGACCTAGATTTTGAAATTTTACCCTTGCCGTAGCGATTGAATGCGCACAAATCGCGGCGGCGCAAATTTAAAGCGCTACTGCGGCGAGATGTGATTGCGAGCGAACCAAAACGGCGCGAATTTAAGCAGGCGCGGTTTTAAATCGCATTGCGATCGCACCGGATTTAAGTGCAAATGCCCGCAGCGGCGTCCTTTACGTATGTCAGCCAGGCGGATCATGCGATTTTAATTTACTCGGGCGGGTGCGGCAGCGAGCGCTCGTGGAGCCTTTTTGCTTTCGCGGCTTTGATTTTTGCGGCGATAAATTTTGCGCCTGCCCGCGGTTTTACAACCTTGCTTCGGGCGAATTTTATGAGCGCTCGCAGTCGCGCGGATGCGTCCGAAGCGTCGCGCGCTTTAAATTTTAAAATTTAGCCTAGACGCGCTAATTTGATGCTTTAACCTCTAAAATCAATAAATTCTGCCCGCGCCCGCGCGTCTTTTGCGTCCTAAAAGCGATAAATTTAGCGCGCCTGCACCAGCGCCGCAGATACGCTAGGCGCGAGTGTCTTCTGCATTCGTCGCTTGGAATTTTGATTTTAGCTTGGACCTGGTCGGTACGTGCCCGTGCCGCAAATTTTAAAATGGAGCTTTATAAAATTTTTTGGCGCCGACCGTAAATGAAATTTCATAAATTTTTATCGCAAAACATAGCGCGATCGGAGCAAATTTAAACGCAAGCCTACTCGTACCATAGCGGCGCGCGGTAGCCGCATCTATACTAAATTTAACGATAAGCAAATCCGCGATCTTAAATAATACGAATTACGCAGACGCAGCCCGCCTCTCATCAAAGCGTCATCGGAAGGCTGGCAGGCTTTGCGAGCAAGCGGAGTAATGCGTCGCCGCCATCTTTGCAAGAAGCGCGATCTTACGATTGAGCTGACTTTTACACCTCAAAAAGGACGACATATCGCGGACTAAAATTCGAAACGGAATTTTATAAAGCGGATCGCCGATTTTAAATTTACGTTGCAAATCTCATAGGCTGTGAATACGGCGTTAAATTTTAAAATTCTGTCTGTTTTAGTCATGTCTTGAGGTATGTATTGTGAAGGTCCGCGAGCCACTTGATTGGAAAATGAGTTTTAGATCGCGCCTTGCGTATATAACGCGCGGTAAAATAAATTTTTGCGCCGAAAATTTCACGCCGCTATGTCATCGCCGAGTCGCCCGCTGTCTTAACTCTCATCCGATCACTTCGTATTTTCAAACGCGCTAGAATTTCGGCAAAGTTCCGCTTTAATGTAAAATTTTATCTGCCTACCATGGTCTGTGGTTGATGAAATTTAGCCGCTCGCCGCGAGACGCGCGCGGTATTTGCTACCGTGCATGCGCGTCATAGCCCGTATCCTCTTGCCGCAAGCCGCCACTTTACTAACGCCAATATTTGTAGGCTTTCGCCTGCTTCTTCGCGTATATTTTTGCGCCTTGTAAGCTACGCGTCACCGCATCTGCGTCAAGGCTACGCCGCGTTTTTCAAAAGCACGCAAATCCATCCTGCATAAAATTTCGCTTCTTCGTCGCGCTCGCCGCCTGCCACACTTTGTCGTGCTTATTTGTTGTGAGCCGCCGCTGCCTCGTATTTCGCGACCATACCTACCGCGCATGTATACCGCGCTCGTTGCAAGTTTTAGCGCCCGCGTCTTGAAATTTCAGTCCAAAAGCCCTATTTAGCGCCGCGTCCAAGCATAAACAATCTCACCGCTTGTTCGGCGACGCGGGCTAAATTTTGTGTCGCGATCTCTTTTTCCATCGCGTGCTCAAGGCTCATCGGTTCATTTAGGATGCAAAAAAATGCGCCTATGCCCCGTTCGTTACAGCCGCCGGCACAGGGCGAGATGCCGCCTGCCAGCGCGATTACGGGCACGCCGTAGGAAGTGGCGATCTTTGCGACACCGCAAGGGGTTTTGCCCATCGAGCTTTGAAAATCGAGCCTTCCTTCGCCTGTGATGACGAGCTCGGTGCCTTGCATATCGCGATCCAGTCCGATCTCTTCGGTGATGATGTCGATGCCCGGCTTAAGCGTTGCGTTTAGAAAGCTCACGAAGCCAAAGCCTAGCCCGCCGGCAGCTCCTGCTCCGGGGCTATTCCAAAGCTCGCGTCCGAGGTGCTTACTTACGACGCTTGCGAAATTGATAAGTCCCGCATCGAGCTGCTTTACCATCGCTGCATCCGCGCCCTTTTGTGGAGCGTAAATATATGCCGCGCCGTTTTCGCCAAAAAGCGGATTATCCACGTCACAGGCAATAAGAAACTCGCATTCTTTAAGATGCGGTAGCACCGAAGTGCAATCTATCGTGGCGAGTTTAATCAGATCCTCGCCCGCTCCCGCAAGCTCTGCGCCATTTGCATCTTTAAATTTAAAACCAAGCGCGCGTAGCATACCCATGCCCGCGTCATTTGTAGCACTTCCGCCGATGCCGATGACAAACTTTCGCGCGCCGTGCGCGATCGCATGCGCTATCATCTCGCCAAAGCCAAAAGTGCTCGTTTTTAACGGGTTGCGGCGCGATTTTTCGATGAGCGGCAGACCCGATGCGGACGCCATTTCTAAGATGCCTAGCTCGCCTTTTAAGGCGTAGCGCGCAGGCGTTTTTTCGCCTAACGGATTTGCTACGATGACGTCCATGAACCTAGCTTTTAGCGCGTCGGCAAGGGCTTCAACGCTTCCTTCGCCGCCATCTGCGATAGGTTTGACGAGCACCTCGCAGCCTAGCTTTTCGATGCCTGATTTTACGGCGTTGCCCGCCTCAAGCGAACTAAGCGAGCCCTTAAATGAGTCGATCGCGACCAAAACTTTCATATTTTTCCTTTAGCTGGTATTTTAAAATTTTGGAATTTTACAGTGCGTAGGCTAAATTTACGATGACAAGACTGAAGCAAGAGTAGAATTTTAAAATCTCGTCGCCAAATTTATGGGGCAAATTTTAAAATTCTGTAAGCCACAGAATTTCGGCTAAATTTTAAAATTTTGCTCCTTGAGGCTTTCTGTGTAAATTTAAAACTCCGTTAAGCGAAATTTTAATGCCCTAGAGTATTTGCGCGGTATGGCTAGCTACGTAAATTTAAAGAATTTTATGTAGCTAGCCGCTGGTAGATGCCCGTAGCGCTCCGCACTGATTTAGCGCGGTAGCGGCTAGAATAAGCTAACCTAGATCAAAAACAGCGACAAAACCCACACGCTGATCATGCCCGTAATGCCCATAATTAGCGTCAGCATTGTTTGAGTGCGGTAGCCTTGCTGCGGATTCATCTTGCTGAAATTTGTAACGACCCAAAAGTAGCTGTCGTTAGCGTGTGAAACCGTCATCGCGCCCGCTGCGATCGCCATTACGACGAGTGCGCCGGACATTTCGGAGGTGAAGCCCAGCACCTGCATCAGCGAGCCGTCCGCGTTAAATGCGCCCATGATCGAAGCGGTGGTGATGATCGCAACGGTGGAGCTTCCTTGCGCGGTTTTTAAGACGGCTGAGATTAAGAACGGGAAGAAAATCCCAGCGGCTTTAATGGCAGTCGCATTGTCCTTGATGTAGGTTACGAAGCCGGCGTCGGTGATGACCTTGCCTAGCACTCCGCCCGCTGCAGTGATGAAGAGGATCGGGCCTACGATTTTTAAGGATTCGTTGGTAATCTCGCTAAATTCGCCTAATTTGCCGGTTTGTGCGAGTAAAAATACCGCAAAAACTACGCCCAAGGCTAGCGCGATGATAGGATTTCCTAAAAATTGCGAAATTTCGCCCGCAAATCCGCCTACTTTTAGGATCTTGGCGACGGAACCCAGCGCCATGAATAGGATCGGCACCAAAATAGGGGCTAAGCTTAAAAATCCGCCTGGTAATTTGCCGTATTGTTTAAGCAGATCGTCGTAGCTTTTGGCGATGACTTCATTGGCTTCAGCTTCGCTTATATGGACGCTTTTGGCGACTTTTTTGGAAAAAAAGTATGTAGCGATCAGAACCGGCAAGGACACCACCGCGCCCATTGCGATTACGAGCAGTAGATTGCCGCCTAGACCTACGGCGCCTGCTGCGGCGATCGGTCCGGGAGTCGGCGGGATGAATACGTGCGAGGCATAAAGTCCGCCTGAGAGCGCTACTGCAAGAGCGACCGGATTTTCGCCGATTTTTTTGCTGATCGCTTCTCGGATTGGGTTTAAAACGACGAAGCCGCTGTCGCAAAATACTGGGATACCTACGATCCAGCCCATTATGAGCATCGCAAGCTCGGGGCGCTTTTGCCCGACTACGTTTACGACCATATCGGCGAGTTTGAGCGCCGCGCCGGTCTTTTCGAGCACGGTGCCGATGAGCGCGCCGAAGATTATGACGATACCGATACTCTTAAACGTGCCGCTGAATCCGTCGCCGATAATCGCGGGGATCTTGGCTAGCGGTATGCCCGCGACGATCGCGAGCGCCAGGGAGATAAGCATTAGCGCCAAAAACGGGTGAACGCCTGCTTTGGAGATCAAAAAAATCATCACGACGACCGCTATGGCGAAGCAGATGATTAACGCAACACCGCTCATAAAAGCTCCTTGAATGGATTTAATTTGCCCGCAAGCAGTTTAAATTTAAGCCGTTTGCGCTTCAAATTTAATGCGGTAATTTTAGCGAAATTTTAATATAAAGCAAGAATGGCGGTGTTAAATTCATGAAAATTTATAATTTATGCGGGAATGATGGACTAGCTGGCGGAATTTATCGGTTGGAATTTATCGGTGCCGCGCGGCGATAGGCGGTTTAAATTTTAAAATTTTCAGCGTTTGCTTTGATGTGCTGTTTGTTTTAATGCGCTACGCGGCGGAAATTTTATCGCGGTTCAGTTGTCGTCGTGACACAGCAATGGCGGCGGTGTGCTTGCGCTTTACGCGCAGCTTTGGCGGCTTTGCGGCGCTTGCTGCGGCGGAAGCAGTGAAGATAGAGCGCAATAGCCGCGGCGGCGATAGCGGCGATGAAAGGCGATAGTATCGGCAGCGGCGGGACTTTTGATATACAATCGGCGATGATAGAATTTTGATCGAAATTTACTCCCGCGGTGATGAAATTTTAATTAAAACTATCGGCAGAAGCGGCGGCCGAATTTTATTAAAACTATTGGTACAGCGGCGAAATTTTGATTTTAGCGGCGCCAGAGGAGCTTTTTTAAAGATCAAATTTTAATCAAAGGCAAAAGCGGCGTCGGTGGAGCTTCGATCAAAACGGCGTGTAGAGGCTCGGATAAAAACCAGCGGCAATGCCCGATCTCTAAAATTTTAATCAAAAATGCTCGGGATGCAAGAATTTCTAGCGACAATCTTAGCTCGTCCGAGTCGGAATTTTGATCGAGAATATTTGGGCGATAAAATTTCATCCAAAAGCTACCAGCAGTGAAATTTTGCGTATTTGAGAACGGCAGGAATTTTACTGCTTGAAGGCAGCGGAGATTCGCGGCTTTTTATATAATTTTTCTGTGAGTTTGCTGTGATCTTTTTTTGGATTTTTCAAAATTCCTAGCGGTCTTTGCGCGGTCTATCTGCGGCGGGATTTCGCGGCTCGGCTAAATTTACAGAGCCATTTTAAATTTAGAAGGCCGTTTTAAATTGTGCAGAGGACAAAGTAGCCGAAGCGAGGTAACCGATTTTAAATTTGCAAAGCCGTTTAAATTTGTAAAGTTACTTCCCGCGGCGCCTCTTTTTTGAGCGCTCTTTGGCGTGTAAATTTTAATCGGCAGCTCTATCTAATCCGCAAAATTTTAGTTTTTGAAATTTTATATATTTTCGAGCTTGCGTTTTGGCTGAAATTTTGATCCACGATCTCGTCCGCCGCCGCTTTCGCCCAGGCTTCGTCGAAGTTTTGTCCGTTTAAATTTGCGCTGCTAGAGTAGAGCCAGTCAAATTGCCTCAAAAACTCCTCATGTGTGCACTCTTTCACGACGCGCACGGCGGTGCCGTTCGGATATAAAAAGGTCGTTTTCCTTACTCGGCGCACTAAATTTTTAAATTTAGCGGGCACGCGAGCTAGATTTTTTAGCTCGCTAAGCTTTGCCGTCGTTATGAGGCAGGGTTTATCCGCGGCTCGGCGTTTGAGCGCGTTTATCTCGCGAAAATCCTTACTCAAAAATCCCGCCGTCG
>CAURKZ010000008.1:0-86956 GCA_963525605.1 uncultured Campylobacter sp.
CGATCGCTCCGCTTGCTGATTTAAACAACGAATTTTACCGCGAGCTGGCGGACGATTACGCGCGGAAAGATGAAGCGCGCGAGGAGCCCGAATATAAATATTTTAGCGTTTTCATCGAAGACTTGGGTGCCGATAAGGTAAAAACGCTCGTGTTTTTAAAGAAATTTTTTGAAGATGGGAGCTTTGCGGCGACTCAAGATAGGACGCAAAATTTGCCGCTTTGTCTTTTTAGCGGCATAGAGGAGTCGGCGCTGCCGCTGCAAGACAAACTCGCCTCGCTCGGGGTGAAATTTTACGCGCGCGAGATATCTTTTAGCGAATTTATCGCGCGGAGTGGCTAAGCGAGCAAATTTAAAATTTTAACTCCCGCTGCTGCTAAATTTAAAATTTAGCAGCAGGCGATCCTATATTTCGTGCTCATTCGCTTACTATTGCTGTGCGTTAACAGCTTTACGTACGCTAGAGCGCAAATTAAAGCATAAAATCAAAATGTAAAATTGAAGTAGAATTTTAAGCGCCCTACTTCGTTTTTTACTTGCAGTAGGGCGAATTTGCTTAAAGTAGTGAACTAAAGCGAGGCGAAAATTATCCAAACCTTGGATCTATTATCTTGCTCAGTTAGAGCAGCTGTTGCGAGCGACGAGCTCTGCAAAATCTAGGGCTGCATCGTAGTCGGGCTCAGAGGCTATATCACTTACAAGCTCTTTATAAACCACAACGCCTGCGGTATCTATGACGAAGATTGCTCTGGTGCTGAGACCTGCTAACGCGCCGCTGGCAATGAGGGTGCCGTAGTGGCGACAAAATTCCTTATCGCGGAAATCGCTTGCAACGCGTAGATTTTTTATCCCCTCAGTCGTGCAAAACCTCCCCATCGCAAACGGTAAATCCATCGAAACGACGATTACTTCGGTGTTGGGAAGCGATGCTGCGCGCTCGTTGAACTTGCGTGTCTCCGTCGCGCAGACGGGCGTATCTAGCGACGGCACGGCGACTATGATTTGCACGTGCTTGCCGCTAGCGATCTCGATTTCGCTTAGATCCTGGGCTACTAAGCGTACTTGCGGCGCGCGATCGCCTAGATTTATCTCTTGCCCGCTTAGCTCTACAGGCTTTCCTTGAAATGTTACTGTTGGCATTTTTGTCCTTTGTTTTGAATTTGTAGCGGCGAATATACAAAAATTCCTTAAATTTCAGGTAAAATTGCTTTAAAAATCAAGGAGAGCAGATGGGCGAAGATATTTGGGGCGGCAGCAGCAATCCTGCGTCGCTAGCCAGCATAAGACGTAAAAGCGGCGAAGAAAAAAAGCCCCTGGATGAGAAACCACAGGAGCAATCTGAGAATTTAGATTTAGCGCAAGAAGAACTTGCGGCGGATGATACTAGTGAGCAAAATTCTGCGGCTCAGAATTCTATAGAGCAAAATTCCACTTCCATAAGGCAAAATTTTGTAGCTCAAGGCTTGGATGAAGAAAATTCTATTTTACGAGATTCTGCTGCGACAGGCTCTAGCGAGCAAGATTCTAACGCGAAAGGCTTGAATTCTACCGAGAATGCCGCAAACTCGCAGAATTTTACAGAGCAGAATTCCACTTGGAAAAATTCAGCTTCCTTAAATTCCGATAGAATTAACTTTACGCAAAGCTCAGCTAGGGCTTACGATCTAAATAAAGCCTACGTATTTTATATGTTCCTAGGGCCTTTCGGCGCGCATAGATTTTATCTTGGGCGTATAATTTCCGCCATTTTTCAGCTTTTAGGCGGCTTGCCATTTCTCATCTGGCTTTTTTTAGTAGTGGTTGCTGTCATGTGGACGAGTATAGAAAGTAACGAGTTGTTGGCGCTTATAAGCTCATCTCGTCCGGATTTAGACGTGCAAGCATCAGACCTAAAAGATATAGAGCAGGGCTTTTTTCATTTTATGGTTATTTTCTCGGTGCCTAATGTTTTGTTTTTAATTTGGCTTGTTAGCGACTTTTTTAGGTTGCCTGATATGGTGCGAAAGCTAAATGTATCCGTAGGTGCGGGAGCAATCCTGTATGTTTATACGGATGACGCTAAAGAGCAGAGCGAAAATCTATATACTGCCAAAACTACCCTTTACATAGCGTTTGGGCTTGAGGCGTTAAATGCGGTAGGCAGATATATCAAGAATGTAGATAAAGTGGGTGCGTTGGAGGGCGTCGGACTTATATCTATGATATGCCTAGCTGTAGGGTTATATTTTTTAGCGCGGGCAATACGCAGCACGGATCTGCTATCAAACGCCGTGCTAGTCGGGGTTTCCTCGGCTATAAGCGCAGTAAGCACTATATTTGTAGGATTTGAATTGTTTAAACCATCAGTTTTTATGATAAGCATTTATTGTGTATGCACAGCGGTATATCTGATCTATCAGCTGCTAGTTAGTAAAGAGCTTTATGATTGTAGCGGAGAGAAAAACTATCTAAGAGCGTTTTATGTTATTGCAGCTACGGAGATAGTAACTCTAGTCTTGATAGCGCTTGACTCGCAGCTTTTCGCTTTAGTATTTGCCATAGGGTGGTTAGCTTCGGTAGTTTTAAATATTTCGGCGGTTTATGGCACTAGGGAGGTTATTGCCTCAAAAGGCGGCTACAATCTAGCGAATCTGGCGTATCACGTAAGGCAGATGAATAGGCGGGAGTTTTAGGTATTTAAATTTAAGAGGCGATTAGTATAATCCTACATTATTTTAAAAAGGAGTTTAAAATGACTTTTATGGAGTCCGTGCAAACTTGCGTAAAGCAAAAATACGCCGCATTTAGCGGGCGAGCATCGAGGTCGGAGTACTGGTGGTTTTTTCTATTTACCGTGCTTGGCGGGATTGTTTTGAGCTTGATAGATGGCGTTTTAGGCACTACGATAGGGTATAATCAAATAATAGCCGGCAAAATCGTCCATCAAGAAATCGGCATTATAGATGCGCTTTTTCAGCTAGCTATGCTCGTGCCAGCTATCGCCGTATCAGTTAGGCGACTACATGACGCGGATAGAAGCGGCTGGTTTTTTCTGCTTATTTTAACGCCGATCGTGGGTGCTTTTTTCGGCGATATCGGGTTTTTGGTATCATTTGTGGGTTGGATAGTGCTGCTTGTATTTTTCGTGCAGCACGGCGATAGCGGGTCCAATCGCTTCGGATACGATCCGCTATGATAAAGCTCTAAAGATTTGCGGAATTTTAGAATTCTAAAATTCCGTGCAGATAAAATTCTTTGTATTATCACTTAAAATTCTACGCATAAGCACTTTGCAGCGCTAAATTTTTCTTAGAATAAGCTTTTCAAATCCTCTTTAATTGATTGCCATTATCTGTAACTTAGAATTTTTATATTATAATGGCGCTCAAAATTTTATTTTAGAAAGGATGAAAATGAAAGAGAGAATCGAGGCGCTGTTCGCGCAAAACCCTAAAATTTCGATCGCGCAGATTTGCAAGGAGCTCGGCGCCAAGGAGATCGACGTACTGCTAAACCTGCCCGAGCGCTTCGGAAAAAGCGCCGGCGGCGATAAATTCGGCGAGGTCATTAGGGAGCTTGAGAGTTGGGGCGAGGTGCTTTTTGTAAAAAATACGCCGAGCTTCATCATCGAGTTTAAAACCAAGATCCCGAGCGGCAAGAGCGCGCAGGGATATTATAATTTCGGCATGGGCGCAAACGGCGATGAGGCGCATGGGCTGGGCATTTTAGGAGGTCATCTAAAGACGGATGAGATCGATAAGATCATCCTCGTGACGCAGACTTTCATGGGAATGCTCTCGAAATTCGTGGGCTTTTACGACAAGGCGGGCGAGAATATCTTTAAAATTTACGTCTCGCGCGATGAGAAAGGACAGCTGCTAGCCGAGCAAGACGCGAAATTTGAAGCGCTAAAAGCCGCGATTTAGCGCTCGCGCAAGATTAATTTTGTCCTGCTGCTCGCGCATAGCCTGCTTGAGCGTTAAAGCTCTAGGGGGCGCCAACCAAGGCGCCTTAAGCTCGCCGATAGGATTTCAGGCAAAATTAAAATTATCGTTGATGATGAAATTCCAAACTCACCTCGTCGCTATTTGCACTTTAAGGCGTTTGGAATTTCACTAGCCCGGGCTAGCGTCTGCCTTATCTGAAGCGGAATTTTGCCGCTTCAGATAGATATTATTTTCAAATTTTATTTCAACAATCTACTACTAAATTTTCAAAAATTTTATTTATATTGTCTTTGTACTGCGTATCGTCAAACTCTAAATTATTATTCGCAATCTTCCGCCCGGTAATATCTCCAAGCTCCATAAGATACTGCTTGAACTTTTCTAAAAATTTATCTACATTTGCCTTTTTGTCGGAGCTCCACTCGTCTGAGCTAAAATGAATATACGCTATAATTTTTTTGCTTTTAAGATAATATTTCGGTTGATAAATTCCTGATTTCGGAAAATATCTCGATACTTCTCCGCTCAAACAAAGGCAAATATCGATCTTTTGCAGCGAGCGCATTTCAAAATCGCTAAAAACCCTTTTAATCTCTTGCCTTGCCGCTCTTATAATATCCGACATATAGATCGGCACATCATCCGCCCCGCCGATAACGGCATTTATGTTAAATTTCACACGGCACCTCGTCCTTAAATTATAAAGTGATATTCTTCAAAATTTCGCCTCATTATATCATCTTCATAATATTTATCGAGTATCGGGTTTCGAGGATTTTAAAATCGGCATATTTTTAAGAAAACAGACCCGAATAAAGATAAAAATTTTATAAAATCTACCGTTTTAATTTCATATCTCAAAAACGTTTTACGCTGCGCAAGGAGCGACAAATTTTAAAATTGAAATTTTATACGTTAAGCTTAAAGCCTACAAAACTCCGATATTTAGGGCAATGCAGACTCGAATTTTTATCTTTTATTGCTATAATTCCCTTATAAATTTAAATCTTAAGATTAAAAAGTATTCTTAAGAATTTTATAAGATGGAGGAGATCTTGAATAGATTGATTTTGAAGATTTACGCGTGGCAAAATACCGCTGCGCCGTGGTTTTGGCTCTTTGTGATAAGTGCAGGCTATCTTGCGGTATCGCATTTTTTCTTTCAGCGCTGCCTTTTTATGTCGCCTACGCAGACGAGCGCCCTCGTGCGTCTGGGCTTTGCCGTAGCGGGCGTGGGCGCGCTTATAGGCTTGCTGCTGCCGTTTGGCTTCATAGCAAGGCTCATTGCTTACGCGCTCGGATTTGCGGGCGCGATATATGGCTATTTACAAAGCTCCGCGCCGCACTCTGCCGCAGATACCGCAAATTGCCTCGCAGCGCCCGCATTTCCTTTTACGGCGCCGCTTGATAGCCTGTTACCGGAACTATTTCGCCCCGCAAGTTGCACGGGTACCCCGTCCTTCCCCGCAGGCACCGCGCTTAGCGATGTGCAGAGCTTTTTTGGCGGATTTTACGGCGAGGGATTTTATCTGGTGCCGAGCATTAAATTTGCAGACACGGCGCAGTGCGCGCAGGTAGCGTTTGCGGCATTCGCGGCGATTTTGGCCGTTATGTTTGCGGGCTTTTTATACGGCAGATTTACGAGAAGTTTTTAAAATTTTAAGAAAGGATAAGCATGAAGTTTTTAAATTCTATTGCGGCTGCGGCGGCTCTTGCGGCTGCGATCGCAAGCTACGCTGGCGCCGAGGTTAAGGCGGGCGAGACGCTTTACGGCACGGTGTTAAAGCAGGTAAGCGTAAGCGGCGATTTGTCGCACAAGGACGGCAGGCTGCTGCCCACAAACGCCATAGAGGTCTTGGAGGTTAAGGACGGAGTAGTGAAATTTTCGCTCACCGGCTATCAAAATCCAAAGGCGCCCAACGTTATTTATTTCACGCCTAAAGCGCGCATAATCGCGGTGGCGTTTTCGAAGCAGGCTAAATTTCAAAGCGAGAGCTTGGGCGAAGAGGGCGGCTTTAATAAGGTTAAAATAACCGCCTACACCGACGAGGGCGCGCTAAGCGGCGACGTGGATAAAATTTTCGCCGAAGCCAAAGAAAAATTCGGAACCTCGTGTAGCGTCTGTCATGCTCTGCACCAGCCCGCCGATTATGAAGCCAACAGATGGCCGGGCTACATCAAATCGATGCTTTCGCGCACGCCTATTAGCAAGGATGAGAGCTGGACGGTGGTGCAGTATCTGCAAAAGCACTCCAAGGACGTAAATTTAAAGGATATGAAATGAAAAGACGAAATTTTTTAAAGCTCGGCGCGGCTGTCTCGGCGCTTCCGCTCATCCCAAGCTCGATGCTTGCGGCGGATAAACTCACCGCGCTTAAGAAAAACGGCGAAATTTTAACCGCGGCGCGGTGGGGAATTTTAAAAGCGAGCGTCAAAAACGGCAAGATCGTAAAATCCGTGCCGTGGAAGATCACCTCTAAAATTCCAAATACTCTTCAAAATACGATGGCGGATCTCGTTTATAACACGCGCATCAAAGCGCCGATGGTGCGAAAATCATACCTCGCCGATCCCGATAATCCAAAGCCTGAGCTTCGCGGGCTTGACGAATGGGTCGAGGTAAAATATGAAGACGCGATCAAACTCGTCGCGCACGAGCTTAAAAAGACGCGCGAGCAAAAGGGCGCGGACTCGGTGTTTGCGGGCAGCTACGGCTGGCAGAGCACGGGCAATGTGCATGTCTCAAGGACGCTACTTCATAGATTTATGAACTTAACCGGCGGCTTTACGGGCGTCACGGGCGATTACTCTACGGGCGCAGCTCAGGTCATCATGCCGCACGTAACGGGCTCAAATCAGGTCTATGAACAGCAAACCTCGTGGCCGGTGGTGCTTGAAAACTCCAAAGTAGTGGTCTTTTGGGGGCTCAATCCGATCTCTACGCTTCGCGTAGCGTGGACGAGCTCGGACGAGCAGGGATTTAAGTATTTCGAGCAGCTAAAAAATAGCGACAAAGAGATCATCATCATCGATCCGATCAAAACCGTAAGCGGTAAGTATTTCGAGAACAAGGCGCGATGGATTACCCCTCGCCCGAACACCGACGTAGCGATGATGCTAGGTATGGCGCAGCATCTCTACTCGCAGGGCAAGTACGATAAGGAATTTTTGCAAAACTACACCGTGGGCTTTGAAAAATTCGTGCCGTACCTCACGGGGCAGAGCGACGGCGTGGCTAAGACGCCCGAGTGGGCGAGCGAAATTTGCGGCATTAGCGCGGACGTGATAAAAGAGCTTGCGATAAAATTTTACGAAAACCGCACGATGATAATGGCGGGCTGGGGTATCCAGCGCGCTCATCACGGCGAGCAGGCGCACTGGATGATCGTGACTTTGTGCGCGATGCTAGGACAGATCGGACTTGCAGGAGGCGGCTTCGGCTTTAGCTACCACTACGCTAACGGCGGCGCGCCTACCTGCGCGGGCGGCGTGATCGGTGGAATGAACGCGGCGAGCGTCGGCGTCGTTAAGGACGGCAAATTCCTAGGGCTTGCGCAGGATCAAAAGCAAGGCGGTGAAGCTACTCAGGCGTGGCTGGTAAATACGGCGAAGGTTGCTTTCCCTCTAGCTCGCATCGCGGACGCGCTACTAAATCCGGGCAAGACGATCGACGCGAACGGCGAAAAGATCACCTATCCGCAGATCGACTTCATCTACTGGGTCGGCGGAAATCCGATCGTGCACCACCAGGACACCAACACCAACATCAAAGCTTGGCGCAAGCCGCGCACCATCGTAGTGAATGAAATTTACTGGACGCCGACTGCGAAGATGGCGGACATCGTGTTCCCGACCACGACTCAGTATGAGCGCAACGACATCACGATGAGCGGAGACTACTCCAACATGCACATCATTCCTATGAAGCAGGTCGTCGCTAAGCAGCACGGCGCGAAGGACGATTATCAAATTTTTACTGACCTTTGCAAAGCTTACGCTGAGGGGCTTGCCGAGGCTTATACGGACGGCGGCAAAACGGAGATGGATTGGATCAAAGAATTTTACGAAGGAGCGGCAAGCGCCGTGAATGCAAACACCGCTTTGGGAATACAGATGCCGAGCTTTGAGCAGTGGTGGGAGAAAAACGAGCCGACGGAATTTTACGAAACGCCGGAGAGTGCTGCCTACGTGAGCTTTGAGGATTTTAGAAACGATCCCGTTTTGGAGGCTTTGGGAACGCCTAGCGGGCTGATTGAAATTTACTCCGATACGATAGAAGCGATGAACTACAGAGATTGCGGCGCGCATCCGATGTGGTTTGAGCCCGTCGAGTGGCTCGGGATGAAGGATAAGCCTGCGAAATTTCACCTGCTTAGTCTGCATCCGTATGACCGCTTGCATTCGCAGCAGAGCAACACTTCAAATCGCAAGAGATACGCCGTCGCGGATCGCGAGCCGGTGCTAATAAATACCGAGGATGCTAAGGAGCTAGGTATCAAGCAGGGCGATCTGGTGCGCGTGTATAACGCTCGCGGCGAAATTTTAGCAGGTGCGAACGTAAGCGACGACATAATGCGCGGCGTGGTGCAGATATTCGAAGGCGCGTGGTACGATCCTAATGCCGAGGGCCTTTGCAAAAACGGAAATCCGAACGTGCTTACGATCGATCTTCCTACGAGCGAGCTTGCCAACGGCAACATCTCCCACACGGCGTTAGTAAATATCGAGCTTTATAAACACAAGGCGGGCGAGGATATCAAATTAACCGCATTTATGCCGCCTAAAGGGGCGAAGTAGGGATTGGGGGGGCGGTCTGGGGTTTTAGGGCGAGGCTCTATCCTCGGATCGCTGAGGATTTGCTGCGGCGACGAGTCGGATCGATTGGCTTGCCGCAGCTTTGCGGCTGTAATGAGCGGAGCTAGCGAGCGGTATTTGTCTCGCTGCCCCACTCTGCCCTATTCGCTTGTGAAATTTAACGTCTCGTGCTCAGGCTAGAATTTCAATCCAAACTAAAAAACCGCCTAAGCTTCCATTTAAAATTTTTCTTCGGAATTTGTGTATCGCTAAAATCGTCGCTGTAAATTTCGTTTTTATCGGTGAAATAGCCGCTGTTTTGAGCCTGCGGCATAAAGTCGGTCCGATCTTCTATTTTTACGTTTAGCGCCTTGAAATATTGCAGCAGCTCATGATACTCTTTTGCAGATACGGCATTTACTAAAAAGAAATTTCTGTTGTTAAATTTGATGACCAAATTTCTTTTTAGCAGCCAAAGGCAAAATTTCGAAATTTGCTGTCTTAAATCTAGACTGAATTTCAAAATTTTAAGCCATAAAGTAAGATAAAATTTTAAAATTCTACGCCTTTTTTTGGTGTGAAAGTTTTTATTTTGGGACAAATACTACCGCTTTGATATTGATGCTTTTGTACGTATTTTACTTATCTCCATAGTGAGTTTTACACTGAGCTATTTCTATGGCGCCATTAGATATTCTAAATACGAGCCGATTTTTTCCATCTATTCTAACACTATAAAGCCCCGATAAATTGCCCTTTAGCGCTTCGGGTTTGCCTATACAATCGTAGCCGTTACGCTCTATGTCTAGGATTAACTTATTTATGCGCTTTAGGATATTTTTATCATTTTCCTGCCAATACAGATAATCCTTCCAAGCTTCTTGCGACCAGATTTTTTTCATTGATCCGCTTCTAACAAATCGTGCTCAATCCCGCTATTTTTCTTTAATTCGTCAAAAGAGCGCTTAAGATGAGATAAATTTTCGTGGCTGTAAAAGGGATCTGCCGTCAGCTCGAAAGGAATTTTGCGTTCTTGCAATACTTTTTTAGCAAATATTGTAAAAGCAGTAGTTAAATTTAGCCCCATTTCAGAGCATACTTCCTCCAACCCTTTTTTAAGCTCGGCATCCATTCTAAAATTTACGTTTATAGATCGCGTCATATTGTCTCCTTTTTGATTGCATTATACATTATTTATATGGATAATGCAATGATTTATAAATGTACTTTGCTAAAACTCCATTATGAGAGAATACTATTAATGCTAAATCTAGCGAAATTTTAATTTAAAACGAAATATGCATACTAAGCGCGATTATGCATAAAAGTAGCGCCAGCGGAACATAGACAAAGCGCCCGATATCATACCAGAGCTTGCCACGAGCCCTATCTGCGCCTAGATTGATCTCATCTAAAATTTCATTCCGCTTAATCACCCAAAACCACGATATCGCTCCGATTACCGCTCCGATCGGAATGATATAAATTGATACGAAATCCATCCACGGACCCCATGAGCTTATCGCTTCCATACCAAGGCCTGCGCTCAGGCAGATCGCGCACAATAGCGCAAGCGTGAATGCACGGCTTAGCCTTGGAAACTTATGCATTAGCGATTCAGCGACTACTTCGAACATATTTTGAAGCGATGAAATTCCACCAAAAATCACGGCGGTAAATAAAATCACCGCAAAAATTCTACCACCTGCCATATCTTGCAAAATTTTAGGCAGAGTTACGAAAAGTAGCTTAGGACCCGCCGCAGGATCCATTCCGTAAGCAAATACTGCAGGGATCATTACTAGCGCAGCTACCATAGCGGCTAGCGTGTCAAATAGCGCGGTATTTTTCGCCGCAGATACGACGTCTTCGTCCTTGGATAGATACGCGCCATAGACGATCATGCCTGAGCCCGTAATCGATAGCGAGAAAAATGCCTGTCCCATCGCAGAAATCCAAACCATCGGATCTGCTAGCTTAGTAAAATCAGCGCCGAAAAGAAAGGCATATCCGCCCGCAGCACCTTGCAACGTCGCGACCCTAATTGCCAAAATTGCAAATAGCACGAAAAATAGCGGCATCATAATTTTATTCGTTTTTTCGATGCTTTTGGCGCCGAAAAACAGCGTCAGCAACGTGCCTGCAACAATTATGCAGTGATAAGGCACCACGGAGTAGGGCGTCAGGGCAAAAGAGTTGAACCACGTATCGGTATTTTCGCTCATTAGTGAGCCGTCTATGGCTTGGACTAGCGCTTTTAGAACGTAGGCGATGATGACGGCATAGCCCACTGCGATACACATCGAACCGGCAAGCGGTAGCCAGCCGATAACCTTACCGATAGCGCCCAGTCCGCGGCTTTTCCACGCGTATTCGTATGAGCCTAGCGTGCCTGTTTTGGCGCGGCGACCGATCGCGTATTCGGCGCTTAGGCCTACGTATGAAAACAGCGCTACAAAAAAAACGTAAATTAGCAAAAATGCGCCACCGCCGTTCGTGCCGAGTTTATAAGGGAAGCCCCAGACATTTGCCATACCTACGGCGGAGCCCACGCAAGCGATGATAAAAGCCCAACGCGATGAGAATTTGTGTTTTGTCATAAAGCCATCCGTGCGAAAAATTTTCGTTATGGTAGCAAAAAGGAATTTAAGATTTATTTATGCGGAATTTTAAGGCGTGCCGATTTGATTACTTAGGAATTTTTAGAATTTAAAATTGCGAAGTTTTAAAGCAGGATTAGCGTAATTTTATGATCAAAATCGATAGAGTTAATTCTGTGATACTGCGCGGTAAAATTTTATCTTTAATAATTTTAGAATTTTACGCTTAGGCTTTGGATTTAAAATTCGCTTGGTCTGGGCTTGTAGCGGGGCTTGCTATTTAAGTTAGGCGAGAAATTTAGATCAATTAGAATTTTAAAATTCCGCAAAATTTTGAAATTTTTAAAATCTACAATCTCGCAAAATTTAAAAATAGGCTCATCGAGAAATTCTATCTAGCGCCGCTCTGGCAGAATTTTCGCGGTAGAATTTCGCATTTCGTTTGCAGCGCGCTTATAAATAGCACTTTTATGGCGCTCTACAAGGCGAGTGGCATTCCTGTGCCCGCTATTAGGGCATCTGTGCGGGAGCGGCGAATAAATTTTTGCCCTATATGGGAATTAACGGCGTCGCAAGTGGCAGCGCGCTTGAAATTTCCGGCACGCAGCATCACAGAGCGAATTTTATTAACTCACACTTTGGCTTAGTTATTTTTCTCCGCTTCTTCGTTTTCTTGCGGCTGCGAGACTGCTTTTTTGATCGCTTTTACGAGCGAAACTCTTGTGCCGTCCATTCGCAGCACTTCGTAGTCGCAGTTTTCATCGCTTATTTTATCGCCGATTTCAGGTAGGCTACCGAAGAGATTAAAGACGTAGCCGCCGATCGTAAGCTGCTCGGTCTCCTCGTCGAAGTCGATGCCCATCACCTCCTCGACGCCTTCGATCTCGAAGCGGCCTCTAAACTCAAAGGTATTCTCGTCGATACGTTTAAAATTTTGCGCATTCGCGTCGTGCTCGTCGTTGATGTCGCCAAAAATTTCTTCTATTATATCTTCCATCGTCAAAAATCCCGCAGTGCCGCCGTATTCGTCGATGACGAGCGCGGCAAAAATGCGCTGCTTATTCATCATCGGTAAAATTTTAGAGATCGGGCTGTTTTCAGGCACGATGATGAGTTTGCGCACGATCTTATCGAAGCTTTTATCTCCCTTTTGTTGGATAATGTCGCGGATGTGGATGAGGCCTAGGACGTTGTCTTTGCTGCCGTCGATATACGGAAAGCGCGTAAATTTCGACTGCAAGACGGTCGCGTAGTTTTCATCGTAGCTTTTTTGCTTATTTAGGCAAACTAGATCGCGCCTCGGCGTCATTATCTCTTTAGCGACCGTGTCGCTAAAATCAACGGCGTTTTTGATGATCTCGGTCTCTAGGCTATCGAGCACACCGCCTTTTAGGCTCTCGCTCGCGATGATTTTGATCTCTTCGTCCGAAAGCGCAAGCTCGCTCTCTTTGGCGGGCTTTACGCCGATGATTTTAAGTGAGACGGCGGCGATGAAGTCAAACGCCTTGATGATCGGAAAAAACATAATCCAAAAAATATGAAGCGGTCTGGATATAAAAAGCACGATTTTCTCGGTTTTAGCAATAGCGATGGATTTTGGCACCAGCTCGCCGAGCACGACGTGAAATAGCGTAACGAGCGTAAAAGATATGACGAAGGCGATCGTATGTGCCGCCGCTCCACCGCCTATGCCGATGGATCTTAGCGGCAGCTCGATCAGTCTCGATACTGCTGGCTCACCGATCCAGCCGAGGGCGAGCGAGCTTATCGTAATGCCTAGCTGTGTGGCGCTGAGGTAGGTGTCAAGGGAGTTTGAAATTTTAAAAGCGAGCTTTGCGTTTGGAATTTTATCCTTAATAAGCTCTTCGAGGCGAGATTTTCTTACTTTGACGATTGAGAATTCCGAAAGAACAAAAAAAGCATTCATAAAGATGAATACAAAAGCTAAAACTAACATTAAAACCGAACTGTCCGTGTCCAAATTTTTTATCCTTTGAAATTTAAAAATAAATATTTATGATTATATCTAAAAACGCTTTAAAATCCAAAAGGTGTGGAAAATGCCTTGCGCCCGCTCGTAGAATTCCGCAGTAATTTAAAATTTCGCGCTGCGGCAGGCCTTTGTCTCAGCGAGATTTTATCGCGATAGAGCTCTAGCGCGGCGGTGGATAATCCTAGCGCCGCGCGCAAGTCCATTAAGAAATTTAAATGCGACGATAAAACCTGCTACTTAAAAAACCTCAGCGCGCAAACTCTTGCGAAATTTTAAATCGCAAGACTATCTATTTCTTGTGGCGGCCTCGTAAAGCGGCAGAACCTTCGGCATCACCTCTTTTAGATCGGCGATGCGATCTTCGTTTGAAGGGTGCGTGGACATAAATTTAAGCGGATGGCTCTCGTTTAGCTTATTCATCTTCTCCCAGACATTTATCGCCGCCCTTGGATCGTATCCTGCGCGCGCCATCAGCTCGACGCCCATCAGATCGGCCTCCGTCTCATGCGTGCGCGAAAACGGCAGCGTGAATGTGTACTGCGCCGCCATGTTCAAAGCCGCTGAGCCCAGATCTCCAAGCCCTGCTGCAGAGCTTGCTACGGCGATACCGACATCTTTCATCTGTTCAGTCGAGGCTCGCTCGCGGCTGTGTTCGCGCAGTGCGTGCGACATCTCGTGCCCCAAAATAGCAGCCAGCTCGGCATCGGTAAGCTTAAGCTTTTCGATGATGCCCGTATATACGACGATGCGACCGCCAGGCATACACCAAGCATTGATCGTAGGGTCGTTGATGACGTTTACCTGCCAGTTCCATTTCAGTGCGTCTTTGCGAAATGCGCCGACTTGAGCGATTAAGCGCTTCGAGATGCCTCTAACGCGATCAGTTAGCTTTTTATCGGTATTTAGGATGTGCTTGGCGTTTGCCTGGGCGGTAATCTGCCTGTAGGCAAGCGCGGCACTTTGATCCATTTCAGCTTCGCTTACGGTGATGAATTGCGAGCGGTCGATGCCTACGGCGCCACCTTGCGTGGTGCTCGCGCAGCCGCTAAAAATCATCATCGCAGCAAAGGATATTAAAAGAGTTAATTTTTTCATCTTTTCTCCTTAAAATTTTGCGGCGATTTTAGCGAAATTTGGTTAAATTTTTAGAATTTTATTTTAGATTGCCGGATTTTGCAGGCGCGATCTATTTGGAATTTACCGTGAAATTTAAGGACGCCCGTCGCCTTTAAAATAGGATTGGGCTTTGTAATTTAGCGATAAAATTTAGCGGATTTTACAGAATTTTATCGCGGCGTCAACGAGGCATTGCTATGTAAAAATAGTGGGTTTATCCAAGCGCGGCGCTGCATAAACAAAGCACCTCTGCGCCTAAATAGAGCAGAGATTGGGGCCGCGGTTTTAAATTTATGCAGCGTAGGCTATGATAAGTCTATCGGAATTTTATTTGTACCAAGCGCTCGGCCCGGGCGCAGCAAGATCGGTTTAAAATTTATGCGATCAAATCGCGCGATAAAATGGGCTCGGATGTCGCTATGGTTTGAGATGAGCCGCGCTAATCTTTGCAACGCAAAATTCTAATTGTTAGCTTAGCGGTATCCCTTCACATTGCATCTTGCGCTACAATGAAATTTTGTTGTGGGAATTGAAATGATCACAGAAATGCCAAACGCCACAGACGCCTTTTCGTAGAATTTATCTAGCGGAATTCCTTTTGTGCGCGACAGGATAAAATTTCAAATTGCAAGTCGCACTGTATCATTTTGGATGGAATTTTAAAATTTTACGCGTTTAGAATTTTAAAATTCGGCTACGCAAATTTGTACGATGAAATTTCAAGCTTAAAAATCCGCGCCGTTTTTGGAATTTTATATGCGTCACGTCAGCTATAAAATCTTACACTTAGAATTTTATCACTGCGGCAAGATTTGGTTGGACCGGGGTCTCGCATCGCCGTAGGATTTTTGGCGGCATGGAATTTTACAGCGCGCATCTAAATTTAGCTATGCAAAATTCGTAAAATTCTTTATCGGCATGGAATTTTACAGCGCCGTTAAAGCGCATAAAGAATTCTGCGCAGGCCTCGCAAACTCTAACGAAAGCTCCTTTCTTTTAGGGCACGCGAGCTTTAAGGCATGCTAGTATAGGCATGTGAGTAAATTTTGCAGCGCAAAGCAGCGAGCGCCGAGTGTTTACCGTTAGGGATTTCGCGCCCGCGGCGCCCATTTAGTCCTTTTTGGACTTTAGCTTGGCGATCGTTTCTTTTGCGGCCTCGTAAGCCTTGGCGCTCATCTCGCGCGCCCTTTCGCTTACGTTTTTGGCGACCTCAGAGCTTTTTAGCTCGGCAAATTTTTGGCTCATCTTCTTTTCAAACTCGCTAAGCTCTTTTTTGATTGCGTCCAGTTTCTCGTCCAGATCGAGGTTTTCGATGATTTTGGCGCTTTTTTGGCTCAGCTCTTGAGTGATTTCGCGTGCCTTGGCGCTTGCCTTTTTTGCGCGCTCGCCAAGCTCGATCTCGCCGATTTTGGCGCTTAGTTGCTCGGCAAGATCGCTCGAAATTTTTCTAAATTTAGCCAAATAGCCTCCGAATTCTTCATCGGCGATCTTGGCGATCTCGCTTTTAGCGGGCTCCTCCGAGCTTGCGACCGCGTCGCTTAGCACGGCGCTAAATAGCTCGCTCATCTGCGAAATTTGAAGCCTTTCGTTCTCTAGGCTCTGTGCGTCGCTTACTGGCGAGAAACTTAGCTCGTCGCGGTATCTTTCGGCGGCTTTGTTTATGCCGTCGTAGCAGCCTAAAATCGCGCCTCTAATCAGCGCAGAGGCGGTATTTTTGCTCTCATTTGCGACGAAAATCGCGCGATTTATGATGATTTTTGAAATTTCTTTCGTGCGGAATTTCGTAAATTCTCCGTCGCCGATAGCCGAAAATGCGATGTTTTTCGCCGTCTCGTGCGCGGTATCCTCGATGTCGGTGCCGCTTTCGAGCACGCTTATGAAGGCCAGTTCGCTCGCTTCTTTAAGTACGTCCGCAAGCGGTAGTTTGCTCGCGATCGCTCGCTGTAGCGCCGAGCCTATGCGTTCTTTTAGCTCCGCTTCGCTTGCGTTTTGCAGCGCGGTATCCAGATCGTCGTAGCTGCGCAAAACAAGGGTTTTAATCGCCTTTTGTTTACAAGCGATCTTTTTGCGCAGATCGTCGTAGTCGTAGATGAGCTTGTAAAGAGCCTGCTCGTCCTCGTCACACAGCGCCTTTTTAACGCTGTTAAGTAGGGCTTCTGCCGTCTCATCGCTAAGCGCGCCCGCGTCTTTTAACTCGGCTGCGAAGTCTAGGATTAATTGCGTGCTTTTGGCGCTTTTACTCTCGTCGTCAAGCTCACACAAAGCCTTCGTGGCTTCTTGCAAGGCGAGCTCTTGCACATATGAGGCTAGCTCGGCTTGTGGAATTTGTGCGAGATCGGCGCCGAATTTTTTGATTATTGCTTCTTTCATTTCATCTCCTGTCACAATACATATTTAAAGTGGGCTTTTAAGCGCTCGAAAATTTCGTTTCGATGTAAGTCGTCTTTAACGAAAACGCTTACGTTGAAGCTCATATATTTGCCGCCGTTTGAAAAGCGCGAAAAGTCTATTTTGTAATTTTCGCCCTTTAAAATTTCATCGATCTGCTCGCGCTTTTGGGTGCTTGCGTCTAGGATGATTTTATATTCCCAAAAAAGTGGATAGTTGATTTTCGGCTTTTCAGCCCCTAATATACACGCCACTCTTGCCCCCCTCTTTGCGCTGCAGCACGACGTCGGTGATCTGCATCGATTTATCTATCGCTTTTAGCATATCATAAATCGTCAGTAGCCCCACGCTTACGCCCGTTAGCGCCTCCATCTCGACGCCGGTTTTGCCCGTGATTTTTACAGTTACGAAAAGCTTAAACGCGCACTCGCTCGCAAGCTCCTCAATATCGGTTTTAATAGAAGTAATCGTAAGCGGATGGGTCATTGGTATTAATTCGCTCGTCTTTTTAGCACCCATTATCGCGGCAACGACGGCGGTTTGAAGCACGGGGCCCTTTTTAGCCGTGTTTTGCTTGACGGCGGCAAACGCCTCCGCGCTCATGCGGATGATACCGCTAGCGGTGGCTACGCGCTCGCTATCATCCTTAGCGCCGACATCCACCATGCGCGGCATATTGTTTTCGTCGATATGTGAAAGCATAAAATTCCTTGCAGTTTTTGGCGGGATTATAGCAGAATTTCGGGCATAAAAAAAGCCCGAGCTTTTAAACTCGGGCTTCATACAAAAAGGAGGTTTTATCTTGTCGGACAAGAACGATTATACTACTTAAACAGTAAATAGAAATAAAATATATCCTTTTTAAGCGAACTCTTTCGCGCTTAATTTATAGCCGTTTTTAAAATTTAATGGCATGCTATGGCGCACTACGTGGGAATTTGAATGGGTACCGAAATGAAACGGAGTCAAAAGCGACTAAATTTAAAGCGGATGTTAAAGAGCAAAGATAAAATTTAAAGGAGAGTTTGTGGTTATTTTAGCTCAATATGGACGATCAAAAGAGCGGAGCAGAACGCTATGTCGCGGCAGTATAAACAAAATGCCGCAAAGAAGCGGCTTAAATTTAAACGCCGTCTTGCTCTAAATTTAAGCTCGTTTTGCTTAAACTCAAGGGCTCGCGCGCAAATGCAGTATAAATTTAAATTCTTCACGCGAGCGCTGTAGTGCGCAGGCGCGGATTAAAATAGCGCGCCGTAAATTTAAACATCGTCGCGCAAAACCCGGCCTGCATTTTAAATTTAGCCTCGTTTAAATTTTAAACGTTTTTAGCAGGCTGCCTAAGCTTAACCCCTTGTCTTCGCCGTTTGCGCCGCCTCCTAAAAGATCGCCCAAAAAGCTACTTGCGTCGTTGATATCGATTTTGCCGTCGCCGTTTACGTCGAGCTTGGCGCTTGCGATTTTGCCGATCAGCGCGCTAAAATCTACGCCTTTGCTATCGACGGCGTTTGCTTGCACGTCTTCGCCGCCGCCCAAAAGTCCGCCCAGCATCGAGCCTAGCGAGCTAGATTCGCCGCTTTTGCTTTTGCTTAAAAAATTTGAGCTGATGCCCGCAATTATCGCATTTATCTGATCGTCAGGCAGGTCTACGCCTAGAAATTTTTCGATAAAAGCGACTGGACCGCTTTGAAATTCTCTTAAATTTTTATCGTCGCTTTTGAGCGCCGAGACCATATTTACAAGTCCGTTTATGTCCATTTACGCCTCCTTGATCTTGGCTTTCGGAGCCTGTTTGACGATAAGCTCTATTACTTTTAGAGCGTCCGCTTTGGCTTCAAAATCTTTACTAACGGCGATGATCTGCCCGTTACTAGCCGTTAGGCGGAAGCGAACCTTGCCGGCCTTATCGGTGTAGAGCTCAAATTTCGGATTGTTTAGCTTCTCGCCGCCTGCGATTTGATCCTCGATCTTATTTAGCGCGGCGTTTTTTGCGACGCTTTCGATGCCGTTTTTGCAAGCGGCCTTGCTCGTGTAAACCTCGGAGGTGCACAGTACGTGCCCGTCATAAAGTAGATCGAATTTGCAGCCGTCCTTGGCGTCTTTGATTAAAAACTCAGCCATTTTTCATCCTTTCGTAAAAGATGTCGTTATTTTAGCTAAAATTTTAATAAATATTTTTAATAGGCGCGGAATTTTCTGCTAAAATTGCGCACAAATTTCATTTACAAAGGATCATAATGATAAAGGCTCTACGTTTTAGCTTGATTGTCGCCGCTACTTTAGGATTTGGCGCGGATGAGAGCGATGCATTATTTAAGGATATAAGGACGCGTCTGGGCTGCAATCTAGCCGCACAGGACTGCGAGACTAACGCTGGCGGGCAGAAGGCGCTCTTTAGCGTAGCGCACCATCCGATCGAAGCGGGAGCAAACGAGCTAAAAATAAGCGGAATTTCGCGTGAGCTGAAAAATCCGAGCGTTAAAATTTCGGGCGTAAGTATGAATATGGGCAATGCGGAATTCCCGCTAAAGCGCAGTGCAGACGGCTATGAAGCGACACTTGACGTTGCGGTGTGCACGCATGCCGTGATGCGCTACAAACTTGAAATTTACGAGGATGGCGAGCCTAGCGGGCTTTTTGTGTATTTTGATCTGCGAAAGCGTGCTACGGATCGAGACCGCGGCGAAGACATCTACTTGCATCACCACGAGCATTAGACGCGCCCCGTCGCAATATGGTATAAAATTTTACGCTTCTTTGCGACGTCTGCTAAAATTTACACGTTGCTCGGAGAAAATTTTATAAATTTTAAAGCGCCGCTTGCGATAAATTTTATGTATCTTTCGAGCGACACGCGTCGTGGGCAGATACGGGTGCCTAAACGAATACGCGAATAGCCGTAGTGATCTAGGTGCGCTTCATTAGGGCGTTTACAAAAACGCTTTTATAAGCGCGCGGCGATTTGCAGTGCATTCGCCGCATATGTTTCGTAACCATTACTGAGGCGCGTCAAATTTAGCCCCTCGTCGCCTCTAAATTTTAAAATTTTTAAAATTCGCTTGCGTTTCATACGCCTAAGCTACGCGGAATTTTAAAATTCCTTGTATAATCTGAAGCAAATTTTAAATCTAAGGAAAGCCATGCAAATATTAAGACAAAAGCACTTTAGCGGCGAGCGCGCGCTGTTTTGCGCAAAGGATCTGCGGATCGAAAATTCCGTCTTCGGCGAGGGCGAGTCGCCGCTAAAACACAGCGCAAATATCGTCGCACAAAACTGTAAATTTGAGTGGAAATATCCGTTTTGGTACGCCGAAAATATCCGCGCGCAGGACTGCTTATTCGACGAGGTCGCGCGCGCAGGGATCTGGTATAGCCGCGGCGTAGTGCTAAAAGACTGCCTCTACGGCGCGCCTAAAGGGCTTCGTCGCGTAAAAGACGCCACGCTGCAAAATGTAGAATTTCACGACGCACAGGAGACCTTGTGGCACTGCAGCGACGTCACGCTAAAAAACGTTACCGCAAAGGGCGCGTATTTCGGGCTTGATTGCGAAAACTTAAGCATCGAAAATCTATCGCTCTTCGGGGATTACTGCTTCGACGGCTGCAGAAACGTAACGATCAAAAACTCCAAACTCCTATCCAAGGACGCGTTTTGGAACTGCGAAAATATCGTGGTCGAGGACTGCTTTATCGCGGGCGAATACTTTGGGTGGAATTCTAAAAACGTAACGCTGCGAAACTGCAAGATCGAGAGCCTGCAGGGCTTTTGCTATATGCAAAATTTGCGCTTGCAAGACTGCGAGCTCATAAATACGACGCTAGCGTTTGAATACAGCGACGTCCGTGCCGAGATAAAAGGCGCAATCGATAGCGTCAAAAATCCGAGCAGCGGGCTAATCCGCGCGGCAAGTATCGGCGAGCTGATCCTAGATGGCGCAACGGACGCGTCTAAAACTGAAATCATTACTGAATTAAGGGCGTAAGATGGGACTTTTTGATTTTATAAGTGGCAAGGAGAAATACGACTTCGACACTCTGCCGAACCGCCGCGGCACGAAGTCGCTTAAATGGGATGTAGGCGAGAACGAGCTTCCGATGTGGGTCGCGGATATGGACTTTGCCGTAGCGCCCGAAATTATCGAGGCTCTGCAAAAGCGGCTAAATGAGCGAGTTTTGGGCTATTCGCTTGTAGATGATGAGTGGCGCAGCACATATCAAGCCTGGTGGCTCGCGCGCCACGATTATGAAATCCAAAAGGAGTGGCTAATCTATGCTAGCGGCACGCTGCCTGCGATCGATTCGATCATCCGTAAGCTCACCTCGCTCGCCGAAAACGTGCTGCTAATGAGCCCCGTTTACAACTGCTTTTACTACTGCATCAAAAACGCCGCCCGCGTGCCTGTGGAGAATGAGCTTGCCTACGCTAACGGCGATTATAGCATCGATTGGGCGGATCTACAGGCTAAGCTAGCCGATCCGCAGACGACGCTTTTTATCCTTTGCAACCCGCACAATCCGGTCGGCCGCACCTTTAGCAGGGATGACCTTGCTCGTATCGGCGAGCTGTGCGAGAAGCACGGCGTGACGGTGCTTAGCGATGAGGTGCATTGCGATCTGACCGAGCTCGGCGTGCGTTACACGCCATTTGCTGCGGCAAGTAAGACTTGCGAGAGAATTTCGGCTAGCATAATCGCGCCCACGAAGGCGTTTAATATCGCGGGGCTGCAAAGCGCGGCGGTCTTTGCCGCGGATAAACGCTTGCGTCATAAAATTTCAAAGGCGCTAAATTCCGACGACATCGCCGAGCCGAATTTTTTCGGCGTCCAAGGAGCGATCGCCGCATTTACGAAGGGTGCGCCGTGGCTGGACGCGCTGCGCGAATACCTCAGCGAAAATCGCAAATTCGCGACGGAATTTATCGCGCGTGAGCTTCCGCAGGTGCATGTCGTGCCGCAAGATGCAACCTATCTGATGTGGCTTGATACGGGCGCTTACACGCAGGATAGCGCGGAGCTTGCGCGCTTCATCCGCGAAAAAACGGGGCTGTATCTCTCCTGCGGCGCGCAATACGGCAAGGGCGGCGAGAAATTTTTGCGCCTAAATATCGCGACCTCTAGGGCGCTGCTAAAAGAGGGGCTAGGGCGGCTGAAAGAGGCGCTAAAGATCTGCCCGCATTAAACGGACTGCGGCGCGGCAAGGACGAAATTTAAAATTTATAACGGCTAAATCTAAAGCGGCGGAGCAAATTTTAAAATTTTGCGGCAGGGCGCGAGCTTTGCGTTAAATTTAACGGCGATCAAACTTGCGGCGCGCGAACGTTTAAATTTACGCGCGACAAATGAACCGGCGATTAAATGCGTTACAAAAGGCGGATTATGGATAGAAACGGCGATTTAGAGGAGCTTTACCTACTTGAAAAACGGCGCGAAAAGCTCGCGCGCATTAGCAAGCTCGTCTCATTTTTGACAACCCTGCTGCTGCTCGGACTTTACGTGTTTTTGAATACCAGGGCGGAACCCGTCTCGTTTGATACAAACTGGCTCATAGTCGTGCTTTTCATCATCTTTCCAGTTTTAAACGGACTGCTCTACCGCTTATTTTACAGCTTAAGCTTTGGCAAAAATGAGGGCGCGCAGCGCGCAAATTTCGATAAATTTAGCGGCTTTGATACGGCGCAAGACAGGGGCGCGCTAGGGCAGGGTGCGGCACAAAATGGGCAAATTTTAGGCGCCGATGCGAAAGAGGGGCGGGTATTAAAAGCCGAAGCGGGCGAGGGTGGCGGCTTTAAAGACAGCGATAGCCGCATGAGCGCTACTTACGGAAGGTTTGAGCCCAAAGTCGCCGAAGGTGAGGGCGGGGGCAAAGAGAGCGGAGTAGCCGGGTCAAAATTTAACTTTTTGGCTGATCTGCAGAGCCTGGAGGATGAGCGTGCGGCGCTGCAAAAAGCGGTGAAAAAGGCCGGTCTAATCGCCGCTGTCGTAGGGACCGGCGTGGGCGCACTAGTGGCGCGCTTTTGGGAGGAGATGGCGGTCGGCGTATTTTTCGGCGTAGCTGTTTACGGCGTCGTGAGCGCTCTTTTGACGGCGAGTAAAAGACGGAATTTCAGATCAAATTTTAAAAACAGGGTCGTCGCGAGTATCGCAAAAAGCTTCGGGCTTAGCTACGATGAAAATGGCGGGCTGGGGACGGATGAGTTTTTTGAAATTTACGACTGCTACATAAACGAGCAATCGAGCGAGGATATGATGAGCGGGGAGGTGCAGGGCGTGCGCGTTAGCTTTAGCGACTTTTACGCTGCCGAAAAGGTGCGCACCAAAAACGGCACTCGCACCGACGTAAAATTTCAAGGAGTGCTTTTCGTCGCGGACTTTCATAAAAGGCTTAACTGCGAGGTGCGGGTGTGTCACAAAAACTCGCGAAATCTGCGCAAATACGGGCAGCGAGCGAATATGGACGACGTGAAATTTGAGGAGTTTTTCGACGTCTATACGACCGATCAGGTGGGTGCCAGATACGCTCTGACACCGCTTTTGATGCAGCGACTGACGGAGGTCTATCTAAGGCTGGGCTCGCAGATAAACGCGGTGCTAAGGGAGGATAAAATTTACGTGGCGATCGAGACCTGGCGCGATAATTTCGAGCCTAGAATCGACTGCTCGCTCAAGCAGGACTCCACGATAGAGCTTTACGTAGATGAGATCGGCGCGCTTGTTGATATCATGAGCGAGCTAAATTTGAACCGCAAAATTTGGAGCGAATGAAGTGGGCGGCAGCGCGGCGGAGTATCGCAGAGGAGACTACATACGGCTGTGGCGGTGCACAGATAGGACATAGTGCGCGCGGGACGTAGGCTTTGGTGGCAGCGGCACAAATGCGCCGTGTAGCTGGGCGTAGAAATGGATGCGTTGCGCGGCTTATGCGTTTAGCTCTTAAATCGGTACGGAAATTTAGCCCGCGTGGAGCCTACAAGCTGCTTTGAGCTCTAATCAAAAGACGGGGTGCGTGTGCGGTTAGTCCCGCATAAAATTTTGCAAGTCGTCTATAAAATTTTTATAAATTTTCGATTCGTTTAATGCGCGGTCACTTGCGATTTATTGCTGCTCGCACGGCAAAATTTTTATCGCACTAGCAGTTCGTGTTAGAATTCTACTATCGCTTGAAATTTATGCTACGAGCGCGACTTAAAATTTGCCGCGACGACGAGCGCTAGGTCACGTTTCGGCTCGGCAAAAATTTACTCGGCGGCTAAATTTACCGTGCGAGAGCAAAACTTTGCCGCTAGATCGATAAATTTAGCTAGCTTATAAAAGCGCTCGCCGCCTATGGGCGTTTACAGCCGCCGTTCGGCAAAGATACGGCGGCTCATCGCTGCAAAGTCGCAGGGCTGACAATTGCCCCGCTAAACTAGACTGTGAATCTAAATTTATAGCTTCCCGCCCTCGATTACGACATCGTCGGCCTTGATGTCGTCGCCGTATACCGGCGCCAGCGTCGCATCGTAGTCGGCGTGGAAAAATTTCTCGTCCGCGAGCTTTACGATTAGATCGTCAAGCCATTTGCGAAGCTCGTCGTTACCCTTTTTGACCGCAGGCGCGATGACGTCCTGATCGCCTAGCGAGCGGATACCTACCTTAAAGCCAGGGTTTGACTTCGTCCACGCAAACAAAAGCGTATTATCATGCGCGATCGCATCGCCCCTGCTGTCCAGCATCGCACCGAAAGTCTCGGTATTTTGGTCAAATTTTAAAAGCTTGATCTCGGGATGGTTTTTCGTAAAATACAGATCTGCGGTCGTGCCCTTGTTGATTAAAAGCGTTTTATCCTTAAGCTGCGAAACATCGGTGATATCGCCATTCGGGCTTGCGACGCCGAGGGCTACCTTCATATACGGCAGCGCGAAATCCACGACCTCCTTACGCTCCGGCGTGACGGTGAAATTTGCAAGCGTGATATCGACCTTATCCGACGCCAAAAATTCCGCGCGATTAGCGGCCTCTACGAGCACGAACTGAACTTTGCTCTCATCGCCCAAAAGCTCCTTTGCGATACGTTTTGCAAAATACACGTCATATCCCGCGTTTTTGCCCGTCTCGTCGATGTAACCAAACGGCGGCTTGTCGCCGAAAACCGCGATCCTTACTACGCCGCGCTTTTTAATCCCGTCGATATAACTTTGCGGCGCGGCGGAACCTTGCGCGGAATTTGAGGAGCCTTTGCCCTCGTCGTTGCAACCTGCGAAAAATAACGCACCTAAGATAAAAAGCGTGCTTAGCGTTTTTTTCATCTTTTCTCCTTTATTAAAATTTATTTTTTAAATTCGAACATATTTAGAAATTTCTTCGCGCGCTCGCTCTTCGGAGCGGTAAAGAACGCCTCCGGCTCATTGATCTCGACGATGCTTCCCTCATCCATAAAAACTATGCGATCGGCTACGGCGCGTGCAAAGCCCATCTCGTGCGTTACGATTAGCATCGTCTGTCCCTCTTTGGCGAGATTTAGCATTACGTCGAGCACCTCGCGCACGATCTCGGGATCAAGTGCTGCGGTAACCTCGTCAAAAAGTATGATCTTAGGCTTCATCACAAGGCTTCGTACGATTGCGATACGCTGTTTTTGCCCGCCGCTAAGCTCTTTGGGGTAGGCTCGCTCTTTATTTTCTAGTCCTACGATTTTGAGCCAATGCCTGGCTAGCTCTACAGCTTGCTCGCGCGGTACGCCTTGGACTTTCACGGGACCTAGGATTATATTATGTAGCACATTTAAGTGGTCGAAGAGCTCGTAGCTTTGAAAGACCATGCCGATCTTTTGTCTGATCCTGCGCCACTCTTTGAAATTTTGATCGATCCGCTCGCCTTCGATTATAAAATTTCCGCTTTGTACCGGCTCTAACCCGTTGATCGTGCGAAGTAGGGTGCTTTTGCCGCAGCCGCTAGGACCCAGGATCACCACGACCTCGCCCTGCGCGACGCTAAGGCTGACGTCCTTTAGCGCGTGCAGCTCGCCGTAAAATTTATTGACTTTATCGATTTTTAAAATTTCCATCAGCTCCACCTATTTTCTAGTTTTTTCGAAAGCGCCGAGATCGGATAACAGATCAAAAAATATACGAAAAATATCGCTCCGTAGATGATTAGCGGCGCATAATTGTCGCGGAAGACGTTTACTTCGATGATCTGCTGGCCTACTTTGACGAGCTCGATGACGCCGATTAGTACGGCGATCGAGGTTGTTTTTATCATCCTGCTGAATAAATTTATCGTTGCGGGCACTAGGCGCCTCATCGCAAGCGGCAGGATCACGTAGAGATAAATTTGCGATCTGCTAAATGCGAGCGCTTCGGCGCTTTCGAACTGATGCTTGGGTATGCTAAGCACGGCGCCGCGCACCAGATCCATCATCTCAAAAACGCCCCAGATGCTAAAGACGATGATCGAAGCCGCGATATTTGAGATGTGGATGCCAAATGCCTTGCTCGCGCCGAAATACACGATGAATAGCCAAACGATGGGCGGCATTATGCGCACGATCTCTAGGCAAATTTTAAGCGGGATGTATAAGGCTCTGCGCCCAGAGGCCATTAAAATTCCAAGTACCAAGCCCAGAGCGAGCGAAACCGCGATCGAAATGAGCGCGATTTGCAGCGTGACCCCAAGCCCGCCAAGAAGCCTGATTAAATTTTCGCCGCTTAAGAGTTCCATCACTAGCCTCTCATATACGCAAGGCGCTTTTCAAGCAGCGTAAGCGCTAGCGAAAGCGGCAGGATTATGATCAGATACGAAACGCTTAACATAAATAGCGCTTCGTTCGTCTTGTAATACAGCCCGATCACGTCCTTTGCGGCATAAACGAGATCGGCGAGCGCTACGATGCTAACGATCGAGGTTTCTTTAAGCAGAAAGATTATGTTTGCGCTGATGGAGGGCAGGGCGATCGCAAAGGCGCGCGGCAGCACGACGTAAAACACTATCTGTGCTTCGCTAAGACCGAGGCTCATCGCGCTTTCGATCTGGGATTTTTTTATCGCCTCAAAACCGAGCCTAAAGCTCTCGCTCATATAGCTTCCGCCCAGAAACGCAAGACCTACGATCGCGCAGGTAAAGCCCGAAATTTGAACGCCGAGCTTCGGCAGGCCGTAGTATAGAAAAAATAGCTGAATTAAAAGCGGAGTATTGCGCGACAGCTCGATATATGCGCTCACGAGCGGGCTTAATAGAGGCAATCTTTTATATTTTATCAGCGTGCAGATAAAACCGATGATGATGGATAGTAAAATTCCGTAAAATGCGAGCTTTAGCGTTAAAATTCCCGCCTTTACGAACATCGGGCTAAATTTAGCTATAAAATCAAAATCCATAAATTCTTCTTTCCGTAAAATATGCATATTATACAGATAACTGATTAAAATAGTATTAAATCAGAATTTTTTTATAAAGATTCCGAAAATCTAGGAGTTTAAAAATATATCTTATAAATATATTTAGTCCGAGCAGATACCCGGACTATAGAATTTTGACGGAATTTTACGAGTAAAAAATATACGCGTACCCCGAAACCAAAAACGCGGAGAATATCGCTAGAATTCCGCCGCTTCGTACCATTTCCGCCTGGCGAATGCGTCCCGTTCCAAAAACCAAAGCATTCGGCGGCGTCGCTACCGGCATTATGAAAGCGCAGCTTGCGCCCACACCGATTACTATAGTAAGAGTTTCTTTTGGCAGCCCCATTTGCGCTGCTACTCCCGCAAATACTGGTACTAAAAGTGCAGCAGAGGCGGTATTGCTCGTAAATTCCGTAAGGCAGATGATGAAAACTGCCGTTACCAAAAGTACGATGTAAGTAGGCGCTCCACCGAAAGTGTGCGCGACCAAATCACCAAGCACCTTAGAGGCTCCGGAATCGCCTAAAACCGCACTTAGCGTAAGTCCGCCGCCGAAAAGCAACAGCACGCCCCACTCGGTGTTTTCGGCGATGTCGTGCCACTTGGCAAGTCCTAGTATGACGATTACGACTGCCGAGCAGATAGCGACGTAAGCATCATCCACTTTAAAGCCCACAAGGGCTGAAATTTGCTTTGAAAATATCCAGCCGATCGCCGTTAGAGCAAATACGACGATCGTAATAATGCGCTCGCGCGTCCAAGGGATATGCTCCAGATCCATCTCTATTTTATGGCTTAAATTCGGCTTGAAAATTATATAAAGCACCACAAGCATTATCGGTAGCATCACGCACATTAGCGGCAAACCTACCTTCATCCAGTCCGCGAAGCTGTAGTGCAAGGCTTGAGCCACGATTAAATTTGGCGGAGATCCCACGAGCGTGCCCAGACCTCCGATGCTTGCAGAATACGCGATGCCTAAAAGCAAAAACACGAGCGTGCCGCGATCTTTGCTCTCGTCCATGTTGGCGCAAATTCCAAGCGCGATCGGAAGCATCATCGCAGCAGTTGCGGTGTTTGAAACCCACATCGAAAGGATCGCCGTAGCAAGGCAGATTAAAATCGCAGCTACACCCAAGCGACCGCCTGCGCGGGCGATTAGCCACATCGCGATCTTTTTGTCTAGCTTTTGCATATGCAGAGCCGTTGCCAGAGCAAAGCCGCCAAAAAAGGTAAAGATCGTAGGGTTTGCAAAATTTGCAAGTGTGCTTTTGATGGTGGCGGCCGTGAAAGTGCCATCTTTAGCGAATTTACCAAGCCCGATAGCTACCGCAAGCACCGGCACCATAAGCGCGGTTACCGTGATATGCACGGCCTCTGTAAGCCACATAATCGCGATGAAAGCAAGTAGCGCAAGGCCTTTTTTGACATTGGGCTCAAATGGTAACGCGGCATATAGAGCAAAGCCCACTGCAGCGGCAATCGCCATAATGATGACGCCGCGCTTAGGAAACGGCACGGTGTCGGTGAGCCTGTCTAAACCCAGCTCGTCTACGTCTGAGTCTAGCGGCCCTTGTAAGCGGGAGTTGCGTAACTCCACTTTGTGTTCTTCCATAGATACTCCTTTTTTGGATTTGGCTTATGATACAAAAATGAGGCGGGAATTTTATAAATTCCAAATCAAATCGTCTTAAATTTTTAAAAGTGCAGTTACTATCGGTAACACGGCACTTATCTCGTGTGTAAATTTTAAATTATACATAAAAACGAACAACTAAGTAAGCGCTTTAAATTTCATCACAGATTATTTTTTAATGACACCCGGCATTTAAATTTGCTAACTGTTCAAGGGAGGCGGCGTAGAATTTCGTCGAATTCCGTGCTGGCAATCAAGATAGAATTTTATCCAAGGCGAGTGAGATAAAATTCCAAGTCTTGTCGCGAAATTCATCGAAATTTCAAAAAAAGGATATTATAATTAACAAATTTTAAACGCGCTTATGAGCGAGCTTGGCGGAAGACGCTCAAAGATAGCAAGCGGTAAAATGGCAAAGTGGCGGCGGCGGAAAGCCCGAAATTATAAATTATAAGGAGAAAATGTGAAAAACAAAATTTTAATCGCGGCGTTTGCCGCTGCGGTATGCGTGAGTTCAAGCTTTGGCGAGGGGATATTTTTAGGTATCGAGGGAGATTATTCTTTTAAATCCAGCATCACTACTAAATGGTCTGACGAGGACGATTCTGGCACGAATAAAGATAATAAGGGGCAGGCTGCGCTCGGCTTTAAAGGCGGCTATGATTTTGGTATAGCTAGGGCGTACGGCGAGTACTTGTATGATTTCAAAGCTTCGAAAACTGGCACTGACGAGGACATCATATTTAAACACGAGTGGAATAAGCACAGCTTGCTAGTAGGCGGAGATTTTACGCCTGAGATTACGAATGGCTTTAAACTCGTAGCGGGCGCATATACGGGGGTTTCGTTTTTGAAATACAAAGATTCGTATAATGACTTCAGCGGCGATAGTGACTCTATATCAAAGACAGTACCAGGCTGGGTCATCGGCGCAAGGCTGGGCGGTTTATATAGCTTTGATGAGCATAATGAGATTGAGTTTGGCTACAAAGCGGACTACACGAGATACAAGGCTAGTAAGCTCGGAGAGGATATAGATAAAGCCTACGAGACCAATCATGGACTATATTTAGGATACAACTTTAAATTCTAAAAATTCTAACGTGCTAGCGCAGGATGGAGCGAACGAACTCCCGCTCCATCCATTTTAAATTCCAAATAATTATTAGACGTCAAATCGCAGGATTGTTTAATCCGAAATTTGCTAGCAATTCAGACGTAATTATATGATAATCAAAGGGTGCTGCCGGTACTAGACGTCAAATTTTACCCGCTTGCGCATATAAAATTTTAAAATTTTTAAAAATATCATTACGCAAGCTTAATTTCCTATTTTTAGTGCTATCTGTTAAGCGCTTAAATTGATGGAATTTATGAAATTTTACTCAATCCGCTTTTTTCTAAGAATCGTTATAATTTCAAGTTGAAAAAGCGGAATTTTATCAATGTCTCCATTTGCCACTTTAAATTTGTTTCATAATTGCTTCGGATATCTCACGACCCCTAGCTTGAGTCCGACGCAGAAATGCCATTTTGCTTTATGGAAATCTCGCATTTACATCTTCGGGATTAGCACTTAAATTTTGCGGTAAAATTCTAAAATTACTGCGTCTAAGAATTTTAGAATTTTACCGTTTTAAAGCATTAAATTTTACGATTTTAAGGTTAGTCGAAAGCACAGAATTTTACCTTTATAAATTCGCGGTAAAAGTGGTGGATGCCTGTCGTGCGGATTTAGATGCTAGATTAATCCGCAAGCGCTACGCTTTTACTAAAATTTTGTCTTTGTAAAAATTTTAAAATTTCAATCGCTGTTTTTAAAATACTTCGGCGCAAACATAAATTTCTAGCTACTTCGCTATATTTTGTAGGCCCGTTCGGAGCTTTAAAATAGCAAGTCGTCGTGCCTGCTATTTGCCAAAAACCCTAGCGAAAATCGCGTCCACGTTTTTGGTGTAATATCCGTAGTCGAAGCACTCTTTGATCTCGCTTTCGCTTAGTTTTTCTCGCAGCTTTGTATCTGCGAGCAGATTTTGCAAAAACAGGCTATGCCCTTGCTCATCTATAGCTTTTTTGCCCTCTTGCAGATCCGCCCAGACCTTCATCGCATTACGCTGCACGATTTTATAGGCATCCTCTCTGCTAACTCCTCGTTTAGGCAGTTCTAGCAGCACGCGCTGCGAAAATACGAGCCCACCGGTTAAATTTAGATTTCTCATCATATTTTCGGGATATACGAGCAGTTTTTCGATCAAGCTTGTCAAGCGATTTAGCATAAAATCAGCAGTTGTAAAGCCGTCGGGGAGGATAAATCGCTCGACCGAGCTATGGCTGATGTCGCGTTCGTGCCATAGTGCTACGTCCTCCATCGCGGGTATTACGAAGCTGCGGATCATACGGCATAGTCCCGTTACGTTTTCGCTAAGCACAGGATTTCGTTTGTGCGGCATCGCAGAGCTGCCCTTTTGACCTGGGCTAAAAAATTCCTCCGCCTCATAAACCTCGGTGCGTTGATAGTGACGAATTGCGATAGCGATCTTTTCGCAGCTGGAAGCTAGGATCGCAAGTGCGCTCATTACCTGCGCGTAGCGATCGCGCTGGATGACTTGATTGGACGCGGGAGCGGGCTTTAGCCCCAGATATTCGCACACTAGCTCTTCCAGCTCTAGTGGAGCGTGGGCAAAATTTCCCATCGCACCGCTTATTTTGCCGTAGCTGATGACGCTTTTTGCGTGTTGCAAAAGCTCTAGCGCGCGATTTATCTCATCATACCAGACCGCAAGCACGAGTCCGAAAGTGATCGGCTCGCCGTGGATACCGTGGCTGCGCCCGACCATCAGCGTCATTTTATGCTTCATGGCTTGAGATTTTATCGCGGCTTTTAAATTTTGCACATCCTCGATGATGAGCTCCATGCTTTCTTTGATTTGTAGCGCGACGGCAGTATCGATGCAGTCACTACTAGTCATGCCGTAATGCACGAAGCGGCTCTCCTGCCCAAGGCTCTCACTCACGCTCGTTAGAAATGCAATCACGTCGTGCTTGGTCGTCTTTTCGATCTCATCTATCCGCTCGATCCTAAAGCTTGCGTTTTGTAGAATTTTGTCTTTATCGCAGTCACTTATTAGACCTAGCTTATTCCACGCCTTAACTGCTGCGAGCTCGACTTTTAGCCACGCGTCGTATTTGGCTTGCAAGCTCCATTTTTCAGACATCTCTTTTCTTGCGTATCTTTCGACCATTTTAGTAGCCTTTC
Organism: uncultured Campylobacter sp.; assembly: GCA_963525605.1. Classification (GTDB taxonomy): domain Bacteria; phylum Campylobacterota; class Campylobacteria; order Campylobacterales; family Campylobacteraceae; genus Campylobacter_B. The sequence continues at coordinate 32,084 of CAURKZ010000008.1, forward strand.
GGTTAGAATTTCTTGTATAATGATGGCAAAAATTATATAAAAATGGGGCTGAAAGTTTAATATGGGTTATGAGAAAAGAAGCTTGGGAAGCTTCGAGGGGCGCAAAATTTACGAAATTCTGCTTAGCCTCGGATACGATATGAAATCCGCGCAGCGCATCTGTGATAAGCACCGCGTAACCGATGCAGAGGATCAAAATTTACATAAAAGCTCCGTCGCGCACGGAGAAATTTTTTTGATCGATTACAAATGCGAGCCGCGCGGACTGAAGCCGATCTTTGAGTGCGATGCGTTTGCGGCATTTGACAAGCCGAGTGGAATTTTAAGCCATCCAAGCGGGCGCAACTCGCCTTATAATATGTATGATGAGATCTGGTCGCTATACGGGCAGGACGCGTGCGTGGCGCATAGGCTTGATTTAGAAACCAGCGGAATTCTTATTGTCGCCAAGGATAAAGACGCGGCGCGCGAGCTTAAAGAGTGCTTCGAACAGCGTAGGGTGATGAAAAGCTATCTAGCGCTCGTACGAGGGGATTTGAGAGAAGGCTTGCGAGGGGATTTACAAGGTGCCGCTTGCAATGGCGAGATAGAGAATTGCCATGCTCTAGGCTCGGATGAAATTTGCGGATCAAAATTTGCGGACGATGCTGTGAGTTTACCAGATAACGTGTCGGATCTGCGCGATACACTAGCTCTAAAAGGAGTAGGCAATAAATTTGGATTTAATATCTTGTCTAATAGTGCGAGTAGGAGATTATGGTGCGATGCTCTATCTGACGGCATGCAAGCTACATTTGAATCTGACGCTCCTGCTGGCGATGTTGGCAGCGGATTTGAATTTGATGACTTATCCTGCGGCGTGAGTGATAAGCTTAAACCCGCTATCGCGGTGAGTAGCGCGGATAACGGACATAAACCTAACGCCTTACCTGCGGCTAAATCTTTGCCAGCTACTTCTATGGGCTGCGTAAATTTGAAAAAATTTGAGCCTGCAAAATACGCAAAATTTAGCGAGAAACTGAAATTTTTAAAGGATTTTGAGGGGTTTGTGATCGATGCTCCGATCGCCCCTAGCGACGAGTTTGCCGATCTTAAAATTCGTATGAAAATATCGCGCGACGGCAAGGAGGCGATCACACTGATCCGCCCGCTACGATATTTTGAGAACATGGATGCTAGCCTGATTGAGTGCTATCCGCTGACGGGTAGGCAGCATCAGATCAGGCTGCATCTATTTGCCGCGGGCGTGCCGATACTGGGAGAGCCGCTGTATGGGCTTTCGCGCGAGCAAGCGGAGTGGATATTGGATAAAAAGATGGATGAGACGGAGCGGGTCAGAACGACGGGAGCGCCGAGATTGTTGCTACACGCGAATGCAATTCGCTTTGAACTAGGCGGCGAACTATACGAGATAAAAACTGAATTTGACGCCGCAAGAGAGTTTTATAATCTCGCGAAAATCGGTAAAATTTAAACAACTCAATAAAATTTTGAGGTGGCGACGATTATTTTTATGACCAGGATTTTGCTTTTGCCGGTTTTTATAAAATTTTATGGTTATAACGGTGTTTAATTTACTAATTTCTCATCTATAGTTATTTGAAAATTTTAAGACGATTTTATTTTGCGATGGCTATATTGGGAAAAAGCGTTACAGCTATAAAAGCACATAATTCAGCTTGGCTAGATGGTGGGTTCATATATTTATTTTCGGTAGCGAAAATTACGGTAAATTTGAGCTCAGAGCGCATAAATATTGGATGCTTCAAGATAAGTTGGGCGGTAGCATAAAAGATTTTAAATCCGATGTTGATTCTTTTAAAAAATACAATCAAGAACATGGAATATTTAAAAAAGAATTTGACGAATACGCTAATTTTCTATTTAAGCAAAAGGGTGGGGCGGGAGGCTCTGTTAATTTAGAAAGCTCGGCATTGATAGCAAGCATAGGGAACAAAATGGTAGTTGCTTCTTTTGGGGAATATTGCAAGAGGGTGCTTGGTTTGGGCATAGACCGTAGCATAGAACAAAAACAAACAATAGAAATATTGCAAGATATTGGCATGAGACTCGGATTGTAATTGTTGATTTCTATGAAAATTCGAAATGTTAAGGGTAGATTAGAAAGAATTTGTGGATAATTTCCGCCTTTGTAATCTAGGATTTTTTAAGCAGCGATCTGTCTAAGAAGATGCTGTTCTCATCCATTATCTTTTGCGCATCCATTGCTACTCCGTTATAAATTTTTTACCGATCTGCCTTATGACCTGAAAATAATCCTCGAATTTTTTCTCTACTTGTTCGAAATTTTATCAGTGCTGATACCACTTTGAGCCAAAATTTTACCTTGCTCGTTTCTTTGCTTGAGCTGTCCGCACGCTGCACTGATATCTAGCCCTTTGCTCTGGCGGATCGTGCAAGTAATGCCGTGCGCGCATAGATAGTCTTGAAATTTCACCATATTTTCGGGGCTTGGTCTGCCAAAGCTCGAGCCTTCGTGCGGATTAAAATAGATCAGATTTACTTTTGCGCGGATGCCGTGCAGAAGCTTCACTAGCGTTTTAGCATCGCTTAGGCGATCGTTTACGCCATCGATCATTAGGTATTCAAACATCACGCGCTTTCGCAGATCGATTGGGAACTCGCGCACCGCTTGCATGATCGATGCAATATTGTAGGCGCGATTTATTGGCATTAGTTTTTCACGCAGTTCGTCATCCACTGCATGCAGCGAGATCGCGAGTAGCACGCCAAGATCCATTTCGCCAAGCTTTTTTATCTGCGTAGAAAGTCCGCTAGTGCTTATCGTTTGGCGACGTGGTGCTATGGCGAGTCCGTCATTTTCTTTTAAAATTTGCACGGCTTTGGCAACGTTGTCTAGGTTATTAAGCGGTTCGCCCATCCCCATATATACGACATTGACGCGGCGCTCGTACGGGATCGCGTTCATTTTCTTGATGAGCCAAATTTGAGCCACGATCTCGCCTGGAGTTAAATTCCGTACGAAACCACCTTTTGCTGTCAAGCAGAAGCTACAGCCAATTTTGCAACCCACTTGCGAACTTACGCAGATTGAGTAGCGTGCGTGTCTTATGATTTTTTCGTTTTCATCTCGCAGCTCATCCTTCATCGGCAGCAGAACACTTTCGATCGTCTTGCCGTCTTTGAGAGCGAAAAGATATTTGATACTGCCATCGCTACTTGTTTCGGATCTGATACATTTAAGCGGGTCAAAATAAAAATTTTGAGCTAAACTCTGACGGATCTCTTTTGGTAGATTTAGCATTTGTGCAAAGTCGTCCACGTTCTTTTTGTAAATCCATTCGTAAATTTGCTTGGCTCTAAATTTTGGTTCGACGAAATTTTCAAGCTCTTTTATCGTAAAATTAAAGATATTTTTCAAATTAATGCCTTAGTTTTTAGATATTTAGTTAAATTTTCTTTTGCGGCGGCGTGATTTCTTAAAAAATCTACGTGAGCATTTGAATCACAAAAATTCGTCGCACAAAAAATTCCGTAAGCGGGAATTTGAAATTTTTGTGCTACCTTAAGAACCGCAAAAAATTCCATATTCTCTAAAAAATAACCTCGCTCAAAAAATTTTAGCGCAGATTTTTTATCAGTCGTGATAAAATTTGAGCTATTAGTTATTGTTTCATATGAAACATTAGCAGAATTCCTAGCTAGAATTTCATAGTTAATTGGAGAGTATGAAAGTTCATAAAGCATCGATATCTCACAGTTTGCGGCCGATCTGCTTTCATAAATTTTTAGAATTTCACCTTCTTTATATAGCCCTGCAGAACCCACGAAAATGATCTCGCTCGGCAAATTTTTTCTATTTTCGCATAAAAATTTAGTCAAATTTATACTCATATCCACTAGCCCTACGCCCATAGGCAGGGAAAAATCAAAAATTTCATTTCGTCCGGCAGAGATTATCATTTATGCATTCACGCTTTCGTCATTTTTCACTAATCATAGCAAAATGACGATAAATTTAAGGCTAAATTTTGAAATTTTATCGCGGTAAATTATCTGATAAAATTAAAATCAAATTAAGCAAATATCTATGAGAGCTGTACCATTACCTTCCATAATGGTAGCAAGCAGTGCAGGTGATGGGCAGAAGATGGAAAAGTATCATAAAAAAAGCTTATAATTTAGCTAAAACGAAGAAATTTTATCTAAGCAAAAACGATGCTTGCAAAAAAAACTTTCAAGATGATGATGGGTTAAAATAAAATTATTTAGTTGCCTTGACGGCTAAACTTGAGTCTCGCGATATGAATCTGACTAAATTTACAGTCTCACTTCAATATCTTGTTCTCGCAAATACGCTTTTAGTGCCTTGATTTCGATTTCTCTGAAATGAAAAATCGACGCCGCCAGACATGCGTCTGCGCCCGCTAAAAAGGCGTCCTTAAAGTGCTCCATTTTGCCCGCGCCGCCGCTTGCGATCACGGGGATGTCAAGCGTGCTAAAAATACGCGTCAAATTTAGTTCAAACCCGCTTTTTACGCCGTCGCAGTCCATCGATGTGAGTAAAATTTCGCCCGCACCGCGCTCCTGCACCTCTTTTGCCCAAGCAAGCGCGTCTCTGCCGGTATCTAGCCTACCGCCGTTTATAAACACACTATAGCCGCAAGGCTCGCCGTTTTTAGTTAAAATTTCATCCTGCGAGCCGCGTGAGATCTCTCCAAAATTCCGTGCCTCATTGCGTAAATTCGCATCCGAATTCCGTGCGCCGTCGTGCAAACTCTCGCTCAAATTCCTCGCCGCGCCATATAAATCGCCGCGCGAAATTTCATTCGAATTTCGTTTCGCGTCGATCGCGACTACGACGCATTGCGAGCCGAATTTATTCGCGGCTTCGTCTATCAAATTCGGATTTTTTATCGCGGCGGAGTTAAGGCTTATTTTGTCGCAGCCGACGTTTAGTAGGCGCGAGATATCATTGATCGTGCGTATGCCGCCGCCCACGGTCAGCGGGATAAAAAGCTCGCGCGCGACCCGCTCTACGACGTCTACGATCGTATCGCGCCCAAGGTGCGACGCCGTGATATCGAGGAAACACAGCTCGTCCGCGCCCTCTTCATTGTAGCGTTTGGCGACCTGCACCGGATCGCCCGCATCCACGAGACCTACGAAATTTACGCCCTTTACCACCCGTCCGTCTTTGACGTCTAGGCATGGGATTATGCGTTTTGCGAATCTATTCAAAGCGGTCCTTCGGAATAAAATTTTTTATGATTTTAGCCAAATTTTACTTAACATAATGACTTTATAAGTAAAATTTGGCTAGACTCCCGTGATGATTAGGGCGAAAAAAGAGTTCGGGCAAAACTTTTTAAAAGACGAAGCCGTTTTAAACAAGATCATCCAAGCGATTCCCGAGAATGTACAGAATGTCGTTGAGATCGGGGCTGGCTTAGGTGATTTAACTCGCAAGCTTTTGGAATTTTACAGATTAAAGAGTTTCGAGATAGATGAAGATTTATATCAAATTTTAAGCGCTAAATTTGCGCAGCAGATCGCTAGCGGCGAGCTTGAGCTCGTTTTGGGCGATGCTTTGCGGATTTGGCAGGAGCGGGGTCTTGAGCGCGGCGAATATTTTTTGGTCGCAAATTTGCCCTATTACGTCGCTACAAAGATGATTTTGCAGGCGATCGACGATGAGCTATGCGGCGGATTTTTGGTGATGATCCAAAAGGAGGTCGCTTTAAAATTCTGCGCCAAAGCGGGACAGGGCGATTTTAGCGCCCTTTCGATTCTGGCCGATTTTGCGGGCGGCTGCGAGCTTTTGTTTGATGTTGAGCCCAGCTGCTTCGAGCCTGCGCCGAAGGTGACCTCATCGGTAATCAGGCTCGTAAAAGGCAAAAATTTTAAGCCCGGCGTCGAGATAAACGCAGACGACCTTGGCGTAAAAAGTTGTGCCCGCTTCCAAAATCTCGATGAATACGAGAAATTTAAAAGCTTTTTGCGCGTATCTTTCAGCGCGCCGCGAAAGACGCTTATTAAAAATTTAAGCGCAAAATTTGATAGAGGCTTAGCCGAAGAGATCTTTTTAAATTTGAAAATTCCGCCTACAGTTCGGGCGCACGAGTTAAATTCCACCCTTTTTTTAGAAATTTTTAAAAATTTAAAGGTAAAAGATGGAAGAAAACAGAAATGAAAACGGCGTCGAACGACTCAAAAAAAGCAACCGCTATAAAAAACGCAAGGAAAATCTAAAAAAATCTATCGCAAGCGAAGGCTCTGCGGGCGGTGGAGAATTCGGTGGCGAGCATGAAAACGGCTCTCGCAAAAACAAAGGCGCGAAAAACGGGCAAAATTCCGCTCGTTCAAAGGGTTCAAAAAACGGCTCCCGCAACGGATCAAATTCTTCGGGCGGTTCCTCAAACGCCGTGCATTCAAACGGCGCGAATGGTGCGCATTTTGGCGGCGCATACCCAAAAAACAACGAAAACGGCGCGGGCGGTTCAAATTTAAACCGCGACGGTCGTGCAAAATCAAATAGCAGCAGCGCAAAAGGCGCAAATCCTAGCGCCGCAAACGATGCAAGCTCCGCAGACGCTCAGAAAAAGAAAAAGCATAAAAAGCGCTCAAATATGCCAAAAAGTCTTACTGGCAACGAGCCGTGGCAAAAGGCAATGGACGATGCGATCGCGCAAAACAAGCTGATCCACGATGAGCGCCTGCATCCGCTTAAAGACGCTAATCGCAGCGATGAGACGGTGCGTATCACGCCGCTTGGCGGACTGGGCGAGATCGGCGCGAATATGACCGTTTTTGAGACCAATACGAGTGCGATCATCGTCGATGTGGGCATGAGCTTTCCAGAGGAGAGTATGCTTGGCGTGGACATTTTAATCCCCGACTTCGATTATGTTCGCAAGATAAAAAACAAGATCAAAGGCATCATTATCACCCACGCGCATGAGGATCATATCGGCGCGATGCCATATTTTTTCAAAGAATTTCAATTCCCGATCTACGCTACACCGCTTCCTTTAGGGATGATAAGCAATAAATTTGAAGAGCATGGCCTAAAAGCCGAGCGTAGCTACTTCCGCCCCGTGCAGAAGCGCCAGCTCTATCAGATCGGCGATTTTGAGGTCGAGTTTATCCACATAACGCACTCGATTATCGATGCAAGCGCGCTTGCGATCACGACGAAGGCGGGCACGATCATCCATACGGGCGATTTTAAGATCGATCACACGCCGATTGACGGCTATCCGACCGATCTGAACCGCCTAGCGTATTACGGCGATCGCGGAGTTATGCTTTTGATGAGCGATAGCACAAACTCGCACAAAGAGGGGATCACTAAGTCCGAGAACTCCGTAGGCAGGACTTTTGATACAATATTTTCAAGCTGTAAGGGGCGAGTGATAATGAGTACCTTCAGCTCAAACATCCACCGCGTCTATCAGGCTATCGAGCGTGGCGTAAAATACGGCCGCAAGGTCTGCGTCATCGGGCGAAGCATGGAGCGAAATTTATTTACCGCGATGGAGCTTGGATATGTAAATTTAGACAAAAAAATCTTCGTCGATGCCGATCAGGTCTCCAAATACCCGGATAATGAGGTTTTGATCGTGACTACCGGCTCGCAGGGAGAGACGATGAGTGCACTGTACCGCATGGCGACGGACGAGCACAAATACATTAAGATCAAATCCACCGATCAGGTAATCATCAGCGCCAAAGCGATCCCCGGCAACGAAAGTAGCGTCTCGACCGTGCTTAACTACCTGCTAAAAAGCGGCGCAAAGGTCGCGTATCAGGACTTCAGCGAGATACACGTAAGCGGACACGCCTCAATCGAGGAGCAAAAGCTCATGTTGCGCCTGATAAAGCCGAAATTTTTCCTACCCGTACATGGCGAATACAACCACATCGTAAAGCATAAAGAGACCGCGATGGAGTGCGGCATCGAGGAGAAAAATATCTATCTGATGAACGACGGCGATCAGATGGAGGTTTGCGAAAAATATTTAAAGCGCGTCAAGACGGTCAAGACGGGCAAGGTTTTTATCGATAATCAGATCAACAAGCAGATCTCCGACGAGATCGTCAAGCACCGTCAAAATTTAGCTGATGCGGGCGTCGCGGTCATCATCGCGCAGATAGACAAAAACGAAAAGAGGCTCATCCAGACGCGCGTCATCACCTACGGGCTCGTTGCCGATAACCAAACGGCGCACTTTACCAAGGAGATGCAGGGCATCATCGAGCAGTTTTTAGCAAATTTAAAAGATGAAATTTTGCTCGATCACTGGGCACTGGAGGGTAAGATCCGCCAGGCCGTGCGCAAGCATATCTTTAGAAAGATCAAAAAATATCCGACCATAGTGCCGGTGATTTATTTGATGTAGCAGGGCTAAATTTAGCGAGCGGGGGCGGCTTTGATCTGCGGCGGGCAAGTGAAATTTTAATGGCACCAGTTAGCGCTCGGGTCTGAAATTTTGCGATGCGAGCGGGCTTTGCAGCGTTGGAATTTCAAAGCGGCATTAGCAGGTCTTGCAGCGCGAAATTTTAAAGCAGCGAGTAAAATTGCGAGCGTAAAATTTCGGCGTAAGGCAAAATTTAAAGAATGCCTAGAAAGCCCGCGGCGAGCGGGTAGGGCGGCGCGCGATTTTGTAGATTAGAATTTTATGGCGTAAATTTCAATGGCGTGAAATTTCGGCTAACGCAAATTTAGGCGCGGCGCAAAGAGGCGCAAAATGAAGGTAAATTTTAAAAAGAAGGGTGAATGAGTGAAATTTTAGATACGGCACGAGAGGTGCTAAGACTCGAAGGAGCGGAGCTTTTGCGGCATGTGGATCTCATCGGCGGTGAAATTGAGCGAGCCGTAAGTCTGATCCTAGCTTGCAAGGGCAAGGTAATCGTCACCGGCGTGGGCAAGAGCGGACATGTGGGCGCCAAGATCGCCGCGACGCTTGCTAGTACCGGTACGCCGTCGTTTTTCGTCCACCCTACCGAGGCGCTGCACGGAGATTTGGGTATGATCGGCAAGGACGATATGGTGCTTGCGATCAGCTTTAGCGGCGAGAGCGAGGAGCTGGTTAGGATCCTGCCTCATCTCAAGCGCTTCGGCGTGAAGATCATCGCGATGGCGCGCGATAAAAATAGCTCGCTCGGCAAGGTTGGCGATGAGTTCATAAGCCTAAATATCGTCAAAGAGGCTTGCCCCCTAGGCGCCGCGCCGACGGTTTCCACGACGCTAACACTTGCGTTAGGCGATGCGTTAGCGATCTGTTTGATGAGGCAGCGTAGATTCGGCAAGGAGGATTTTGCAAATTTTCACCCCGGCGGCAGCCTGGGCAAGCGGCTTTTTGTCAAAGTAAAAGATGTGATGCAAAGTAAAAATTTGCCCCTCACAAAGCGCGATGCCAGCCTAAAACAAGCTATCGACGTTATGACGCACGGAAAGCTCGGCACCGTTTTGTTAGTGAACGAAAAGGGCGCGCTCGAGGCGATCCTAAGCGACGGCGATCTGCGCCGCGCACTGATGCGAGAGGATTTTGACATCAATGACGGCGCGCTGAAATATGCCACCAAAAATCCTAAAATGCTGGACGATAAAAATATGTTAGCCATAGATGCGCTAAATTTGATCGAGCAATTTAAAATCCAGGTCCTGCCCGTAGTCGAAAACGGCGTGCCCACGGGGATCTTGCATATTCACGATCTAACGAGCTTGGGGCTAAAATAATGCAAAAGATGCGTTTGAATAAATTTATCTCCCATAACACCGGCTACTCACGCCGTGAGGCGGACGAACTGATCAAGCAGGGCAAGGTTAGCATTAACGGCCACGTCGTTAGCGATTTTATAGAAGTTAGTGGCGAGGAGAAAATCCGCATCGGCTCGCGCCTTATCAAGCCCAAGACGGAATTTACGATGATCGTTTATAACAAACCAAAAGGCGAGTTAGTTACTAAAAAGGATGATCGCGGCAGGCGGACGATTTACGATAGCTTGCCGGAGGGGTTTAACAGATTTGTTAGCGTGGGGCGTTTGGATTTTGCAAGCGAAGGGCTTTTGCTGCTGACCGATGCGCCCGCGATCGCTACGGCGCTGATGAACAGCGACATCGAGCGAGAGTACTATCTAAAGGTAAAAGGCGAGGTGAAGGACGAGGTAGTAACGGCGATCCGAGAGGGCTTTTTCGCCGCAGATGCGAGCAAGGGCGCGCACGCCAAAAGCAGGATCAAATCGATGGAATTTAAACCCTTCTTGGGCTACCGCATAATGCCTGGCAGCGGCGGCTATACGAAGATCAAGGCGATCATCAACGAGGGTCAAAACCGCGAGTTGCGTAGATTTTTCGGTTATTTTGATCTGGACGTTGTGGAGCTTAAGCGCACGGCATTCGGTAGAATGACGCTTGGGACGCTAAAGCCCGGCAAATGGCGCTATTTCGATCAGAGCGAATACGAAGATCTGCGCGATTTTTTGAAAGAAAACAAAATCCGCTATTAAATTTAAGAAAAGAGGCGAAATGAGCTCAAAGACGAACGCGGCGCGCGTACTGGACGGTCTGAAAATCCCCTACGAGATCAAAGAATATGCGGCGGATCCCTTAAATTTAGACGCGGTACACGTGGCAAACAGCGTGAGCGAGCCGATCGAGCGGGTCTATAAAACGATAGTTTGCACGGCGGATCACGAATATGTCGTAGCCTGCCTGCAAGGCGATCTAAATTTGGATCTCAAGGCGCTTGCGCACATCTGCGGGGCAAAGCGTTGCGAGCTGATGGATTTGAAGGATTTGCAAAAGGTTACGGGCTATGTCAGAGGCGGCTGCTCGCCGCTTGGGATGAAAAAGCACTTTCGCACTTTCATCGATGAAAAAGCGCTAACGCAGGAGAAAATTTATGTTAGCGCAGGCGTACGCGGAAAACAGATTGCCCTTGCGCCGAAGGACCTCGCAACTGCGACCGAGGCGCAAATGTGCAAAATAACGCATGACTAAGGCAGCGTCACTTTTTCTGCCGCTTGCGTAAATAACGCCGGTAGCGAGCTAGCTAAAATTTGCACTGCGAGATTTAGGCTTGTAAAATTTCGCAGTGCGCCGTTTATTAAAACGAACTCCTGTTTGGCAAAAAATACAAATCAAATTAATTTCGTAAAATTTTATTGCTCAAATTCTAAGTACCGCACGCCACAAAATATCTCAAACGAGATGACGAACACGCGGGGTTCGAAGCAAATCTATTTTAAGAACATGCTCTTTGCGCGCGATCTGTTTTGCTCGCTATAAATTTAGCTTTTCGGCGCTCGGCATTATTTGCGATGAAATTTTAAAATTTCATCGTAACTTTTATACGCCTCGCGCCTATTTTTTAAAAAGTTCAGAGACGTTCGGAGCTTGCTTTTCTTGCTCGCTAGCGGCGAAAAATTCCGCTTTAGCGAAGTTGAAAACGCTGGCGATGATGTTAGTAGGAAACATCTCGCAGGCGTTATTATAAACCGTAACGGCGCCGTTGTAAGCGCGGCGTGCGGCGCTAATCTGCTCTTCGCACTCGCCTAACGCGTTTTGTAGCTTGGCAAACGATTCGTTAGCCTTGAGGTTTGGATACGCCTCTACCGCAACGCGGATCTGCCCTAAAAGAGCCGAAATTTCACTATTTAGCTTAAATTTGTCCGCGTTAGAAGCCGCATTGATCGCTTGTGAGCGAAGTTCGCTAACGCGCGTTAGCACGGCATTTTCGTGTCTCATATATTCTCGCGTGGCGCTAACTAAATTCGGGATGAGATCGTAGCGCTTTTTAAGTTGCGTATCGACGGTGGAGGCGATGTTTCGCACCTGGTTGCGCTTGGCGATGAACGAGTTATAAGCGCCTACTAACGCCAAAACTAACAAAACTATGACGACTAATAAAATCAAAGCCGCATTCATTTTCTCTCCTTTTAAAGTGTTTCAATTAAAAATAAGAATATTTAGCTATACTTACCATTTCTTTTCACGTGTCAAGGTAGCTCAGCTGGTTAGAGCGCTGGTCTCATAAGCCGGAGGTCGAGAGTTCAAGTCTCTCTCTTGACACCATCTTCAAATTACCTTTAAGAGCATACAGCGCCTCTAAAAAGTTCGAGATTATATCTTACTTATACTTGAAAAATAATGAAAATTAACAAAAGTATAAAATTTATCTTGTTGGCGCGCCTTTCATGCAACCTAAATTCAAATGCTCGCCAAGATAAAATTCGCTCTTAATTGCCGGCAATTAGGTGAGCGTCTTGGCTAGTCTAAAATGCAAAAGCTCATTTTATAGTATAATTTTCTCAAAAATACAAAAGGTCATTCATGCTTAAATATCTAGAGCTAGGCATTTGCGGCACCGATTTAAAGCCCTCGCATCCTTTTATTGGCTCGGCGATCAGGGGCGCTTTTGGATACGCTCTTAAAAAGGCGAGCTGTCCTTTCGTAAGTGCAAACTGCGAGAAATGCGATATTTCTGGCGAATGCGCGTATAATGAATTTTTTGAAAATGTATCCGATACGCCAAATTTTAGGTTGGATATTAATCTTAATCAAAAGAGCTTTGATTTTAAAATTTTACTTTTTGAGCATGCCGCGCGCTACCTGCCTTACGTCGCTATCGCTATTGCAAATATGCAAGAAATCGGGCTTGAGGTAAGTAGACGCAAGTTTAAATTTTCAAATTTTACTCTAAACGGCGAAATCGTAGAGCCTAAATTTCTGCTTTCAAATGAGCCTGGGCCGCTAAATTTCACGCCCGATTTTGCTGCGGGCGATTATGAAATTTCGCTTCTTACCCCGCTTCGTATGAAGCAAAAAAACGTCCTCGTCCGCCGCGAGATCGACTTTAAGTCCTTTATTCGCCAAATCGCTATGAGATTTGAGAACATAACGGGCGATGCTATAGATAAATTCGAGGTAAAATTCTGCCGCTTCGAGCAGGATTTGCACTTTTATGACATCAATCGCTACTCAAACCGCCAGCATACTAAAATGCAATTTGGCGGCGTGATCGGACAGATGCGAGTTTTTGGGCTTGATGAGCGCTCGGCAAAGCTTTTACAACTCGCTCAAATTACCGGGGTCGGCAAAAGCACGGTTTTCGGACTGGGCAAAATATGGGTGGCGCGGATTTAAATTTCGCCGTGGATTGCGATGTGGAATTGAAATTGTGTCGCGAGTCGCGGAGCGGATAAATTTGCCGTGGATTGCGGTATCGGCGCGTTTTGCTCGATATTTACTAGCTAAATGCAATGACAAGGAGGCGTCATGTTTGATCTAAGTTTAGAGGATATTTTTACCGCAGGCGCCTTTGAATGCGCGCTAAAAAGGCTAAAGCCCACGACTTTGGGGCTTGACGGGCTTGGCGCTGAGGATATTTGTTCGGGCGAATTTTACGCTGAGCTAAAGAGCGAAATTTTTAGCCTTTCTTATTCGCCGCAGCCCTTAAAACGAGCCTTTATCCCAAAAGAAGCCAAAGACGAGCTTCGCAAGCTCGCCGTGCCCTCGCTAAAAGATAAATTTGCGCAAAATATCCTCATTCGCGAGCTTTCAGGCTATTTTGATAAAAGCTTTTCAAACCGCTCCTACGCCTACCGCATCGGCAAATCTTACGCCAATGCAATCTATCGCGCCCGCGATTTTTTTAAAATTTATAAATTTGCCGCCAAAACCGACATCAAAGATTTCTTTGAAAATATCGACCACGAAAAATTGCTTGAAATTTTACGCGCAAATATCCGCGATGCTCGAATAATCAGGCTCATTGAGCTTTGGATCAAAAACGGAATTTTCGAGCGCTTTGATTACCGTGCTCACGCAAAAGGCGTTCATCAAGGCGACGTCCTAAGCCCGCTGCTTTCGAATATCTACCTAAATCAAATGGATAAATTTTTAGAGCAAAGCGGTACTGAGTTCGTCAGATACGCCGATGATTTCGTTATGTTTTTTGTTTCACATGAAGCCACCGAGAGAGGGCTTGCACGCCTGAAAGATTTTTTAAAAACCATAAGCTTATCTCTAAACGAAGCCAAAACCTCCATCCACGGCAAAGATAGCGAATTTGCCTTTTTAGGCGTAAGCTTTAAAGGCGCAAATTTAAGTATCGGCGAGGAAAAATTTAAGCGCATTCTAGCCAAGCTCGCAAGCTCTGCCAAAAAGCAAGCGATAAGCCAAAGCGTAGAAAATTTAAACGCCTACGTGTATCATCTAAAGGCTATCTCGCTTAAGCTTTTCTCGCCCTCGCAAAAAGATAGGTTTGGCCTGCATTTTGATGAGGTTGTGACAAATTTAATACACAGATTTCTAAAAACTATAGATAAAAGAGCTCTTGCCGAGGCCTTAACCAATCTAAGCTTCCCCTACGAGCTAGGCAAAACAGCCAGAAAGGCCAAAATTCTAAGCTGCTATAAAAACGCCAAGCGTCCCGCCGTCAAATCCGTCCAAAACGCCCTTGAGGCTAAAAAGCGCGAATACCTAAAAACCTTCTCGCAAAGCTCGATTATCCACATCACGACGCCTTTTTACTTCCTCGCTCTGTCGCAAGGAAAGCTCGTGCTAAAAAGCAAAGGCACTATCAAGCACAAATTCCCCATAAATCAAATCAGCCAGATCATCATCAACGCTCAGATTTCATTAAGTTCCGCCGTCATCAAAGAATGCGCCAAAAAGAAAATTTCCATAAATTTCATCGACGAAAAGACAAATCTTAGTTACGCCACGCTCATTAGCGCAAATTCTGCCATACCCAAAACCGCCGCTTCGCAAATTTCGCTGCTAACTACCAAAAAATCGCTCCGCATCGCCCAGCAGTTCATCGTCGGCAAGCTAAAAAATCAGATCAACTATCTAAAATATCTAGGCAAATACCATAAAAATCTAGGCGCCGAAATTAAAGCGATGCAAGAAATTTTAAAGCTTCGCGTCCCTGGCGCCGCAAGCGTAAGCGAGCTTATGGGCTTTGAAGGAAGCGCCGCAAACTCCTACTGGCAGGCTATCGCAAAAGCGATCGACTACGAGTTTGGCTTTAGTGCGCGAGTGACGCAGGGCGCTACCGACGTCGTAAATTCCGCCCTAAACTACGGCTACGCGATCCTTTATTCAAAAATTTTAAAATCCATTGCCGCCGCAGGTCTGTCGCCGCATGTATCCTATCTGCACGCGCTTGATGAGCAAAAGCCCACTCTCGCCTTCGATCTCATCGAGGAATTTCGAGCCTTCATCGTCGATCGCGCCGTAATCTCGATGGTCAATAAAAACGAGCCCTTTGAGATAAAAGACGGGCTCCTATCTGTCGCAACCAGGCAAAATATCGCTAAAAACGTAAATGAAAAGCTCTTCGCTTGCACGCAGTATAGAGGCGAACAGCTAAAAGCGCAGGATATCATAGATAGGCAAGCCTACGCCCTAAAACGCGCCGTAACCCAAAACGAAAAATATAAGCCTTTCATCGGGAGATTTCAATGAATTTAATCATCTGCTACGACGTTTGCAAAACTAAGCGCCGCAACAAACTCGCCGCCTTGCTAGAAGGCTACGGGCTGCGGGCGAACTACTCGGTATTTGAGCTAGACGTCTCCGAGCGCAAATACGTCCTCATAAAAGATCGCATCGCGCGCATAATCGAGCCCAAAACCGACAAAGTCCTATTCTACCGCATCTGCAAAACTTGTATGGCTAAAAGCGAGAGCCTAGGCGAAGGCGAGATCTTTCGCTCCTCTGACACCTACGTCTAAGCCCCATTTTTAGGGATTTGATTTTCGGACTTTTTCAAATTCTAAAAGTCCGATTTTAGCGTGCTTTAATATTTTACTAAGTTTCAAAATGTCCGCAAAGCTCAAATTTCGCTCGCACCAAAAACCCTTTTTCGGACTTCCGCTATTTAGCCTATTTTTAAAGCCCCATTTTTGGGGCTTTTTACGTTTGCGGAATTTAGCAGAAATTCGAAAAAGTCTAAAATTTTAATTTTTGCGTTTAGATTTTCGGACTTTTGTGCTTGCGCAAAGACGCTTAAATCCACACTTTTAAGCCCGCTATAAGCAAAAACCCCGAAATTTGAAATTAATTTTTCGCCCCTTTCTCGGACTTTTTCGCGTTTTGTGATATAATGGCGCTCGCAAATAGTTCTTTAAAAACTCATTGTTAATTTTAATGCGGTTTTTGGGTTATTTGATTAGAATTTCCCCGATCTAGGGGATTGAAACGTTTAATGACATCTTAGGTCGTCGATGATTTAGATTAGATTTGATTAGAATTTCCCCGATCTAGGGGATTGAAACAAAAATGGCTGAATCCATTTTTACTCCCTTTCCTTTAAAGATTTGATTAGAATTTCCCCGATCTAGGGGATTGAAACGCCATAAGTCTTCCATTTGGAAGCCTCTTGCTTCGAATTTTATTAGAATTTCCCCGATCTAGGGGATTGAAACACATCTCCCGCTTTAATTTGAAGCATTGGCAGTTTATTGCCATCTGATTAGAATTTCTCCGATTTAGGGGATTGAAACTCTCAAACCATTCCCAGCAATAAAATTGACTATTCCACTCATTTGATTAGAATTTCCCCGATTTAGGGGATTGAAACAGTCCATCGAACTGAAATACGCTTGTTTTTTCAACAGTACATCTGATTAGAATTTCCCTGATCTAGGGGATTGAAACTTTAAAGCCGAGATTGACCTAATGTTTGGACTAGGGGTATTTGATTAGAATTTCCCCGATCTAGGGGATTGAAACAATTTGCGGGACCATTCATTGGCTTTCACTATTTTTTGATTTGATTAGAATTTCCCCGATCTAGGGGATTGAAACGCTACCTCTACCATTTTGCCAAAAAACGTGATATCGACAAATTTGATTAGAATTTCCCCGATCTAGGGGATTGAAACTTTAATCCCAACGACTGACATACCTTCATATAGTATGCAATTTGATTAGAATTTCCCCGATCTAGGGGATTGAAACGGAAGTATTGATACTTTTGCAAGTATCCTTCCTTCGTAGAATATTTGATTAGAATTTCCCCGATCTAGGGGATTGAAACACCCCTTTCACATAAAAATCACCTCTTTGACCAATCTTGATTTGATTAGAATTCCCCCGATCTAGGGGATTGAAACAATACCCCCTTAGACAAATTACAACTCACAATAGCCGTATTTGATTAGAATTCCCCCGATCTAGGGGATTGAAACAGCGGTACTGATCGCCCTCCATTTCTCCTGCGCGCATAGCGCGAATTTGATTAGAATTTCCCCGATCTAGGGGATTGAAACTTTAAGATATTTTTCTGAAGCAGTAATGTTGTAGAATTTGATTAGAATTTCCCCGATCTAGGGGATTGAAACGTAAAACGAGTATTCCCCGCTAAACAAATACCCTCCGTTGATTTGATTAGAATTTCCCCGATCTAGGGGATTGAAACCCAAAAGGGCACGTTGACTTTTTCTCATGTTTTTCTCCTTTAATTTGATTAGAATTTCCCCGATCTAGGGGATTGAAACGCTTGAAGGCAAAGCCGCACTCCTTGACTTGCGCGATGTCATTTGATTAGAATTTCCCCGATCTAGGGGATTGAAACGCTTTTTTGCCATAGTTCTCTCCTTTACGCACTATATGCGTAATTTGATTAGAATTTCCCCGATCTAGGGGATTGAAACGACTAGACCTCTTGAACTCAGAGGTATCAAATTCGTTCATTTGATTAGAATTTCCCAGATCTAGGGGATTGAAACTACATTTTCGCTTTATCCTCTACTTCAATTAAAAGTAGATTTGATTAGAATTTCCCCGATCTAGGGGATTGAAACACATCTTTACAACTAGGATCCATACTAGCTGCTCTAGCATTAAATTTGATTAGAATTTTCCCGATCTAGGGGATTGAAACGAGTATAATAGTGTATTCTATCCTCCTTCCACTCCTCAAATTTGATTAGAATTTCCCCGATCTAGGGGATTGAAACATTCATCACAGTCCTTTGCATATACACCAAAGCTATCGTGATTTGATTAGAATTTCCCCGATCTAGGGGATTGAAACACTAAAGCACCTAACTGTATATCCCATATTACAGAATTTGATTAGAATTTCCCCGATCTAGGGGATTGAAACAGAACCCTTTCCATCGGAGTGCGGTAGCTAAGGTTCTATTTGATTAGAATTTCCCCGATCTAGGGGATTGAAACTGTATTATCTGCTACTGACTCTATGTCATAGCCATATATTTGATTAGAATTTCCCCGATCTAGGGGATTGAAACAATTTTATTCCGTAGTTCATTTGTTGTGCTATTATAGGCGTAAATTTGATTAGAATTTCCCCGATCTAGGGGATTAAAACATTCCACACCTCTCACAACTAGCCAGCAAGTTTAACAGCATTTGATTAGAATTTCCCCGATCTAGGGGATTGAAACAATGATGCTGCTTTTTTTAGCATCTTTCAGGTACTTATTTGATTAGAATTTCCCCGATCTATAGGATTGAAACTCCATTATATCCTCCTCAAAGATATATCGTAATATGAGATTTGATTAGAATTTCCCCGATCTATGGGATTGAAACGTTATATCTAAGATGTCTGCTAATTCTAGTGAAATGTTAGATTTGATTAGAATTTCCCAGATCTAGGGGATTGAAACTCCGCCCATATCTGCGGCAAACGGCGAGATAATGGGAGGATTTAATTTGATTAGAATTCCCCCGATCTATGGGATTGAAACGGCAATTCACAATAGCCGCCGACTCCGACGAGGGAGCGCATTTGATTAGAATTCCCCCGATCTATGGGATTGAAACAGAAAAAGCGTTACCTTTTTTCATAGCGTGTCCTTTTTATTTGATTAGAATTTCCCCGATCTAGGGGATTGAAACCTAAATCCACTGATTATGCGTCCACCGAATTCATCATTTGATTAGAATTTCCCCGATCTAGGGGATTGAAACATTGCCATCAATTAATTGCTGCTCTGTCATCTTTTGCATTTGATTAGAATTTCCCCGATCTAGGGGATTGAAACTTGCGCCTAGGAAAGAAACGAGATCTCCTGTCTCATTTAATTTGATTAGAATTTCCCCGATCTAGGGGATTGAAACTCTTCGTCGTAGATTAGGTTTACCTTAAGCCATTCGAACTTCGATTTGATTAGAATTTCCCCGATCTAGGGGATTGAAACCGGGGTACCTTTTATAGTAAAGGTCCACGGGGTCTTTCATTTGATTAGAATTTCCCCGATCTAGGGGATTGAAACACTCTAAATCGATAGAGATTGAAAGGTCTAGAGATTCTAGAATTTGATTAGAATTTCCCCGATCTAGGGGATTGAAACCGTTTTTAAGGCAATCTCTAATATCGTCGTTATTTGCATTTGATTAGAATTTCCCCGATCTAGGGGATTGAAACTTCCTTGCCCAAAAAGGCACGCCGATTCTTTTTCATTTTGATTTGATTAGAATTTCCCCGATCTAGGGGATTGAAACGCCTTTGAAAGCATCAGATCTACCTCCTCCACCGAGAACGGATTTGATTAGAATTTCCCCGATCTAGGGGATTGGGACAAACGGGTTTTGCCTCGTATGATGCTGTGTGATCACGCTGATTTGATTAAATTTCAAGATATACGACTAAAATTTAATAGATTTTTTAAAAGCACTCCGTAAATTGACAGAATTTGACAACTAAACTCCCTATAATCACGCCCAAAGTTGATATGGCGGGTTTGAATTATATGAATAATTTTGTTATTTTTCGAAAAAGAATTAAAACAAAGGAGAAAGTATGAAAATTTTGTTTAAAGTGTTTTTACTCGGTTTGATCGGAGTCGTATTTTCCGGTTGTTTTATCGTAATGCCGCCTGATAAAGAAACGGTAATGGCTCAGCAACTAGATGTTTGGTGTATTCTCAGGGAGAATAAAGATAAGGAAAGATATGAGGAATCTAAACGTAAGGCGGAGTCGTTCCTTGATAAAGATAAATATGGAGATAGAGTTCAAATAGCTCCGAGAGGAGAGTATAGCGTTTCGCTATTAGATAGAGCTTTTAGTGGTGACAATCACCCGGGACTATACTGGCGTGAATATGGTTTAGTGTATAAGCCAACGACTTGTGATAGGGAAAATAAAAAGCTTAACATGGTTGTAGAAATCACACCTCATAAAGTTAAAGCTCAGAATGAGAAAGATGGAAAAAACGAAGACGCCTATACCTTTATTAACTTTTTAAAAGAACGAACGGCTCAATTGCTTTATTCTTCTAAAGAGATCGGAGAGCTAATGGAGCTTGGTTCATCACTCGATTTAATTTTTATCGATTATGAAACAAGAAAAGAGATCGATAAAAGTACTTATGATTTTGCGGGTTACAAAGCGTATAATGAAAAGTAGGTACAAGTTCAACTACCTGACAATTGATTATCGAGTATTCGCCGCGAGAGTTAAATAAGATAGCTAATTTTGCTTTGCTTCAATTGGAAAGCGATGCAACGGATAGAATAACCGGCTTTTCAAATTGCCCGATTGTCTATAAATTTAAAGGAAGGAAAATGTTATGAGAACACTATTTTTAGTATTGATTGCACTATTTTTGGCGAGTTGCATAGAACCGGACCCGGAAAGCTACTATGGAAGGGTTAATAGAAAAGATGAGTTTACGACTAACTTTCAAAGTAGAAGGCTAGCCAATGAGCTAATCGTCTTATTTGATATGGGCGAAAAATCTCAATATGGAAACGATTACTTTGATAATTCGCTTAAAATAGCTGATTACGAAAACGATATAAAGCTTTCAGAAGTTAAAAGCTTTTTAGCTTCAAAAGGAGCTGCGCCGTTACGCGTTTATGAGCGCGCAGTTAAGAGTAGCGGTAAAAATAAGTTTAAAAGGTATTCGGGCAGGCTAAACGCCGAAGTTGTTGCTCTCGTTCCTTTCGACACTCAGTTTCGAAAAGCGCAAAAGAACTGCTTTGATGGTACTTCCCTATGCTTATTTAACGAATTTCCTTTGCTAACCGAAACGGATGTGGAAGGAGATATGGCTTCAATGATGATAAATTTTGTTGAAGTAAAATCGGCTTTCAACAACTATCAAGATGGCTTTACGCCAGTAAAGATCATCATCCATACTGCAACTTACACTGGAGCGAAGCTCAACACTATCTTAAGTAAAATTCCGAAAAAAGCATTTGAAAATAATGAGTTAAACTAAATAAGAGAGTCGGATGAATGAGGTAGAATGGATCAATAAATACGGCTTTTGCTAGGAATGGTTTTAGGCAGCGAGGGATTTAGTTAGAATTTGCCCGATCTAGGGGATTGGTTCCTCTTTGTACCTAAAATTTTCAATCTATTCTCCTGATTTAATTAAAATTTCCCTCTCATTTTTCAAAGTTACCCCTTGGCTGACAGAATCTGACACTATGGCTCACTATAATTGCGTTCAAAGTCGGAGATAAAACGTCGACGAGATCAATTAAAGGAGTTGTAATGAAAAAGATTGCGTTGTCGCTAGCAGCGGCTGGGATTATGAGCGGCGCTTTGGCGCAAGAAGTGCCGAATTTAGCCAATATCGCGCCGAGCAATTGCGGCTCGTATGTCCCTACGCTCGATTTTTACGCCAAAGGCAAGGATATAACGGACAATATGTCTTTTGCGGTAGGACTAGACAATAAATTCGGTCTAGCACGAGGCGTCGCTTCGGCTAGTTTATTTTGCGTAATTTTTCAAAAAATAATTTAAGTTTAGTTGCGATAAAATTTCAAAAATATAACACGAAGGAGGCAAGATGGCTAAATACCTATACGGTGCAAGTATCCAGGGTATACAAGAGTATATTTACGCCACGAACAAGTTGCAAGAGATCATCGGTGCCAGCGAAATAATAGACTCGCTCGGACAAAAATTTGATAACAAGCAAGAGCGCGACGGCGCGATATTCGGCGTCTTTGACGAACTAAGGGTGAATGGCTTAGTAGAGCAAATTTTGCTTAATGCCGCGGGAAATTTTAGAGCGATCGTAGATGGCGAGGAAAATTTAAAAAAGATCGTCAGGGATCTGCCTAAAAAGATAATGCAAAATGCTTACGGCATTACCATTTCTCAGGCCGCCGCTCCTTATAACGGCAACGACTACGGAACGGCATCGAAAGAGCTCGAACGAAAGCTAAAAACTCAGCGCAACCGCCCGAACTTGCCGCTTGATATGAGTATAAATTTTATGGCTCTTGCGCCTAAAACGGCGCGACCTATCGTAAAATTTGATGACGATGATGCATTAGACATCTCGTCCGTTCAAAAGAGAGAAGCACACGGGAGGTGGTTTAAGAGGCATCCGGCAACTAAGGAATTAAAAGAATTTAGCCAAATTTCAAATAAGAAAAATAAACTAGCCGTTATCCACGCAGACGGCAACGGGCTTGGGGTGTTGGTTAAAAATTTAGCCGATGAAGTAAATAAAAATAATAATACCGGAATTATAGCTAAATTTTCAGAGGCGCTTGATAAAGCGACAAAAGATGCATTTGCCAATGCCAAAGAAAAAACAAAAATCACTCTTGGGAAAGATGAACTAAAGATAAAAGCGCTAATTTTAAGTGGCGACGATATGACGGCGGTTTGCGATGCGGATATAGCGTTAGAATTTACTAAAAATTTCATCGAGGAATTTGAAAAGGAAACGGGCAAGAAAAAGCCCGATATAAAGGAAAAGCTCACGATGTGCGCGGGGATTGCTTATTGTAATGAAAAATTCCCGTTTCATTATGCGGCAGCTCTAGCCGAGGAGCTTTGTGGTGCAGCGAAAAAGCATAGCAAGGATCACTATGTAAAGGATGCCAAACAAGACATAGCACCAAGCTGCTTAATGTTTCATAACGTCCAAAGCTCGAATTTCCAAAGCTGGGATAAATTTATAAAAGATGAACTGACGATCGGGGGCGAAAAAGAAGGGTGCGCGGCCGATGGCAAAAATACTAGCGAAATCAGATGTGATTTCGGACCTTATTATTTGGGCGATACTATCAAGTCAAAAAACGAGCCAAAGGTAGAAAATTTTATAAATTTAGCCGAAATGTATCGCAGTGAAAACAGCCCCAAGGGCAAACTGCGAGAGTGGATAAAGGAGCTTGGCATAAACGATAGATTAGCCAAAGTTATGCTAGATAGAATAAATGAGATGTTAGAAAATAGGGGTGAATTTGATGAGGCCCTGAAGGCTCTTTACGGCGGGCTATCGTGCGGAAATTCGATTTTAGAAAAGGACGGAGCGCAGAAGACGCCGGTTTATGACGTATTGCAATTTCTCTCCGTTACTTCGGGTGCGGAAGATAAAAAAGTGGAGGGCAAAAATGACGATAAATTACGAGCTTAAATTTTTCGACTATTGGCATGTTAGTAGCGGCCTTAGCGGTGGAGCGGCGCTTGATAGCTATGTAGTAAAAAACTCCGCAGGCCTTCCGTATGTGCCGGGCAAAACCATAAAAGGACTTGTGCGCGAGGCAGCGGAGCTGTTTTGGGATCCAAGCGATATAAGCGAGTGCTTCGGCTCACGAGGCGGCAAAAATAAGCAAAATAATGGCAATGAGCAAAACGAAAACGACGATACTACGCAGGCACAGTGCTATTTTAGCAGCGCTACGATAGATGAAAAAATCGCTACCGAAATAACGTCGAATAACTTGCAGCGCAATCTTTTTGAAATCATTTCGGCTACTAAAATCGACGATAACGGCATCGCGGTAGATAATTCGCTAAGAGATATAGAGGTCGTTTTGCCTATAAGTTTAAAAGGCGAGATCCAAAATGTAAGCAGCGAGATCGCCCAGAATTTAAAACGCGCGCTAGAGATGATAAAGCGGATAGGATTAAACCGTAACCGAGGCCTCGGCAGATGCGAATTTAAAGTTAAGGAGCTACGATGAGAGAGCTTAGATTTGAGATAACTTTTAAAAGCCCCATTATTTTGCAGGCAAGTTCTAACACGCAGGGCAAGATGAGCTCGCTTGATTTCATCCCGGGAAGTGCATTTTTGGGTATGGTAGCTAGTAGATATAATGAATTTAGCGATCCTTTTAAAATTTTTCATAGCGGTGCTGTGAAATTCTGCGATGCTACGCCGATCAAAGATGGTAAAGAATTTTTTAAAATTCCGCTTTCCTATTTTCACGAAAAGCTTGATGGTAGCAAAATTTATAACCACCATCTGTTATGCAAATATAAAGATGAGGAGCGGAACAAATTTGACGATTTTACCCAGCTAAAACAGATGCGAAGCGGCTACATAAATGACGAAAAAAAGCAGCTTAGCCTGGATCGAGATTTTTCTCAAAAAAGCGCCTACGATAAAGAAAAAAGACGCTCTATGGATAGTCAGATGTACGGCTATGAGGCGTTTAGGGCTGGAATGAAATGGCGATTTAGCGTTAAATTTGAGCCTAGCGTGAGCGAAGACGATATAAACCGCGCAAAAGAAACGCTAGAGTGCTCAACTAGGCTTGGCAAATCAAAGAGCGCCGAGTATGGAGCGGTAGAGATTAAATTTATCGGCGAGAATATGGACGAAATCCAAAGCTTTACGCCGCCTGAGGGATATACTTTCATCTACGCCAAGTCTCGCCTTGCACTTATTGACGAAAACGGTAATCCAAGCTATGACGTAAAATACATTTTGCCAAATTTGAGCGCGAATAATGTCGATTATGAAAAGACACAGATTAGAATTTCAAATTTCACCCCTTATAACGGCGCCCGTAGTACAAAAGACTACGAGCGAGCCTGCATAAATAAAGGTGGCGTCATCGCTTTGAAAAATTTAAGTGCCGAGCAGATAGCCGCACTAAAAAACGGCGTCGGAGCGTATTTGAGCGAAGGCTTTGGCGAAGTGCTGATAAATCCGTGGTTTTTAAACGGTGGCAATGTAAAGGATAATCCGATAGAATTCCAAAAAGAAGCGCAGACTGAGCGCTCGACTAAAGAGATACCGATACAAAGTGATTTGGCTAAGTTTTTAAAACAAAAACAGACTACGAAAGACCAAGCTCTTGAAATAGCCGAGAGGGTGGCTGATTTTATAAAAAGCCATAAAGATAAATTTAGCAAAATTTCAAAATCGCAATGGGGCGTGATAAGGTCGATATGCAAGGAGGTTGCCGTTAGCGATAAAGTATTGAATGATAAAGGCGATGAAATAGAAAATCAAACTACTGCAGAGAAAAACAAAAATATAGCGGCTCAAATATCCAAATTTATGCGAAATGGTGTAAGAAGCGCAAATTGGGACTGCGAAAAAAGAAACGATGAAAGTGTCTTAGTAAAAGGTGGGTGCGGCGATACGCTCGTAAAAGACGTAGTAGGCGATCCTTGCCCGCTTAAATTTACGCTGCTCTTATCAATGCAAATGCCAAAAATCACAGGAGAAAAGCAATGAAAAGATTTTTAGCGCACGTCATCATAGAAGCCAAAACTCCGTTAAAAGTCGGCGGCGGCAAAAATGATCTATTTTTGGATGCACCGGTGCAAAGAGATTGGAACGGCTTGCCGATGATCTTAGGCACTTCGGTTGCAGGGATTTTGCGCAGGGCGTTTGAAGATAATGCCGGCAAGGATGCCGCGAATAAAATTTTTGGAACCAAGCGCGAGGAAAAGGGTCGGGGCGGAAATGGAAAGGAAAGCAAAGACGAAAATAAACAAGAAGACGAAGATTTACTCGGCTCAAGACTAATTATCTCAAACGCTCTGTTGCTCGTTGATAAGAATAACAAGGTTTGCGAAGAGTTGCTTTTGCAAAAGAGTGAGTTTTTGCGCTATTTTAATATTTTACCAATCAGAGATCATGTAGCCATAGGCGCGAACGGCGCGGCAAAGGATGCGGGGAAATTTGACGAAGAAGTTGTATTTAAGGGCACTAGATTTAAATTCTCGCTTGAGTTTGACGGAAGCAAAAAGGAGTTCGTGGAAATTTTAAATCTACTTTACGATCCTATGCTAAGGCTTGGCGGCGGAAGCTCGAAAGGCTTTGGCTCACTTGGAATTTTAGAGATAAAATGGGGCGAGTTTGAGCCGGACAGATACTCTAGCAGTTTAAATTTTAGCTCCGATGGATTTGCGAAATTTATGCCCGAGAGTGCAAAAGACGATAATTTGAAAAGACAAAAATTTATCAGATACGAGCTTAAAATTTCGCCAGATGATTTCTTTATGTTTGGAAGCGGATTTGGCGATAAGGACGCGGATCAAACGTCCGTGCTTGAGAGTGTGATCGACTATGAAAACAAATGCCTTGGTAAACGTAAAATTCTAATCCCGGCAAGCTCGGTAAAAGGCGCATTATCGCACCGAACGGCGTTTCATTTTAATAAAATTAATAAACAATTCGGCGAAAAAGCCAAGGTCGGCAGTGAAAACGAAGCCGTAAGAGAAATTTTTGGCTACGAAAAGAACAAAAACTATAAAGGCGCCAAAGGCAAAATTTTAATCAGCGATTGCTTTTTAGATTACGATGAAGCAAAAGATACGAAGGTTTTCGAACACGTTAGCATCGACCGCTTCACGGGCGGAGCGATCGATAGCGCTTTGTTTCAAGAAAAAGCGGTCGCAAAAAGAGACGAATTTATAATAGAAATTTTGCTTAAAAACGATGCACGCGACGATACAGAAAAGAGGGCTTTTAAGAATGTCTTAGAGGCTTTTGAAACGGCTTTAGATGACGTAGTTCAGGGGCGTTTGTCGCTTGGTGGAGCAACCACAAAAGGGTATGGATTTTTCAAAGGCAAGGCCTTAAAATACAACGAAGGACGGATAGAAAATGAAAAAGAATAAAGACGAAATTTTAAAATACGTGAATGAAAATTTAAAAGGCTACGAGGGCTATATCCAGCTAATGGGTGAAAAAATCGACGAGAAGCACCTATTTTTAGCGGGCGAGCAAACTCCTGGTCTAGGCGAAGACGAGCTAATTTATGAGGCGCATTTTTTTAATGCAAATTTGAAGAAAAGCATTTCTATCCGCCAGATAAACGACGCTTGGTTTGTCGATGAGACGGAGTTAAACAAAGTAGCGCTAGAGGAAAGCGACATAAAAACGTTTTATCCTAAATTTGGTAATTTTAAAATAAAAATGGCTCAAATTTGGCAAGATGAAAAAGACGAGTTTTGCGAAGTGCTTCGAGAGGATGGAACTCGCGAGGGTTTGCCAGTATTGAAACTTCAAAAGATAGTATTTGCGGGCTTTGTAAAAGATGAAAAGGATAAAAAATGATAACTGCTCCATATAATTTCGTGCCACTAAACGATAAAATTTTCTACCCGCCTTGGGCTAGCGAGGACGCTCTTAAAAATATCCACGACGTGCCGTTTGAAGATGGCGAAAGCGGCGTAATCGAGCTTGAGGTAACCGCCAAAAGCCCTATCTTTATAAAGGATAGCAAAAATCCGAGCGAGTTTTGCCATTCTATAAACGAAAACGGAGGCAAAGAGTATTATATCCCCGCAACTAGCATAAAAGGCATGATAAGAAATGTGCTTGAGATAATGAGCTTTTCAGCTATGAACTTTATAGATGATAAAAAGTATTCTATGCGGGATTTTACGGACGAATACAAAAATAAAGTCCTAAAAGATATTAAATGTGGCTGGCTTTATAAAGAAAATGGTGCGATAAAGATAAGAGAATGCGACGGAATTTACCGCATAAAGTATCAAGAGATAGAATATAAATTTAAGAAACAAGGTTATAGAAATCGCTTTTTGTGGGGCAACTTTGATGATAAAAATGATCCACTTAAAAATGCTTGCGCCAAATATGATTTAGTCAAATTTGAAAATGTAGATAAAATTTATAATTTTTCAAAAGAAGGGTCTAAAAACGGTAGAAATATAGTGAAATTTGATGACAGAGGCTCGTTATTAGGTAAAGTTGTGTTAACAGGGCATCCGTCGGCCAGAAAAGACGATAAGGTAAACCCCAGTGGAAAAAATTATGATTTTGTCTTTATACAAAAACAAGATGCGAAAATTTTTAATGTAAGTGAATGTGTGTTTGAAGTGTTTAAATTTGCTTATTTTGACGGCAGGAAAAAGCAGCCCGTGCAGTCTGCCGACTGGACTTTCTGGAAAGAAAAACTAAAAAGTGGCAAAGAAATCCCCGTATTTTTTCATGCTAACGGTAATGAGGTTATTCATTTTGGACTTTCATATCTTTATAAATTACCTTTTGATAAATCCGTAAAAGAGGTCTTGGCTCATACACAAATAAAAGAGAGTAAGCCCGATTTATCAGAAATTATATTTGGATATAGTAGAAAAATTAAAAATAAACAAGAGTCCTTAAAAGGAAGGGTTTTTGTATCTCACGCCAAAGCTATCCAAAATGTAAATTTAGACGATGAGGTAAAAGTCGTCTTGGGTTCCCCAAAAGCATCTTACTATCCGATTTACATAAAGCAAAATGGTGGAAAATACGCCACTTATAATGATAGAAATGCCACACTATCTGGTTTTAAGCGATACCCGACGCATAAAGGTCAAAGCGTTGCTACAAGTGATACTGGTGATAAAACAGCAAATATAGAAACAGATATCACGCCACTTCAGTCGGGAGCAAAATTTAGATGCAAAATATTAGTCCATAATCTCTTGCCTATTGAGATTGGAGCATTGCTATCAGCTATTACGTTTCATCAAAACGATCTTTGCTATCATTCTATCGGTATGGCGAAGCCTTTAGGATACGGCAAAATTAAACTCAGCGTCTTAGACCTCAATGGATTTAGCAAAGAAGCTAAGGAGTATTTAAAGGATTTTGAGTCGGCTATGAACGGTGAAATTTTCGACGGCAAGATAAAATGGCACGAAAGCGAGCAGATAAAAAATTTATTTTCAATGGCTAGCGAGCAAGACAACGAAGGTAATTCTGAATTGGTATATATGAATCTTGAAGATTTTGCAAAAAGTAAAAATAGCGATCGTCGCTATTATTTGGATAGGTATATTAAACTTACAAATGTAAATACGGTACAAGCAGTTCCATTATCCGATCAACAAAGTATATTGTCATATCAAAAATTTGCAAACGATCTAATAGAAAAAGAGAAGGCTTTAAAAGAGGCAATAGAACTTCGAAGGAAAGAAAAAGAGCTACAAGAAGCTACAAGCAATATGAGCGAACTGGATAAAAGAATTTATAAGCTCAAAAACGATCCCATTTATAAAAATATGCCCGAAGCGACAGTCTTATTTAAAGCGATAAGTCAAACCGATAAATTTGACGATATGAAATTTGAAGCGCTTTGTGGGTTAAGAGACATGTTTAAAAAGATTGGAAGATGGAAAGAACAGACCAAGCAAAAAAGGCCGGAAAAAGACAGAGACTATCAAGATACGTTAAAGATAATGGAGATGCTAAAGGAATTTAAAAAATGACGCATTATGAAAAAAGAAATTTTCAAAAAATAGTCGTTTCGCTTTTGGGAAGCTCTCTTTTAGGGTATAGGGCATTTTTTATCATCGCGGGAGTATTGCTGTTTTTCGCTTGGTTACCGGACGGAATGTCGTCGCTACTAGATAAAATTTTCGGCGGCGAAATTTTAAAATGGAGCGCCAAAGATGGCACTATGGTGGTTCAAATTTTAGGCTCTATAGCGATTTTTGGGGTAATCAAACGAATAATTCCTAAAGACATTCCTAATGTCGATATATGTATAAATGATAGACCCAAAAGAGCTAAAGTTCTGGTACTATTTTTAAGCGAGAATAATAGCGGAATAGAAGAAATTTTGAAATTTAAAACTATCGATGAGTATGGAAGAAATAATTATAGAATGCCGCTGAAAGCGATAGATTATCACAAACAAAGGCTTAAAAAGATTATAATCGCTTGTTCTGAAAAATCTCACGGCGATAGAGATAAATTTTTAAAATGCGTGCAAAATCTCTTTGGCAAGGAGCTTGCGGATATGACAAATGTACGATGTATAAAGAATTTCGAAGACGCAAAAAGCGTCTATAAATTTTTAGAAAGCGTATATAGCCAGCTTAAGCAAGAGGGTTTTATAGAGGACGACATTGTATTTGATGTTACGGGAGGACAAAAGGCGATAAGTATAGCCGGAGCGATGTTTGCGATACCCAACGACAGGCATTTGCAGTACGTCTCCACTAGCGATTATACTGTCAAACACTATGATTTAACATATATGCAAAATGAGGAGTAAAATATGAAAGTTATAACGATTTTAGGCTTAGTTTCAAAAAATGAAGAAGTCGGAATTCCTATTTATAGATATGACGATAAGCTTAAAGGCTCATTTTCTTTAAAAAGAGAACGATATATAAATATGTTTTCGCTCTTAATAGATAATTTTGGAGCTCAAAATATTGTGCCTATTTTTACGCAATTGGCTAAAAAAATTCAAATCGGTGTTTTGAAAGAAGAGTTTCAAAATGAGTATAATGAAATCTTTAACGATAGAAATTTTATTGACGGCGAGAAGGACTTCTATAAAATTTTACGTATCATAAACGATGCTACTAGCGATGATGACAAATATATAATTGACCTGACACATGGTTTTAGGCATATACCTATATTGGCGACCATATCACTAATCTCAAAAAGCCTAAGCAATACAGAAAAAATCAAACATATATTTTTTGCGAAAGAGATAGAACTGAAAAAGGAGTATGAAATAATTGACTTAAAGGAATATCTAGAGCTTGCAAATATGTCGTATGTGCTAGAAACTTTTAATCATAATTACACGGTTTCATTAGTTTCTAAATTTAAAAATAAGAATTTTTGCAACCTCATAAGTAGGTTATCAACTATCTCTAATCATATACTATCGAATTCGCTAAAAGCCCTTAATAAAGATGTCGACAAAATTCTAAGCGATATAGATTTTATTTTGAAGAATGAGCAAATAGAAACTTTTAAAGGCAGTCTTGAAGATATACAACGACACATAAGGGAGCTTCAAGATATAGGCAAAGAAAAAGATTCCATAAAATTTTATAGAATGTCTAAAATTCTAAACTCCAAAGGTTATTTATTAAATGCTATAACTTTACTATTCGAGGCTATAGGATATTACTGCGCGGAAAGCTTTGAGCGCTTTGGCGACGATATAAAGGCGCATATAAATAACTTTAAAAACAGCAGAAAATTTAATGCTTATGATTTGACGCATGAGTCTAGGACTATTGTAAAAAAAATGGGATTGAGGAATGGGGCCTATTTAACAAGCATCGCTGTGCATGATAATATACAAAAGAAGCTAGAAAGCATAAAAACTCTTGGTGCCTTTAGAGATTTTATAAAAGATGCCGAAAAATTAAGAAATAATCTAGCTCATGGTAATGCCAACGAAAGGATAGAAGACTCAAAGCAAGAGTTATCAAGATTATTAGATAAATATAATTCATTTTGTATACAGCAAAATATATTGGGAAATAAAATATGAAAACCCTATTTATATTGATAAATCACACCTTGACGTCGGAGCAAGAAGAAGATGCGAGGAAGAATTTAAATGTTGATAAATTCATAGACATAGCCGATGCGAGGTGGAGCGATATTGATCCGTCTGATAAAAGCGTAATAAAATTTGTTGAAACTTATAAAAACAAACTCAAAAAGCAAGCAAAAGTGGGCGACGTATTGCTGGTGCAGGGTGATTTCGGAGCGACTTATAATATGATAAGGTTTGCTAAAAATATGGGTCTGATAGCCGTGTATGCGACTACTAACCGCATCGTAAGTGAGCAGGTAGAAAACGGCAAAGTCGTGATTAAACGAGAATTTAAACACGCAAGATTTAGAGAATACGAGGAGTTATAATGTCATCAGATGCAGACAATAAAACGATAGTTATCTTTGAAATTTTAAAAAAGCTAGTTGCAAAGCAAGAAATTTATCTTACCGATACAGAGCTTTTAGATGAGTTAAGGATTAAGGAAAGAACGCTTAGAAGGTATATGGGCGAAATCGACAAGCTATTTCCAGACGCTTTTAGGATAGAAAGCAAGCTCATAGGGCATGGCAAGAGACCGGTAAAAGTATTAAGAGTATATGACAAAAACAAAGATATAATCGGCGTTTTAAAATGTCTTTTAGAATATGGCAATGATCTAGGCTGGTTAATTAGTTTATTAAACGCAAATGATCCTAGGTTGTTTAACGATTTAGATAAACATGAAAAAGAGAAGGTATCTAAACAATTAAAAGAGGATTCGGACGTATTTTTATTTAGAACCAATCCTTTGGAGGTTTTGCAAGATGGGCTAAGTAAAAGATATCTGAGTGAGCTTCGAAATGCCGTTAAAAATAAAGAATGCCGAAATATCAAGTATAAATATATCGGTGAAATGGAGAATTTAATCGATGCGAAATGTCTAAAGATAGTTTTTACTGACAGTAATTGGTATTTGGCTATCGAGGATGCCGAGGGAAATTTTAGGCTTTTAAGAGTGGCTTTTATCGTATCGCTTAGTAAAAGCTCAAAAAAATACGAAGGAAAGATATTGAAGGAATACGAAACGTATTTCAATAAAATACAAAATGCTATGAGCTTGCCCTCTAAGCCGACGCAAATAGCGCTATTAAAAGCTTCTCCAAAAGTGGCTATATATTTTAAGGAGGGCATGAAGCTGTTTTTCCCAACTCAAAAATTTAAAAAGAAGCTTGAAGATGGTAGCATTATTTTTAGCATAGATTTTACTCAGGATATGGAGATATTGCCATTTATAAAAAAGTGGCTTCCGGATATCGAAATTTTGGAGCCAAAAGATCTGAGAGAAACCTTTAAAGAGCAATTAAAAGCGGCTCTTGATATATTAAGTGAGTAGAAAAGACACGCATTGCCGCGCTAATAGCGAAACGAAATTTACCCCGAGTCTATTCACGCGCTACGAAGCGGTAAAATTTTAGAATGTTTGATGAAATTCGAAGCGCAATAAAGCCTCGTCGCAATCTCATATAAAGATCGTGTGCCGTAAGCGGCAGTGGCAAGATCATAATGCTATACAGAGCGGATTTGCACGAGCATAAATTTATAGGCGAGTGATAAAATCTAATTAAAATTTAACGTAAAATCTCATAAAAATTTCATTCGGCAGATTTTTGCAAATAACGTACCGTCATCAATGTCGTAAGACCGCTTAAAGCTTTTAGATGTTTAGATAAAATTTTAAGCTGCGGACATCCATCTAATCATAGCGACCCAAACGCCCAATGCAAATATTTTTAAGCAAGAATTGCGCGCAAATTTTGATTTACGAATCGCATTAAAAGTGCAAAAATGCCAAAGCCTCTCAGATTGTCTTGGATGAAAGCGGAGCCGAAAAGCTTCTAGGCGCAGGCGATATGCTGGTAAAACTAAGTGGTTCGCAGCCGCAGCATATATTTGCGCCGTATTTAAGCAAAGGCGATATTGAACGGCTTTTAGAGCTAAAATAGATCGCTGATTTTGTCACAATATGCTAGGCAAAAATAGCTAAAAGCTCTAAATCCTATGTCGTAAAATTTGCATCGCTACAAAAATTTTATAAATTTCATGGTTTAAATGCCCTTGAAATTTCAAATAGAATTTTATCGCAGCGGTTGCGGCGTAGTAGCGCGTAAATTTAAAGCAAAACCCAAAATTTCGCGGCGGCGCAAAGCCTCCGTATTTGTGGATTTAAGGTCAAATTTTAAATTTAATCTTGCCAGATATTTTCGTTTAATTTCAGACTTTTTACGATGGAGAGAAAGAATAGAAGCTCGTGCTTGATAGACGCGGCAGGATCAAAGCTAAATACGCTGCGATCTACGCTAGGCTCGAAACTATCGTATCCCGTGCGGATGAAAATATAGACGTTTTGCCCGAAAAGCTTAAACTGATCGGTCCGCCGGCACCGCTTCTAAAGCGAAGTAGGCGCCGCATAAAGGCGAGCGTGAGGGCATCATTGCAGACACGGCATCGGCGCTATACATGCTAAACGCGGAGCTAAACTCGCTACCATCCATCGCGATCTTCTTAAGTCCGCCAAGCGTCGGCTTCGCGCTGAGCGGAGGCAGGATCACGGCCACCGAGTTTACGCGCTTTTTAAATTCCGCGTAGAAAAAGATCCCCCTGCTATTATATCGTTCGTCGGTGTGACTCACGCAGACGTCCGCAAAGCTGAAAATACTCCGTCATAAGCGCCGGAAATTTTATCTTCGCAATCAAAATAGCTTATGCCGTCCACAAATAGACCGCTAGCGCGCAGATACGCCGGTCGAAATGAGCCTGAAATTTCGTAGCGGTAGCCTAGGCTTGCGATATAAGGCGCGATATATTGGTGTTTAAAGGCGCGGACAAATTTTTTGGATCTATTGTATTTGATCCGCTGCAGTGCGGCGCCCGCGATATTAAATAGCGAAAGGCATATGGTTACGAGCGCGATGACGAAGCGCAAGGCATCATTCTTGCATATTTCTACGCCTTTGGCAAGTATGCCCAGCAAGATGCAAAAGATAAATACGCGCACTTATTTGCATCTTTATTCACTACTCTATAAGAGATACTGCCGCAGCTAAATGCCACTATGATCCAGCAGAGGCCCATTGCTGCATTTTGATCTCTAAAATTGAAAAATAGCCACAGCGCCGAGGCTAGCACCGCTAGTACTATTATCGAAAACGCCGTGCCTTTATGCTGCTCCGCCTCCTCCAGGATGCTGAGTCTTAGTTTTTCCAGTTCGTTTGCGGTCATCTTTCTCTTTCTAAATTTAGCGAAGCAAATTTTAAAGCTTAGCTTCGAATCCGCCCCTAAATTTAAAAGACTAAGCTTTAAAATCTACAAAATTCCACGGAGTTTAGCTCTTTAAATTTAGCGCGAATTTCTGCGCTAAATTTAGCTTTGGCACAAAATTTCTACGATCACCTGCGACAATAGCTCATGTTCGATCTCGTGGATTTTGGCTTCGTAAGCTTCAAAGCTCATGCCCGCACTCTTTTCAAACGCGCGCTGAGCGATGATCGCGCCGCCGTCAAGCTCCTCGCTGACCCAGTGCACGCTCACGCCGCCCACCTTCATATCGCTCTCGAAGCTCTCTTTTATCACGTGCGCGCCCTTAAAAAGCGGCAGCAGCGACGGGTGCAGGTTTATCGCGCGAACCCTGCTTGTAAAAACGGGCGTTAGAATCCTCATAAAGCCCGCAAGCACCGTAAGCTCTGCGCCGCTTTTTTCGATCTCGCGCACGAGCGCGGCGTCGAATTCCTCGCGGCTAGCAAAATCTTTGTGATTTAGGATCACGCTTTTAAGCCCGAATTTTGCGGCTTTTGCTATGCCTCCCGCATCTGCTTTGTTGCTTAGCGTTAGCACGACTTCGATTTTAGTTTCGCCGAAAATTTTGCCGTGCAGCTTCTGCAGGATCGCTTCTAAATTTGAGCCGCCGCCGCTAAAAAGCACGGCGAGCTTTTTCACAACCATTTTACCTCCTCGATGAGATCGAGCGGATTTAGCGCGTAAGAGTTTTTGGCGAAGGCTCGCGCGGCGAGTGCGTGGGCTAGGACGCCGCAGATTGAGGCTTGCAGAGGCGGGTAGCCTTGCGCGAGCAGTCCGCCGATGAGCCCTGCGAGCACGTCGCCGCTGCCGCCCTTTGCGAGCGCGGCGCTACCTTTGTCGCAGACGTAGATGATGCCTGCCTGCGCGATGAGCGTGTTTGCGCCCTTTAGCACGAGTACGCCGCTAAATTTCCCGCTCCACGCCCGTGCAAGCTCGAAGCGCCGCTCTTGCAGCTCGCTTACGCTAATATCCGCGATACCTGCGATCTTTAAGAGCGAGCAAAACTCCTTTGGATGGGGCGTTAAG
This sequence comes from uncultured Campylobacter sp., assembly GCA_963525605.1. Classification (GTDB taxonomy): domain Bacteria; phylum Campylobacterota; class Campylobacteria; order Campylobacterales; family Campylobacteraceae; genus Campylobacter_B. The sequence continues at coordinate 67,896 of CAURKZ010000008.1, forward strand.
ATTAAATTTGAATTGGCGTTTAGCAGGCTTAAAATTTCGCGTTCATAGCACAGATCGGCGTCGATGACGCAGCTTTTGTCCCGTAGCGCGGCAAGATCGATCTTTCGCTCCCCGAGACCACAACCGCAGACCACGACCCGCGCGGCATCGAATGAGCTTTTTTGCATCAAAATCGGGCTTAAATTTAATGGCCCCTCGCTAACGACGCTAACGAGCCCGCTGCCGATCGCGTGAGCCGCTAGAGCCGCCATCTGCGCCGCTCCGCTCATCTGCCCGCTTACGACGTAGGTGTGCCCGAAATCGCCCTTGTTGGTGTTTTGCTTCCTGCGTAGCGGCAGCTTCAGATCGCTTTTTTGAAGTAGAAAATATTCGCTCCGCTCCTCAAAATTTTGGCGCGAAATTCCAAGATTTGCGACCTTGATCCGTCCTACCTGATCCTTCGCGCCGTCCGAAAACAGCGCGAGCTTCAGCGCTCCCATCGCGATCGTCAGATCCGCGCAAAAGGCACCGCCTAAAATGCGCCCGCTCCCATCGATGCCGCTTGGGATATCGACTGCGATTTTTAGGGATTTTGCGCTGTTTGCGAGAGATAAAATTTCACAAATTTCAGAGCTTACCGGTTTATTCAAACCACTGCCGAAAATCCCGTCGATTATGCAGTCTGCGCTTGTAATCTCATCGTGCAGGACGCTCGGTTCGCCGCATTCGTTGCCTAGATTGCCGCACTCGCCGCCACGCGCCGCGATCTCAAATTTAGCGCCTGCAAATTTCGTGCTTAATTTATCGCCGCCGCCTGAAACGTCCGCGCCGTTCAGGTTTTCGTGCTCGCCCCGCGGCTCGCTCGCGCCCTTTAAAGAGGAGCCGCCTACGCTTTCATGCGTGCAGGCATCCTTGCTAGACGCGTCCTCTACGTGCTCGAAAGCGTCTTTTGCGCTCGCGATATCGATAAGCTTAACGCCCGCAGCCCGCGCCGCTTCCGCTTGAAATTTACCCGCCGCGCTTCTGTTTTGAAGCACGCAAAGCGCCGTGCAGCTAAAATCGCCGCTTAGCTTTCGCAGCGCCGCCATCGCGTCGGCGCCGTTATTTCCGCCGCCGCAAAGCGCCAAAATGCGCGAGCCCTTTTTGAGCCGCTTTCTGATCTCGCTCTCTATTCTGCCGGCGGCGTTTTCCATTAAAATTTGCTCGCTCAGTCCAAATTTTGCGCTCGCTCGCGCATCGAGCCCCTCGGTACTAAAGAAAATTTTTTTCAAATTTCGCTCCTTATGCGAAAGCTAAGAGCCTCCAAAATATGCGCCTTGGCGATGATTTCGGCGCCTGCTAGATCGGCGATCGTGCGCGCGAGCTTTAGCGTCTTATTCACGCCGCGCTGCGAAAGATCGTAGCGGGTGATCGCCATTTGCAAAACATCCCGCGCAGCGCTTTCGCAGACGCAAAATTTTTCGGTTTCCTCGTCGCGCAGCTTTGCGTTTAGCTCGCTCTGTCCGCGAGCCTTTTGCGCGCGAAATGCCCGCAGCACCGCATCCGCCATCTCCTCGCTGCAAACGTCGCTTTTATCGTCCGCGCCAGTCTCGTCCATCGCGACGTATATGTCGATGCGATCAAGCAGCGGCGCGGAGATCGTGTTTTTGTAGCGCCTGATGTCGTTTAGCGAGCAGGTGCAGGTGAGGTTTTTGGAGAATAGATTTCCACACGGGCAGGGGTTTTGCGCCGCGACGAAGATAAATTTCGTTTGGTACTCGACCTTGGAATTTACGCGCGAAATCAAAATTCTATTATCCTCCAGCGGCTCGCGCAGGCTTTCTAAAATTTGCTTGCCGAAGTGCGGCAGCTCGTCGAAAAACAGCTCGCCGCCGTTTGCGAGCGCGACCTCGCCGATCTTTGCGCCGCTACTGCCGCCGCCGAAAATGGAGCTGCGCGTGCTGGTGTGGTGCGGCGAGCGGAAGGGGCGTAGCGCGCTAAAATCGACGTCTTTGTTATTTAGCGACTCGTAGGCGCACGAGAGTAGCACTTCGCCCAGGCTCTGCGGCGGCAGAATTCTGGCTATCCGCTTGGCGCACATACTTTTGCCACAGCCGGGACTGCCCTCAAAGAGGATGTTGTGCATGCCGCACGCGGCGATCAGGCTCGCGCGCTTGGCGCGCTTTTGTCCTTTGACGTCTTTGAAATCGAGCGAAAAATCGCGGTTGGGAACGTAAGCTTGCCCGTCAATCTCCACGACGTTTTTAAAAAGCGGATGGGTTTCTCGCATGAGCCTACTCGCGGCGAACTCCTCATCTAAAAAAAATCTGACCGCATCGCTTAGGCTGTCCACGGCATAAACGTCGTAGTTTGGGATCGTGCAGGCCTTTATAGCAATGCTTTGCGGCACTAAAATTTTAGCGCGCTTCACTTTCGTGCTTAAAAAAAGTAGGATCGAAAAGAGGCTTGCCGTACTCTTTAAGCTGCCGTCTAAGCCAAGCTCGCCGAAGACGAAGAAATCGCCGTCGATGCGCTCTTTTTGCAGCGCGATTAGAAGCGCGATCGCAAGATCGAAGTGCGAGCCGTTTTTGGGCGTGTCGGAGGGGGAGAGATTTATGATGATTTTGGATGCGGGAAATTTAAAATTTAGGCTCATAAGCGCCGCTTTTACGCGACTTTCACTCTCTTTTATCGTAGCGCCCGCAAGACCGACGATATTAAATCCAGGCAGCCCCCGCACGAATGTCGACTCGACCTCTACGGGGATCAGAGCATCCGTGAAGGCAGCGCATTTTAGGGATTTCATTTCGATTTTTCTTTTAGACTTTTTTTGAATTCTTTATCAAATTTTTTGCGTTTGTTGTATCCGATACGCTCGATGAAAAGATGTCCGTCGAGGTGGTCCATCTCGTGCTGGATACAGACGGCTAGCAGCTCGCTAGCGTCCATTTGCTGAGTATTGCCGGCGCGGTCTTTAAACTGCACCGTGATAAACTCGGCGCGCGTAACGTCCTCGTAAAAGCCCGGCACCGACAAGCAGCCTTCCTGAAATACGACCTGGCCTTCCTTTTTTAAAATTTGCGGATTGATGATCTCGATAAGGTCCTTTTTGTCTTGGATTTTTTCCTCATTGGCTAAATTTATAATCAAAGCGCGCACGGGCCTGCCTACCTGGATGGCGGCAAGACCTATGCCGTTTTTTGCGATCATCGTCTCATACATATCGTCCAAAAGCTCGCCCAGCGCCGCGTCGAATTTCACGACCTCGGTCGATCTTTGATAAAGCTTTTTATTCGGATAGGTAAGGACGTCCAGGATCATCTATTTAAAGCTCTTTTGAAGTACTTGATCGATCAGTCCGTATTGCACGGCATCCTCGGCGCTCATAAAAAAGTCGCGATCGGTGTCCTTTTCGACCTGCGCGAGATCTTTGCCAGAATTTTGCGAAAGGATGCCATTTAGAATTTCTTTCATTCGTAAAATTTCTTTGGCTTGGATCTCGATGTCGGTAGCTTGGCCTTGCGCGCCGCCGAGTGGCTGGTGGATCATTATGCGCGAGTTTGGAAGCGCATAGCGTTTGCCTTTGGCTCCGCAGCTTAGCAAAAATGCCCCCATCGACGCCGCTTGACCGATACAGATCGTGCTTACGTCGGGTTTGATGTAATTCATCGTGTCATAAATGCTAAATCCGCTCGTAACCACGCCGCCCGGGGAGTTGATGTATAGATAGATATCCTTATCCGGATCCTCCGCTTCCAAGAACAGAAGCTGCGCGACGATCGAGCTTGCTACCGCATCGTCGATCTCGCCGCTAAGCATTACGATACGGTCTTTTAGTAGCCTCGAGTAGATGTCGTAGCTGCGCTCTCCGCGACTAGTTTGTTCGATAACGTAAGGAATCACCATCTATTCGCCCTTCTCTTCTTTTTTGCCCTGCTTTGAGAAAATATCGTTAAATAGCTTCTCCTCGATCAGCGCCATTTTGACGGCCGGCAACATGCCGTTGTTGCGGTACCTATCTAGGTGCTCTTTCGGGTTTGCGCCGTAGGTGTAGGCCTCCATATAGACCGCTTGGACGAGCTCCTGATCGCTTACGTCGATATTGCGTTTTTTAGCTAGCTCGTCGATTAAAAAGGTAAGTTTTACGCTGTTTTCGGCAGCCTTTCTAAACTCTTCACGCTTTTTATCTAGGGCGTCTTTGTTGTTTTTAAATTCCTCGATCTGCTCTTTTGAAAAGCCGCTCCAGGCGTTGTTAAATTGCAAATTAATCTCCTGCTCGACGATCGCTTTTGGAAGCGCGAAGTTAAATTTCTCGGCGAGCGCGTCTGCAAATTTAGGCTTTAGATCCTCATTTATCAATTTTTGAAGCTTATCGTTTTTGATGCGCTCTTTGATGCGCGTTTCAAATTTCTCCTTGCTCGGCTCTTTCTCGCCCGGAAGCGCTTGCTTTAGCTCCTCCTCGCCGAGCTCTTTGGCAGGTTTTTTAGCCTGAATTTCGTGAAGCTTGACTTTAAAGATCGCGTCCTTGCCGGCTAAGCTTTTCGCGCCGTAATCTTGCGGAAATTTAACCGCTACGTCGCGCTCTTCGCCCACTCTAAGTCCGATCATTCCGTCTTCAAAGCCCGGGATAAATTGATTTGATCCGATCTGAAGGACGTAGTCCTGCGCCTTGCCGCCGTCGAATGGCTTACCGTCAACGAAGCCTTCGAAGTCGAATTTCGCAAAATCGTCTTTGGCTAGAATTTTTTTATTGGTTTTAGAAAGCGGAGCGATCATCTGCAAAAATTCCGCCACTTTCTCGTCGATCTCTTTTTGGGTAACGCGCGGGCTGCTAAATTTAGGAATTAGCTCCTCGTACCCTTCTACGCTAACTTCTGGTCTGAAAGAAATTTCGATCTGCACATCGATATCGCCGTTTTTTTCATCAAATTTAGAAAAGACCGGCTCGGATAAAATTTCCTCCTGCTTTTTCTTTAAAATTTTAAGAGACTGATCGATCATATCTTTAAGAAGCTCCTGCTTTGCGTCGCCCTCAAGCTGCTTGCCGTATCGCTTCAAAACCACCGCGGTAGGCACCTTGCCCTGTCTGAATCCGTCGATTCTTAGCTGCTTGGAGGCCTTTTTGGCTAGCTCTTCTACTTTGTCTGCGATCTGCTTTGCTTCGATCTTGCTCGCAGCGACCGCATTTGCGGCGTCTTTCATTTTTGCTTTTACTTCCATAAAATTCCTTTAGAAAATTTAAAAATAGCTGGTAATATATCAAAAAATTTCTTATTTAAAGTATAAATTCCTAAAATTTGCCGAGCCTAAGCGGCTCGCGGCTTTTAAATTTTAAAATTTTAAGAGCCCGCCTTAAAATTTAAAGCGGGCTGAGGCTAAAATTTTACCGATACGTTAAACATAAACTGCCGAGCGTAGCCCGAAATTTTAATTAGGATTTTAAAATTTATCAGCGTTATAAAAGGCGTTTTTGAGTAATATCGCGCATCGATCTTTAAGGAATTGCTAAAAATGGACGAAAAAAGCCGAGCTAAATTTGAAAACTGCGTGTCGCAGATGCTTGAAATTTTAGGCGAGGATCCTAAGCGCGACGGGCTTGCGAAGACGCCTGAGCGCGTAGCCAAAGCCTATGAGTTTCTAACTAGCGGCTACGAGCTGGACCCAAAAGAAATTTTAAATGACGCGCTGTTTGAGAGCAGCAACAATGAGATGGTTTTGATAAAAGATATAGAATTTTATAGTCTCTGCGAGCACCATCTGCTGCCTATCATTGGGCGCGCGCACGTCGCATATATCCCGAATAAAAAGGTCGTGGGGCTTAGTAAAATTCCACGTATGGTAAATATTTTCGCGCGCAGGCTGCAGATCCAAGAGCAGCTTACCGAGCAGATCGCAAGCGCAATCCAAGAGGTGATCCATCCGCTCGGCGTGGGCGTGGTGCTGCAGGCGCGACACATGTGCATGGAGATGCGCGGCGTGCAAAAGATCAACTCGACCACGACTACGTCGGCACTGCGGGGGCTTTTTATCAGCCGAAACGACACGCGCAAGGAATTTTTTGATCTAATAAATTCTCCGAAAACTTTCGGTTTTTAAAACGGCAAGCGTTAAAGAAAAATTTAGCAATTATGTTATATTATCGTGCGAAATTGATAAAAGAGCGAAATTGTCTGATTAAATTTCAGACAAATTTTAGAAAGGAATTTTATGCAGCGCGTTTATTTGGATAATAACGCCACTACGATGGTCGATCCCGAAGTTTTTGAGGAGATGAAGCCGTTTTTTTGCGATAAATACGGCAACCCAAACTCCCTTCACAGCTTCGGCAGCGAGACTCACCCCGCGCTAAGAACTGCGATGGATAGGCTCTATGCGGGACTCGGCGCTGCGGATGCGGATGATATCGTCATCACGAGCTGTGCGACCGAGAGCAATAACTGGGTTTTAAAAGGAATTTACTACGATAAAATTCTAACCGGCGAGAAGGATAATATCGTCATAAGCTCCGTTGAGCACCCCGCAATCAGCGCGACCTGTGCTTTTTTAGAAAAAATTTGCGGCGTAAAGATCACTCGCCTGGGCGTCGATAAAGACGGACTAATCGATCTTAATGAGCTTAGCGAAAAGATCAACGACAAAACTGCGCTTGTTAGCGTGATGTGGGCAAATAACGAAACCGGCACGATCTTCCCCGTAAAAAAAATCGCGCAAATCGCACATGAGCATGGCGCGCTATATCATGCCGACGCGGTGCAAGCGATAGGTAAGATAAAGGTGAACGTGCGCGATGCGGACGTGGATTTTTTAAGCCTTTCCGGGCATAAATTTCACGCTCCAAAGGGCGTCGGAGCACTCTACATAAAAGATAGTAAGCCGCTTACGAGCCTACTTCACGGCGGCGAGCAGATGGGCGGACGCCGCAGCGGCACACTAAACGTAGCGGGCATCGTGGGGCTCGGCAAAGCCTTAGAGCTAGCAAATAAATTTATGGATTTTGAGCGTACTCAGGTAAGCAGGCTGCGTGATAAGCTGGAAGATGCGCTTTTGCAAATTTCAAACGTAAGCGTCGTGGGCGACCGCAGCATTCGCGTGCCAAACACTATCCTCGCCTCGATCCAAGGCGTCGAGGGAGAGGCGATGCTGTGGGATCTGAATAAAGTTGGTATTGCCGCTTCTACTGGCTCTGCGTGTGCGAGCGAGGCGCTCGAGAATAATCCGATAATGGAAGCGATCGGCGCAGATAAGGAGCTGGCGCATACGGCGCTAAGGCTTTCGCTGTCGCGCTTTACGACGGAGGCGGAGATCGATTACGCGATCGAACATATTGGTAAAGCTATCGCCCGTCTGCGCGGGATTTCAAGTACGTTTGCTTACGCGCCGCAAGGTTATGAGAAAAATAAAGGATAAAAAATGGCAAAAAACAGTTTGATAAACGGCTCTATCTGGGAGCAATACTCGCAAAAAGTGCAGGACCGCATGAATAATCCTCGCTATATGGGCGAGATCACCGAGGAGGAAGCGAAGGCTAGAGGTGGTAAGCTAGTGGTCGCGGACTTCGGCGCCGAGAGTTGCGGCGATGCGGTGCGGCTGTATTGGTTGATCGATCCTAAGACTGATAGAATTTTAGACGCTAAATTTAAAAGCTTTGGTTGCGGTACGGCGATTGCGAGTTCGGATACGATGGCTGAGCTTTGTATCGGAAAGACCGTCGATCAAGCGGTGAAGATTACAAATTTAGACGTAGAGCATGCGATGCGCGACAACCCGGACGAGCCAGCCGTACCGCCGCAAAAGATGCACTGCTCGGTCATGGCGTACGACGTCATCAAGCAGGCTGCTGCGAACTATAAGGGGGTCGATCCCGCGCATTTTGAGGATGAGATCATCGTGTGCGACTGTGCGCGCGTAAGCCTCGGCACGATCAAAGAAGTTATCCGCCTAAACGATCTTCACACGGTCGAAGAGATCACGCAATACACCAAAGCGGGTGCGTTTTGTAAATCCTGCGTGCGCCCAGGCGGACACGAGGAGAAGGATTATTATCTGGTCGATATTTTAAAGCAAACCAGAGAGGAGATGGAGCGGGAGAGGCTTCAAGCTCAAGCCGAAGCGAGCGCCGCTACTAGCGCGAAAGCGGGAGCCGAGATGAGCTTTGAGCAGCTAAATTTGATCGGTAAATTTAAAGCGGTCGAAGGGGTACTTGACGAGGATATCCGCCCGATGCTTCAGATGGACGGCGGCAATCTCGACGTCATCGACATTAGGCCTGCAGACGACGGCAAAACCGATATCTACATCCGCTATCTAGGCGCTTGTAGCGGCTGCGCCAGTGGTGCGAGCGGCACATTATACGCGATCGAAAATGTTTTGCAAGAAAACCTTAGCCCGAACATCCGCGTAATGCCGATCTAAGGTTGTTACTGCCAAGTTTGCATCTTAGCTTAGTCTTGCGAAATTTTAAGAGTTTAAGCTTCTGCGCAACAACAGAGCTAAATTCCACCCCTTAGCTAAATCCGCAATTAGACGCTAAATCTGCGTAGAATTTCGTAGTTTGCTTTTAAAAATATCGTAAATTTTGCTAAGGTTTTCTAGCGTGAAATTCATCCGTAGATTTTGTCTATAAAATTTAATTAAAAGAGCTTCTTATTTCGCTCGTGTAAGTTTTTTATGAGATTTCGTTTGTAAATTGGACATAGAATTTCTCCGCGAATTTCATCTTTTCATAAATTTAGATGAAAATGCGCCATAAATCGCAGAATTTTAGCTGGCTATAATTTCTTTTTATTATAATTGCGCCTTATTTCAACTAAAAGGGGAGCAAATGAAAGTATTTGTTTTGGCGGCTCTGCTACTTGGTTTTCTATCTGCAAATTCTTTGGATCAGATCAAAAAAGATAGGCTTGTTCGCATCGGTGTATATAACGATCAGCCGCCGTTTAGTGCGCTCGTAGACGGCAAATACAGGGGATTTGAGATTGCTCTTGGCGAAAAGCTCGGCAAGGAGATTTTCGGCGATAATCCTGGCAAGGTAAAATTTATCCCGATCACGGCTTCAAGACGCATTAGCGTTTTACAGCGCAATGAAGCGGATATGGTGATTGCGACCTTTACTCCTACGCCCACGCGAGCGAAAAAAGTAGATTTTTCGGAGCCTTATTTTAAGGTGCAGGTAGGTGTGCTAGCCAAAAAAGACGAGAATGTCACGAGCTTCGATCAACTCCGCAAAAAGAGGATTTTCGTCATCAAACACTCTCCTATTCACAATTTCTTACGCAAAGCGGGCTTTAGAAAGAATTTGAATTTTTGCGCCAGTTCGGCTAAATGTTACCGCGCTTTTAAGAGGGCGAAAAATGCCGTGCATGTCGATGATAATCTAATCCTGCACGCATACGCGATTATCGATAATAAAACGCAGGTTGCTTTGGATGGTCTAGGTAAGCAAACTTACAATGCAATCGCCGTGCAGAAGGGCAATAATGCGCTGCTAGAGCTAATCAATACATCTTTAGCAGGACTAAAAAAAGATGGATTTTTGGATAAGACCTTTGACGATACGCTCGGGATTTTTTATCACGGCACGATCGATAAGAAGGAATTCTTGGTTGAATAAAATTTCGTGCAGAATTTAACGTGCGCTTGACTTCCGCGCAAAATTCGGTTCATTGTAATTACGGAGTGAAAAAATACATTGCGGGCTTAATTTGCTTTTAGAATTCGGTCTTGATTTTGCTTGCCTCTCCTAAAGCGCAAATTTTATCGAAATTGGTGAGGCTATTTAAAACGCGCGTACCACTAGCGCGAAATTTCATTTTCGGAAGTAAAATTTTTAAGCGATTTGGTTGCATTTAAAATTTACGCAATTTTTATAGAGTCTGTTTCAATTTTGCGTTTCACAAAACCCGCGCTAACTTATAAAATTCTATTTTTTAGCTTTAAATACTTGCTTTTCTGCTATAACTTTATGATTTAAATTTTGAAAATTTTTACAAAAGGAATTGAGCTCCAAGCGCCATTATCGCCTCGGTATGGAGAATTTAAAATTTATGCTCTGCATCGAAGGCAGATCTTATGCAAAGTAGGCGCTAAATGAGCAGGCGGAGCAAATAATTTCAAATTTAGCGGTATCTGTCTTATCAGGTGCCGCGAAGCTGCATATCACAAAGACGCGGCGAATACAAAAAATGGTCGTAAAATTTTACCTCAAGAGCCAATTCTGATTTATTTCACCAGCTCGTAATTATACTCTTTCGTGCCGTCGAGTAGATTTGTGACGTTGTAGCCTCGCTCGTTTAGGGCTTTGGCGAGCTTGGCGCTGCGGTTATCGCTGTAGCAGTGTGTGATCATCTTTTTGTCTTTATTGGCCTCAAGCACGTCCTTGTAGTTTTCTAAAGGCTCGCCGTATGGGATATTTATCGCGCCTTTCATATGCCCCGCGTCGTAGTCCTGCTTCTGCCTAGCATCGATGATCAGCACGTTTGGATCATTTGCTATTTTCAAAAACCCCTCCGCGTTTATGCTGCCGACTTTATACAGCTCATAGTCGTATTGCTTCACGCCGGGCGCATTCATAAGCACATTGAACCCCTTTTGTTTAAGCAGATCAAGCGCTTTGCCGCTGCGATTGCCCGTATTGCAATAAAGCACGACGTTTTTATCCTTGTAGGCGTTTATCTCATCCAGCCTGCTTTCCAGCTCTCCAAGCGGGATATTAATCGCGTGCTTTATGTGGCCTGCAGCGTACTCATCCGCGCTTCTGACGTCGATGACTAGATAATTTTCTTTCGCCCTATTGTCCTCCTCTATCGCCGATAGTGCTGCGCCGCTTATGGCGTAGCCGTTAGGTTGCTGCGTCTCGGCGCCGCAAGTCGCAAAAGATCCCAATGCTGCCAGCAAAACTGCGCTTTTTAAAATTTTGTGAGAAATAAATTTCATATGTTTCCTTTGAATTTTAGCTTTTAAAGCGGGAGATTATATCAAAATTTTATCTAAAATAGTGTGAATTTGCGCCGTTAGCAGATGCGAGCGATCAAGTAGGCGGTTTGCTTGCAAAAGCAAAAGAGTCAAAAGAGTGATAAAATTTAAAAGCTCGGTCAAGCGCCCGAGCAATACCAAAAGATAGAGGTTAAAATATATAGACCGCGCCGAGTACGATAAATGCTCTTAAATAAAAGCCGCCCACAAGCACACCGTATTCGTTATAGATGCAGCTTTTTACCTCCTCACCGTCGTGCGCACTACGCTCGCTCGTCACGCTGCTCGCTGCTTTAGTCTGCGAAGTCCGCGCTTGAATTATAAAATTTTAACCTCTAGCTCAAGCGCAACGCCGAAGCGCTGCAAAACCCGCTCGCGAGCAAGCTCTATCAGGCTCATCACATCCTCAAAGCTCGCGCCGCCAAAATTTATGATGAAATTGGCGTGCTGTTCGCTAAATTTTGCGCCGCCGATCGCGTGGCCTTTAAGCCCCGCCGCTTCGATCAGCCTGCCCGCGGCGTCATTCGGCGGGTTTTTAAAGCAGCTTCCAAAGCTAGCTCCCTTTGGCTGATTGGCGCGTTTGGCGGCGAAATCCGCGGCGAGTTCGGCATCAAAGCCGCGCGAAATTTTAAACTCGGCGCCCAAAATCAGCCCCTCGATCCCGCTTCTTCGGTAGGCGAAGCTTATCCGCTCGCGCTCCACCCAGCCGCGAGCCAGGCGCACGGCAAGCAGGCTATCGCTAATGCTAGCGCCGCTAAGCCCTGCGTTCATTTTGATTAGCCCGCCGAGCTGCCCTGGGATGTTGCGCAAAAACTCAAAGCCGCCGATGTTTTGCTTTTTGGCGAAGTTGTAAATTTTACCTGACTTCGTCGCAGCCCCGATGCTAAGGACATCGCCGCTTAAGCTTATGCGATCAAACTCCTCGCTTAGCATCGCAAGGTGCGGCGGCGCGGGCGAGATGAGCAGATTATTGCCGCCGCCGATGATCGCGCGCTCGCGGATACTCTCAAACTCCGCAAAATCGGCCTCATCCTTTAAAATTTGCACCGCAAAGCTCCCTCCGATGCGCACGGAGGTGTATTTGCTAAAATCTATCTGCTTTGTTTTCAAAATTTTGCCTTTTAAATTTCATTTCTAAATTTCGCGCTTGCCGCTCGCCCCGTATCGTTTTAAAATTTAGCGATACCGCCGCGCCGCACGGTGCAAAACGCGAACGCTATCTTAAAAATTTAACGCTGCTGCGATTAAATTTAGCTCGCTTTCGATACATTTTCGGCGCGCGCTATGTCGTACGCGCAGTTCGCACTCTGCGGCACAAAATACAGCCGCGCAATGTATCTCCGTGCCGTGAAATTTCATCGCCGCGTAGCCGTAAATTAACGCGGCACATCGCACCGCGACAATGGCGCCACAGCACGCGGTCGATTGACGAACTTGGCGGCAAAATCACGGCAAGCTTGACGTTAAATTTGCGCGCAAATTTTAAATTCACATTGCACTCCGCGGCTAAATCCAAAAGCGGCGATACATTACCGCTACGGCAAAAGCGATATAAAATTCTACCGCGCGTCTGTTTTTACGCCGAAGTAAAATTTTAGCCGAGGCACAAACCCCTTAACGCCTAGAAATTTAGCCGAAACGAAAGAGCAATGTTCCGAGCAAAATCAGCCGAAGCAAGGCTAAATTTCAGCTAAATTTTAACCTCGTCCGGTTTTACATCGGGTTTTGCCCGCCGCAGTCCGCGAAACGGATCTCGTTATATTCGCGCGGGATAAAATTCTCCTGCGCGCTAATCGGCGTAGGGTAAAATCCGCGCTCGTAGCCAAGTTCAAACAGCCTATCTACCGCCCTTATCTGCGACCCCGAAAGCTCGATCGAGGCCTCGTTAGCATAAAGGCTCAGATATTTTTCGAGCTTTGCGTCGTCCACGCGGATGAGATTTCGCTCCATGAGCATGTGCGACAAAAACGGCTTATGCGCGGTGGCGATACGCACGCCCTCCGTTAGCACGCGCTCGCACTCGATGGCGTCCGTTATCGGTAGGCTGCGGCGAACCGCCATGCCTCCCAGCGGCAGCGGCAAATTTTCGCCCGCTAGCTCGCTCCAGATATCCCAGATCTCGCGCTCCACGCAAAGCTCGTCCGAAAAGTCCAAAATACTCTCGTGTATCAGCACGCCAGCGTCCACCTCGCCCCTTAAAACCGCGCTTTCGATGTCGAGAAAATTTTTATAAACTATGCGCGCCTGCGGGTAGGCCATGCGAAAAAGCAGGGCATTAGTCGTGTGTTTGCCGCTGAGTGCGACTTTGAAATTTCGCTTCAAAACCGCGTCCTTTTTCTTAACGAGCTTTGGGCCGTAGCCCTCGCCGAAGCTCACCGCCGTGCGCAAAAGCGCGTATTCGTCGCAGATGAGCGGATATAGCGCGAAGCTAATCGCCGTGGCCTCATAAGTGCCCTTTAGCGCCTCGTCGTTTAGCGTCTGGATGTCAAGCGCGGTGGCGCTAAATTTTAGATTTTTGGAGCTCACCCAACCGAAATCAATCGCCTTATACATAAAAATATCGTCGGCGTCGGGTGAGTGGGCGACGTTTATATGCTTAAAAATCTTCAAATTTTATCCTTTTTGCTCCGCTTTAAATTTCGCGCGCGGCGTGATTCTAAAATGTTGCGAAATTATAGTGAAATTTTGCTACAGCCCTCATAAAAATGTGGAATTTCTAAAGAAAAACGTGAAAAATTAAGCCCGTTTAAAAGGCTAAATTTAACGCTTTAAGGCTTGCCGCGCAGAGCTTTTGCGCTTTTGAAAAATTTTAAATTCCTACGCCGCACCGAATTTGGGCGAATAATCAAAAATTCATTTCAAATTTGGTAAAATCAAGTGAATTTATTTTTAAGGAAAAACATGGACGAGGGAAAGAAAAAGACGCTGGATGCGGCGCTAAAATCGATCGACAAAGCTTTCGGCAAGGGCACGCTCGTGCGGCTAGGCGACAAGCAGGTCGAGCCGATAGACGCCATCTCTACGGGCTCTGTGGGGCTTGACATCGCGCTTGGCATCGGCGGCGTGCCGAAAGGGCGTATCATCGAGATTTACGGGCCGGAGAGCTCGGGAAAGACGACGCTCACGCTTCACATCATCGCCGAGTGCCAAAAGGCGGGCGGAATTTGCGCATTCGTGGATGCCGAGCACGCGCTGGACGTCAAATACGCTTCAAATTTAGGCGTCGATACCGACAATCTCTACGTTAGCCAGCCCGATTTCGGCGAGCAGGCGCTTGACATCGTAGAGACCCTGGCAAAAAGCGGTGCGATCGATCTCATCGTCGTTGATAGCGTCGCCGCGCTCACGCCGAAAAACGAGATCGAGGGCGACATGGGCGATCAGCACGTGGGGCTTCAGGCGCGACTTATGAGCCAAGCGCTGCGCAAGCTCGCAGGCGTCGTGCATAAGATGAATACGACGGTGATCTTTATCAATCAAATCCGTATGAAGATCGGAGCGATGGGCTATGGCACGCCCGAGACGACGACTGGTGGAAATGCGCTTAAATTTTACGCTTCGGTGCGCATCGACATACGCAAGATCGCCACTTTAAAACAAAACGAAGAGAGCATCGGCAACCGAGCCAAAGTCAAGGTCGTGAAAAACAAGGTGGCGCCGCCGTTTAAGATCGCGGAATTTGACATAATGTTCGGCAAGGGCATCAGCAAAGTGGGCGAGCTGATCGATTACGGCGTCAAGCTCGATATCATCGATAAAAGCGGTGCGTGGTTCAGCTACGGCGACACTAAGCTGGGTCAAGGGCGCGAAAACGCTAAAATTTATCTAGAGAATAACCCTGCTGTCGCCGAAGAGATCACCGCTAAAATACGCGAGCAGATGGGTAGCGTAAATTTCAGCGCAGACGCGGACGATGAAGAAAATTTACAAAGTGGAGATGAATGATGATTTATATCGAAGATGTTTATGCGATAGAGGTGCTAGATAGCCGCGGCAACCCGACCGTGAAAGCGACCGTGGCTCTAAGCGACGGCACCGTAGCAAGCGCGATAGTGCCAAGCGGCGCAAGCACGGGCAAACGCGAGGCGCTGGAGCTTCGCGACGGGGGCGATAGGTACTGCGGCAAGGGCGTGCTAAAGGCGGTAGAAAACGTAAATTCGCAGATCGCTGAAGCCGTGATCGGGCTTGATGCTTTTGGTCAAAAGGCGCTTGATGATGAGATGCGCGAGCTTGACGGCACCGATAACTACTCAAGCTTGGGCGCAAATGCGGTGCTTGGCGTATCTATGGCGGTAGCGCGCGCGGCGGCTAAAAGCCTTGACGTGCCTTTATATCGCTACCTAGGCGGCGCGAACGCTAGCGTGCTACCCGTGCCGATGTTTAATATCATTAACGGCGGCGCGCACGCGAACAACAGCGTGGATTTTCAAGAATTTATGATTATGCCGTTTGGCTTTGATAAATTTAGCGATGCGCTGCGAGCGGCGAGCGAAATTTACCACACGCTAAAAGGTCTTCTAAACGCGGCCGGCCACAGTACGGCAGTGGGCGACGAGGGCGGATTTGCGCCAAATTTAAACGACAACGAAGAGCCAATCAAACTAATCATGCAAGCTATCGAAAAAGCGGGCTACAAAGCAGGCGAGCAGATCAAGCTAGCCCTTGACGTCGCAGCTAGCGAGCTGTACGAAAACGGCAAATATAAGCTAGAAGGTAAGGAATTTTCAAGCGAAGAGCTGATCGAGCAATACGTACGTCTTTGCGAGAAGTATCCGATATTTTCGATCGAGGACGGCCTGAGTGAGGACGACTGGGCGGGCTGGGCGAAGCTAACGAGCAAGCTTGGCTCTAAGGTGCAGCTCGTGGGCGACGATCTTTTCGTAACGAACGAGAAAATTTTGCGCGAAGGCATCGCCAAAGGCGTAGGCAACGCGATTTTAATAAAACCGAATCAAATCGGCACCGTCAGCCAAACCATGCAGACGATCCGCCTAGCTCAGCGCAAAGGCTACCGCTGCGTGATGAGCCACAGAAGCGGCGAGAGCGAGGATAGCTTTATCGCGGACTTCGCCGTCGCGATGAATACGGGCCAAATCAAAACGGGCGCGACTTCAAGAAGCGAACGCAATGCCAAATACAATCGCCTGCTTGAGATCGAGCGCGAGACGGACGAGTTTTTGGGAAATAAAATTTAAAATGTTTTTTAAAAAAAAGTCCAAGCGGGGCTTAAAAGGCGGCGCGCAGCGTACCTATGCGGACGGAGCGGGTTATACGGACACGCAAGGCAGATATTCAGACGCAGACCTTGACGAGGACGATTTTTTTGACGATGAAGAATTTTATAGCGATGAAAATTTTGGCGAAGGCTTTAGCGAGGTAGGGGCTGGCTTCCGGAAAAATCGCAACGGAGCTTCGCGCGGTATAGACGAAACAGGCTCTGCCCCTGATGCCACAAGTGGTAACTCTAATTTAAGCGGCAAAAGCTTTGCTGCAAGCGGAAACTACGAAGGCAGCGCGCAAGCAGACGCGGGCTTTTGCGGCGCAGAATTTATTGGGGGTGGCGATTTAAAGAATGCAGAGTTATACGCTAAAGAAAACTGCTTTCCAAACGACGCGGGTTTTGCGGCTCAAAGTGCAGACTACAGCTCTCAAGGCACGGGCTTTGCGGCACAAGATATAAATCCTGCCACGCAAGGATTTTCTTTTATGCCGCAGAACGCAGATCCTGTCGCTAAAAAAGCTTTAAAAAAGCGTAAAAATTTAAAAGAACGGCTGAATTTTATCAATCCGTTTTCGCCGCTTAAGCAGATTTTTGCAGCTCTTGCGCTGATTGTCTGCGTCGTTTTTGCGGGCATCTTCGTAGGCGACGTGCTGTTTGGCAAACGATCGTTTGAAGTGCTGCGCCAGCTGCAAAAAGAAAAGGCGTTTTTATTCACCGACGTTGAGCGGTTGAAAGAGGAAAACGCCGAACTGCAAAAGCTTTATTTAGAGCGTCGCTCGCTCGATCCGGACCTTAAAAAATGAGAAAAATTTTTTTGCTAATTTTAGGTCTCTGCGCTTTTTTAAACGCGGAGAATTTAAATGGCACAAATTCAAACGCTACGAAACCCAACATCGTCATGGTAAAAGAGCAAAATTCTACCGATTTGGCGATTAAAGAGCCAAAGACAGGTGCACAAAGCCCAAACGCTAAAAAGCAAGCTGTAATGAAACCTGAAACATCTAAAAGCCCTACCGCAGCAATGCAAAAAAGCGCCACAGAAGCAAATTCTAGCGTCAAAGCAAGCGTCGCCAAAAAAGCCGTGAGCGCACAGCTCTCGCAGACCGAAAAAAAAGTTCCTGCGCCCAAAGCGGGCATTGGCGCTCCTTCGCAGGTCATAAAGACGGAGCTGAACTCGTCTGCGCAGTATTCAGCTACGACGCTTCCGCCTCCTGATGAGTTGCCGATCGTGCCGGAAGTAAGCGAGCCAAATTCTACGATAGTGCAAAATTTCAAGGCGGCACAGAATTCTACAGCTCAAAATTCTACGGTGCAAAACTCTACTATGCAACAAAACGCGCAATCTGCTCCGCAAAATTCCAATCCGGCGCAAAGCTCCGCCGTCACGTCGCAAAATACTCCCGCGCCCAAAAATTTCACGCAGCAAACCTTTGCGCTTCCTTCAGACGCTCTTACGATCGAAAGCCTGATCGTGCGATATAGGGACGACGACGGGGCTCTGCACGAAAAGATCGTTGATATCAATCGCTCGATTGATTGGCACGATGATTTCGTGCTAAGCGCGAGCGCCAAACCCGCGCTACATAGGGCGCTAGATGTCTCGGTTACTTCGACTGATCCAAATTTACAAAAGCAGGTCTCGCAAAGTGGCATCGCACCTAGCTTCGCGCCGCGCCTGGAGCTGCCGTTAGAGACGCTTAAATTTGATGACGGATTGAAATTTGTCATCCGCAAAGACAGCGTGCAGCTCATCACCGCAGATGATTTCAAAAGCTCCGACGCAAATGCTTCGGGCACGCTTGAGGCGGAGTTTTGGCGCCAAGAGATCCCGCTTAGCGGCGCGAGCTTTGCTGTAAATATCGGCGGCTTTAGCGACATTAATGTCACTAAAGAGGACGGCTACTACCGCATCGGCGTGCGCTCGCGCGAGGGTAACCTCAGCATCAGACGCAAAGATGGCGGATATTTGATTTACAAAAATTCTAATTAAGGAGAGACTATGACACATTTAGAGATTATGAAATTTCGCCATGCGTGCAAAATTTTTGACGAGAACAAAAAAATCGGTAAAGCCGATTTTGACGCTATTTTGCAGGCAGGCATCTTAGCACCTAGTTCTACGGGGCTAGAGCAATGGGACTTTTTGGTTGTGCAAAACAAGGCGCTACGCGAGCGGATCCGCGAAAAATCGTGGAATCAGCCGCAGATCACCTCTTGCTCACATCTGGTCGTGATTTTAGCAAAGATCAAGGACATAAAGCTAGGAAGTGATTATATCGAGCGAATGATTACACGTAAAAAAGATGAAGCGCCTAAATATATCGGCGACAGGCATAAATTTTATCAAGATTTTTTAAGCGGTTATTTTCACAACGACGATGAGGAGCTATTTAATTGGTCGCACGCGCAGTGCATGTTCCCAGCACTTGCGATGATGAACGAGGCTGCAAGTCGCGGTATCGATAGCTGCCCTATGGAGGGGTTTGATCGCGCAGCGCTAAATAAAATTTTAGGCATCGATTGGAACGATCGCCGCGTGGCGCTGCTCGTACCTTTCGGCTACCGTGTAGACCCGCAGCCACAAAAGATCCGTCGCAGCATGGATGACGTGGTAAAGTGGATCGAATAAGCTAGCAAGCGCTTTTGAATCGCTAAGCTTGAGGCGCAATAAATTCCAAAGTCTAGTGCGAAAGCGTGGCGCGCGCGTTTTTAGGAATTTATCGCGCTTTAGCCTTTTTTCTCGCCCGCAAATCTTGTGCGGCGAGATTTAAAATTTTAAAAAATCACCGAAAATTTAAACGAAGGAGCGAGCGTGAAAAAAATGTGGGAGGGGCGCTTTAGCGAGGCGAGTTCGGCGCTTTTGGAGGAGTTTAACGCCTCGATCGGCTTTGATAGGGCGCTTTGGCAGGAG
>CAURKZ010000009.1:0-85836 GCA_963525605.1 uncultured Campylobacter sp.
AATCCGAACGACCTTCGCATCGACGTTATGCGCAGCTCCGGCCACGGCGGACAGTCCGTAAATACCACCGATAGCGCCGTTCGCATCACTCACATCCCGACCGGCTTAGTCGTCACCAACCAAGACGGCAAGGATCAGCACAAAAACAAAGAGGCGGCGATGAAGGTGCTGAAGGCGCGCCTTTACGATATGCAGGAGCAGGAGCGCTTAGAAAAAGAGCGCAAAGATCGCAAGGATCAGGTGGGCACCGGCGACCGCTCGGGGCGAATTCGTACCTACAACTATCCGCAAAACCGCATCAGTGACCACCGCATAAATTTAACTCTCTACCGCCTAGACGCGATCATGGCGGGCGGCTTGTTCGACGAGATCATCGATCCGCTTATCGCGCACTCTCAAGCCGAAGCGATCGCAAACGCGGGCTACTAAGACTTTTAAATTTAGACCTTACATCCACCTGCTTTGCCGAATTTTGCCTCGATCAAAAGCACCAAGATGAAGAAAATTTTTTCGTCGTTAAACTTCGCAAGCTCGCGCAGACCTTGATCTGCGCTTACAAGCTTGATGCCGTTTGATTTCAAAATCTCAGCGAGCTCGTCCGCACTAAAGCCCATTTTATCAGCGATCTCTCTGATATTATAGTGCTCGATCGCGCCGATTATGCGATCCATATTGCAAAAACCGGGATTTTTGCGGCTCAAAACCACGTCCAAAAACTCGCCCCAGAGCTTTACGAGCTTCTTTCGCCTCGTGATTATATGCAAGATCGCGACGCAAAGCAGACCGAATCCCGCGATTTTATGTAGGCTCATCCAGGCCTCGTCATATTCGCCGCGCGCGAAGTTAACGCCCGAAAAGCCCAAAATGAAGAGCGCGCAAGCTAGCAGCACGATGAGCGCAAATTTATAGACAATCCCTGCCTTAAGCATCAAATCTCCTTGCTTCGTTTTTAAAATTTAGCGGCTTAGCCGTAGCGCCCGCGAACGCTACGGCGGCGGTACGCCTCGCTGATCGCCGCTATCGTATCGCCTCGGCGTTATTGCGCCGCCCGCACTGCTGCTTCACTTATACGCTCCGGGGATCGCCATCATCGTATCGCTGCGTTTGCGCTACTTGCACTGCGCTTTACCTACATACGCATCCTGTCGATCGCGGTTGCCATATTGCGGCATTTTATGCTGTCGCCGCCGCAATCACGCCGCGCCGCTTTGTGCTGCCGATCCGTAGTCGCGGCCGTTCTGTTCGCTTCGATCGTAGCGCCGTTACGATGATGATTTGCCCAAGCGAAGGTTATGTCATACGGCGCCGATTAGGTACGTATTGTCGTTCCGCTTCTCGACTACGGCGTGCCATCTGCGCCGCTGATGTGTTACACGCCATCCGACGCGCTACCGATTTATCGCTACGCCCGCGCATCGCGCCGCTGCCGCAGCCCGTTCATTTAGCACGCCGTTACGCTACCGATCGCGGCTCGGTTTAAAATTTTATCTAGGCGACATCTCCTCGGCGGATCATCTTGCGTTTAAATTTTACCGACTTAATTTCGCGCAAAATCGTGATCGCGCGCCGTTTACGGATCTCCAAGCCGCTCGCCGCCGCGTAATCGTATGGCTCATGGCGCCGCCGTGCTGCCGACTGCGTGTATGAGTCCGAGCATATACGGATGCGAGCCTCTGCGCCTATGTAGCGAGCGCTAATTACTCATGCGCACAGGTACCGAGCGCCTAGGCAAATTTTATCGCCGCTTAATATAAACGAGTAATTTTAATAAATCTGGATTTAAAAAGATATGAATTTAAAGGCGAAATCCCTGCCGCGTGAAATTTCAACGGCCGAATTTAAAGCTCTATCGTCCGCTCGAATATGTCCTCAAGCCCCGTTTGATGCACGATCGCTAGCATTCCTAGCCTTGGTAGAGCCGCGCGCAGACCAAGTAGCAGCTCGCGCGCCGAGGCAGGATCGAGTGCGGACGTGATCTCGTCTGCGAAAACAAAGCTCGGCT
Source organism: uncultured Campylobacter sp. (assembly GCA_963525605.1). Classification (GTDB taxonomy): domain Bacteria; phylum Campylobacterota; class Campylobacteria; order Campylobacterales; family Campylobacteraceae; genus Campylobacter_B. Next base: position 2,003 of record CAURKZ010000009.1, read on the forward strand.
TGTGGTAATGAATACGTGCGAAACTAAGCCGCTGCGCCTCTCCGCCGCTTAAAATTTTAACGTAATCGGCGCGTGAGTTTAGCATGCGGGCAAATTTCTCAAGTCCTACGCGGCGTAAAATTTCTAAAAATTCCGCGTCGTCTGCGCGCGGCGGCTGCGGATATGAAATGAGTTCTTTTAGGCTAAGCGGCGCTAGATAGGGCTTTTGCGGGATAAACATCACGCCCGTGCGCGGCAGACTGATCTCGCCGCGGCCGTATCGCCAAAGCCCCGCCGCGTAGCGCAGAGCCGTGCTTTTGCCCGCGCCGCTCTTGCCTCGCAGCATTATAAACTGCGCGGGCGCAAGCTCAAAGCGTAGATCCTCGATCAGCGGCTCGCCTGCAGGCGTGAAGACCGACAAGCCCTCGCAGCAAGCGGAATTTTCGTCGCTTTGTTTGACGCAAGTACGCAGATTTGCGCTCTCGCCGTCCATGCGCGAGATGAACTCATAGATCCTCTGCACGCTCGCCGCCCACTCCATGATCTGTTTGTAATAGTCCATAAACCACGCAAATCCGTCCTGTACGCTGTAAAACGCCGAGCGCGCCTGCATCATGTCGCCAAAGCTCATCGCGCGCGACAAATACAGCGGCAAGCAGGCAAAGATCGGGATTAAATTCGTGATTTTTAGGTAGCTTGCCGAAAAGCATTCGAGGCGAAATTCCGTATTCATGATGCTGCGCCAGTTTCTTATGATCTCGCCGAAACTCGCGCGGAAGCGGCCTCGCTCGGCATCCTCTCCGCGCATAAAGGCTACGGCTTCTGCGTTTTCGCGCACGAGCAACAGATCCGAGCGGTAGTCGGCTTCGGCGCGCTGCTTGGCAAAATTTAGCCCCCTAAGCCTGCGCCCGATGAGATGCGTAATCAGCGAGCAAAGAAGAGTATAAATAAGCGCGACGTAGAGCAAAAAGCCCTCGATCTCAAAGTGCATGCCGAAAATTTCAAATTTCAGCACCTTCGAGACCTGCCACAAGATCGCGACGAAGGCGATGAGCTTAGCTAGATTATAGACGAGCGATTTTACGAGATCGACGCTTTTTTGCACGAGTAGCAGGCTGTCCTCGGCGATACGCTGATCGGGGTTGTCTAGCTTCGAGACCCTTTTTGGAATTTCACGATCTGCGCGAGTTTTAGATGAAATTTCATTCTCGCTTGCGCCGCTTTGCCCTGTTGCATTTTGCTCCGCCGCACTCGGTAAAATTTCAAGCCCCTTTGCGTCTCTATGTAAAGCCGCGCTGTCCGCCTCGGCTGCGGAATACTCTGCGCGCTCGTTTAAATTTTTATCTAAATTTACGTCGCCAGGTTTTTCTAAATTTGATCCGCCCCTGGCGCTGAAATTCCCCTCAAGGCTCGTGCGGTAGAAGTTTGCGTTATGTAGCCATTTGCGCTCCATCATCGCGCTTAGCCGCTCGCGCCAGACGATTACGAGCAGTTTGCGAAGCCAGCTACCGCAGACGATGAAAAGCACGATGAGCGCCGTGTAGAGCAAAAACTCGCCCACGAGCGCGGGAACGAGCTCGCCTTTAAGCTCGCTTAGCGCGTCGTAAAAGCGCTTATCCCACGCGTTCATCAACACGCTGATTTTGATGATAGCGAGACTAAAACCAAGCGCGAGCAGCAGCAGCGCCCACAGCTTCGCCGCGCCTTTGCCGAACCAGTGCGGACATAGAATTTCAAAAAATTGCTTTAGCGTTTTCAAATTTTCTCTTTAAATTTTAAAATTTAGCGCCGGTTGCAGCGAGATCGCGGGATTAAATTTGATCCCGCAGGCTCGCGAGCGGATTTTATGCTCGCAAGTCTGCGCGTTTAATTCGCTCGAAATTCCGCGGGATCAAATTTATCGCCCCTGCCCGCATCACCTGCGATCGCCCGCACCAATCAATCGCTAATCGACCAAATCGCGAGTTAAATTTTAATCCCGCGGCTTCGTTCAAATTTTACCCGCCTCGCCACGTGCTGCTTGCGACAAGGCTTAGCCTCGCGCCTCTGCGCCTGCCTCATCCGCGCCCTTATGAAGCGCGGAATTTATCCAAGGCCGCGTGCGAGCTCGGTCGGTCCGAGTTCGCATAAGCGCAAATTTCATCCGCGCTCAATACGTATAATTTAGCGTCAGCATAAAATTCCGCGGCTCGCCGTAGTAGTTGTTATGCCCAGCGACGCGATTTTGCGTATTTTGAAAATACTTCTTATCCGTGATATTTTTGACCGCAAAATTTACGCTAAAGTGTTTGTCGAAATGATAGCCGACGTTCGCGTCCCACAGCGCGTAAGCCTTCTGCGGCGCGGCGTAGTACGCAACGTTTTCGCGATATATCGAAGCGGTTTTGCTCTGATAGCGCATGCCGGCGCCCAAAGTAACCTTACGATTTTCGCCGAGCGGAATTTCATAGTTCGTATAGAGCTTAAACAGATGCTTCGGAATGTAGCGTTTGGCGTTTGCGCCCTTGCTATAATCGACCGCTGCGGAAGCTCTTTCCGTCTTTAAATAGACGCTGCGGTTGAAAGTATATCCTGCGAATAATTTCCAATTCTCAGTAAGCGAGCCTTGTAGCTCGGCATCTACGCCGCGGCTTCGCACCTTGCCCTCGGCGATGGAGTAGTTTGTATTAAGAGGGTCGCTCATCGCCCTATTTTTCTGAATGATCTGAAATAGCGCGACATTCGTATTAAGCGCGCCGTCAAAAAATTCTCCCTTCACGCCGGTTTCTAAATTATAGCCGACGACGGGATCTAAAATTTTACCGTCTTTATCGCGCGCGGCTTGCGGCTTAAAAATTTCGGCATAGCTTGCGTACCACGAAAAATTATCCGCAAAGTCCCAGACTACCCCCGCATACGGCGTGAAATCCGATTTGCTCGGGCTTGCGCTATGCGAAGCCGTGCCGCGCAAAATATTATAATAATACCTGCTGTAAGTTACCTTCGAAAAGCGCCCGCCGAGCAAAAAGTGAAAATCGTCGGTTAAGTTTAATCTAGTCCCGAGCGAGATCGCGCGCTGCTTTATGGTAGTGGAGCTTCGGTCTTTAAAGCTAGCCGCACTGCTCCAATCGGGCTGGGCAATCCTTGAGCGGTCCCAGTTATAAATATTCATCCCAAGCGACGCCAGAGATGAATCTCTCGTCCTAGTCTCGCGCCAATTAAGCTTTTCATTGCTAAGCGAGCCGTTTAAGAAAAAGTCGTGCTTCTGCCCGAATGCTTCGAATTTGCCGTCTAGCCCCGTTTGAAACCCGATCTCTTTGGAGTCGTTATCGTAAATCCTATATCGCACCGTATGCGACGAGCTGCCGTTGTAAGGATTTGCCCCGCCGAGCGCTCCGAATTTTAACATGCTGTCGCTATCGGTATAATTGAGCCTCGCATAGGCTTTCAGATCATCGCTAAATTCGTGCGAAAGTTCGCTGTAGACGTTAAATTTTTTATATTCGCTCTTATCCCAGTCCGAGCCGAAGTAGCTTCTGCGCGGTAAATTTAATAAATTTTTTTGATTATCCAAGACGGGCACGCCGTAAATATCATATACGCCGACGGTTTTTTGCCACAAAAATCCTGCGCTAAGAAGCGTCTTATCGGCCACGTCAAATTCCGTCGAAACGCCGACGCCTTCGCGATAGCCGTTGCGCGGATAGTCCTTAAACGAGCCCGTTTTACTTAAAATTCCGATCAACCGCGCGCGTGCCGTACCGCTTTGATTTACCGCGTCCGTTACGTCGATCATACCGCGATAGTTATCCCAGCTACCGCCGCTTAGACTTGCGTTAAAGCCGAACTGATCGCTCGGACGCTTTCGGATTAAATTTATCGTGCCGCCGGGCTCGCCGTTGCTTTGCGTAAGGCCCGCTACGCCGCGCAGAACCTCGACGCGATCGTAGAATTCCAAATCGGTAAATTCCTTCGATGAGCCCAACGGCCCGAACACGGAGCTAGAAACCGAGCTTGCGATGCCGTCTTCTTGGATATTATCGACATAAAAGCCGCGCGAGACGATGCGATTGCCGCCTGCGTCGTTATTTAGCGAAATGCCGGTGGCGTATTTTGAAAGAGCCTCTTCGGCGTTGTGTAAACTCAGATCTTTTAAAAGCTGATTGGAGATGACGCTTATGGACTGCGGCGTTTCTCTTATGCTTAAATTTAGCCCCGTCGCGGTGCTCATATTGCCCGTCGTATAAGAGCCCGTGCCCTCGGTAGTGGACAGATCGGCCTTGCCCGTGACGTTTATGGTGCCGAGATTATCGCCGTCTGAGCCCTGCAGCGTAGAATTTGTCGCGCTACTGCTTTGCGGGATGGAATTTTGTGCAACGCCTTTAGTAGCGGGGCTTACGACAGCGTTGCCCTGCGGTGCGGAATTTACAGTGGTAGGGCGACTTCCAGGCTTTTGCACAGAGCTTTGCGATGACGAAATTTTAGAGGCAGAGCTTGCGACAGATTAGTTTTGAGAAGTGCCACTATTTTGCGCCGCAGCAAGCCAAAACGGCGAGCAAAGTAGCGCCAAAGAGAGTAAAATTTTACCCTTTTTCATAAAAATCCTTTTTAGATTTTATAATCTATATCAATTTACTGGCGGGATTATCTTACAATTCCTCTTAAATAATAATAAAATTTTTAATAAACTAAATCATAAAATTTTATATGCAATTACTAATTTAACGGAATTTGATAAGATCTATTGACGAATTATTAAGCAAAATTTATATAAATTTTATAAAAAGTATATGAATTTGAAAAACGAAGGATTGAAAAATTTAAAATTCTAAAATTCCGCCGCTTTAAAATAACGTAAGCGACGGAATTTAGCGTTTATCGGCGTTTGGTCTTGCGATTACGATAGCACTAGCACCGGTACAAGCGCATTGTGTAATATATCCTCGGAAACGCTGCCTAAAAAGAGCTTTTTGAAAAAGCCCTTCGTAAAGGCACCGGTAGCGATCAGATCGAGGTTATTGGCGCGGCGATATTTGATGATCTCATCGGCGGGAACTTCGGCTTGGATGTATTTGAAAGTGGCGTTTTGAGTGCCTAAAATTTCGCGCGCTAGATCCAGCATCCGCTCACCCTCTGCGGCATCGAGATTGATGTGCAAGACATGCTTATGTGCGCTCGCAAGAAGCTTTGAGCTCTTTATAAACTCAAGCGTGCGTTTCGCCGCGTCAGTGCCGTCAAACGCAATGAGCGCGGAGTTAATAGGTGAAAATTCCTTATTCACGAGCAGCGACGGCACGTGAAGCTCCTTTATTAGCACGCTTGCGTTAAAGCCTACGTCCTCGTTATTCGAGCCCTTGATACCGAGTACAAAAATTTCAGCTTCCTCCTTGTACTCAGCGATAACGTCGATGAAATCGCCATCTTTGATGATCTTACTCGCCTTTACGCCCGCAGTAGTCGCAGCGCAGATATATTCATCCAGCATCGCTTCGGCTTCTTCGTGGTCTTTCTCCGCATCCACGCCGCCTAGTGTGGGACTTCCGTAGCTATTTGCAAGGATATCATTCTCTCCTAGGACGATTCCGCCTGCGGCTAGCCCATAAAAATTCTCGCCAAGCTCCGGAATTTCAACCACGTGAATAAACACGAGCTCGGCACCCAAGGTTTTAGCGACATAAATTCCATAATCTCTAACCGCCGGGGCAAGCGCATTTTGATCGACGCAAGTGATGACCTTTTTCATTTTTCGTCCTTTTAAAGATAAAATTTTAATCAAAATAAGCTTATCAAATTTTGTATAAAAGTTATTTAAATTCGACAGATTTGAATGCAGCGCGGGCGATTTTGTGAAATTTTAAAGCCGCGTCGTAATGGATTTGTAAGGTACGGGCGCGCTTGCGATAAGCTAGCTCGGGCGTGGTACGGCAGCTAACGAGCAGTTGCAACGTAATAGCATAGTGGGCGGCTAAAAAGCGTTGCGGACGCGGCTTGCAAGGTGCAGCGCAGGCGATTTTGAAATTTATTAAGCCACTAAAGGCGCGGTTTAAAGCGCTGCTATTGCGGTTAGTAGCCCAAAGATGATCCCCGGGAAATTCGCTGCGGCGAGCGGATAGTCCTTTTTAGGCTTTAAAGACCGTAGCTAACCCATATCGTGCAGTTTATCGCGGCTGCGAGCGGCTGGAGAAACGGGGCTTTGTTGCCGTCTAAATTTGCCATTATGTTCGGCACATAGGATACGTACATGATGACCGACAGACATGTGTCCGCCAAGCTAAAATTTCTAAATTTTTTGCTCATCGGCTCTGCTTGTTTTTAAGATACGTTTTAAATTTATGAATGAAACGAAGCAGGATTTTGATACACCAAAGATAAGAAACAAATTGAAAGATAGCTAAAAATAAAATTTGACTTTAAATTTATCGCAACGGCTTCTGGTCTCTCGCGCTTGCGTAAATTTTAAAACGGCGTTTGCAGCGTGCGTTTTAAAAATAGAGAAATTTAAAACGCCGGACAATGGTTGAAATTTAAATTTCAAAGAGATAAAATTTTAAACGACTGAAGCCAAATTTAAGTAAAATTTTACAGGAAAATTACGGTAAAATTTTAAAAATATGAGAAGTAAATTTTAATTTCTCGGACGTTCAAGATAGGAGCGTTTGCCCTAAGTGCGGAGGCGAGCTGCAAGATTATGCTGAGATAGAAAAGTGGAATCAAATAGAAGAGAATAAAAAGCTTGAAAGATATTATAAATTTTGAAAAAGAGTGGCTAAAGACGATAAAAAAACAAGGGAGCGAGAAATAAAATGATAAATTATAGAAATATTGGTTCTATTTATGAGCTTGACTCTTTGTCTAAAAGCGGCTCGGATATATATTTGCTTATCGGATCGCACTTTATGGACAAAATAGATATCTTTAGTAATATCACAACGGATTTTCTTATAGGCGTCAAGTGGATATTCTTCTACGCAGAGAAAGCGTCGCAATTAGAAGATATCTTTGATAGTTTTATAGAGCGGCACGATTTATTGGATATCGTTACATTGTCATACGGAATCGATGAAAAAACAGAGCTTGTAAATCTATTTTTATCCAAGATTACTCCAACAACTATGGGCGTATCAATATTGGATGAGAAAAATGCCGCTGAAAACGAGCTATTGCATGAAATTCTAAAAGCCATAAATAATAAAAATGGCGATAAAATTTAAAAAGAGGTGAAATATGCAGCAAAATGAAGAATTGTATTATTTAATAGCTGGATTCATATACGATTGGTGCGATATAGAGCTGTTTTGCGATGAATTTTATAAGATGTATGATTTGGAATCGCAATATTGCGCAACCAATAAAGCGGAAGAGCAGGCATTAAAAGAATTGGATATGATGGCGGGTAGATTTTCTGAGTTTGATGAAGATTTTAAAAAGGCTCCTAACGTATTTTTTAAAGAAGTCGAGATAAGGCAAAAGGCAGAAGAAATTTTTCGATTATTTTCTAATATCAAAATTTCAAAAGAAGAATTTTTTAGATTTTTGAAAGAACAGAGAGGGCTAAATTTTCCGATTGGCGTTGATTTAGGCGAAGGCTATGTAATGTGCCCAAATTGCTCTAATGCAATGAAGGTAGATAGTCACCAAAGCGTAATTACATGCGATAATAAATATTGTATCGCTAAGCTTATCAATCCTTTAGCGAAATTAACATTTGCTGAGATCGAGAGCGTGAAATACAATAATAGCCAAGAAGCCGATTAGCAGGCACAAGCGGATAAATCTTTGTTAAACTGCAAAAAGGAGCACAATGCTAAGCGGAAAGGAAATTTACGAGAATTTTTTGTTAAGATTTTCGGATAACGAACGCGATATTATGAAAAATTTGGCGAGAAATATATATGAACTAAACAAAAGAGAGTTTATCATTGAGTTTGATGAAAATAATATATACAAAGTCAGATTTTATGACGATTTTGAAGGATGCTGCGATCCAGGTCTCGAAGAAGGAGAAGAGGGATGGGATGAGCTATTTTTTGGATTTGAATTTGTAGTTTTAGAGGTCTTATCGACGCGAGCTACAAAATTTAAAAAAGGCGACTACATCGAAATAAACTATAAAAACTATCCCAAAATATTTGATATGAATAGAAATTTGATTTAGATACGATAAGCTTAATAGAAAAATTTATGGAGAAAAATAGATGCTTAATTTAGAAGAGCAGGAATTCCGCATAAAAAGTATAGCTCAAGATGTCATAAAAGAATGGGGTAAATATAATTTAGGCTCGAACGATAGAGCATTCAAATTAAATTAGGTAGTAAAAAACAAAAAATAGGATTTTGATATGATAGAAAATGAATTTGAATTTTTAATTGCCTCCGTGCCGGATAGAGAAAAAGTAGTAGCCGAGATTTGGCATATGGACAGAGAGGCTTTAATAGAGATCAACCATGAAACGAATAAGCTTTTGGTCGCTGCTACCGAGACTCGGCATAATATCAATTTTTACGAGCTTATATGGGCGCTATATGCTGGGGGATTATGGCTAAAAGATGGAAATCAAACACCGAATTTTACGGAGCAATTTGAGAAATTTTCAAAAAGAAACGGAAGATGTTCGAAAAATATCTTTAAATTTACAAGATATGAGAATAAAGTGAGTATAGAACATAAAGGCAATCTAATAGCGCATGTCATAAAAGATGGCGACGCCCTATCGGTAGGTTTGTTAAATTTTGGATTTGAATTAAAAGACTGCGTGGAGCTCGAAAATTTCGTATGGGCTTTGCAAAATTCCAAAAAGCTGCTAGATAGCGCGGACGGCTAAGTATCACAATTAAAAACATTATAAAGGATAATAAAATGACCGATTATTTCGTAAGAAAAGAAAGCGCGATAAAATTAAATAAGCTTTTGGGGTTAGATTCAACGGGAAATGAGCAAGATTGGGAGCTAGAATTAGCAGACATCGGCAAAATTACGTCTATGCTAAATCTACTAGAAAACAAAACATTAAATTTCCACGATAAGATTGCTCTGTCGCATTTAATTGTCGCTTCGTTTGAGAAAGAGGATGAAGAGCTAGGCACAGTAGACAAAGATAGGGTTAAAATATTTGCAGACTTTCTGGACGATAACTTACAAATCAAAAATATCATAAGAGAGTACTGGGTAGTTGCGTATGGGAATTTGAGCAAAAATTTAGCCTATTTGATATTTGGGGATAGATAAAATTTTGAGCCTATCCATAAAGTATAAATTTTTGAAATTCTAAACAACAAGCGATTAGTACATACCGATAGGTGCTAACAGAATTTTACGCACAGCTCTTTCAAAACAATTCCAAGATAACCTAGAAATTATTTTTTACAAGCGGCGGATGAAGCGATGCGTGCCAAGCTATAGTGACCAAGAAAGACGCTGGCGGCAATGACTCAAACTATTTAACCCAGTTTAATTTAACCCGCTCCGGCGTATTAAATTTTACGATCGATTTTCGATGGGACGCCCAGGCATCGCCAAGCCCAAGCGCCGTTAAATTTTAAATTTAAAACTGCCCGAAAAGATCGTTCAGCGCCTCGCTAATGCTAGGATGCGTAAAAATTTGATTTTTGAAAAAGTCTACCTTTGCGCCCAGCGCCATGGCGATCGCCAGCTCATTAACGATCTCGTGCGCGTTTACGCAGTGAAGCGCCGCGCCTAAAATTTCGCCGCTAGCCGCATCCACGACCGCCTTCATCATTCCCTCGTCGTGCGCTACGACTTTGGCGCCGGGCACCGCCGCCATCGAAAGCTTTAGCACCTTGATCTCGCGTCCGCTCTCTCTTGCCTGCCGCTCGCTAAGGCCAATGCGAGCTAGCGGCGTACGGGTAAACAGCACGCTTGCATGCGGCGTGCGATTTTTCGTAGTTCGAGCGCCGTCTCCGAAAAGCGCGCTAAAAATGATCCTAAAATCGTCTAAGCTCGTGTAGGTAAACATCTCGCCGCCGCGCACGTCGCCTGCTGCGTAGATGCCAGCAGCCGAGCTTTGCAGATGCTCATTTGTGATGATATTGCCGCGCGCGTCCGTCTGCACCCCCGCAGCGGCTAAATTTAGCTCGCTCGTATTTGAGCGACGGCCGAGGGCGTATAAAAACGCGTCCGCCGCGATCGTCTTGCTCTCGCCCGCGAGGTTAAATTTCAGCTCGCCGCCCTTTAAACTCAAAAACTCGCAGCCCTCGATAATCTCCACGCCTTGGGCTTGCAGAGCGGATTTGACGCTGGCAGCCACGTCCTCATCTTCGTTTTTCATAAATTTCGATCGCATAAGCACGCTAACTTTCGAACCGAATCCCGCAAACATCGAAGCAAACTCAAGCCCGATAAATCCGCCGCCGATGATTACTAGATGCTTCGGTAGGATCTTTAAATTTAAAATTTCTTCGCTGCTATAAGCGATCTGCGAATTTACCTCAAAGCTTGGCTCGACCTCCCTCGAGCCCGTATTTACGACGATCGTTCCTGCCGAAATTTCACGCGTTTGTCCGTCAGGGCTTAGCACGCGCACGGAATTCGCGCTCGTAAATGAGCCCTCGCCGTCGATTATGTCTATATTCGGACTACCCTTTAGCATCGCTAAATTTTTCGCCCTCAGCGCCTCTACGAGCTCGTCCTTTTTCTGCATGCTCAGCACGAAATACTCTCCGAGCACGCTGAAATTTACGAAGCCTGCTTCCTTGCTCGCCGTAACTAGCCGCTTGGTTGGGATGCAGCCTACGTTGATGCAAGTGCCGCCGTACATTTGCGGTGAGCGCTCGATGAGAGCGACCTTTTTACCGAGCGCGGCGGATTTTGCGGCAAGGGTTTTGCCCGCCTTGCCAAAGCCTATTACGATGATATCATAATCCATTTTTTATCCTTTTGATCTGAAATTTCGCGGGATTATAAGAGGTTTTATTAAATTTAAAATCTGAGTGGCGCAAATTTAAAGGCGCAGGCAAGCGGCGCGAAATTCCACGATGAAATTCTAACTGCAGCACGGAATTTAATACGGAAAATAAAATTTTGGCTCTAATCGTTTTAAAAATTTTGCATCGATAGAATTAAAATTTTAAGCGCGGGATACGTGGCGTTTTATAGCGCTTGGTAACGGATAGAATCAAATTCTAAGCCCCAAACCGCTCATAAAATTTAAAGGCACGAAAAACGCGGAATTTACGCCGTAAAATTCCGCTATTAGCGTTTTTTTACGCCGAGCAAAAACATATCGATGCGATCCTTGATTAGCTCGCTCGCTTTGAAATTTAGCTTTTCGTCGAAAAATAGCAGCCTGCTAAAATGCGGCTCTCTAAGTAAAAAGCAAAAATATAGCGCTAGGCTTTTTGCCGTGCGTCCGGGCGCAAACTCGTCCGCATGCGCCGCCAAATACTCATCCAGCGCATTCGGCGAACCTAGCACGCCGCTTTTTAAAAAGATTTTTGGGCTCTGGCTAAGCGCGCCGTTAAAGCCGCTGAAAAGTATCAGCCGGTAGAATTTTATCGCCTCCGGAGCGAAAAGAAACTCCAGATAAATCCCTGCAAACTCCCGCAGATACTCACGCAATTTTAGGTCTTTATTGATTCGCATGCGCTCGTTCATTCGCTCGTCGAGCTTTTTGCTTTGCAGTTCGATGATGCGCAAAAATAGGCTTTCTTTGTTATCAAAATACTTATAAACCGACGATAGCGAGCCTCCACTAAGCTCGATAATATCGCTTAAGCTCGTAGCTTCGTAGCCTTTGGCTAAAAATAGCTCCAGCGCCGCGTCTAAAATGAGCTTGCAGCGAATTTCGGATTTTTTATATTTAGGCGATTCGGGCATTTCGCCTCCTTTGAAATACTAAAAATTTTTGTAAGTGTATAAAAAATATACTTAATTAAGCAACATTATTAGGCTAAAATTCTAAAAGCTTAGCAAAAAATAATTTTGCGCGGCTTTGCAAGCGAAGCGAAATTTTATATCGTGCGGGCGCAAGCGAGCGGAATTTATCGCGCGCCGGCTGCGGTAAAGCGGAATCTATCTTTGTAAACGAAGCGTTTAATGCCTATTTTAGGCAAATTTAGCAATAATTACCTAAAACGCTAAAAGGCATCTTTGTATGAAAAAAGTCTCGATCGGCGAAGCAGCCGAAATTTTAGGAATTTCAAAAGAAGCCGTCTACAACCGCATCCGTAGAAATTCCTTGCGCGCCGAGGAAAGCGGAGGCGTACGCTACGTGCTTTTAGATGATGAAATGCAACAAAGCGAACCCGCTTCGCAAAGCTCTGCGAAAAGCTCGCGTACTGGCGGCGGGGCGGGTACTCAAAGCTTCATCGACTATCTCATCAAAGAAATCTCCGAGCTAAAAGGTAAAATCGAAGCGCTGCAAAGCGATAAGGACAGACTTCACAAAGAAAAAGAGGAAATTTTAATCGCCTCGAAAGATGAAATCAAGCTGATGTATAAAGAGCGCGACGAGAAGCTCAGGTATTTTTTATCATTTTTCGACAAACCGCTGCTTTCGAGCAAAAGTCGCGAGGCCAAACCCTATGATGTCGAAATCAAAGAAAAAACCTTCGATCGTAGCGAATGGACGAGCCTTGCAAAATTCGTAAAATCGCTCAAACGCAAAAAGCGCCTCAAAGCGCAAAGCCTAATCATCGAAAACATCGGCAAAAGCGAGTTTATCCGCGTAGAGGGAAATGAACTTTTGATAAATCAAAGCCTAGATATAAAATCACTGAAAGGATCTAAATGAAACTACGCAAAATCGCTAGCTATGCGCTGGTAAGCGGCTTCGGGCTCGTTATGGCGGGCTCGTTAGCGGGCTGCGACGATAGGGGGCAGGAGCAAAATGTCCGCTTGCAAGAAGGCGCGCTCGTGCGGCTTGAAGAGGTCGCGCCGGGAAAATATAAAATTTTAGAGGAATTTCCGAGTGAAAAAACTCAGATCATATTAAGATCGCTAGACGGCACGGAGAGAATTTTAAGCGATGAGGAAACCAAAGCCCTTCTAGCCGAAGAAAACGCCAAAATCGACGCCGGCACTTCAAATTTAACCAATCAAAACGCGCAGCTTAGCAGCGGCGGCATGAGCCTGGGCGAAGCGATCTTGGCAAGCGCTGCAGGCGCCATCATCGGCTCATGGATCGGCGGCAAGCTGTTTAACAACCCCGCCTACCAAAGCCAGCGCCAAACCGCCTACAAAAGCCCGAGCGCCTACTCCAGAAGCGTCGATAGCTTCAATCAAGCAAAGCAGCAAAACGCCAAGGCGCGAAGCGGCAAGAGCGGGTTTTTTGGCGGAAGCAAAAGCGGCAAGAGCGGCGGATTTTTCGGCGGCTAAACGCGCTTTGAAACATACGGCGACTTTACGCGGCGAGTTAAATTTAGCGCGTAGAATTTTAAAATTTGCGCCAAATTTAGCATTGATTTGACGCCGATTTTTCAAAAACGCGCTGTAAAATTCTGCTAAATTTTTATCGCTTCTGCCGCGCCGGTCCACGCCGTCTGCGCGCCGTTTAAATTTAGCCGCACATCTCGCGTGGCTTAAATTTACGCACGATTGCCACGCATGATCTACGCTAATTAAATTTTGCCGTGCGTCTTGCGCACTTTAAATTTACGCAAAGCCGTATGCGTATCAAAAGCTCGCAAAAGCCGCAAGGATCGCGGCGCAAATGAGTTAAAATTTTAAAAAAGGATAAAAATGCAACTAAAAAAGATAACGCCGTTAAGCAACGAATATCTCGAAAAGCTCGGCTTTTACTGGCACACGGACGCAGACGAGACGCCTTACGTCAGCGACGAGATCGTGCGCGTGAGCGCCGCGGAGGCGGATGCGTATTACGAAGCGGCGAATGAGCTATACGAGATGTTTGTCGCAGCCGCGCAGCACGTCATCGACAACAACCTCTTCCACGAGCTCGGCATCCCCTTCAACCTCGTAGATCTAATCAAGCAAAGCTGGGAAAACGAGGTGCACTGGCACCTATACGGGCGCTTTGATTTCGCAGGCGGGCTGGACGGCAAGCCGATCAAGCTGATAGAATTTAACGCCGACACGCCTACGGCAGTGTTTGAGACGGCGATCATCCAGTGGGCGATGCTCAAAGAAAACGGCATGGACGAGGCAAGCCAGTTCAATGACCTCTACGACGCACTGCGCGATAATTTCAAGCGGCTCGTGGTGCTTGACGGCGAGCTTGAGGATTTTTCTAAATTTTATGAGGGGTGGAAAATTCTATTTAGCAGCGTCGCGGGCAACGTCGAGGACGAAAAGACGACGAAGCTTTTGCAGCAGACCGCGGAGGATGCGGGCTTTAAGACGCGCTTTGCCTACGTGGACGAGGTGGAATTTAACGACGAAGAGGGCGTGTTTTTTGACGGCGAAAACTACGAGTATTGGTTCAAGCTCATCCCTTGGGAGACGATCGCGATCGAGGAGGGAGAGCTCGCGCTCATCTTAAAAAACATCGTGCAAAACCAAAAGGCGATCATCCTAAACCCCGCATACACGCTGCTTTTCCAAAGCAAGGGGATTATGAAAATCCTATGGGATCTCTATCCGAACCACCCGCTGCTGCTACAAAGCTCCTTTTCGCCGATCATCGGTAAGAAGATGATCAAAAAGCCGTTTTTGGCGCGCGAGGGGGCGAATGTGGCGATTTTCGACGCGGGCGGCAAAAAGATAGAGGAAAACGGCGGCGACTACGAAAATCAGAAATTTTTATATCAGGAATTTTACGAGCTAAACAAAGACGAGCGCGCCCAGAGCTATCAAGCGGGGGTATTTTTCGCATACGAAGGCTGCGCGCTAGGCTTCCGCAAGGGTGGCGAGATACTTGATAATCTCTCAAAATTTGTGGGGCACTACATCGAGGATGCAAAGTAGCGGCGCGGCGAATTTTATAAAATTTGAGAAATTTTAGGGCGGCGGCTCTTCGCGATAACTTTGGCGGCAAGGCTCTCGCCGCGGTAAATTTTATCGCTCGGCGGCAACGGCAAATTTGTCGCTTGGCAGTAAAATTTAACGCTAGGAGACTACGGTAAAATTTAACGTAGCGTCGCAACCAAAATTCTGCGCGGATAAATTTCGCGCAAGTTAAATTTGCGTAAGTTGAAATTTCGTACAGAGCAAGGTTTGCGCGAGCTAAATTTTAAAATTTACACGCGAGCGACAAAAATTTATCTCTCGCTTCGGCGCAAATTAGAATTTCAAAATTTAGACGCAGGTTTCAGCGGCGGTAAAATTTAACGCTTGCTTCGGCATAAATTGGAATTTTAAAATTTAACGTCCCGCGCGCTGCGAGCGTTAAATTTCGCGAGGGCAGAATTCACGATAGTTAAATTTTGCGAGAGTAAATTTTGCAATAGTAAAATTTCGCTAGAGCAAATTTACGCAATAGCTAAAATTTTTGCCGTTTAAGCGCTGCGCTCCGAATCGCGTGGCGGAATTTAGTGGCTAAATTTAACCGCGCTGCTACGACTTAAAATTTTAAAACGCAAAGGGGAAAATATGAAAATCGTATGTTTGGATGCCGCGACGCTGGGAAGTGATGCCGATCTTAGCGAAATCGCGAGCTTGGGCGAGTTTGAAAGCTACGAGATGACAGGGCCCGCGCAAACCGCGCAGCGCCTAGCCGGCGCCGATATCGTCATAACCAACAAAGTCTTAATCACGGATGAGATCATGGCGCAAACCGCGCTTAAGCTGATCTGCGTAAGCGCCACGGGCACGAATAACATCGACATGCAGACCGCGCAAACTCGCGGCATCGCGGTGAAAAATGTGGCGGGCTATTCGACGAACAGCGTCGTGCAGCAGACCTTCGCGTCGCTGTTTGCGCTAACCAACGCGCTCGGATACTACGCGGATTACGGCAGCAGCGGCAAATGGTGCGAGAGTGAAATTTTTACTCACATTGACGCGCCCATCAGCGAAATTTATGGCAAGGAGTTCGGCGTCATCGGGCTTGGACAGATCGGCGCAAAGGTCGCCCGCATCGCCGCCGCGTTCGGCGCGAACGTGAGATACTACTCCACTAGCGGCGCGAACGACAACGGCGAGTTTGCCAGAGTGAGCCTGGACGCGCTTTTGAGAGCCTGCGACATTGTCTCGATCCACGCCCCGCTAAATGAAAAAACGGCGGGATTGATCGGCGAGGCGGAGCTTGCGAAGATGAAAGAGGGGGCGATCTTGATGAATTTCGGCCGCGGCGGCATCGTAGATGAGGAGGCGCTGGCTCGCGCCGTGGACGAACGAGGCCTGCGCACGGCACTTGACGTGCTGCAAACAGAGCCGATGAGAGCGGATCATCCGCTGCTGCGCGTGAAAAATCGCCGCAACGTCGTCATCACGCCTCACATCGCATGGGCGAGCGTCGAGGCTCGCAAACGGCTGATAAAGATGATCGTACAGAATATTAGGGATTTTATGAACGGCAAATGAGCGCGGTTGAAACGCCGGAGCAAATTTAACAAAATCAGGATGCGGCACAAGGTCCACAAAGACTCTGCACGCAGTATTTCAAAGCGCTACACATAAAATTTTATTAACTGAAAAGAAGCGATACCGCTTCGGATAAAATTTTAAATTTACGCCGCGGACAAGCTATCTCTCCGCTTTGAATTCGTAGATTTATCTTTTCTTGCAAATTCTTTTTATGCTCATCCAAAATCCCGTAACTATAAAAAATAACACTGAAATCGCCGCTACGCAAAACAAGAACTTACCTGCCTCGCCGAAGATATAGCCCGAATGCACGCTCAAAACGGCTTTATGTATAGCAAAAGGGCGCGGCATGGTGCTTTTCGCATCATCATAGCGAGCATGCCGCAAGATGCCCTTTTTAACGTTTACGCTCATCGTGTTCATATACTCTTCGCTCTTTTCGCCTTTATCGAAATAAAAGATCATAAAATTTTCTCCATCTTTTTGGGCGATAATATTGAAGAATTCGTAGTTTTCACCGCGTTCGCGCTTAAAAATATCAAGTGCCGTCTGCAAATTTAAAATTTTATCTTCATCCTCAAGCGAAAATCCTCGCACTTCGGTAAAACTCGTTTTTCTAAAAATTTCCTTTTCCCCTAGCGCTCTGTTGGTGATTTTGGCTATCCAATCATACGACCAATAAAGCCCGCTAGCGCTTATCGTAAGCAAAACGGGCAGCAGCAAAACTCCGACCGCGCCATGCAAGCTATATAAAAAAGCATAACCTCTCGCTTTAAAATTTATCCTAAATGCGCGTAAAATTTTCCCTCTAAAACTAGGATAATAAATCACCACGCCTGAAATTAAGACCAAAATAAACATAACCGCGCTAAGCGCCACGATATTTTTGCCTATTAGCCGCAGAGTTTCGTTTTTGCTTAGCCCAAATCCCAGATTGGTATGTAGGTTTAGTATTACGCCGATAAACGTATCGCCTATATTTTCCGAAGTAATTTCGCCGCTATAAGGATCTATAAAATATGATTTAAACTCGCCGCTAGAATCTGTGCCAGAAAGCCTAATCGCTTCGTTTTTATTTTGCGGAACTCTATAATAACTGAGCGTAAAACCGGGCTTGACTTTTCTGAAAATATTTAAAATTTCGGCGGGTTCGAGGGCATCTTTTCCGCTCGGGCTCACGAAAGATTTGCTTTGATTTAACGCATCTATAATCTCGTCGTGATACGAGATAATAGCGCCGCTAAGGGCTATGATTAAGATCGGCACGCAGCATATAAGCGTCAAAACAAGATGGACGTTGAACCAAAATTTTTTCCTTTTTAGAATCGCCATTAATTTCCTTAAATTTTAAATCCGCGGACGAAATTTATGCGCCGCGAATTTAAAAGTTCACGTTAAATCCAACCTGCGCCTTCATCCCGTCTACGACCATCATTTGATAATTTCCCGAGCGCGTTAGTACGAATTCGTTGAATATGTTATAAAGCGTAAAATTTAAACTTGCGTCTTTTGTGAGCTTATAGCTCGCGCCCAGATCAAAAAGCGTGTATGAGCGGATATCCTCATCGTAGCTTAGGCTATCGCGCGTCCTACTATAATAATTTATTTGCGACCATAAGTTTAGCTTGGAGCTTACGTCGTAATCAAATCCTAGCTTTACCGAATGGATTGGAAAATTATTTAAGGTTTTACCCTTCTCGCTACCCGTTTTTTGCTCGGATTTCGTATAGGCGTAGTTTGCATGCAGCTTCAAATTATCTAAAATTTGATAATCGCTACTTAGCTCTAGACCCCTAACCTCAGCTTCTCCGATATTTATAGTGTCCCAAATACCGCGTCTGTAAGTTTTGCCGTTATGCACGCAAGGATTTCCCGGTCTTGGACGGCAAATCAATTTAGTAGAAATCCCATCTTTGATTTTGGTATAAAACGCGGTAGCGCTAAAGTTAAATTTATCGTTATCGTCGTAAGAAAACCCGCCTTCGTAACTTATGCTACTTTCAGGCTTCAGAGAGCTTCTACCGATCTGCGCTCCCTGGCCTCCTGCAAATGGCAGGGCAAGGCCCTCGCTACGCTGCTTAATATCCGGAGTTGAATATCCTGTCGAAACGCCGCCTTTAATAGAAAAGCTTTCGTTTAAACGGTAAACGGCATAAGCGCGCGGCGATATATGGCCGCCGTAGTCTTTATCTCGGTTATATCTGATTCCGCCGGTTAGCGTTAAATCGTCAGTTAGATAAAAATCATCCTCGCCGTAGATCGAATAATCCCATCTTTTGACTTTTGCCTCATCTGCGGTAGTAGCGGCTTCGTTTAATCTCTCGCTTCGGTATTGCACGCCCAAACTCAAAGCATTTGAATCGAAAAAATATGAGCCTTTAGAATTTAGCGTAGTCGTTCTAAGATGCAGATCCTGGGCGCCGCTTTCTTTCATGTTATCGTAATTTGCGTAGCTATCTATCATAAACTTATCGTATTTTCCCTGATGAGACAGGCTTGCGGTGTAGCCTTTCATATCCTCTTTCGCAATATCGTTATTGCCTCCCGAGGTTGTTCGCGTACGCCCGTATGTGCGCCTAAATTTATTATTTACTTTACGATAATCAAGCGCTACCTCATCATTTTGCGTTACGTTATACATCAGTTTTGCGCCCATATTCGTCTCTTCATTATTTCTATTCGCATAAGGCTCTTTATCCTCTATCTTTTCAAAAAATCTGCCGTAAAGTGCGATACCTAGCACGTCCGGGACGATAGCTCCGTTTAGATAAAAACCTGTTTGATAATCACCTTTTATTTGCGATTTTTTAGCAAAAGTATAGTATCCGTTTACATTGCCGCTAGGCTCATTTGAAAAGCCCTTGGTGATGATATTTATTACTCCGCCCATAGCGTCGCTGCCGTAAAGCGAGCTCATAGGACCGCGTATGACCTCTATGCGCTCTATCGCATTTGCGGGAGGCAAGAAATTCTGGCTACTGCCGATACTTCTTAATCCTTTATAAGCGCTATCGCTGGTCGCAGGCTTGCCGTCGATTAAAATTTTCGTATATTTTTGAGATAGGCCTCTTAGGCTTATGCCTTTTCTCGATGCAGCACCTAGCGTTGCGGTAAAGGCACTCGGCAAATCCTCTACCATTGCGGAGACATCTTGGTAGTTGCGCTTTCGTATCTCTTTTTGCGTAAGAACGGAGATGGAAGCGGGTGCGTCTTGAATATTTTGCCGATAGCCCGTAGCACTGACTACGGTAATTTCACCCAAATTTACACTTTTGTCCTGTTTTTCTATCTCGCCCGATATTCCGGCTGTCGCTATAGCAGTGATCAGCGATAATTTATATATTACGCGCACAAACGCTCCTTTTCTTATTAAAATTTAAACTCATTTTACTATAATAAGATATGCATTATCAAGAAATACTAAACGGCAAAGGGAGTATTTTAAACGCTAAAGGGATAAGATGGGTAAAGAGATAAGTTTAGACGATTTTTTGCGAAAAATATCTAACGACATTGAGCCGTCCAAGCAATGTGGATATAACAAAACCGAACTTGAAAGCGAAAGTATAAAATTCGACTTTAGCTCTTTTTATACGGGCGGAGAGATAGGATACTATAGCAGCGATATAATTTGCAGAGATTCCCTTTTGCATCGCCACGAACGGGGCAGCCGCTATTCATTTTTATTTTTCAATACTGGCGAAAATCCTATCTGCTTCAGATCGGATAAAGATCAATTCACTTTGAATAAAGGTGAGTTTTGGCTCGGAACTATGCAAAGCAAATTGCGTGGCGTTCACGAGCTTGAAAATAAACACTATAAAAGCTCCTGCATAGCGCTTAGCACTGCTTTTGCAAATGAGCTGGGAATTTTAAAAAATTTGAATTTAGATCAAGCCGTTTGCATGAAGAAATTTAAAACAAGCGCCGTGCAAAATATCATCCTCAAAGAGCTCGAAAATGCCGCAATATACGACGGCAAAATACGCGAAATTTTTATGGAAAGTAAAATTTTAGAGATGCTTTATAGAAGTTTTCATAAATTTAATGAGCCTAAAAATGCGTTTAGTCTTGATGAAAATCGCATAAAAACAGTTCAAAAAGCAAAGAAAATATTACTCGAAAATATGCAAAATCCACCTAGCATTAAAGAACTCGCTCATCTTTGCGCTACGAACGAATTTGCACTAAAAAGGGATTTTAAAGCATATTTCGGCACGAGCGTTTATGCGATGCTGACAAATGAGCGGCTTGAGATTGCAAAAGAGCTATTGAGTCTAGATCAAATCAGCGTAAACGAAGCCGCCAAAATGGTCGGATACAATAATTTATCGCATTTTTCTAAAATTTTTAGGGCTAAATTTAATATATTGCCGATGCAACTGAAAAAGGATATAAAATTTTACTACTCGGATTAGAATTTCTTGCGACCGGCTATCTTTTAGAAGCCACACTCTTTCACAACCGCATATCAAAACATCATAAAATTTTATATCGCAACCGGACCCGCAAAAATACGGAATTTAAATTATAAATGCCGCCAAAATCTTGGCGGCAAAAGCGAGCTGCGATCAAATATCGCAGCTTCGGGTATGTTTAGACGCCAAGGGGCGCCTTAAAATTTTAGATGCATCTAAATTTAAAACAGGCTATAAACCTCGTCTAGTGTAAAGTGCTTTTTATCGATCTTACCGCCGTAGTATGGCTTGATATCCTCGTCAAAAGCCTTGTGAAAAAATTTTGCTTTATACATTTTTACCAGGCTGCTATTAACCGCATCAAGCAACTCGGTATTGCCCTTAGATAGGGCGACGGCGATATAATCTACCTTGCCGAGGTTGATGATTTTTGCATCAAGCGCGGCATCGTTTCTAGCGTATCCGAGTACGACCGTGTTATCGTCGGCAAAGCCTATGCCTTCGCCAGCCTTTAGTCTAGTGACGCATTCATTGGCATCGGCACATGTCACAATCTCATAACCCGCGTTTTTAAAGTGCTCCTCGGCAGTTGTGCCTTTAACGCTTAGAATTTTTTTATGCGCGATCTGATCGATTCTTGAAATATTATCATCCTTGCGGCTTAGCACGCCAATTTGCACTGAATAATACGGATAAGAAAAATCGACTTTCTGAACGCGATCTTTTGTGACGGTGAGCTTGGATATGATGAGATCGACTTTGTTTTGCTCCAGCGAGGGGACGCGATCTTTAGATGCTACGGCGATAAAGTCGATTTTGATCTTTTTATTGCCGAATAGATTTTTAACTAGCTCGTTTGCCAAATCAACCTCAAAGCCTTTTAGCGTGCCGTTATCATCGAAGCTAAACGGAGGCTGGGACTCTTGCAAGCCTATGCGAATTTCGCCTGCTTGCTTGATATCTGCTAGGGAATTAGCGCAAAGCGCGCTAGCACCTAGCAAAATACTTAGTAGAATTTTTTTCATATTTCGTCCTTTAAATTAAAACATTTTATAAAGATCATCTAACAAGAAATATTTTTTCTCAGCCTTTCCCTTGTAAAAAGGATCTATACTATCGTTAAAAATTTTCTTGAAAAAGCCATTTTTGCTGAGCTTGACAAGCCCGTCGTTTAAGGCGTTTAGCAAGTCATCGTTACCTTTTTGTACCGCGATAGCTAAAAAGTCCGTCGTGCCTAAATTCTTGATATTTACCTCTACCTTGCGATCTACAACCGAATAGCCCAAAACTATCATATTATCGTCTGCATAGCCGCTGCCGCGACCAGATTTTAGCGCTCGGAAGCATTCGCTAGAACTAGCGCATGAGATAACCTTAAAGCCTTCCTTATTAAAATAATCAAACGCCGTAGTGCCGGGCTCTGCTAAAATTTCTTTATCTTGTAGGTCGCTTATTGTCTTGATATTATCGTCGGTGCGGGTTAGCAC
Organism: uncultured Campylobacter sp.; assembly: GCA_963525605.1. Classification (GTDB taxonomy): domain Bacteria; phylum Campylobacterota; class Campylobacteria; order Campylobacterales; family Campylobacteraceae; genus Campylobacter_B. The sequence goes on from CAURKZ010000009.1 coordinate 24,307, forward strand.
GCCGATATTTACGCTAAAGTAGGGATTTGAAAAATCCACTAGTTTCTCGCGCTCTTTCGTAACCGTAATCGCCGCGATATCCAAATCGACCTTGTTATCTTGCACGGCAGTGATACGATCATTGCCTAGAGTTACGACATATTCAATTTTGCCGCCTTTATCGCCGAAAATTTCTTTCACGAGCTCTTCGATAAGCGAAATTTCAAAACCGCTATATCTTCCATCCTCGGAGACGCTAAGTGGCGGTAGTGAGCCGTCCACTCCGATACGAATGAGCCCTTTTTCTTTGATCTGCGCTAAAGAGTTAGCAAATAACGAACACGAAGCGATTAACAACGCAAATATAATCTTTTTCATAAAATTCCTTTAAATTTTACTAAAATTTCGCAATCGAATAGAATTCCATCCATCGCCACTTTAAATTAAAACAAGCTGTAAAGATCGTCCAGCAAGAAATACTTTTTATCAATGGTGCCTTTATAAAAAGGCTCAATACTCTCATCAAAAATTTTTGTAAAAAAACCCTTTTTACTTAGCTCAATTAGTCCCGCATTTACCGCGTTAAGCAGCTCTGTATTGCCCTTTTGTACTGCGATGGCCAGGAAGTCCGTCGAGCCTAAATTCTTGATATTTACTTCGACTTTGCGGTCGACTACAGCGTAAGCAAATACAAGTAGATTATCATCGCCGTATCCGTCGCCCTTACCCGATTTTAGGTCATTAAAGCATTCATTCGCGCTCGCACACGGTACTACGTTATAACCCTGTTTCGTAAAGTAATCAAACACGGTGGTGCCGGGCTGCGCCAGTATAGTCTTTCCGTTTAGATCGGAGACCTTTCTGATATTATCGTCGCTACGAGTTAGCACGCCGATATTTACGCTAAAGTATGGATCGGAGAAATCTACCAGCTTCTCGCGCTCTTTCGTAACCGAGATTAGCGCGATATCTAAATCGACTCTGTTATCCTGTACCGCTTTTATGCGGTCATCACCTACCGTTACGACATATTGTATCTTGCTGCCTTTATCACCGAAAATTTCTTTAACAAGCCCTTCGATTAAGAGTATCTCAAACCCGCTATATCCGCCGTCTTTAACGACGCTAAACGGCGGAGACGAGCCATCTATACCGATTCGAATAACCCCTTTTTCTTTGATTTGAGTCAAAGTGTTGCCAAAAAGCGAACACGCAGCCAGCATCAACGCCAAGATTATCTTTTTCATAGCGTCCCCCTTTTTAAAAATTATAGCAAGCTATAAAGATCGTCCAGCAAGAAATACTTTTTCTCTGCAGTTCCTTTGTAGTAAGGCTCGATAAAATTATCGAACGAATTTTTGAAAAAGCCCTCTTTGCTTAGCTTGATTAGCTCGCCGTTTAGAAAATCCAAAAGCTCCGAATTGCCCTTTTTCACGCCGATGGCTAAGAAATCCGAAGTGCCTAAATTTTTGATATTTACTTCAACCTTTTTATCTAATACCGGATAAGCCAGCACGACTAGGTTATCGTCGGCATACCCGTCGCCCTGCCCAGCTTTTAGCGCCTTATAGCAGGCATTTGCGTTATCGCATCTGGCGATATTATAGCCTTGCTTTTCAAAGTATGTTTCTGCAGTACCGCCGCTAAGAACCAAAATAGTTTTATCTTGCAATTCGTTTAAAGATTTAATCTTATCTTCGACGCGGGTTAAAATGCCTATATTGACGCTAAAATACGGGGTCGTAAAATCTACCTGCTTCTCGCGCTCCGGAGTTACGGTAAGAGTTGCGATAACCGCATCCACCTTATCTTCTTGTAGGAATTTTATACGCTGATTTGCAAGCACGGAGGTAAACTCCACTTTTCCGCCTGATGGAAGCATATCTTTAGCGATGGCGTTTGCCATATCGACCTCAAAGCCCTGATGCACGCCGTCTTCTATCTTGCTAAATGGTGGTTGCGCGTCATAAACGCCTATTCTAAGCACTCCGCTACTTTTGATCTCGGAGAGCGACCTAGCGCAAAGCGCGCTACTAGCCAAAGCTGCGACGAGCAGACTTAAGAGAAATTTCTTCATCCTTTTTCCTTTCTCATAAATAATTTCAAAACCATTGCCACGGCTACGGAAAACCTCAAAATCCCGCCCGAATGGCAAGCAGACATTAAATTCGCCCGCAGGCGAAAAGCAATTTTAGCTTTTTATATCTTTAATGATTATTAAATAGTAAGTAAAGTCGCTAAATAAATTCGCTTTTTCATTGTTTGCTTCGATTCCACGCGAGCTTTTTTTAGAGTTTTCATCCGCATCCTAGCGATAGAATTTAAAATTTTTAAAATTTTGCAAAATTTTAAAGCCACAGAATTTTACAAAATTTTCAGCGTAGGATTGGGCGAGAAATTTTACGAGCACTTTAAAGCTTGCGATGAAATTTTAAAATTTTATGAGATTAAATTTTGCAGATTGCATTTGACAAAACAGCACAAGAAAGGAGTGAAATTTTAAAATTTCGTGCTTTGGTGCAGACGCGGCGGAATTTAAAATTCTTAAATCCCTATGCCCGCTCGATAAATTGGAATTTTAAAATTTTTAGCAAGCGTCGTATTTTAAAAGCAAGCAAAATTAAATCTTTGCCGTGCTATAGAATTCCGCGATAAAAGTCGCGCCGTCAGCGCTAAATTTTGCGTCATAAATCATACTACGAACATCAGCTTAGCGCAAAGCACGATGATGAAGCCGAAAGTAAGCGCGATCTTGTGGATATTTACTCGCAAAAACTCAGGCGCAGGCCTTCCCATCGCGCGGCAACTTAAATTTATCGCTACGCACACGGCGATGATGAGCGCGAGCGTGACTTTTAGCATAAAGATTTTTTGAAGCGGCGTACCGAAATATCCGCCATTAGCGCTTCCGACCCAACGGCTCATCATCATTCCGCCGGTGATTATTAGCGTAAAAAGGCAAACCGGCATGATCTTAATCGCGCGCGAGCCGATCGCTTTTTTAACGCGCTCAAAATCCGCGCCCAGCGCGCCTTTGAGCCGCGAAAAAATCACGACGTCGAAAAATATATAGCCTAAAAAGATAATTGCGCAGATGAGATGGACGATCTGCACGTAAGGATAAATTTGCTCCACCACCGCTCCTTGTTATGAAATTTCGCCAATTTTATGCGAAATTTCAAATTTTAGCAATGATTTTCATCAACGCGCCGCGAGCGGTTAAATTTAAAGCGGCTAAATTTAAGCAAACCGCTCGAGTATCGCAGATAAATTTTGGCAAAATCGCGCGGGCAAATTTAAAAACAAAGCCGCGCGGCTAAATTTAAAAATGAATGCGCTCGTAAATTTATAAATTTACAGGCACCGCCGCGCAGCTAAATTTTATAAAATTTCAAAGCATCATCGAAAAGATTATGCCGAATATGATCAGCGGTATATTAAAGAAAATAAAGGTCGGCACGCAGGTATCCCACATGTGGCTATGCCCGCCGTCGATATTCAACCCCACGGTAGGCCCAAGTGTGCTATCGCTCGCAGGCGAGCCAGCATCGCCGATACCCGCGGCCACGCCGATGATAAAGATCGTCGCCGCCGTGCTAAAGCCAAGCTGCGCGGCTAGCGGACAGTATATCGTAGCTATGATAGGGATCGTGCCGAAGCTCGAGCCGATACCCATCGTCACGAGCAGTCCGATGCCGATCATCAGCAGCGCACCGCCTAGCTTGCCGCCGCTTAAAGTGCTCGCTACGTGCACCAGCTCGTTCACGCCGCCGGTCTCTTTTAAGATCGTGCCGTATCCTGCGGCGATCAACATCAAAAACGCGATGTATCCCATCATATGCACACCCTCGTCAAATACGTTATCGAGCTTCTTCCACTCGATGCCTTTGCTCGCAAGCATTACTAAAATTCCGCTAAGCGCGGCAAACGGAAGCGATTTGATCCAAATTTGCACCGCGAAGCACACCGCGATGCCCGCTAGCGCGCCCCATTCGCGCATACCCATCTTAAGCTCGCTAAAATGCGCATCCAGGCTCTCTTTGGTTTCGGCATACTCTCTTGGCTTGCGGTAGTAGATCACGGCTAGGATGAGACCTGCGAGCATAGGCACGGCGCTTAGCCACATTACGCTTGATATGTCGCTTAGGCTTACTGCGATGCCGTTTGCGTTCATATTTTTTTCGATTAGTCCCATAAAGATAAGTCCAAATCCCAGCGGCAGCGCCATATACGGCGTCTGCAAGCCGAACGTCAGCGCGCACGCTACGGCGCGGCGGTCGATCTTTAGCGAGTTCATGATCTTGACTAACGGCGGGATCAAAATCGGGATAAAGGCTATATGCACGGGGATTAAATTTTGTGAAAAGCACGCAAAAAAGGCGATCGAAAAGATAAAGACGTATTTTTTGTCGCTGATTAAATTTGCCACCGCGCGCACCAAGATCGCCGTTAAGTTGGTCTTTGAGATCGCGCTTGCGATGACGCCTAGCAGCAGATATGAGAGCGCGGTTTCTAAATTTCCGCCCATGCCGAGGCTGCCGGCGTTTTCGGGGTTGCCGTTTATGAATAAATTTATGGCGTCTCCCAGCGGGATATTGCTTGAGAGAACGGCGCATATCGTGCCGATTAGGATCGCGAGCATTACGTTGCACCTCAGCAAGCACAGCGCGCACATTACACAGATACTGATAAATACGGGATTGGTAAGCATCTTTTGCCTTTTTTGGAATTTTTGCAATTATATAGAATTTAGGGCTAAATTTTGCTAAAATCGCGCAAAAAATCGGCTAGGACAGCGATGAAATATTTTTATTCCTCTTTTGTGGTAAGCCTAATTGCGCTTGCTATCGCGTTTTATATCGGCGGCGCTGGTGCTGCATACATCTGCGCGCTTTTGTGCGCGCTCGAAATCAGCCTCAGCTTCGACAACGCCGTAGTCAATGCCAAGGTGCTAAAAGATATGGCGCCGGTGTGGCAGAGCAGATTTATCCTCTGGGGCATTCCGATCGCGGTTTTTGGAATGAGGTTTTTATTCCCCGTACTCATCGTCGCCGCAAGCGCGCATCTGGGTCTTTGGGAAACCCTCGTGTTAGCGCTTAAGCAGCCGCAGCGCTACCATGAAATTTTAAGCGAGAACGAAGCGCAAATTTACGTTTTCGGCGGCGCGTTTTTGTTGATGGTCTTTTGCGATTTTTTCTTCGATACGCAGCGCGAGCTACACTGGTTAGGCATAATCGAAAATAACGGGCTCGTGCGATTTTTAAAGCGCATTCCAAACGCTCCCACGCTGATCGCCCTAGCCGTAGGGCTCGTGCTGCTTGCTAAAACGGACTCGGCTACGCTCGGTGCGGCGTATTTCAGCGCGATCTTACTCTATCTACTCATCTCCTGCTTCGACCGCCTTTTCGGCATGGACGGCGTAAAAAACGGCCTTGCGGGCTTTTTATATTTAGAAACTCTGGACGCGAGCTTTAGCTTCGACGGCGTGATTGGGGCGTTTGCGCTAAGCGATAATATCTTCATCATCATGCTAGGTCTCGGCGCAGGCGCGATGTTCGTGCGCTCCATTACGCTGTATCTCATCGCCCGCGGCACGCTGTCGCACTTCGTGTATCTGGAGCACGGCGCGCACTACGCCATCGCGTGTTTGGCGTTTATAATGTTTGCCAAGCTGAAATTTGAAGTAAGCGAGATCATAACGGGCACCGTGGGGATATTATTCATCGCGCTATCGCTCCTTTCGTCGGTGCTTTACAACCGCCGCAACAAACGCAAACTAATCGAAACGATCGCGGGAAACAACGAGTAAAATTCTATGATAACAAAACGAAACCAAAATATGAGATTTAACAAAATCTATTTAAATATCCAAGTTATATGGGGAATTTTATTAATCCAATTTCGATAAATACGCTTCATAAATTTTAGCTATTTCTTTACCCGTTCGTCTTATTTCTTCATCGCTTTTAAGCCCGTGACGACCACCTAAAAAGTAAATTATCACAACCAGCGCTCCGTAGCTATTTTTAAAATAGAAAAATTTCTTGTAATCCTTGAAATTTCTTTCTTGTAGCTGCGTATTTTGATCGCCGAACGCTACAATAAAGTCATCTTTATAACTTATGCCCGTACAAATAATTATCTTTGGTCTATATTCTTTTGCCCATGAGTTAAATATCGGAAATCTGTTTAATCTAATCCATTTAATATATTCGTCTTTATCTTTAAAACCCGTTTCTTTGCTAATAGCTTCAGTCCATCTGTTGTGATTAGTATCTTTAAAGGATAAAGGATATAAATTCATCTTAAAATATCCTTTGCCGCCTCGCGAAAACGGTTTAAAAGTTTCATTAAATTTGACATGATTTTCTTCACCGTTTATTGCCGCCAAAAGTTTTATAGCTTTTATATTAAACTGGTATTTTAAATTTTCCTTACAATCCTCGTATATGGCAGGAATTTTTAAATCATTATTTTTAAAAATATTTTGTAGTTCTTCTTCTTTAAAACCGCCTCCCCACTCTAATCCGCAAAGCCAAATACTAGGGTTTTTCGGCGAGCCTATATCACCACCGTCACAACTGCCGAAATTCAAAGCCCATCTTTTAAAGTTATCATTTATCACTTACTTTCCTTATTATGATTTTTTATTTGATTATTTTATAACGCTATTGCTTAGAGCCGAATAAGGGCGATTCGTTTAAAATTCTACTCAAAGCTAGCATAAAATTTAATCACCTAACGATAGCGCCGCGCGGAACCGAGACCTTTGTCGCGCAATCTTTTTAACTCCCGCTTATTTGGTAGTAAAATTCCACTTACGGGCTCACCGCTCTCGTTTGCGCTGCCAAAAATCCTTACTTAAACACAGCTCGTCAATGATACCAAGAAGCTGCAAAATTTCATCCGTTAAGCGGGTTTAAGATTTTTTATGCTATTTTTGCGACCTTATTTCGATCAAAAGGCGAGAGATGATAAATTTACCGAAAAATTGCGTGGTTTTTACCTACCCGAAAATGGGCGATAGCGGCAAATTTTTGCCCATAGAGTTGCGCGGCGCGGCGGGGCTTACGGGCTGCACGCTTCAGTGCAAGGCCTACGAGAGTGCGCTTGCGCAGATAAAAGCCCTCGGTTTCGAGCTTATCGCCGTAGGCAGTATGGGCGAGGCGGGCACGAGCGAGTTTAAGCGCGCTACGGGCGCCTCGTTTGAGTTCATAAACGACGAAAAATTCGAGCTTGAAGCGCCGCTTGGGCTCGAAACCTTCACTACCGGCGACGGGAAGAAATTTTACCACCGCCAAACCCTGATTTTTAAAGACGGCAAGGAGATAAAGCGCTTTAGCCGCATCGCTGAACCCGAGCAGGACGCGCAAAATGTACTCGCGGCACTAAAAAGCCTGTGATCGATCGCTTTGGCGCCGCGCTTTAAATTTCGCACTTCAAACACGCTGCGACACAAAGCTAAAATTTAGAGCAGAGGCGCATTTTTATTAAATTCAGCATTTTTAATTAAAATGGCACTAAATTTAACGGAGGCGGGTATGAAAAAATTTCTATTTTTGGCGCTATTTTGCGCCATTGCGGCAAACTGCGACGAGAGCGCACGGGCGGATAAAATTTCTGCGGCGGACAAAACAGACAAAATAACGAGTATCGGCGAGACCGCAAGCGCGCGCTTTATAAAGAGCGGCGAAGCAAGCGCCGGCTCGCAAAGCAGCGCCGATGCGGTCATCCAAACGGACGGAATTTCGCGGGCGGATCTGCAAAGCTGCATCGTAAAAAGCGACGAAGGCTCCTGCGAGCGCGTCGCGCGCGGTCTTAAAAGCGGTTGCGAGCGCAAAGATCAGCTATCGTGCTTTTTCTACGCAGATGCGCTAGGGCGCGGTCTGGGCGTGGAAAAGGACGTCGTGGCGTCGTTTGAGCTTTTTCGCGAGCAGTGCGATGCCGGCAGTAGCGAGGCCTGCTACGAGCTGTCGGTCAAATATCTCCAAGGAATCGGCACTCCTCAAAGCTTTGAGCTCTCGGGGCAGGCGCTAGATAAGGCGTGTAAAATGCACAACAAGCGCGCCTGCGCAGTGCTCGATCTGCTGCCGAAAAATTAGCGCGGCAGAGGCAAAGCACTTCTTTGGGCGGCACAGAATTGCTTTTTAGGGCTAGACCGCGTAGATTGCCGGACGCCTTGCAAATTTCGCCGCACGAAAGCTTAAATTTTACAACTCGCACCTATATGAGCGTGCGATCCGCATTTAAAGGCGCCGATCACCGCGTAGCAGCCCCCGTTCTGCTTCGAATGAGCGAGGTTCGGTTTTAAAATTTAAAGCGATTTTCGTGGGTGTGGCGCGCGATGAAGCAGTAAATCGGAGCGCGCGAGCGGATAAACAAAATCAAAAGGAGTAGAGATGAAAGCTTTAAAGCTTGCGCTGGCGGCGGCGCTGGCGCTTAGTTTGGCAAACGCGGACGGCAAAGCCAAAGATTTTAAATTTAGCGGCGCAAAAACCAGCGCGCTTTTAGCAAAATGCAGCAAAAAAGACGCCACCGCATGCTACGAAGCGGCGATGAGATACGAGCTGGGCGGTCGCGGCGTCGTGCGAAACCGCCTCAAAGCGCAGGGCTTTTTCGCAGATGCGTGCAAGCTCGCAACCCTCGCCGAGCGGAAGCAGGGAGATAAAACGGACGGCGCAGGCGGGCGGGCGATGAGCAATCTGCGCGAGCGAGCCTGCTTAGGCAGCGCCGCGGCGCTGGAGAGCTTCGCGAGCGGGCAGTGCCGCAGCCTCGTGATATACGACGAGCTTTGCGAGGGCGGCTCGCAGGAGGCGTGCGACAATCTGGCGCGGATGAAGCGCGATGGCTGGGCGCCCAAGGAGAGCTGTAGCGAGGAGATAGTCGCAAAATTCGGCGACGGCAAGCCGCAGAGATGAAATTCCATTCTATTTTACGGCGATAAAATTTTTGGAATTTTAGCAAAATAAAATTTGCCGAAATTTTATAAAGCTCGACCGAAAATGGTAACAAGGCGGACTAAATTTTGAATTCTAAAACGCATTTAAATTTGCGTCGTAAGCAGCGTCAATTTTAGACTCAGCAGAAATTAGAATTTGTGCAACAAGGCTCTTTGAATTACAAATCGTGCGTGACGGCCAGGCTACAATTTTAAGAACTAGAATTTAAACAAAATCTGAAATTTAGTCGTGACGATGATATGATTTTTAGAATTTTGCAAGCGTAAAATATCAAAATTTTACGTATCTACGTCGAACCGCTCCCAAAAAAGCGCGAAATTTGAAATTCTAAACTGCCGTCTTGTGCGTGGTGGCAAGAATTTCAGGCAGCTAGAATTTCAATTAATGCGGATTAAAATACAGGTGTGGCGGGCAAATGTGTGCACCGCAAGCGATGGAATTTCAAATATGAGTTCAAGGCTCGCTAGACGCGGAATTTGAACGCCACGAGCGATAAATTTTTAAAACGCCTATTTTAAAATTGCGAGGCGGGGATTTAAATTTAAGTGCGGTGAGCGATTAAATTGCAAAAGGAAGCTTAAATTTAAATATCGCAGCTCACAAATTATGCGATGAAATTTTGCGCCTAAATTCCGCAAGATTTGGTGCGAGATAAGCGTTTAATGATATCGTAGCTAGATCATTAACCAAGCTTCAATCACGCTTAAAACCCTATTTACGGAGCGCTCGTGCAAGCGGGTATTGCAAACCGCCGAAGCAAAAAAAGCCTGATCGGAAGCGTTTGCGGCGTATCCCAACCGATCGCGCCTCATATTTTATTCTATAGCTTAGCTCGCGCACCAAATTTTAGATTTTGAAATTTAGCGCAAAAATATTATAATTTCGCCCAAATCACGGCTAGGACGGAAAATGAACTCACGCGTGCAAAACGAATATCTAAAATCAAAAATTATGAGCGACGAGGAAGCCTGTAAACTGATCCCAAATGGCGCATCGGTGGGCTTTAGCGGCTTTGTTGGGGCGGGCTGCGCGCTAGCGCTACCACAAGCTCTGGCACAACGAGCGACAGCACTGCACGAAAAAGGCGAGCCCTATCAAATCGAAATTTTTACAGGCGCATCGACCGATCCGCTTTTAGACGGAGTTTTGGCAAAAGCAGGTGCCGTGAGCTTTCGCGCGCCGTTTTTTACGGATGCCGATATGCGCCGTGCGATAAATAGCGGCGCCGTGCGATACGCAGACGTGCATCTATCAAGCCTTGCCGCGCAGCTTAAGGCGGGCTTTTTTCCGCATCTAAACTTTGCTGTGATCGAAGTGGTGGCGATTAAAGAAAGCGGCGAGCTCGTGCCGTCCACGTCGCTAGGCAACAACCAAGCCTGGCTGGATATCGCCGATCGCGTGATTTTAGAAGTGAATTACTATCAGCCGCTTGAGCTGGAGGGCATTCACGACGTTACGGATCTGCGCCTGCCGCCGCATGCTGAGGATCTGCCGATCAAGCACGTAGGCGATCGCGTAGGTAGCCCCTATATGCATGTAGATCCTGCCAAAGTAGTCGCTGTCATAGAGGCTAGGACGCATGATCGCGTCAATAATTTTACCGCCGTGGATGAAATTTCAAGCGCGATTGGGCGAAACGTCGTAAAATTCTTAAAAAACGAGGAGGCTTGCGGTAGACTTCCCGCAAAGAAGCTGCTGCCGCTACAATCGGGTATCGGCAACGTCGCCAATGCCGTGCTTAGCTCACTACAAAATGCTGGCTACCAAGGGCTGCAATGCTACTCCGAGGTGATCCAAGACGGCATGCTAGATCTCATCAAAAGAAGCGTCATAGGCACTGCAAGTGCCACAGCGCTATCGCTTAGTCCCGCAGGTGTCGAGGAATTTCAAAAAAACATCGATTTCTACCGCAAGCACATCATACTGCGCTCACAAGACGTCTCCAACTCGCCAGCGCTTATCAGAAGGCTTGGCGTCGTGTCGATGAATGGCATGCTAGAGGCAGACATCTACGGCAACGTAAACTCCACTAACGTCATGGGTTCGCAGATGAAAAACGGCATCGGCGGTAGCGGTGACTTCGCTCGCAACGGATATTTGTCGCTATTTTTGAGCCCGTCGCTCGCTAAAGGCGGCGCGATTAGCGCTATCGTGCCCTTCGTGAGCCACGTCGATCATACCGAGCACGACACTCAAGTCATCATCACTGAATACGGCATCGCCGATCTGCGTGGTAAATGCCCTCGTGAGCGTGCTCGCGCGATGATAAGCATCGCGCATCCCACCTACCAAGACGCGCTGAGAGATTATTTCGAGCGGGCATGTGCGCAGCCCTGTGCTGGACATACTCCGCACATCCTAAGCGAGGCGCTGTCGTGGCATCAAAGATTTAAGGATACGGGGAGCATGAAGGCTTAGAGCGAATTTGCTTGAGCTAATACGCTAAAGCTTAAACCCATTCTTGCTGAAGTGGGAAGTTTGCACTTAAAAATTCCGCCTGCATTTGAAAACTCTATCGCTACTTAGAGTAAAGCTCGTTAAAATTTTTATTTTGTAAAGCTCGCGTGAAATGTTTATAAAACGAATAGATCGAAATTTGCGCCATAAAATTTTAAAATTTACAGGCGGATTTAAGGCGCGGAATTTAAAATTTTATCGCTACGAAATTTTAAAATTTAGCCCTAAATTTGCAGCTAACACATTTCAAATTTTAAAATTCTACGGCTTGGAATTTTAAAATTTTGAACTTCATAAAATTTTATCCATAAATCCGCTATTAAATTTTAAATTTAGCTCCCACTTCATTTGCCATGCGTAAGCTTTTACGGCAATCCTAGCTATAGGGTGCGCCATAAGTTTGCGATAAAACCGCGCAGTATTTGCCAAGATAAATTCCGTATAAATTAAAGCGGCGGCTTGCTAAATCAGAATTTCTCGCCTTGCGAAGGCAATCTTTGGCTCGTAAATTTAAAGATGCAGGCTATAAGTCGCGGTGAGATGAGTTAGAATTTTATCCTCGAAGGTTCCATCGGCTTGCTGTAGAAGTAGCCCTGCATATATTTAATTCCCATCTCTTCTAAGATGATTGAAATTTCGTGGTTTTCTACGTATTCGGCGATGAGCTCGTAGCCCTGCTTGCGCGCGAAGTTAGCGATGGTTTCGACGATAGCGCGCGAGTTTTTATCGTTTGCGATGTTTTTGATGAGCGCTCCGTCGATCTTTATGTAATCTACGTCGAGCGTTAAAATTCTATAGTAGTTGGAGTATCCGCTGCCAAAATCGTCTATCGCGACCTTGCAGCCGTAGTTTTTGGCTACGGCGATGAAGCTGCGTAGGCTCTCGTAATCGTCGAATTCCTCGCTTTCTAAAATTTCAATAAATAAATTTGAAGCATTTGGGCTAGATGCGAGCTTGCGCTCTAAAAGCTCCTTGATACCTTCGTTTGCGATGTCAAAATATGAAAGATTTATGCTAAAGCAAGTCCCTGCGAAGCGGTCTAGCAAGCGAAAGGCTTCGTTTATTACAACCTGAGTTAGCGGGATGTAGAGCGAGGTTTGCTTTGCGATGTCGATAAACTCACCTGGGCAGCGCGTCTTGCCCGAACGATCGATTAGGCGGATTAGAATTTCATATACTAAGGGAACATAATCACCACCCTCGGTGCCGTAGGTGTTACCACTAGGATCGCGGTGGGTGATATCAAATATGGGCTGAACGAGCACAAAGACTTGATTTTTCTTGATCGCGTTTTGAATAGTGTTGATCATAATCTGATTTTGCAGATATTTTTCCTCAATCGCATTTGGACGCGAGTAAAAGCCCACATGCTCGTTTTTGCTCTGCGCCTCATACATCGCCATAACCGCCTGAAAGACCCTATTTGCGCCACCTGCTACGTCGGCACGCTCGCTTACGCCCATCGTGATATTTAAAGGCGCGGAAGCAAAGCCCTCGGTGGTATGGAGATTAAAAACCTTGTCGGTGAAATATTTATTTATGATCTCCACATCGCGCGCGACATTTAGCCCCTCGTAAAATAGGCAAAACTCATCCGATTGGATGCGAAAGATACTAGCTTTGATCTCGTGCGATTCGATACACATCGCAAGCGTACGCGCAAAGGAGCGCAGAATTTCATTCGTCGTCTCCGCCTTGTAAAAAAGCCGCAAATTTGCAAAATTTACGATAGTGATGTAGATCGCTACGCCTGTTTTTTCGGCGTTTATTAGCTCATATAGCGCCGCTTCGTTGCCCTGGCCCGTAAGATGATCGATATAGACTTGATTGTTTAAGCTCTCTTTTGCGCTCGCAAGAGCTAGCTTCATAATCTCGCGCTCGCCGATGTCATGAGCGTAAAGCGCATATAGCGGCGGCTTGGATGCAGCCGCGATATTTGCTAGTCTTAAGCTCACATCGGCTAGCTCGCCGTTTTTACGAAGTAGGCACGTATCTTTGGCGCTTTTATTTACTATCGCAGGAAGTTCGGTCCCTTTATCTTTGGGCATCAAAACTCCAAGATCGCTTCCTTCCAGCTCGCTTTGTTCGTAGCCGCTTAAGCTAAGCGCGCTTTTATTAGCGTATAAAATTTTAAAGCTTTGATCTGCCAAAACTATCGCTTCGCCTGCTCGCTCGCATAGTGCGCGATAGGGCGCGAGGGCGCGTTTACTACGCAAAGCATTGGAATTTATGATGTAAGTAAGCAGTAAAAACGACAAAAACACCGCCGTGTAAAGCATCGTCATTTGCATAAACGAGCCGTAGAATTCCTCGCTAGCGTAAGAAAATCGCTCGCGCAGGCTTGCGAAGCGCTCGTTTAGCAATGATAGATTATCGCTTACGATGATATTTTGACGCTCGAAATTCCTTAAAATTTGCCGCGCGATTCCTATAAACGCAGCTTCGTCGGGGCTTGACGCATCCGCGCTTTCTAGCGCACTTTTTAAAGCAGAGATCTCGGAGCGATTTTTATAGTTAAGTCCTAAAATTTGAGAGTAGAGATTTGCTCTTTGCGCATTTGCGCCACTGGATAGAAATTTTTGCTGCAGACTTTGAAAAAGGATTAAATTCTGCGAATTTAAAGCCCCAAGCTCGTCCAAAAGTGAAATTTTATCGCTAAAAGCGCTTCCGATCGCGCGCACATCGCTGCTAAGTCCGATTTTATCGATGATTTTGTCTTTTTGCAGAGCTTGCAGTACCTGATAGATACCGCGCATATCGGCATTTGCAATCGAAAAGTCCCTTCTTGCGATCTTTGCATCAAATAATATATTTAAGCGGTTGTCGGCATTATCGATCAAAGCTAGCTCGCGCGAAATCGTGCTAAATCTCGCTACATCTCTTAGCGACGAGAAATAATTCCCGGCGATGATTATGCCTAATATCATAATCCCCGCCATCAAAGCCCACATTATCTTATCTTTCATCCTGCGCCTCCGTCATCTCGCCCTTAAGTGTAGCTAAAAAGCTCATCAAAGCATCAAGCTCCTCATCGCTAAGATCGTATTTTAACAGATCCTTTGCGATCTGCCGCACCGCAAGACGCAAATCCGTCTGCCCGTTTACGTAAGGCGCGGTTTGCGTGATATTGCGCAAGCTAGGCACGCGGCGCAGCTCAAATCCATCGGAAGTGAGCCTATGCTTAGGCGCATCCTCCTCTTCTGCGCTTGGACGAATTTTAGTAAAGCTGCCGGTGCCAAGGCTAACGCCGTTATGACATGCCGAACACAGCCGCACAAAAAGCACATATCCGTTATATTCGGCATCATTTAGCTTAACCTCACCGCGCAAAAATCGATCAAATTTGGAATTTATCGCCGTTTTGGACTTTAAAAATTCCGCCAGCGCATCAATGAAGTTCGCCGTATTCGCCTTGCCGTAAGCACTTTCAAAAGCCTGCTTGTAGGCTAAATTCTTCCTGATAAGCTCTAAAATTTTATCTTCGCTCGCGTCCAGTTCATTCTCGCTAAAAACCGACGCCGCGATCCGCGCTTCAAAGCCCGCGAAATTATAATCGCCCAAGTAGCGATCAAAGTAATAAGAATTTATGAGCGTAGGCACGCGTCCATCGCGCACCGAAGCGCCCGAATCGTTTAGATAGAAGTTATGGCAGTTCTCGCAGGAGCGGCCTTTACTGCTAAATCTTACGTCGGTAAAAATTTTTGCGCCCAGCCGCGCCTTCTGCGGGTCATATTTAGGCATCTCAAGCGGCGAGAAAAGATTGCCGCAAAGCCCCAAAAGCGGCGCCAGGCTAAATATAAAACAGCTTAAAACTCGCTTCGATCTCATCGCTTATCATCCCGCCTTTAGCCCGCTTTTTCAAAAGCTCCTCGATCTCGCGCTCACTAGCCTCCGCGCCGTCCATATGCAGGTGCCACGCGGCGTTTTGCACCGCTTCTTGCAGACTGCGTTTTTGCTCGCGCCTCTCGGTTAAAATTTCGCTTTTAAACTTGATGTCGCGCGCCCCGAGCAGCGCCTCAAACTTTTCGGCGGCGGTAGCAAGCCTTTTAGCTCCTGTGCCGAAGCGCTCAAACAGCGGCGCTAGCATAGATGAATTGCGCTCGCTCGCCCAGTTTAGATAAATTTTTCGCTCGCCCAAAGCCAAAAACGCCTCAAAATCCTCCGTGCTTTTTAGCGCGGGGCTCATCGTAAGAAACGCGATGTCAAAAACTGCGGGAATTTTAAAATTTTCGCTCTCGCGGCTTTTGCTCGCAGAATTTTTAAAATTTAAAGCCTGCGCTTCTTGATCTTGCGCGTTTGAAATTTCGCTCTGCGGGCGCGGATAAATTTTAAAATTTTCATCCGCCGCATTTGCAAAACCATCGCGGCTCAGCCGCTCGCAAAACTCCGCAAAGCTTAAATTTAATACGTTTTGCAAGCTGATGCCAAACTCCTGCGCGCTGCGCCTTAGCTCGCGTAGCATCCCCTCCGAGCTATCGATCGCCGTGACCTTTGCGCCCAGCGACGCGAGATATAGCGAGTAAACTCCAGTGCCGGCGCCCACGTCTAGCACGCTTTTACCCGCAAAGCTCACGCCCCAGCCGCGCAGTATCTCAAACACTCGCTTGCCGAAATCCCCTAACTCGCCGCTAAATTTGGCGTAACTTTCGGACTTTTTGTCCCAGCTATTTTTATGTGATTTTTCGCCGATTTTCTCCACCGCTAGCCTTTAAATTTTTCGTAATAATAGCAAAATTTGGCAATTTTTCCGAATTTGGGCTATAATAAATGCTTTCAAAATCTAGGCGAAAGGGCGTTCATGGCGGACGTGACGATAAGAAATTTAAACTTTGCTTACGAAAAACGCGAAATTTTAAAAGATATAAACTTAAGCTACGAGCTACGCGATTTTTTAGCGATTTTCGGGCCCAACGGCGGCGGCAAAAGCACCCTTTTAAAGCTACTTTTGGGGCTGCTGCGACCAAGCTCGGGCACGATCGAAATTTTAGGCAGATCGCCCGCGCTTGCCAGAGCGCAAATGGGCTACGTGCCGCAGTTCATCGCAATAAATAAAAGCTTTCCCATCAGCGTGCTCGAAGTCGTTTTAATGGGGCTGATAGATAAGAAAATTTTTGGCTTTTACAGTAAATCCGAGCGCGAGCAAGCCATGCAAGCCCTGGGGCGCGTAGGCATGCAAGACCTTGCGGACTGCCGTATCAGCGAGCTTAGCGGCGGGCAGAGACAGCGCGTTTACATCGCGCGGGCGCTGTGCGCAAAGGCTAAAATTTTACTTCTTGATGAGCCGCTAGCGAGCATCGATACGATGGGGCAGGTTCAAATTTACGAGCTTTTAAAATCCCTAAACGAGGGCGGCTGCGGCATAATTCTAATCAGCCACGACGTGCAGCTCGCGCTAAACTACGCAAACCGCGCGCTTTACGTCGCAAACGGCTCGGCGCATACTCATGAGATCGATCCGGGGGGCAGAGCGGAATTTTTAGATCACCTGCGGCGCGAGCACGGACACTTCTGCGCCGTCGATCTCGCTCTTAACGAATGCTGCTGCAAGGAGGGCGAAAATGGCTGAAATTTTATCTTACGATTTCATGCGAAACGCCCTGCTCGGCGGGCTTTTAGTCAGCGTAGTCTGCGGCGTAGTGGGCTCTTTAGTCGTGATAAATCGCATGAGCTTCATCGCCGGCGGCATCGCGCACGGCGCATACGGCGGCATCGGCATCGCGCTATTTTTAGGCATCTCGCCCGTGTTGGGAGCTAGCGTATTTGCGCTGTTTTTGGGGCTGCTCATCGCCTACGTCACGCTGCGAAACACCGAGCGCTTCGACGCCGTAATCGGCGCGATATGGGCGTTTGGAATGGCGCTAGGGATAATTTTCGCCGATCTTACGCCTGGATACAAATCCGATCTGATGAGCTTTTTATTCGGCTCGATCTTAGCGATAAATCATGAAAATTTAATCTTCATCGGCATTTGCGGCGCGGCATTTGCGGCGCTTACGGCATGCTTTTACAGGCAGTTTTTAGCAATCAGCTTCGATAAGGAATTCGCCCTGTTGCGCGGGGTAAATACGAGCGTCTTTTACTACGTTCTCGTAGTGATGGCTAGCCTCGCGGTGGTAGCGTCGATTCAGAT
Source organism: uncultured Campylobacter sp. (assembly GCA_963525605.1). Lineage (GTDB taxonomy): Bacteria > Campylobacterota > Campylobacteria > Campylobacterales > Campylobacteraceae > Campylobacter_B. The sequence goes on from CAURKZ010000009.1 coordinate 41,833, forward strand.
CGTAGGACTAATCTTGGTGATCTCGCTGATGACGATCCCGCCCTTCATCGCCGAAAAAATTTCAAAAAACTTAGGCTCGATGATGGCGATAAGCTGCGCGCTATCGGCGCTTTTCTGCGCGGCGGGGCTTATTTTGAGCTTTAAGCTCAATCTAACCAGCGGCGCTTCGATAATCCTAGTCGCCTCGGTCTGTTTTTTTGTAAGCTCGATCTTTAGCAAACTTCGCGCCTAAAAGCCCGCCCAGCTCGCTAAGCAGGATACCTACGAGTATCAGCGCCGCGCCTAAAATTTGAAGCGCGCTTAGCTTCTCGCCGAAGGCATACCCCATTATGCCCGCGCTTACGGGCTCCAGCGCGAAAATCAGCACCGTCTTTATCTCGCTCACGCCGCGGTTTTGCGCCATTGTTTGAATCACAAACGCCGCGACGGTGGCAAAGATCGAGGTCAAAACCAGCGCGAAAACAAAATCGAAGTTCGGCGAAAAGATCAAATTTCCAAGCACCTTTATCTCGCCTTCAAATTCCGCGTGCGGGACGAAAACTGCCGCGATTAGCGCACAGACGCAGACGCAGATAAACTGCACGATCACAAAGCCGTAGAGATTGCTTTTGCGCGCGCAGACGCCGGTAAAGACGATGTGAAGCGCATATGCGAACGCCGAAATCAGCGTCAACCGCTCGCCTATGCCAAATCCCACCGCGCCGCTTGCTCCGCTTAAAAAATACAGCCCCAAAAGCGCCACAACCGCGCCGCCAAAGGCGCTCGCACCGACCTTTTTACCGAAAAACGCAAGCATCAAAAAGGGCACGATGACGACGTTTAGCCCCAAAATGAACGCCACCGTCGAGGAAAGCGCATAATCAAGCGCTATGGTCTGGCAGGAAAAATCGCAAAATAGCATCAGCCCGCAAAACACGCCCCGCCCTATCGTGCCGCGGTCGAATTTGACGCCGAAGCGCAGGCAGGCGAGATAGGTAAAAACGCTCGCCGCCAAAAAGCGCCAAAACAAAAAACTAAAAACGTCGCCGCTATGAAGCGCGCGCTGAACCGGCACGAAAGTGCATCCCCAAACGATCGCTACGAAAAGCAGCCCCAGATCCCACAGCCTGCTGGGCGGAACTGGGTTTTGCGCGCGGCTTTGCGCTGAATTGGAATTTTGCCCGAAACTCTGCGTAGAATTAGAGCTTTGCGTAGAATTTAAATTTTTTGCGGAGTTAAAATTCTGCGTAGTATTAAAATTTTGCGGAGCGCCGTGGCTTCGCGCGGAACCATAGCTAAAGCCCTGCGGTGCGCTAGCGGAGCTAGGATCGTTTGCAAGAACCCCAGTAAAATTTTTCTTTGAGCGTCGCATATGGGCGGCAGCGAGACTTTTTGCGAGGCTTAAATTTGGCTCGTCTACGGCACTCGCACAATTTAGCAAACTCGCACTATTCGCGCCGCTATGAGTGGAATTTTTCGTAAAATTTAATATAAAATTTCGCTTGAAATTTCTTGCGGAATTTTCGCAAGGATTTATTGTGGGGGCTTTTGCGGAATTTAAAGCTTTATTTTCGGCGCAGCTCGGAATTTGCGCGGACTTTAAATTTAGCGCAAGAGTCGCGAAATTTAAAGTGGATTTTCTTCCTGGATTTTTGACGCGCGGAGCGGAATAGGGCGCTACGAGACTATGCACGGCAAAACCTACCGAGGCACGATTGCGCATGGCAAAACCAGCCGAAGTGGGATAAAATTTTAAATTTCGCACGCTCATAAAATTTAACTCGGCGGTCGCATCTTGAAATTTGAAATTCCTTTTGAGGGGGGCGGGAGCAAAATTTATCGCACCGCCGCGCGCTGTATTGTTTGCGCACTCACGCACCCGGTTTGAGATAAAATTTAAAGCGGATTTTGAATTGAAATTTTCCGCGAGCTCCGAGATAGAATTTTTCATAATTTGAAGTAAAATTTCGCCGAGATTTTAGTGCGGTCGCGCCTATCTGATCGTCTTTATGGCGTTTAAAATCGCGCCCGAGTTTTTGCGAAACTCCCTTTCGTTTTTACTTAAAAAATCGAAGCTTTCGTTGATGAAGGCGCTGCTAAATTCGCTACTAAAATCGTCTCCAGGCTCGCGTTCGACGGCACTTTTAAAGCTTTTAGCAAAGCTCGCGTCAGTTCCTAGTTCACGTGCCAAAGGGCGAATGATTTCGTAAATTTCATCAAAGGCGTTTGTGCGCAGATAGTGGCTAAATAGCACCTCGCCGCTCATTACTGCCTTAGTATCGGCTTCGGACATATCTTTTATTTTAGCCAGCACGAGCTTTTTGATCGGCTCTACGGCAAGACTTAGCTTCTTGCTCGCCAACCTTTGCATATTCTGCACGGCGATGCTTTTTTTGCCCGCGCGCTCGGTAATGTAGCTAGGCAGATCGAGCTCGTAATCCTGTATGCCAGTGCGTTCGTATTCATTTGCAGCGCGTTCGATCAGAGTGCTTAGCGAGCTTTTAAAATTTTCGCTATCGCCCGCGCCCGCACTAAGCATCACGTCCAGCCCCTTTACGGCGACCTCTTCCCAGCTAGCAGTCGCAAATAGCGGCAATAAACAAAAGATTAATTTTTTAAGCAAAGTTTTTCCCTAATTAAAGATTGATTATTTTATTTCGAAAATTTTAATGTATAATCAACGCTTTTATAATACCAAAAGGGCTAGATATGGAGCTTTTACTCATTGCTTTTGCGCTTGCGATGGACAGCGTCGCGCTTAGTATCTCAAACAGCGCGAAATATCCGAATTTCAAATTTGCACAGATCGCGCGCGTCGCGTTTTTCTATGCGGCGGCTCAGTTTATAATGCCGCTAGCAGGCTATGCTTTGGGGATAAATTTTGTAAAATTTATCGCGCAGATCGATCACTTCGTCGCGTTTGGAATTTTATCGTTTTTGGGCATTAAGATGATCGCGGAATCCCGCCGCGAGCAGGACGAGCCAGATCTTCGCCTAAGTACGAAGGAGCTGGTGCTGGGCGCGATCGCTACCAGCATCGATGCGATGGCCGTGGGCGTGACGTTTGCCTTTGGCGAGATAAACATCCTTTACGCCTGTTGCGTAATCGGGCTCGTCTGCTTCGCGCTGTGCGTCGCGGCGTGTTACGCAGGCAAGCTAACGGGCGAATACCTGCACTCAAAGGCGCTCGTTTTGGGCGGCGCGATTTTGATCTTAATCGGGATTAAAATTTTGCTCTCGCACCTCGGTATTATCGATATTTAGAGACTTTTAAGCGCCTCTTTGCGATAATTTTTAAAACTAATCCGCAGGAGCGAAAATGAAAAATTTGATAAATTTAACCAGCGGCGACCGATTAAATTTGCGCGTGCAGGGTCAAATTTTACTCAGCGAGAGCGTCAAAAACGGCAAAACGAGGCAGACGCAAAAGGAGTTTGCCGGCGCGGACGAGGCGCAAAAAGCCTGCGTGAAAAAGAAGTGGGAGAGCCTAAAAAAGGGCTACGTCATGCAAAACGCGGATGCGAGGCCTGGCGAAACGAGCCTGCACGTTTACATCGGCGGCGGATACACGGGCGCGCTGGCGTCTGCGAGCTTTGAGGGCGAAAATTTCGTCTATAAATGCGGCGGCTACAAAGAAAACGGCTCGGTCGATTTTTTGACTAGGCTGGGCGCGGACGGCGCGATAAAAGGGGATATTATTTTGCCAAAGCCGCTTGCGTGGCATGCGCAGCGGGCGGGCGAAATTTTACTTTTGGATTTGGATCATTTTATTTTCAAATTTGATCCAAAAACGGGCGAGTTTGCCGACCTTTCCAAAGAGCTAAATTTTAAAAGAAATAGAGAATTTACGAGCCGCGTTTGTGCTGCGGGCGCAGCGGGCGAGACGGCGGCGTTTGCGATGTTCGGTCAAATTTTTATTTTGTGAGACGGCGAAATTTCGCTTCTTACGCAATATAAGGCCGAAATGAAAAGCTCCACGCCGATATTTTGCATCGCGCTTAGTGCGGACGGCTCGCGACTGGCGCTTTGTTGCAAGCAAAACGAGATTCAAATTTTAAGCGCGCTTGACGGCTCTTGCGGCAAAATTTTAAGCGAGATAAAAGGGGGCTCCGGCATTTTGGATAAAATTTGCTTTCTATCCGACGGCTCGCTGCTCGGCAAAGAGCGCCACTCGGATAAGCTAATCTGCCTTGACGCGGACGGCTCGCTGCTCGGCAAAGAGCGCCACTCGGATAAGCTAATCTGCCTTGACGCGGACGGCTCGCGGCTGGGGCCTGCGTAGCTACAAGGCGAATGCGCCGAAGCGGACGAGCTTTGCGTTAGTGCGGACGGCTCTCGGCTCGCGCTAATTAGCTACGACAAAGCCCGCATCATCGATCTAAAAAGCGAAAATTTGCAGCTTAGCCTTGAACTCTCGCACGTCGTGAAGCGCTGCGAGACGAAATTTGAGCGTATAAACGACGAGGAATTTTTAGCCGTACGCACCGACTACGGCTGCTTTAGTCTATATCAGGTTTAAAATTGTAAAATTTAAAACTTCCGATGAGCCGACTAAACTTCACAAAAATTTTGATAAATTTCATGGCAAAATTTTAAAAATTCCATCGCTGTGTAATCCGATAAAATTTTATCTCTGCGGTTTACCGTCACCAAATTTTACGATCCTCTATTTGTCGTAGCCTTCTTTAATGAGCTACGGTTGCACCACATCCGCGCCGGATTTGTACGCCTCCTACAAGCCATCCTTCTAGGCCCATCTTAGACCACAAGATTACAACATTGCTCGCCCATAAAACTTTTATTTCGTCTAGCACATATTGTCATACGATTTCGCATTTGTAAAATTTTACTCGTTTTACCACCACTTTTTTGATATTTCTATTATTTTACGCTAAATTTTTCCACTTTCACAAATAGACAAGCCATCGGCAAAGGCAGAATTTATGTTTGCTAGAATATAAACGCAATTTTTAAAGAAATTTATTAAAGCCGAGCGTAAAAGAGTTGCTTAACGGAGCTTTTTAAAGAGCTAAACAAAATTTAGCAAAAATATTAGAGTTTAATAGTAAAAAAGGTTGAGAAATATGTATGAGCTTTATTTAATGTGGAATAAATTAAAGAATACTGTGATAGTATTATTATAAAAAATTAATATAGGAATTGGGGTATGAAAAAAGCTCAAATGCGTGGATATCTATATGAAATTTTTATTTCATATTGGTTAGAACAAAATGGGTTTGTAAAATGCAGAAAAGATTGTTCTGGTATTTTGAACGGTAATATAATATCTGAAGATGGGGAAATAGAGGGCAGAGGAACTAATCATCAAATTGATTTTGTAGGAATTTATTCTAAAAATATACCGTTTGTTTTTCCGATAAGATTGCTAACAGAGTGTAAATTTTGGGATAAAAAAGTAGATAAATCCTTTATTAGGCAATATATAGGAACGTACAAGGATATATCTGAAAATTACATATCTTCACAAAGAAATGACAAATATAGATTTTTGGATGTTCCCATAATATTCTCTGCAAGTGGTTTTGATGAAGAGGCCACTAATCTAGCTTGGGTACAAGGCATAAACATAGTATCGCATTCTAGATTGCCAGTATTAAATAATATGCTACAAGCAATAAACAATATAGTTAATACTATAGAACAAAACGATTGCAACTTTAATGAAGTAAAAACATACATTAAAAAGTATTTAGATTGTCATGAAATATGTATTGACGAATATACCGAATTGTTAAAAGATTGTTTTCATCATAATAATACCCTAGAAATCCCAAAAATAAATACTTTTTTATTTGCTACAAATGACAAAGGAGCCTTGATAAATCTTATAAGCAAAGACGAATTCCCTGATGAGCTTTTTTCTGAAACAAACGAAGCAGATTGCGGGATATATTTTGACAACGATAGTTCTGGTAGCAATAATGAAAGAGTATTTTATATCGTATTAAATAGGGATCGTGAGAGGAGGAAATTTTATTTTCAAGCGAATGAAGCTTTGATACGTAAAGATTTTTCAGAATTACCTTTAGATGCTAGATTGAGTGAAAAAATTAAGTTTATTTCGGAATTATCAATTATTAAAGAAATAAAAGGTCTTACAAGAATAATTAAACTTAAGGTAAATTTTGAATCACGAGGTTTAATGTAGTGAAAATACGAATCTACTACGAAGATACCGATGCGGGCGGCATAGTCTATCACGCAAACTATATAAAATACTGCGAAAGGGCGCGCAGCGAGATGTTTTTCGACCCGGAGGTTAAGCCTTTTAGTAAGGACGGACATTTCGTCGTGAGCGAGATTCGAGCGAAATTTAAAAAACCGGCCGTCCTGAGCGATATATTAACAGCTGAGCTAAAAAAGATGTCCGCAATAGTAAAGCAGCAATTACGAAGGCTTTTTATTTTCTACCTACCAGAAGCTTTGAACTGCCTAGCATCAGCCATTTCGCCTCGCGCGAGTCCATAAATAACCCCTGCGTCGTATCTATAAGCTCGACTCGCTCGTAGCCCTGCTCCTTAAGTCGCGCGATGAAAGCATCCATGTCGCCGTAGTTTCCGCGCGAGAAAAGATCGTGTATCGCGAAGCTGCCGCCCTTTTTAAGCACGCGGAGCGTCTCTAAAAGCAGCGCCTGGCGGTCCTTGCGCATGATGTTGTGATAGACGTAGTTGCTTGTAACCGCATCGAAGCTGCCGTCCTCAAAGGGCAGCTGCGTGGCGTCGGCCTGCTCGAAGCTGGTGTTTTGCACCCCTTCGGCGCGCGCGTTGGATTTGCACAGCTGCTTGTTAAAAGACGCGTACTCAAAGCCCCAGCGATCGACGCCTAGCACCGATGCGTGCGGGTTACGCTTGGCGACGGCGATCGTTAGCGCGCCGCTGCCGCAGCCTACGTCTAGCCCGCGCCCACCCTCAGGCAAATCCACATATTTCGCCGTGCCCTCTACGATCGCGCGCGAAAGCTGACGCTTGCCGCCGTAATCAAACGCGCGGTACCACACGACGCAGTAGATCGTAAAACCGACCAAAAATAGCGCCGCGGCGCCAAAAAGCCCGGCAAGAAACCACCTTAGCACGCCGCCTACGAAGGCGCCGCAAACGCCGAAAATCAAAAACAAAACTAGCGCCACGCCCGCACCCGCGGCAAAGCTCGCGATCATGCCCTTAGGCACCCAGTTTTTATAGTCCGGTTTCATCTTTGCTCCTTTTATTAAATTTAATCTCGCGGCAGCAAAGCACGCCGCGGCGAAATTTTAATTCCGCTCGTAAATTTTAAATTTCGCAGCTCAAAATCCCACTTAAATTTAAACGCACGCTAATAGGTGTATTTAAACTCCGCGTAGTAATTGCGCCCTGGAGCCGGGGTATAGTCGTCTGCGCGTAAATTTTGGTTGTAATTATACTCCTCGTCAAAGACGTTTTTGACTCCGGCGCTTATCAAAAACCCACTTGCGAAGCGGTACGCAGCGCCCAGATCCACGATCGTGCGCGAGTCGATCCTATCGTGGTTGGTATCGTGCGATGATGAGAAATATTTAAAATCGCTCATTAGCGTTAAATTTCTAATCGGCTCGTAATCGAGCCCTAAAACGAACTTCGAGCGCTCCACCAACGGAACCTGCTTGCCCTTATTCGCGCCGGATTGGATCTTGGCGTCCACGTATGAAAAGGTCTCGCTGAGCTTTAAATTTGAAAGCAGGCTTTGCTCTGCATACAGCTCCACGCCCTTGCGGCGCGTCTCGTCGATATTGATAAAATGCCAACCGTCGGTGATCGAGCTGCCCAGGGTTTCGTTTACGATCTCGTTTTTCGTATCGGTCCAAAACAGCGTCGCGCTTACGTATTGCCCATAGATTAGATCCTTCATGCCGATCTCATAGGTTTTAAAGGTTTCGGATTTGAGGTTATTAAGTACGTAAGGGCCGTTGCGACCGAGCTTGTCGATGAGCTGATTAGGGCCTGGCGAGATATAGCCTCGCTCAAATTTAAAATAGACATTGCCATCCTTGGAATAATTAAAATTCGGCGTGATCTCAAAAGCATAGTTGTTTTTATCGTCCGTTACGTGCGTGCTGTCCTGCGTCTGCGAGATTATACGCCCCATCCTACGCATCGTCGTAGAGACCTCGCGATCTACTTTGTATTCGGCGCGCTCAAAACGCCCGCCAGCACTAAGCGAAAACAGCTCCGTAAAGTCGTGCTTTTCTAAGGCATAAACCGAGTGGGTAAGTTTCTGCATATCAAAGATCGTAAGTTGTGAAAGGCTCATCATAGGATTTATTGCGGTATTAAAATCGATCCTGCGGAAGCCCTTATTTTTAAGATAATCATATCCCGCTATGAGCTCGTCGTTATCATAGGTAAGCTTGCCCTTTAAATTCGCCCCCTCTTTGCGATCTTTCATCACAAAGCCCTTTTGCAAAATTCTAATATCTTGGTAATAAGGCTGTAAATTTGCTTCAAATCTATCGCCAAATTTTACCGCATAATCCAAGTCAAAATTTAGTCGCGTGCTTTTGGTAAAGGTCCTCTCGCCTCCTTGTTGACGACGATCTTTCTTGAGCTCAACAAGCCCTAAACCCGGTACATCATGCGTCCTAGCGCGATAAAAGCTCGGATTAAAAGATAGGCTTTGATCATCTGAAATTTTATAATTTAGTCCAAATGATGTATAGTAGCCTCGCTCTCTTTCGCCCTTGCGATATCCATGCTGATCAAAGCCCTTTATTGCGGTCTTTAGAAATAGATTTTCACTCACATTCCCGCCTACGCCGAAATTTATATCTTTATAATTATACGACGCGATCTTGGTAGAGACATTGGCGTATGGGTATTTTGCGCCTTTTTTTGTGATGATATTTATCACGCCGCCGCTGGTGCCGCTGCCGTAAAGCACGCTACCGCCGCCGGGGATGATCTCCACGCGCTCGATATCTTCGATCGGAACGAGATCAATCGGGATGGTCGTAGGCGTGGTGTCGATCATATTGAGAGCGACTCCGTTAAGAAGGACCTTGACGGAGGTATTGGCCTTCGCACCTTGCCCACGCAAATCAACAGATCTGCCGTTAAAGCTAACCCCCGGCGCCTTTTCTAAAATCTCACGCAGATCGCGGTAACCGCGATTTTCTATATCCTCAGCGGTGACAACGGAGACATTGCGAACCTCGTTTTTAAGCGTGTCCTCAAAGCCCGTCGCTGTAACTACGATGGTGCCCAGCTTTGTGGCGTTCGCGCCGGAAGCGCTTTTAGGAGCTGCAGAATTTACCGCCCCCGCGTTAGGCGCGATATTTGCGGATGTAGCGTTGTTTTCAGCCCCGTTTAGTTGTAAAGCAGCGCACAAACTTAGCGCGATCGCGGCATTTGAAAGATAAAATTTCTTAAACATCATTATCCCCTATTCAAAATTAGAATTTTGCGAATGATTTGCAAATACTATATTATAATTTCTCTTGATTAAATAATAATAAATTTCAAAGATTAAAGATAGATTTTTTAAAATTTTGGCGGAAATTGGATGAAATTTTGATCTTGAGCATTTTACGTGGCGCGGTAAAATTTCGGTTTTAAATTTAGATTCTTTAGCGGTTTTTATTTCCTAAAGCGGCAAATTTGCAAAGCAAATCTAGCTGGAATTTTTAAAATTTACTCAATCCCTAAAATCATACCCGTCTAAAATGCGCCCAAAAGTATTAAACCTATCCTGGCGCTCATTTTTTTCCATATGGCCTTTTTGATTTTGCTTGCGCATCAATCATTTTTTATCATGGCTTACCCTCTTTAGCCACTCTTTTTCAAATTTATAATATCTTTCAAGCTTTTTATTCTTTTCTATTTGATCAGATTTTTCTATCTCAGCATAATCTTGCAGCTCGCCTCCGCATTTAGGGCAAACGCTCCTATCCTTAACGTCCGAGAAATTATAAAATTTAAAACACCCTTTGCAGCGCATAAATTTAGGATAATATTTTATGTTTTTTTCAGGGCGAAATGCGAGATGCGCAAAGAAAGCGCACGCCGCAAAGCATAAAATCCCTATGATGATACGCAGATACGTGCTATCAAATTTTACCGATGCCATAAAGCCGGGTTTTATATCAACTTTCCCCAATAAAACGGCCGCCAGCCCCCATGCGAAAAAAGCAAAAAAGCCGATTAATGCGAAAATTCTATTTAGCATTTTTATATATTCCTCGTATAACAAATCAAAATTTCACCGCTTTTTAAATTTGCGCTTTTTGGGCTTCGGGGGTTTAACGCCTTGATGAGGAGCGTTTCTTCGCCAGTAGTCGCCGTCATTATACTCCGTAAGCTTTTTGCCGCAGTCCGGGCAAATTTGATCCGTATCCTTGACGTCCTCGTATCGGTAAAATTTACCGCAGTCTGCACACCACATATACTCTGGGTATCTTTTTATGTTCTTTTCAGAGCGAAAGGCGAAATAAAAGCCGTAAATACCCGCTATTAAAAATACGATTGCGGGCAATATCCACAAACTACCCGCATCATCAAATTTAATATATTTCTCGCCTATCTTTACATTTTTATGTACCGTAAAATTTATAAGATATAAGAAGCACATTATGCCTGTCAAAAAAGCGGCAATTCTATCTAGCATTTTGCTGCTCTTTTTCGTTATGATTTGCTTTATTCATAGTGTTGCTCCATACCGCCCAATCCTTTAAATTTTATAGTTTTATCCGTGCTGTCATACGCAAATTTCATTCCGTAATGAACTGCTTATAAGGATCCGGTACCGTCGGATGTTTAGAAAATAGCAATGGCATATATTTGTAAATGTCTACCATAACGATCTCTTGATACACATTATCTAGCCGCCAATCTATTTTGTCGTAGTGCTTGTTTTCATCATGCATATCTTCTATAAGGAGATCGCCATTTTTTATACCAAAATTTATAATTAGATCGAGCTCCTCTAGCGTGTATCCCCAATCTATATGGAAAAATTTAAATACTACGGATATGATCCCGTCTCCTTCGATTGCGGAGGATAATAACTCTACAATGTGCTTTTCTCTCATTGTCGCCTTCCTTTAGCATAAAAATTTATCTTTATCGCTCGGTATCTTTTTGGTTTATAAGTTCCGCCGAGCCCCCCCCTCAAGCGAATTATACTCATCCAGATGTATATGCGAATGTTTCGGCACGGAATCTTACGCTAAAGTAAGCAAATGCCTGGCAAGAGATATAAGTCCGCTTTTATTTGCCCTTATAGTAACTTCGTTTCCTGGAGTATTGACGGAGATCGCGAAGTCCTTTTCCCATTGTAGCTGCAGTCCCTTTTCTGTGCAGTAATCTAATGTTTTTATAACATACTGTCCCATATAGCGCCGATACTCCTTTCTAAATTTAATCGGTTGCCGATAAAAATTCATCTCATTGATCGCTTAATCGATCTCATAGTATTTCGGGAAAAATTATATCTAAAATAAAAATGAAAGATGTTGGAATAACTAAATTTAAGGCAGGCGCTGTGCGCGAAAATGAAGTGGATTAAAATTTTAAAACAACTTAAGCAGGAAGTAAAAATAAGTGATTATAACTTAAAAGTAGCTTAAATGGTGGTCCCGATTGGACTCGAACCAACGACTTCCACCATGTCAAGGTGACACTCTACCAACTGAGTTACGGGGCCAAAAAGAAACGGCAGTATATCAAAAAAATCTCTCAATAGCAAGCAAATTTTAATTTTTCGTAAAATTCCGCCGAAATTTTATACAAGACTTCGCCGCGACGTAAAACGCCGTCGAATTCTACGCGAAATTTCACGATATTGCCGAAACCCCGCGCAAAATTCTATCCCGCAACTAAATTTCGCAATCCCGCGTGGAATTTTATCGCGCTTTTGCGGCGCTCGCGTGCTTTGCCCCAGCAGCCTATTCTGCCCCGCTTTGTTTTATCTAGTCGTTTTGCTTCACCCCGCCTCGTTTCATCTACTCGTCTTGCCTTACCCTGTCTTATTTCGCCGATTGCCTCGCTCTGCCTTGCGCCAGCTAAGACGTCCAAATTTTTTCATTCAGCTTTAGAATTTTTACGATTTGCAGCATCGCGTCCAGATCCGCTTTGATATCCTTTGCGATGCGAGCATTGAGTATCGGCTGATCCAAGCTCGGCTCGAAACTATCCGCGCCGCGAGCTATCGCTATGTAAATTTTATTTTGCTTGAAGCTCAGCGAGATATCCGATTTCACGAGCTGTTTAAGAGATAAAATTTTCTCCATCAGCGCGGGCGTCAGGACATACATAACCGCCACCGTATCGCTTGCGTAAACCGAGAAATTTGCGTTGAAATCTGCATTATCTATTATGATTTTACGGTCGCTCCATAGCCCGCGTGGCAGCCCCGAAGGCGGCAAATCTATGCCTGCGGGTGCTGCCGCGTCCGAAAAAACAAAAACGTCGGAGTGGATTTTTTTATTAAAGTTTGCTATGAAAAAGGGTCCTTCGAAAAATGTGGCGTAATTATTTTTAAAAATAAATGGAATTCCCGTACCGATTTCTTTTTCCAGCCTTATATCGCAAAACATAAAATCCACTCCGCCTGCGTTCGCGCAAACCAGATCATCCGCGCGAAATCTATCAAATCCGTCAAATATCTCGCTTGCTCTTACCTCTTTTTCCTGAAAAAGCGCGCCCATTTTATACGAAAAGCCCAGGCTTTCGATATAGGGCTTGAGATAAAGCTCTTTGTAGCGCATCAAAAATTGCTCGGTTTTACGCTCAAAAATCCACTCGTAAAATTCGTCCCGCATGGCGATTATTGCTAAAATAGACATGACCAAAAAAGATAAGCTTTCTATGCCAAGATCGAGTTTGGGAAAATCGAGAAAGATGATTATCAATGCGAGCGCAAGCATCGGACCGAAAACCACGAACGCTACGAGATAACTTAAAATTTTCCAAAGCTTGCGACTTTTCTTAAGCCGTTTGCGCTGCTTTTCTAAATCTATGACGGTTTTAATATCCACGCCCAACCTCTATTTATTAAATTTAATGGCGCAACCTTGCGGCGCGGCGTAAATTTACGCCAGATATGGCGCGATTTTGGTGCGTTTCGCTTGGATGTCGCTAAAATTTACGGCTCCTTGCGCGAACCGCGCATTTCGTTTGTTCGCCATACCTTACCTCGTTTTGCCCCGCTTGCCTCGCTTCGCCTTGTGCCTGTTAAGATGTCCAAATTTTTTCATTCAGCTTTAGAATTTTTACGATTTGTAGCATCGCGTCCAGATCGATTTGTATCTTGCTCGCGAGCTTGTCGCCTCGTATCGGCTTACTTAGATCGGGCTCGAAGCTATCGTATCCGCGGGGGATTTTTATATAAATTTTGCTTTTTCTGAAACTAAGCGCGATCTCTGATTTCGCAAGCGTTTTCAAAAATAAAATTTTCTCCATCAGCACGGGCGTGAGTACATACGCTGCGGCGACCGCGTCTTTTGTATATACCGCAAAAGATCTGTTAAATTTCGCGTTATCCATATTGCAAGATTTTGCACCGTTTTCCAAGACGCCGTGCAGTAGCTTTATTTTTCTTGGAAGAATAAAAATGTCGGATCTAATCTTTTTATGAAAATCGGCTGCGAAAAAAAGACCTTGAAATATCTCCATTTCCTTCTTTTCATAAGTCAAAGTGAAAAAACTATCATCTATAGTCTCTTTAGACATCCAGATATCGCAAAAACTGAAGTCCACACCGTTTATGTTTCCGTATATCAAATCATCTCCGCCGGAATTTGCATATTGATTAAAAAGCCCGCTTTGCAGGATATCTTGCTCTTGAGTTACGGCGCCGAATCTGTTGTATTTGTATCCTAGACTTTCGACGTAGGGTGCTATGTAGAGGGCTTTGTATTGCAGCGCAAATTCTCGCGTTTTGACTTTGTAGGTTTTTTCGTAAAATAGCTTATAAGTAAAATATAGCGCTATGCCCAGACCAAATAAAAGATACGGTATCCCCAAAGGCGTACCCTCTTCGCTAGCCATATACCTCATTAGGAAAACCGCAGGGATAAATATCGCACAGGCTTTAAGCAGGCTTATTATTTCCATTTTATACAGCTTTGCAGCAGCTTGCGGCGCTCCTTTTCTAAATTTACGATAGTTTGTATGTCCAGCAATTTTCGATCCTAAATTTCACCGCTTGCGGTAAGATAGCTTAAATTTAACCTCTAAATTTAAGCAGACAAAGCTAGGCTTAAAGCTCTCCGTTAAATTTCAGCAGCTCGTTTGCATACGCTCGCACGCTCGCATCCACCGCCGCAAGCACGTCCGCGTCCGTTACGCTAGGCGAGTTAAATTTCTCCGCGCACTTCAGCACGACGCGCGCAATGTCGGTGAAGCGGCACCGCTGCTGCAAAAACGCATTTACACCCGCTTCGTTTGCGGCGTTGATGACGACGCCGAGATCGGGGTTTGCTAACAGCGCGTCTTTGAGGGTAAAAATTTGAAATTTCATCTCGTCGATCGGTTTAAGCTCTATCGGTCGCAGGGCGCACAGATCTACGGGCGCGGTGATCTGCTCGCGCACGTCGCCGCCAAACATCGCGTGCGCGATAGCTAGGCGCATATCGGCCCTGCTAATGTGCGCCGTCGTAGAGCCGTCTGCGAATTCGACCAGCGCGTGGATCTGCGAGGTGCGCTCGATAAGCGCCTCGATCTCGCGCGTGCCGTAGAGCCAAAACGCCTCGATCACCTCAAAGAGCTTATTCGCCATCGTGGCGCTGTCGATCGTGATCTTTGCGCCCATCTTCCAGTTGGGGTGCTTGAGGGCGTTTTGCGGCGTGAGCGAACCCAGCTGCGTTAGCGGCACGTCGTAAAATGCGCCGCCGCTAGCCGTGATGATTAGGCGCGAAACGGGGATTTTGGCATTACTGAGCAAAAATTTCAGCCCGAAATGCTCGCTGTCGATCGGATAAATTTTATCCGTTTGCAGAAATTTCCCGCCGACGACCAGGCTTTCTTTGTTGGCGAGACACAGTCTCTTTCCGAGCTCTTGGGTTTTTAGGCTGGGCATCATACCCGCAAAGCCTACGAGAGCGTTTACGACCGTCGTGCTTTTGCACTCCGCAAGCATCTGCAAAATTCCATCCGCGCCGCAAAATACCCGCTCGTGATCTACCTCGCTTTTCTGCTGCGCGTCCGCGATACAGACGAGCTTTGGGTGAAATTTTGCGATCTGTTCGTTTAAAAGCTTGATATTGCGCCCGCAGCTAAGCGCTTCGACCATACTGCCGCTGCGCGCGGCTACGTCTAGGGTGTTTGTGCCGATAGAGCCCGTGGAGCCTAAAACTACCATGAATAGACTATCGCCATCGCGATTGCGCCGAACATATAGCCGTCGATGCGGTCTAAGATCCCGCCGTGTCCGGGAAAGAGCGCGCCGCTATCTTTAAGACCCGCCACGCGTTTTAGGTAGCTTTCAAACAGATCGCCGAACACGCCAAAAATTGCTATGATGATGGTTTTTCCTAAAATTTCAAGCGGCGGCATATTGGTAAAGATGCGCGCATAAATGAGGCTAACGATAAGCGCGAGCGCAAGACCACCTAGCACGCCCTCTACGGTTTTATTTGGCGAGCTAGCGCTTAGCGGAGTTTTGCCAAAGGCTCTTCCGATAAAATACGCGCCGCTATCGCTAGCTACGATAATAAAGATCAGCCAAACGAAGTGAAAAATTTCCCCGAAATCATCATAGGCCGCCCACATAAAAAATATCGGCGCAACGGGATAGATGAAAGGAAGCGTGATCTTTAGGCTGGGGCCCTTGGTAAAGGCTACGACAGAGGCGACGCATAGGATCATCAGGATGCTAACTTTTAGCGCTGAGACGAAAGGCTCATCGGTCTGCGTAAATGGTAGCAGCGCAAAAAATGCGATCGCCAGCGCGAGCCATTTTTTGCTAGTTTCCTCCAGACCCCATAATTTGAGGCTTTCAAAAAACGCAAGCACGAGTATTAGCGCAAATACGGCGAAATTTAGCCACCTAGCGTTTATGAGAATTAGAGCCAAAAATACGGCGAGTAAAATGCTTGCCGTGATTATTCTTTGCTTCATAGAATTTCCTTGGAATTTATTTTGAGCAATTATACTGCAAGCTCGCTTATTGCGGCTTTAAAACGCTGATTGTTTTAAAATTTACGTAGTTTACGAAAGCGCCTTCGTTGATTTTGACATTTTGACGTTTGGTGTAATCGACGAGATATTTTCCGCTGCCGCTTGCACTGAAGCTCACGCAAATTTTAGCAGCAAATTCGACCACCTCTTCGCTTAGACTTTGTTTATTTGTCTTTACGATGACGTGTGCGCTTGGAATGTCCTTAAGATGAAACCAATGGTCGGATTTGGAGCTATTTTTTAGTAAGAACTCATTGCCTTTTTCGTTTTTACCGACGCTGATTTTAAAATCTCCGAGATAAAAGCTCGCCACATATTCGCTATTTTTTTCCTTGCTTTTTTGCCTAATTTGCGTGCGCTTAGGCATTAGAATTTCGATCTCGTGTGCGTCCTGTGCGGCAAGGACGAGCGATTTTAAATTCTCATAAAACGCGAGTTTCTCCTTTAAATTTTGCTCTTCGATATGGATATTAGCAGCCTTTTGGCGCATACGCTTTGCCTCAGAGTAAAGCTCGCCCAAAGTGGCACTTGCAGGCTTTTGCAGCTTAAATTCTATCGCTTCGGCGTCTCCTTTTTGCAGTGTAAATTCTCGCGCACTGGTTGGAATTTTATAGATATTTTCTTTTAGCAAGGCAGCTTTCGCACCTAAAAGCTCGGCGCTTCGTAGTAGTTCAGCGCTGCTTTGCAAAGAGCCTAAAGCCTCACGCACCGAGTCTAGCTTTTTATTTAGCGCCGTGATTTTTGCGGATTTGAGCGAGTTTAAGCGATCCGCATTTAGCGCGTTAAATTCCGCGCGAAAAAATGCTCTAAAGTCCGAAATTTTTGGCACGGGGGCTTCTTTAATATTTGCAGGCGGTAGATGACGGAGTTTTCTTCCTACCTTGATCTGTCTAAATTCCGTCTCGAAGTGTCGCAGCGCCTCTAAAATCACATCGTTTTCATCGGTGATTATTACGTTGGTAAATCGCCCGGTAAATTCGAAGTAGATATTTGAGCTTTGGGTTTTGTAGCTTGCGTTTTGGCTTACGCTAAGGCATAAAATTCTATTATTTTCTGGCACGCTAACGGAGGTGATGCGCGATTTTACGAAGCGCTTGGCAAGTAGCACATCAAAGGGCGCCGCGTAAACCTTACCTTCGGTAAAAGCATCATTTTCGTGGATATTGCAGCCTGATTTATTCATATCAAAAAACAGCGTCTCGTTGCCGTCAAAGCAGACTTTAAAAAGGTTATCTCCTACGCGCTTAATGTGCGAAAGGAAGCGTTTGGCGCGTAGATACTTGCAAATTTGAATTAAATTTTGATACTTCATACGCGTTAAAATTTCTCTTTATGGATTTTGCTTAAATTTAGCTTCTGCAGATCATGCGGGCTCGGGCGCTGCTGCGGCACTCCGAGAGCCAGTATCGCTTCTGCTTTGAAATTTGGCGGAAAGCCCAGCGCCTCGCGCAAAAACTCCTCGCAGCTGCGTCCGTCCGCGGCGGCGCGCAGCCTTACCTGCACCCAGCAGCTGCCGAGATTTAGCGCGCTTGCGGCAAGGTGCATGTAGCCTAGCGCTACCGAGCAGTCCTCGATCCAGATGTCCTGCTTCTGCTCATCTGCGATCACGACGATCGCGGCCGCGGCCTGTTTTAGCATATCCGCTCCGCTGCTGCGACATCCGCTTAACCGCTCAAGCATCTGTTTGTCGCGCACGAGGATGAACTCCCACGGGCGGCGTGCATGCCCCGACGGCGCAAGCAGGCCCACTTTTAAAATTTTATCCAGCGCCTCGTCCTCAAGCGGCGTATCCGTATATTTTCTTACGCTTCTGCGATTTGCAAAAATATCTAAAATTTCCATCGTCTCGCTCCTTGCGGCTCAATTATACATAAAATTGCAAAAATTTATGATTTTTTAGCTAAAATCGCGCAAATTTAACCGATACGAAGGAGATTTTATGAAGCAGACGATCACGGAGAAAATTTTTAGCGAGCACGTGGGCGAGGCGATTTTTGCGGGACAGATCATCGAAAGTGCCATAGATATGGTCATCGGCAACGACATCACGACGCCGATTTCGATCAAGCAGTTTGAGCTTAGCGGCGCGAAAAAGCTCGCCAACCCGGACGGCTTTGCGATCGTGATGGATCACTACATCCCTACGAAAGACATTTTAAGCGCGAACCAAGCTAAAATTTCACGCGAGTTTGCTTACAAGCACGATTTGAAAAACTACTTCGACGAAAAAGATATGGGTATCGAGCACGCGCTGATGCCCGAAAAGGGGCTAGTAGTGCCCGGCGATGTCATCATCGGCGCGGACAGCCACACCTGTACCCACGGCGCGCTTGGGGCATTTGCGACGGGTATGGGCAGCACCGATCTTGCTTTTGCGATGATAACGGGCAAGAATTGGTTCAAAGTACCGCCTACGATCAAAGTAATTTTTCATGGCAAGCCTGCGCCGCACATCTACGGCAAGGATCTGATCCTAGAAGTGATCCGCCTCATCGGCGTGGACGGCGCGCGCTATAAAGCTTTGGAATTCTGTGGCGACGCGCTGGAGTATCTGGATATGGATAGCAGATTTTCGCTTTGCAATATGGCGATCGAAGCGGGCGGCAAGAGCGGTATCGTCGCAGTCGATGAGATCACGAAGGAATTTTTGGCGGATAAAAGCTTGCGCGCCGAGCCGAAATTTCACTACTCCGACGAGGGCGCGAACTATGAGCAAATTTTGCAGATCGATGTTAGCAAGCTTGATCCGGTGATTGCGTATCCGTTTCTGCCTAGCAACGGCAAGAGCGTGCGCGAGGCGGTGCGCGATGATATCGCCGTCGATCAGGTCTTTATCGGTAGCTGTACCAATGGCAGGCTCTCCGATCTGCGTATCGCTGCGCAAATTTTAAAAGGTCGCAAGGTCGCGCGCAAAACCCGCCTCATCATCACGCCTGCGACGCAAAAGATTGCTTTAGCCGCGCAAA
Organism: uncultured Campylobacter sp.; assembly: GCA_963525605.1. Lineage (GTDB taxonomy): Bacteria > Campylobacterota > Campylobacteria > Campylobacterales > Campylobacteraceae > Campylobacter_B. The sequence continues at coordinate 60,926 of CAURKZ010000009.1, forward strand.
AAGAGGGGCTGTGGGATATTTTCGTAGAAGCGGGCGCGGTCGTGAGCAACCCGACCTGCGGCGCGTGCCTGGGCGGATATATGGGAATTTTAGGCGTGGGCGAGCGCTGCGTAAGCACGACAAATCGAAATTTCGTCGGCCGCATGGGCGATAGAACGAGCGAAGTATATCTGGCAAACTCCGCCGTCGCCGCAGCTAGCGCCGTCGCAGGCAAGATCGCCGATCCGAGGGATTTGTAAGTTTCAAAATTTAAATTTACATGTAGTATAGTTTGGTTTTACACTACAAACTCGTATTTATTTTAAACTAGAAACGAATTTATTTAAAAACAAAGTAATTTTTACTTTGTTTTAATGCTTATATTAAAATCCCTCATAGGTAGAAAACGCTAGTTTATAGAGTGCCGACAACATATCATTGCTTAAAGCGTGTAGTTCGTCTAAAACAGTATCATTCTGAACTTGCAATTCCTCGTCTCTCGATATAATATTTTCTATAGTTATTGGTAGTTGCATGCAAAGTTTTTTAAACGCATCCCTATTTCCCGTTACTATTTCATAAAATTTATCTATAGAAATTCTGCGAAGTTGACAATTCTCGTTTTGTCTTTCACTGTCTATAGATATTATCCAGGGCGTATTGCCAGATCTTTTAGCTATTACTTCAACTAAGGCACAAATACTAGTATTGCGATCTCTGGCATTTAAAAGATGGTTTTGCATACGCATAAAAGTTTTGGCCGACGAGGAGCTATTCATAGTATTGTGCTTGTTTTTTAGCTCGACATAGTAGGTTAAATTTTGTCCATAAAAAATTATGTCCCAGCCAGTATCAGGCACTTCACAATTTGCAATATACCGAAAAATTTTTTGATGAAAATATCCGATAGAATTATTATTGGATTTATCTCTTTGTCTATGTATTTCAAGCTTTATAATATCGTCAAAGCTTTTATTAAATGCGTTTTTATCAAATAAAAGTTTTATAGGATCGATTATATTCATATTAAATTTTCTTAAATTAATCGACTTTAGTGCATCTTTATATTCTAAAAGCGTGTTTCTTACGTGATTTTCAAAATTCTCTTGACTAATAAAATTTAGAATAAACTCATTTGACATTTGTTTTCTCCCTTTAATGATTTTATTATTTCTAATCCGACAGCTTCCGCAAGTTTGCAAGGAACAGCATTGCCAACTTGACGATACTGCGAAGCCATTTTACCTTCAAATTTCCAATCATCTGGAAAAGATTGAATTCTAGCATTTTCCCTTACACTAAATGGTCTAACCTCTACTGGATGACATCTATCCGTTTGTTTCATTTGAGGTGTCGTTAAAACTGTTAAAGACGGCTCGTCCAAGCTCATACGACGTAAAATTCCAGTGCGACCACCACCCATATTCCAGCAAGTTTTCATATATTCTTTTGCTATATCTGGTGCTATATCTCTCCAATATCCTCCAGGTGGAACGAGTGAAAAAATTTTCTTTTTCCATTCTGAATATTTAGCACATTCGCTTTGCGGAACATCTTTTAAAATATCTCGTAGAACCAGACGATTCTTTTGCGTTTTTGGAAAATTAAATAAAATTTTATCGCTCAAATCTTTTCTTATACCTACAACTATAAGCCTCTCGCGTTTTTGAGCTACACCGTAATCAAGTGCATTTAAAATTTTAAATTTAACCTCATATCCTTCATCCTCAAAAACGTTTAAAATAGTTCTAAAAGTTCGCCCCTTCTCGTGTGTCAAAAGTCCTTTTACGTTTTCAAATAGAAACATTTTAGGCTGGAGTTTCTCAAGGAAAACTGCATAATGATAAAATAATGTCCCGCGAGTGTCATTTAGTCCAAGTCTTTTCCCTGCATAACTAAAACTTTGACAAGGAGCGCCGCCTGAAATAAGATCTAGTTTATATTTTTTAACGCCAAATTTAACTTCCAAATCACATTCTGAAACGACTTTTATATCAGCACAAACCACATTCCAACTCGGGCGATTTTGTGCGAGAGTTTGTGCCGCGTCTTTATCGAATTCAACTAAACCAACATGTGAAAAACCTGCGGTTTCAAGACCCAACGCCAGTCCTCCTGCCCCAGCAAATAACTCTATACTTTTAAATTTCATTTACCCCTCCAACACCGCTCCGTTGCTAGCGTTCGTTACCAGCTTGCGGTACATTCGTAGCCAGCGATACGGCAGCGGTTTTTCAACCGGCTTAAATTTAGCCCTGCGCTCTGCGATCTCCTCATCGCTTAGGCGTACGTTTATCGCGTATGTGTCTACGTCGATGTCGATAATGTCGCCGTCTCGTAGCAGTCCGATCATGCCGCCCTCGGCAGCTTCGGGGCTTATGTGCCCGACGCTTAGCCCTCTCGTAGCTCCGCTAAATCTACCATCCGTGATCAGCGCCACGTCCGCGCCCAGCCCTCGCCCCATGATTAGGCTCGTAGGGCTTAGCATCTCCTGCATGCCGGGACCTCCGCGCGGTCCTTCGTAGCGGATGACGACCACGTCGCCTTTGTTTACCTTGCCGCTTGAGATGCCCTCTATCGCCTCGTCTTGGCTGTTAAAGCAGACCGCCTTGCCGCTAAATTTACGCTCGCCGATGATGCCCGCTGTCTTGATGACGCAGCCCTGTTCGGCTAAATTTCCAAACAAAATCGCCAGTCCGCCGACCTGCGAGTAGGCGTTTTCGACCTTACGGATGACCGATTCGTCTTTTATGGCGCTAGCTCCGACGCGCTCGCCTAGGCTTTCGCCGCTTACGGTTAGCGCGTCTAAACCCAGTAGCCCGTTGTCGCGGCGCGAAATTTCGTTTATCACGGCGCTTAGGCCGCCCGCGCGGTCGATGTCCTCCATATGCACGTTTGGCAGGCTCGGGCTGATTTTGGCGATGTGCGCGATCTTGCGGCTGATCTCGTTGAGCCCCGCGATCTGTAAATTTACCCCCGCTTCACGCGCGATAGCCAGGATGTGCAGCACGGTGTTGCTGCTGCCGCCCATCGCCATATCGACGACTAGGGCGTTTTGGATCGATTTTTCATTCACGATATTGCGGATTTTGTATTTTTCATCCAGCGCGATTTGGCAGATGCGTCGTCCCGCCTGCCTGATGAGCTCCTCGCGCTCCGGCGTTAGCGCAGGCACCGTGCCGTTGCCTTTTAGCGCGATACCCATCGCTTCGCATAGCGTATTCATCGAGTTTGCCGTAAACATCCCCGAGCAGCTGCCTCCGCTTGGACAGGCTTTGCACTCGATCTCTTTTAACTCCTCGGCGCTGATCTCTTTGGTTTCAAATTTACCAACCGCCTCAAACGCCGTGGATAGATCAATCGGCTCGCCTTTTTTAGTGTAGCCCTTTTTCATAGGGCCACCGCTGACGAAAACCGTCGGTACGTTCACGCGAAGCGCGCCCATCACCATGCCTGGCACGATTTTATCGCAGTTTGGCATGCAAACTAGAGCGTCTAAGGCGTGCGCATTCATCACTGTTTCAATCGAGTTTGCTATGAGCTCGCGGCTAGGCAGGCTGTAAAGCATCCCGCTGTGTCCCATTGCGATGCCGTCATCCACGCCGATACAGTTAAACTCAAAAGGCACGCAGCCGTTTTTGCGGATCTCGTCTTTTAAAATTTCGGAGTATTGGTTGAGGAAAAAGTGCCCCGGGATGATCTCGATGAAGCTATTTGCTACGCCAATGAAGGGCTTTTCAAAGTCCTCGTCCTTTAGCCCTGTCGCTCTTAGCAAGCTTCTGTGCGGCGCGCGCGTATAGCCTTTTTTGATAATGTCGCTTCTCATTTTTTGTCCTTGGATTGAAATTTTCTCCATTTTAGCATAAAATTTTATCGCTGCGGGCGTTTTAAATTTTAGCGCATTAAAATTTAAAGCCGGACTATTGAGCTTAATCAAACCGAATCACTCCTGTTTTTGGTATAATTGCACATCGATTATCAAAATCTTGCCGTTTGGCAGGAATGAAAAGAGGAAAAGATGCAAAGAAGAAATTTCTTAAAACTAACGTCTGCGTTGGCGGCTAGCGGGCTTGCTAGCCCTCTTTTTGCAAAGGAAGCTTTTACTATCTACGGCGCGCCCGCGATGCCTAGCCTCATCATCGGCGTTGCGTGCATGCAGGGGCAGATCGGCAAAAAATACGACGCGAAGCTTGAGCTTTGGCGCGATCCCGATCAGCTGCGCGCGGGCGTGGCAAACGGCGAGTACAAGGTCATGATGAGCCCTAGCAACGTGGGGGTGAACCTCGCAAATCAGGGGCGCAAGATCGGTATGGTAAATATCCTCACCGAGGGGCTAAATTTCGTGATGAGTAAGGGCGAGAAGATAACGGAATTTGCGCAGCTAAAGGGCAAAAAGATCGTAATGCCTTTTAAAAACGATATGCTAGACATCATCGTGCGAGCCATAGCGAAAAAGCAGGGCATTAGCGGGCTAAACATCGACTACACCGCCAGCCCCGCAGAGAGCGCGCAGCTGTTTTTGGCTAAGGACTACGATGTCGCGATCACGGTCGAGCCGCTAGCAAGCGCTATGATCCTGAAGGGCAAAGTATCGGGCATCGCCGTGCAGCGAGGGGCAAATTTAAGCGATATGTGGGCGCAGGCGTTTTCGGTAAAGCCCATAATCCCGCAAGCGGGCATCATCGCAGATACCGATTTTTACGCCGCGAAAAAGGCGGATTTTGAAATTTTAAATGCCGATTTGACAGACGCGCTTGCGTGGATAAAGGCGAACAAACAAAGCGCCGCGGCGATCGGGACAAATTTCTTTCCCGCGCCGCCGCCTGCGATATTTATGAGTATCGATACGTCGAATTTATGCGTCAAAAAGCCTAGCGAGATCAAGGACGAGCTTTTGAAATTTTATGAAATTCTGATGGAATTTAACCCTAAGCTCCTCGGCGGCGCGATGCCTAAGGACGAATTTTTTCTATGCTAAAAATCGATAAAATTCGCAAAGCTCAAAACCCCGCGTTTTACGTCATAGACTATCTGTGGGGCGGCTTTGCGAGCCTAGGGGCGGTGTGCTTTTTCATAGCCGTCTGGCAGGTGGCTAGCGAGGCTTACGGGCCGCTTATTCTGCCGCAGCCCGCGGCTGTTTTTTCTAAGGCGTGCGAAATTTTAAGAAATTTCGCCGCAAACGATCTAGCCCTGTCGCTTAAGCGCGCGCTTGCGGGCACCTTCCTCGCGCTTTTTGCAGGGATTTGCAGCGGGCTTGCGGCGGGGTATTTCAAAAGCCTGCGAGCCTTTTTAAACCCGCTAATTACCGTGCTTCTTTCGACGCCGCCCATCGTTTGGATCGTGCTTGCGATATTTTGGTTTCATTTCGGCGATACAAGCGTGCTTTTTACCGTCGTTATCGTCGTCGCGCCGATGACTTTTGCGTCCGCGGCGCAGGCGATGGCCAGCGTGAGCGCCGAATACACCGAGCTTTTCGACAGCTACAAAAGCTCAATTTTAAAAAAGCTGCGCTACCTCTACGCACCGCACCTAATCGAGCGGCTGCTCCCCGCGATCTACGTCGCGGTCAGCAACGGCGCGAAGGTGCTTGTGATGGCGGAGCTTTTGGGCGCGAACGACGGCATCGGCGCAAAGATCGCTGAAGCGCGCGTCAATATCGATACGGTCGAAGTCATGGCGTATGTGTGCCTAGTGATAGCCTTTACGGCGCTTTTTGATTATCTCGTGACCAAGCCGCTTCAAATTTTACTGATGCCGTGGAGCAGATGATGCTAAAAATTTCAAATCTGCGCTACGAAATTCTGCGCGACGTTATAATTTCAGATTTTTCACTGCAGCTGCGCGCAGGCGAAGTAAAGACGCTCTTTGGCCCCAGTGGCTGTGGCAAGACCTCGCTTTTGCGGCTGGTCTGCGGGCTGGAGGATAAAAAAAGCGGGCAGATCGAAAACGGCTTTAAAAAAATCAGCTTTTTGTTTCAAGAAAACCGCCTGCTGCCGAACCTCACGGCGCTTAAAAATATCGAAATTTTTAGCCCCGCAGGCATGAACGAAATTTACGCCCTCGCCGCAAAGATCGGGCTAAGTCCGAGTGATCTGAATAAATTCCCGCGCGAGCTAAGCGGCGGCATGCAAAAGCGTACGGCGTTTTTACGCACGATCCTTAGCGGCTGCGATCTGGCGCTGCTTGATGAGCCGTTTGTGGGGCTCGATCGCGATCTGCGCGGCGTGCTGATCGAAATTTTGGTCTCAAAGATCGAGCACGAGGGGCTTGCCTGCCTTTTGGTGACCCACGACCGCTTCGAAGCCGCACGCCTAAGCCACGAGATCATCGAGCTTGAGCCCAAAGGGATGGGGCTTAGGCGCATCGTGAGCCTGGACGAACCGCTAAATGCGCGCGACGAGCAGTACGAAGAGCGCGTGGTAAGCGAGCAGTTTAGGGGGGTGAGCTATTATGAATAGAAATTTTATCTTTAGTGCGCGTAAGCAGGGAGGTTCCGCACGAAATTTAAACTTACGTTGCGGCCTAGGCGCGGACGAGCGAGGCTTTGGCGCGTATCGCGATCCGGGTGCGTACGAACACGGGCATTTGCCGAGCGCTAGCTGCGACGATCTAGGCATACGCAGACACGGGCTCTTACGAAGTACTAGATGCCGCGATGTCGGCGCGGGCGGACACAGGCTCTTGCGGGATACTAAATGTTATGATTTCGTTGCTTGCATAGACAGGCTCTTTCGGGACATCTGGCGCTGCGATCTTAACGTAAGCGGATACAGCCTTTCGCAGGACATCGGGCGCCGTGGTTTTATCGCACCAAAATACGAACTGCGCAGCCGCGTGAACTGCGATTATAGCGTGAGTATGCTCTTGAACGGCGCAGTGCGCTACGGTTTTTCTGCGCGAAATTCGACGAAATTTAGCAGCGATACATACTGCGGCTCTAGAGCGAGTACCTACTTGCGATGTAGCTCTAGCAGGAACGGTCGTTTGCAATCTAGTATGAGCGTCCGCTCGCAGCGCAACTTCAATGCAGGCGTTTGCTTGCGGCGCGTTGGCACGAAGCAGAGCGTCCATTTGTACTGCAAATTTAGCGCGAACCGAGACGCCTTTCCGCGTTGCGGTTTTGATGCGTGCGGATTGAGCGCGCAGTTCAGCGCCCAAAAAGCCGTTTTGAGCGCCTATCGCTCGCTGTTTTGCGATGCAAGTGGGCTAGGTAGCGAGCAAAATCCAGCTCTAGGTACCTTTTGTGCGGTGCGGAATTTTTTAAATTTACACGACGCGCGCGATTTTAAGAATTTTGGCCCCGTAAATTTGAAGAAATTTAACCTCGCCGCCTCGCAATTTGTAAATTTAAAAAAGCAAATCCGCGCCGATAAAAATTCCTATAAGAGCGCCGAGCCGCGCAATTTGACGAATTTTGGGCACGAAACCCGTGTGCTGCGCAGACTAGGCTTTGAAAGTAAAATTCTCGCGCCGCGTAGATTTTACTTTGAGAGCGCGGCCGGCATACCGTGCGGATCTGGCCTCCGGCACAGAGGCTGCGAAGTCGCACAAAATTTTAAACGTTTCGCCCCCGATTTTGCAGAAAATTTTAAAGATTTTACTTGGAGCTTAGAAACGGAGCCTGCGCAAAATTTCAAAATTTCCGCTTTAAATTTTATACAAAATTTTTGGAATTCCGCTCGCGGCAGGGAAGCCGGGTCTATGCAAGGCTTCAGGAATTCGGGCCGAAATTTTGAGCCAAGCTTCTCGCAGAGCGTCAAAAATTACGACCAAAATCTTGAGCCGAAATTCCCGCAGAGCGCTAAAAATTCCAATCGAAATTTAGAGGTAGAGCCCGCGCGAGACTTTAAAAATCAAAATTCCACGCAGGATTTTTCACAAAATTGTAAAAGCTATGATAAAAATTCCACTCAGGCTTTTTCGCAAAGTGGCAGAAGCTACGAGCTAAATTCCAAACCGAGTTTTTCGCAGAACGTTAAAAATTCCGAACGGAATTTTCCACTAAGCTTCTTACAAAGTGCCAAGAATTCTGATCAAAGTCAAAATTTTAAATCCGCCCGTGCGCAAAGCCATGCCGAGCCGAGTTCTGTTCAAAACTTCTCGCAAAGCGCTAAAAATTCCGATCAAAGTCAAAATTCCAAGGCTAATTCCACGCGAAACCAAACCGAGCCTGTTTCGCCGCAGGAGCTCAAAAATTCCGAGCCGTGCCCGGCGCAGCGGCTAGGCTTTTACGCGCCTAAATTTAAAGATGAGCGCGCGAGGAATTTTTTCTCCCATCCGATGCGCGCCTTCGTTCTTTGCGCCTGCTTTTTTGCGGCGCTGGGCGCGCTTAGCTTTTTAGCACCCGATGCGCTGGCGATCGATTATGTCGGCGCTCATAAGTTTTACTTTCTATTTTTGGCGCCTTCGTGCATCTACGCGGCGTTTTTGCTTACCGCGCTGCCCGATTGGACGAACTTCGAGGGCTCGCTAAAGCCCGTTTCGCTCGCCTTTGCCGCCTGCCTGATCGCGGCTTTTATCGCGAGCTTTTTAAATTTACGGCTTGCGGCGGCGATTGTGGGGCTGTTTTGGGCGGTATTTTTCATCTTTGCGGCGCGGCTTTTGTGGCTGGATAAAAACTCAAATAATTTTAGCATCCTGGCAGTCCTTGCGGCGTTTTGCGCCTGCTCTGCGGCCTACGGCGCAAGCGGGGATGAGAAATTTTTGCTTAGCTTCGTGCATATCAACGTCGCGGCAATCGCCGTCGTAAGTTACCGCATAAGCGTCGTCATCGGCAACGAAGCGTTAAGAGAGGGCGGGCTGAAGGACGCCGTTTTTATTCCAAATTTTATCTACAAAAATTTAGCCGCTTTCCTCGCCTTTACTTTGGCGTTCTCGACGCCCTTTTTAAGCGACGCGGCATGCGGATTTATCGCGCTTGGCATCGGGTTTTTGTTTTTGGCGAAACTTCGCGAGCTGCACTACGCCGAAATTCTAAGCCGCCACTATATGGCGTTTTACTACGCGTTGCAGGCTGCGTGCGCGGCGGGATACCTGTGGCTGGGTGCGGCGCTGATCCGCGGACAGTACGCTGCCGCGCCGCTGCACGTCATCGCGATCTGCTATATGTATGGAGCGATACTTTTCGTAGGAATGATCGCCGGACAGCGCCACAGCGGAATTTCGCCGCTAAACTTCCCGCGCCTAAGCCGCGCGGCGCTTGTTTTGGCTCTACTCGCGGGAGCTTTAAGAGCCGTTTTTGCGGGCGAGAGCTTTGTTTTATACGTGATGATCCCCTCGGTGCTTTTCATAGCCGCGGTCGCGCTATATCTGATAAATTTCGTCCCGATCTTTCTGAAAAATCCTTTCAGCGCGGATCCGGATTGATGCTCATCAAAGCGGGCTTGCTAAATTTTAGCTACAATCGATCAAATTTCATTTCAAGGAGAGCTTATGCAACATATCAAAAATATCGATGCCGCTAAGGCCGTAGAGCTTGCTTCGCTAGTCGAAGTATCCCCTCATAAGGTGATTTCGCGCACCCTCGCACAAAATCCTGCGCTGAATATGACCCTTTTCGCCTTCGACGGCGGTGAGGAGATCAGCTCGCACAAATCCGACGGCGACGCATTCGTTTACGTGCTTGAGGGGGAGGGCGATTTCACGATCGATGGGCAGAAGCACCGCGTAAAAGCGGGGCAAAGCATCGTCATGCCTGCGGGCTTGCCGCACGCGATCTTTGCGCCGGTGCCGTTTAAGTGGTTTTTAGTGGTGGTTTTTTAGCCTATAAGTTTAAGGACGGGTCAAATTTTAAAATTTAGCCCGCCCGCCGCTTCATAAAATTTTATCCGAAATTTCATTCTTAGGATCGCCTTGTTTGTTCCCGCCTGCTCCCGCTCGCCCTCGCAAAATTTTAAAATTCCAAAACGTTTAAATTTTATTTTCACCGCGCCTAAAAATTTCGTCTGTTTTGCAAACCGCGCGGGAGCTGAAAATAACGCACTGCGTTTGCGCGCTGTGTCTAGCCCCGAAATCGCGCGCTTGAGCTCGCATCGCAAGTCAAATTCATAGCTCGCGCGTTAAATTTTTAAGTCGCGCCGAGCACTTAATATGCGTCGAGCATGCAAATGCGCGCCAAGCTAGTCGAGCAGATAGACGCTGTAATGACGCTGTAATAGAGCAATGCGCTAGGCGCGCAATACATATCGGGCGAGTAGAGCAGACGGGCGCTGTAGTAGGGTAAATCCGCCGAGTGCGCAATGCGCGCCTAGCTCATAGATCGAGAGTTAAATTTAAAGGCCGTGTCCGGCGCGAAATGTACGCCAAGCCCGCTTAAATTTTAAAATTTAGCTTTCGCTCGGAGTTAACTCCTTGATGATGAGCTCGGGCGTGATCGTGCCGCGGAAGTTGTTTTTGCTAATCGTAAAGATTGCGTCCACTCGCTCGCCCGCGCGCGGCAAAAAGTCGTAGTTGAAAAACAGCGCCTCGACGCTGCCGCCGTTTTTATCAAGCGCCATTTTGATATGCTTGCCCTCCTTGCCGATCTCCCTGATATTACGGGCGCGCGCGCCTTTAATGTAAAAGAGCGGGCGCGGATTTTTCTGCCCGTAGGGCTCGTAAAATTCTAAAATTTCAAGCAGCTCGAAATCTATCTGCGACGCGTCCAGCTCGCCCAACAGATCGTCTTGCGCGCTAAAATCGCTCAGATCCTTAGGCGTTATGCGCTCATTTACGCGCCGCTTAAACTCCTGAAGTAGCGCAGGATCGATCCCCACGCCCGCAGCGCCCTTGTGCCCGCCGAAGGTCGTTAAAATTTCGCTTTGCGAGGAGATCAGCTCTAAAATGTCAAATTTACCGATGCTGCGCGCGCTTCCTTTGGCGCGCGAGTCGCTTACGCTAAAGACGATCGCGGGCTTTTTGTAGGTCTTGCTTAGGCGGCTTGCGACGATGCCGATGATCCCTTCGTGCCACTGCGGACCCCACACGACGATGACGTTGTCGCTAGGATCGACGCTTTTTACGATCTCGTCGTAGAGGTTTTTCTCCTCCTCTTTGCGCGAGTTATTGATAGAATTTATCGTCTCTAGGTAGTGGTTTGCCTCTCTGATATTTTTGGCGCATAGGAAGTTATACGACATCGTCGCATCGTCCATCCGCCCCGTGCAGTTGATTAGCGGCGCGATCGTGTAGCTGATATCGTCGAATTCGAAGTGTTTTTTGAAATAGTGCTCCTTAATTGCCTTGAAGCAGGCGCGGTTTGAGCTATTTAGCCGCTTGATGCCGAAACGCAAAAGCGCGCGGTTCATGTCGCGCAACTCCATCATATCGGCGATTATGGCGATGATGAGGATATCCATTGAGCTTGCCATATCGTAGTTCACGCCGAGGGTTTCTTTTAGCGCGCCCACGAGATACCACGCTACCTGCGCGCCGCAAATTTCGATATTTGGAAAGGTGCAATCGGGCTGCTTTGGGTTGATTATCGCGTAAGCTCTGGGCAGCACGGGCGGAGGCATATGATGATCAGTGATGATGAGATCGATCCCCTTTTGAGCGCAAATTTCAGCAGCTTCCGTCGCGGAGGTGCCGTTATCTACGGTGATGATGAGATCAACGTCCTCAAGCTCGCCTATGATCTCGCTATTTAGCCCGTATCCGTCGGTGAAGCGGTTTGGGATCTTGATAACGTAATCCGCGCCTATTTGATTGAAAAAATCGCTCATTATGACGGTGCTTACGATACCGTCGACATCGTAATCGCCGACTACGGCTATGCGCTGGTTTTCTTCGATGGCAGTTTTTATGCGCAAAGCCGCCTTATAGGTATCTTTCAGCTCGCAGGGTAAGGGAATTTCAGAAATTTTAGTATGCCGATCGTTCGCAAATCTCGATTTTAGAATTTCCCTTATCTCATTTTTACCTAGCATTTTTTATAGATGCTTCGATAAAGCCCAAAATCGCGGGATTTGGGCGCACTAGACGGCTGGTAAATTCCGGGTGAAACTGCACGCCCAGAAAAAACGGATGGTTTTTTAGCTCGACCGCTTCGATAAGCCCGTCGCTCTCGCCGCAGACGATAAGACCGTGCTTTTCAAACTCGGCACGGTACTTCGGATTGGCTTCGTAGCGGTGGCGGTGGCGCTCGCGGATAGTTTTTTGCTCGCCGTAAATTTTACCCAAAAGCGAGCCCTTTTTGACGTCGCAGTCATAGCCGCCCAGCCGCATAGTGCCGCCCATAGGGGATTTGTGCGTGCGGATCTGCTTTTTGCCGCTTGCGTCGATGAAGCTATCGATGAGGTAGATCACCGGATCTTCGGTCTGAGGGTCAAATTCCGAGGAGTTAGCGTTTTTCAGTTTTAAGACATTGCGCGCAAACTCCACCATTGCAAGCTGCATCCCCAAGCAGATGCCCAAAAACGGCACCTTGCGTACCCGCGCGTAGTTTATGGCTAAAATTTTACCTTCCACTCCGCGCGAGCCGAAGCCGCCTGCGACTAAAATTCCGTTTACGTCGCGGAAAATTTCATCCACATTGCTTGCTTCAATTTTTTCGCTATCGATCCACTTCAAATTTATCCGCGTATCGAGCGTCGCGCCCGCGTGGATAATCCCCTCGGTGAGGGATTTGTAGCTTTCTTTCAGATCGATATATTTGCCGACGAAGGCGATCGTGGTTTCGTTCGTAGGCACGATTACGCGCTTAACGAGGCTGTCCCAGTTGCTCATATCGACTTCGAGCTTGTTTAAGCTTAAAGTCTCCGCAATCGGCGTTAAAATATCCTGTTTCAAAAACGCAAGCGGGATCTGATAGATGCTCGCGCTATCTGGGCTTTCGATGACGCAGTTTTTATCCACGCCGCAGCTTAGCGCGATCTTATCTTTAAGTGCGCGATTTAGCGGCATTTCAGAGCGGCAGATTATCATATCGGGGCTGATACCGATGCGGCGCAGCTCGCCTACGCTGTGCTGCGTGGGCTTGGTTTTGAGCTCGCCCGCTACCTTGATGAAAGGCACGAGCGTGAGGTGGATATTCATCGTATTTACTCTGCCAAGTTCCACTCTCATCGCGCGGATCGCCTCTAAAAACGGTAGCCCCTCGATGTCGCCCACGGTGCCGCCGATCTCGACGATCAGCACGTCGTTGCCCTCGCCCGCCTTTTTTATGCGGCGTACGATTTCGCCTACGATGTGGGGGATCACCTGGATCGTCTTGCCCAGATAATCGCCCCTGCGCTCCTTTTCGATGACGGAGCTGTAAACTTTGCCCGTGGTGAAGTTGTTGTCTTGGCTTAAATTTTCATCCAAGAACCGCTCATAATGCCCAAGATCCAGATCGGTCTCCGCGCCGTCGTCGGTGACGAAAACCTCTCCGTGCTCCAGCGGGCTCATGGTGCCGGGATCGACGTTGATATAAGGATCCGCCTTTAGGATGCGCACCTTTTGCCCCGCATGCTTTAAAAGCGTCGCGATCGACGCCGCCGCAATGCCCTTACCCAGCGAGCTCAGCACTCCGCCGGTGACGAAAATATATTTCGTTTGTTTTGCCATAAGTTTTCCTAAATTTTGATATTAATATCGCGATTATAACTTCTTTTAGGTTAAAGCACACTAAGCTAGAATTTGAAAATTTTAGAAATTTACGGCAAAATACGACCCAAATAAATTTTAAATTTAAAGGAGAGATGATGAAAAAGATCATCGCGGCTTTAGTGCTCATCGTAGCGCTTATAGTGGGCGTTTTTGTAGCGACAAAGGACGCTAAAACGGGCGTAGCTAAAAGTGTAAACGATAGCATAACCAAAACGGTTGACGGTGCGGTCGGCAAGAGTGCCAGCGCGGCGATTGAGCAGCAGATTGCGGAATTTATCGCTAGAAACGAAATTTTCGAGACTAAAAGCGCTAAATTTTATCCTGGAGATAGCAACTCAAGCGGCTTTATCGAGGGCGTAGTAAAAAAAGAGAAACTACAAAAAAGCCTTGCCGAGGGCTTTAGCAAGCTAAAGGAAAAAGCAGGCGCGCAAGATAGCAACGATACGGACGAGCCGGATCCTGCTAAAATTTTCCCGGAAGATTTTGCTTTTCGCTATGACTACACTATTAAGCATAGCGTAAAAAACGCTGCGGATGGATTTGAGAGCGACGGAATTTTAACGATTAAGACGCCATATTACGCAGAGCCTTGCAAGAAGCTGTTTAAGACTGACGCGCCGCTTAGCACGCATCTAAACTACGGACCTACAGAGGTTAAATTTAGCGCAAAGCTAGCCGATATAAATGTGCTCGAAGATGGCGGAATAGGACGTCTTGCAGGCCTTAGTCTAAACGGCACGAGCGATATGAGCGGTAAAACGATAAAAGCCTTGGGCTTTAAAATCGGTGAAATTTTTATAGACGACGGCAAGGATTCGGGTCTTGATGTGAAGGATCTTATCTATGAGGCAAACTTTAAAAACGGTATCCAAGATCTAGACGATAATATAACTAAGCTCTTTTTGAATGACATAGATTTTGCAGGCAGCACAAAAGAGCTCGTCGTAACTGTAGATAAGCAGCGCTTCGTCGTAGTTACGGATATGAGCACAGAAGGTAGCTACCGCGTAAAAGATGGAATTTTAAATTTCAACGAAAGCGATAAAGCCCAAAGCCTAAAAATCGCCGATGTGCTAGTGCGAAACATCCATTTAGGTGTCGATACCAGCTTTAGCGCCGCACTTTTCGAAAAATATCTGTCTGTTATCTCAAATCCACAAGAAGGCGAAAAATTAGCGGAAAATAAAGAGCTTTTTATGAAGCTGCTAAAAGATGATATGAAAATCAACGTGAATGATTTTTCGTTTGAAAATAGCCTCGGCAAGAAATTTGCTTTTAACGCAAGCGCGCTAGTAGGCGGCTACATCGACGAGACGCAGCTTTTTAAGCGCATGAGCTTGGACGGCAAAGCTACGATAAATACGACCATTACGGACTTCTTATCGCCTTATGACAGCCTGCGCGATTTTGCGCCGATGGCGGAAGTTTACGGCTCGCAGTTTCTTAAGCCTGATGGAGATGGAGTTAAGATGGAGTTTAGCTTCGATAAGGCAAGCAACTCTATGATCTTAAACGGAAAGCCTATCCCGCTACCGCACAATTAAATTTTTAAGCTTTGCGAGCAAATTTTAAATCCGCTTGCAAAGCTCTTTTTATTTCTTGCTTTTTTGGCGCAGAATTTCGCAAGGCTCCGCGTAAATTTTTACCTACAAAATTTCGCACCGCTACTATAAAATTCCGCTCGAATTTTACCGTATCGTTTCCGCCCGCTTCGTTAAATTTTAAAATCTATAAGCCAAAATAATGACAGATAGACTTAAGCAATTTTGGCTATAATGCGCGATTTTGCAGCGCAGCTAGCGTAAATTTAAAAGACGGCGGAGATGAGCGGCATTTATTACGCTGCCTCTTTTGACGACGTATTTTATATTGGGAAACTAACGCTAAATTTGCATTTTTAAATTTCAAGGAACGATATGAAAGTAATCAAACGCAACGGCAGAACCGAGGAACTTGACGTAAGTAAGATCAAAAAATACACGAGCGAGGCAGTGGAGGGGCTGGAAAACGTAAGCCTTAGCGAGCTTGAGGTGGACGCAAAGATCCAGTTTCGCGATATGATCACCACGGAGGAGATCCAACAAACCCTCATTAAAACCGCGGTCGAGAAGATCGACGTGGATCGCCCGAACTGGACTTTCGTCGCCGCGCGGTTATTTTTATACGATCTGTATCACAAAGTAACGGGCTTTAGCGGCTACAACAGCCTGCAAGATTACTTTGCTCGCGGCGAGGCGGCAGGCCGCATAATGCTCGGCTTAAAGGAAAAATACGATCTAGAGGATCTAAATTCTTATCTGCAGCCGCAGCGCGATTTGCAGTTTAACTACCTCGGCATCAAAACGCTTTACGATCGCTACCTCATCAAGGATAAAAGCGGCGCGCCGATCGAGCTTCCGCAGCAGATGTTTATGGCGATCGCGATGTTCCTTGCGCAAAACGAGCTTGATTGCCAGAGCTGGGCGAAGAAATTTTACGATCTTATATCTAAATTTGAAGTAATGCTCGCGACCCCTACGCTCTCAAACGCCCGCACGACACGACATCAGCTAAGCAGCTGCTATGTGGGAAGCACGCCCGATAATATCGAAGGGATTTTCGATAGCTATAAGGAGATGGCGCTTCTGAGCAAATTCGGCGGCGGTATCGGCTGGGACTGGTGCAAGGTGCGCGCGATGGGCGGCAGCATCGACGGGCATAAAAATGCCGCGGGCGGCATCATCCCGTTTTTAAAGATCACGAACGACATCGCCGTCGCCGTCGATCAGCTGGGCACGCGCAAGGGCGCTATCGCCGTGTATATCGAGCCGTGGCATATGGACGTGAGCGACTTCCTTGATCTGCGCAAAAACTCGGGCGAGGAGAGGCGCCGCGCGCATGAAATTTTCCCCGCGCTGTGGATAAACGATCTGTTTATGAAAAGGCTTCAAAGCGGCGGCAAGTGGACGCTCTTCGATCCCGCCGAAGTAAGCGATCTAAGCGATCTATATGGCGCGGAATTTGAGGCGCGTTACGAGCAGTACGAGGCCGACGATAAAATTTCAAAATCTACCATCCTGGCAAAGGAGCTTTGGAAGAAAATTTTAACGAGCTATTTTGAGACCGGAATGCCCTTTTTATGCTTCAAAGATAACGCCAACCGAATCAATCCAAACGCGCATCAAGGCTTAATCAGGAGCTCAAATTTATGCACGGAGATCTTTCAAAACACGGCGCCGAACCACTACAAAATCAAAGTCGTATTTGCCGACGGCAGCGAGAGTCTGTTTGAGGAAAACGAAGATGTGGCGACCGACGCGGGCATCGTAAAAAAGGCGAAAAAGATCACTGCGCTAGACACGCTGGGCGGCAAAGAAATTTTTATCGTGGAAAAAGGCTGCGACGAGGGCGCGACGGCGGTTTGCAACCTCGCAAGCGTAAATTTAAGCAAAATCAACAGCCGCGAGGAGATAGCTCGCGTGATGCCGATCGCCGTGCGGATGCTAGATAACGTCATTGATCTAAATTTTTACCCGCACGCCAAGGTCAAACACACCAATCTAAAAACCCGCGCGATAGGGCTCGGCGTGATGGGCGAGGCGCAGATGCTAGTAGGGCGCGGCGTGAAATGGGGCAGCTACGAGCACTTCGAGCTGATCGATAGGATAATGGAAAACGTGAGCTTTAATGCGATCAAAGCAAGTTCAAATTTAGCCGTGGAAAAGGGACGGTACCCTGATTTTGCGGGCTCAAAGTGGAGCGAAGGAATTTTCCCGATCGATTTAGCGAACGAAAACGCCAAAGCGCTAGTTAAGCGCGGCGGGCTCTTTGAGCAGAGCAGCTGCGATTGGGACGGACTGCGCGAGAAAGTAAAGCGCGACGGCATGCGAAACGGCTATCTGATGGCGATCGCGCCGACATCGAGCATCAGCATACTCGTAGGCACCACGCAGACGATCGAGCCGGTATATAAGCGCAAATGGTTCGAGCACAATCTAAGCGGCATGATCCCGGTCGTCGTGCCGAATTTAAGCCCGAAAACGTGGCAGGCGTACGTGCCTGCATACGAACTCGATCAGCGCCTACTCGTAAAGGCGGGCGCCATCCGCCAAAAATGGATCGATCAAGGCCAGAGCCTAAATATTTTCATGAGCCTAGATAAGGCAAGCGGCGGCTATCTGAGCGAAATTTACACGCTTGCGTGGCAGTTAGGGCTAAAATCGACCTACTATCTACGCTCCGAAAGCCCCGATAGCGAGAAGCTAAACAACGTCGCCGACCGCTCTATCGAGTGCGAAGGGTGTCAATAGGATACGGCGGCGCTATGGTTGAATATAAAATTTGAAAAATTTTGAAATTTTTAAGAGCCGCCATAAAATTTTGTAAAAATTTAAGCGGCTAAAGTCGATAGTAAAGCAAAAATTGCCTATTAAAGAATTCCTTGCCTTTCGAAGTAGTTTGATTTAATAACGGACGAGCAAAAACGCGCAGCCTTCGCAAGAACCAAATTGTTTCAACGGCGCTCGCTCAAATTTAAAGCGTAGATTATTCCACCTGTCCGAGCTTTTTGAGATAGGCAAAAATTTTAGCGATCTCGATCATTTTATTTAGGCTTTCGAGCAGTTTTGCGCTTTGCGAGCTCGGCGCGGATTTGAAAATTTCGCTATTTTCAACGCCTATTACTAGGCTGTTTTCGCCCAGATAGAGCTCGGTTTTACCAAATAAATTTACGGTGATCGTCTGCATATTTTCTAAAATTTTTTTGTTTTGCAAAAATGCGGCGGCGGCGGGATTGTTTAGATATACGTCAAACGACGCGCTTAGGTGTGGGCTGTCTTTGAGTAGCTTCAGATCTGATGCGCCAAAGATAAACTCTCCGCGCGGCACAACTAAAATTTTACTATCGAAAGTCTCGCTAAAATCAAATTTTGCAAAAAGTCCGTCGAAGATCGCCGTATCATCCTTTTTTTTAAGATGCAAAATTTTATCCAGCTCAAATACCCGATTTTCTCTGTTTTTATCGAAATCGCGACTTAGGCAGATGTCGCCGATTTTTATGCCAAATTCGGGCGTCTTGCCCACTATAGCGTGCTTGCAAGTGCAAAGATTTGCCTCTTTACGGAGCGGATTTTTGTAAATTTCATCGAGTAAAAACGCGCCGAAAGGCTGAAAGGTAAGACGCAGCTCCTTTGCGATCCAAAGCAAAAATTCGTTTTTAAAAGCCTCTTCGCTGAGCGCTTCAAATTTATGCGAAATGCGCACAGCTAGGTATTTGTAAGCAGGATAAGCAAGAGCTAGCAACACTAATAAAAATAGGAACGAGAAATCTCCGAAATCCTTGCGCATAGCGATAAACAGCGCCAGTACTACCACTGCCACGCCGCCACGCGCCTTCCAAAGCGCCACATTGCGCGCTCCATCTAGTTTTTGCTTTTTTAATTCGTAAGAAACAAGGCTCATCGCTATCCCCGTGAGTGAAATTTGACGCTCATTATAGCGAAAAATGGGATTAAATCAAGCCATATGATAAGCGCGTTGCTATTTATAAGGCGGGTTTTTTCAAATAGCTCAAAAGCGTAGAAATTGCCGTCTTTTTCTCTGCATTTTACAATATCGCCCTGTTTGAATTCTAAAATTTCATCCAGCTCGGATTCAAATTTCGTCGTATCGGTAATTTTAAAAATATATTGCGCGATTTGAGCAGCCTTTACCGGGGGCTATACATCGATATCTTCGTTTAAAATTTTTATAAAAATTCTTTATCGGTCGCGCTCGCCATATTAAACCTTTCTGCCCGGTTATCTAAAATTCTTTCTGCCTAACCACAATTTAAGATATTTTAATACGGGTATTAAATAATCATTAGTAGCATTGGCTTTAAAGGTGCTCGCGTCTGATTCTATCAAATACCAGCTATATCCGTCATCCTTTAAAATATTCATTTTGCGATGTTTGGCCTTGGCGTTTGCGTCCGATATCTCTATATCAAATACTTTATTTGCAATATTTATCTGTACCGATAGATTAGGGCTTAGATCATATATGAAACGATTAAAATCTTTGATGATATGGGTATTATATACATCATCGATCATCTCGGCTCCTCTCTTCCTAAAAATTTCCTCTTCTATTGGGTCTCCGTCGATAAGCTTTCCATAATGATCCGCGTCTGCTATGAGCTCTTCGTAAGATGCGGTAAAACATCCAAAAAAATCCCCTATGCATCCCAAATTTCCAATTCGTAGGCACCGTTTCATCAATTACTTGAAAATATTCGCTATTAAATCGATTGTAATCTATATCATCTGCAAACGGTAATATACAATAATAAACCCGTCCCTCTTCATATTGGATACCATGAACAAAATAGGTTCTGTTTAATCCCAGATGCCCATGCCTATCTTCTTTTATACATTTTACAATCATTTTTAATCATCCTTAAATTTTAAATCGTCTACCGCTTCTATAATAGGCGGTTCGTTTTTATCGCCTATTATACTATTTCTAACAAGTTCTGTAAAAAATTCTTTGTTTTTGGATTTGTTGATTGTCTCTTTTATAGCATTGAAGGATAATTTTAAATTCTTTAAACTACCGTCTATAATGCAAAAACCGTTTCTCTCACACAATGATATTATGCCCCTTAATACGGCCTCATACTCGGATCTAAAATCGATACGAAACGTAACGGACTCTATTATATTATTAGTATCAAAAAATACCTCTAGGCGGTTGCCGTTTTCGCTTCCGTATAGATCTATTTCGTTAGACCAAGATTTTTCGGGCTTTAATAGGTGCGAAATTTCAGAAAATATCTCTTTTTGATCTTTGCTTTTTTCCAATACTTATCGTCTTCAAAGAGCTTTATATCGCCATATTGCGGATCGTATTGCAGATCGTATGTATCGCTTTTAGGTAGAATAAAAAACTCACATTGCCAAATTGCCATATCTCTTTCCTTAAATATTTTCATTTAAAATTTTAAAAGTAATACACATAGCAGCCTCGGTCATCGTATATATCAAATAAAATCGAAAATTTCTCTTTATTATTTACGGCTAATTGAACTCTAATATTCAAAGAGGGTTCTTTTGCCAGCTCAAGATTAAAATGGCGCAGCAGTACGGATCTCAAAAAATTTGGCTCAAGCGCCTTTTCTTTTATAAAGATAACGCCCGCTCTGGCGCCGTTTTTATAAAGCTTAGCTTTTGTGTATTGCCCCTTCATATTTTTAAGAAGATACTCCTCTATTTTCTCATCTCTTTCCCAAAAAAGAATTTTATAAACTATGCTATCTAAGTGGCTTGCTTTTGAAATTAAAAACATAACTAGCCTAATTTTGGCCTCTACATCGATATTTTCAAAATCTATTCTTGATCTTGCTATGCCTCTTTTATTTCTACTTATTTTTCTAAATTCTATATCGAAATTAGTTGAGTCTATAATGCTTTTTATCATTGTCATCGCCTTTCAAAAACCTTTTGCTGCGTGATACTATACAAGCCCGCTTTAAAATCCTTATCTACTTTTTCCATTTAAATTTTAATCTCTTTCGCTTCATTTTTATAAAATTTTCCAGTTGCTTATCGGTAAAATTTAAAATCTCTTTTCGATTTTGTAAATTTACGTAGGTGCGCCTTATATTGCAATTACCGACAAAGGCGGCTTCCCAGTTCTTAATTAGCCAACTCGAGCTTATCGCATATTCCCGTCCTTTATCCGAGCGCATTTTATCGTCATATCCGATAGGCGCAAACATACCGGAATAAAACCCCTCCAGATAGGGTAGTCTCGGGCATCCTTCCGTATCGGTTGCGACGATAAATTTTATCTTTCGATCATATGGACGAAAAGCCTTATGACATTCTATAATATCTCCATTTTTTAGATCGTCTTTGAATTCTAAAAATTTATAAGTAAATTTTGCAGGAATTTTATCATTTATCCTTTTGTATTCGGTTAAAAAACTATCGTAATAAGAAAATATGCTTATATTTCTGGACGGCTCGGTACCACATACAAAATCTAAATTCTCCAATACCCACTTTTTAGAAATCAGACCATTATTATTTTTCGCATTAGCTTCGGGCGGCAATACTATAAACTCCCCCGAATTATCGCCGTTTATACGTAGCAGATTATTCCAGCTACAAAATAAAAACCGCCTTTGACCGATCTGCAGTATATCGCCCTCCGCGAAAATTTCTCTAAAATTATTAATCGAAAATTTCCTTCTACCTCTTACGGGTATTATCTTTTTATAATTTCTTTTCATGGTCTTTCTTCCGTTTTATTATTAAATCGCCGCGCACTCGCTAAATTCCTAGATGCAAAATATATAAATCGTTTTTAATTGCCGAATCGATTAGTTCCAATAGGCCGTCTAATTGCTCGATAACCGAGGATTTATTTAGCGCGCAGTTTTTATCAAAAACAATCTGCTCATCCGCGCTCAAGAAAAGCGACCTCCAAGAGCATATTATATCTCTAAATTTAGCTTTATCTTCTATCCAGCTATAGCCATAGTAATTTAGACCCTTTTTCAAATTTACCTCATCGTTCCATGTGGTTTGCACCCACTCAAGAGAGTACGAAATATGAAGTATCAGATCATCGCTAATTACTACGCAATGCTCTTTAGAGAAAATATTTTCTTTTGTCTTTTTGAGTAAAAATTCATGTTTAGGCATACGGCTCCTTATTGTTTTAAAATATAACTTTAATAAAGCTCGATCTAGCTATTCGCCAAATTTCATCCAAGCGGCGGCGTATTCTAGCGTTTCATTCCTAAAGTATTTGCTAATTATCTTATATTCGTCTTCTTTCGCAATATTTACAATTGTTTCAACAAAGCCGGTGCAAAACGCCGTGCCGATGTATTCGTCTTCGCTTACCGCCCCCTTTTCCACAAAATCAAAAATTTCATTTCTTGTCTTTTCATCCAAATCATCAAAAATTTTAATCGTAGTTTCTGCAAAAGATGCAAGCAACCACAATAAGCTAGGTATGTACTCCATATCGAAAGGAAATATCTGCTCTTGGTAGGCGCTAAAATACGCCCTGTTTTTCTCTATAAAGAAATAGATATATTCCTCATACTTGCCCAAATCGATCTCCATTAAGCGCATTTGCCAATCCTTATAAATTTTTGCCCTTATAATACTTCTCCCAAAATTTTATAGCATTTTTTATCTCCTTTTCAAAATGTTTGAATGGTATATAAATTTCTTCTTGTTCGTAGGGCTTTAACTTTTTATACTTCTTGGAATGCGTAATTCTCGCAATATCTTCATAGTGTTTTTGTAAAAAATCTATGATTATTTTTACCTCATCCCTGCTAAATTGTTTTGCTAGCGCCCGCCGCATAGGCGGTGCAAATGCTTGAATAAACATATCTTCTATAATCGCCTCATCGCCGAAGCGCTCGTAAAAATCAATAAAATCCAGGATATAATACCTGAAAGCATAGTCATTAAAAACACTCAAATCTCCCGATAAAAGTTTGATCGTGCCATGGTCTAAATCGCACAGATCTTTACCGCACAGATCTTGTTCGACAAGCTCATCCTTTTGTACAGGATTTGTTATAATTTCCGGCTTTTGCAGTTTAAGCCGCGCCTTTAGCGCTTTTATTCTATTCGATAAGTTCATTTTGTCCTCCTTTTTAGAAAGCGTAAAATTTGAGCTTGGCTTATAATACTCTTTTACTCTTATCAGATATATCAAATACAGGATCAATCCTATGATAAGTAGTAGTTGCATAATGACGGATTGGGTTGTGGCTACGACATAGACTTTCCCTCCGCGATAACCGCCCTCCGTCAATAGCTTATGAAAATTTAAAGACGATAGGATAATAAAAAATATCGTCATTACAATTCTTACGGGCTTCATGGTTTCAAAATATCCTTATATGAAATTCAAAGGATAATTTATTGTCTTTTATCCAATCAAAGTCAAAGAATTTCATCTATAAATATGCCTCGCTCAAGATTCAAATTTATTCATCTAAAAAATACACGTCATTATCTAAATTTATATCGTTACCCGCTAATAGCCTTAGCAAGTCCGTATCGTAGTATAGACCCGGCAAGCTACCGTGGCTGTAAATCACGATTCTTAGCAGCTTTTTTACGCTTTGTAATTTTATACTCCTCGCGACATTTATATCTGCCAAGAATTTTTTAATTAGATCTCCCGCAGAAGGTACATCATAAAATTTTTCCTCTATGCTAAAGCCAAAATTTCTGTATTTTAAAATAGAGCCTTTTAGTTTCAAATCTCCCTTGCGCCAGGTTTTTGTTGCAGATATGCCGCTGCTGCTTATTGTCTCGGATAGATCTCTATCGCTTTCGATCGATAGTATTAAAACTACTTCGTTGCCTTTCAAAGCTACTCCTAAAATCTTTTATATCCCATCTACGCACATATTGTCATTTAGTTTGACACACATTTTTATATTTATCAGAATATGAGCAAAACCAGCATATTCTGCATTGGAAGTTAAAATTTTCATTTGGGCACCCGCCCAGGGCAAATAGTTGGGCAATATGCAAAATCATCTCCGTTTCTAGCGCGATAATTAGTGATATATTCGATCGCCACTTCGAATGCTTTGTCGTCTTCCGCTTTGGTATCCCAGCAATCGTATGTGATTATGGGCTCATTGCCGCTTAAGCGATATACTTCTCCTCCTAGGATAATCATACCTTTATCTCTTGTGATTTTTAGCACCTCCATTACATCATCAAATCTTCAAGCGATATCATAAATTCCGTACTCCTCCCTTAAGCGTATACCGCGCTCCAGCAGATCCTGCGGCACGATATTTACGTAGTCTTCATCTATAAACGCCGCGCCATCTTCTTTAACTGACATAATCTCCCCTTTCATTAAAATTTAATTTATTGCAAAGACTTTTCTATATCGTTTATTAGGCGATGAAGCGTTTCGAGACGACTAGAACTCGGATTATTTTGGTTAAAAATTCTAAAATATCGCTATATTTCATCGTCTTTACATGGCGCTCGTCAAAAGATGGAAGTATATATTTTTCGTTCATCTTAACGATTTTCGCGATATAGTTCTCGCTTATGCCGTTTTTTGGTTTTTTGTGCGATATATGCGCCAAAGGGCTTTTGGGCGATATTTATCGCTCTTTCTGCAAATAGGTTTTTAACTAACCTAATAACTAACTGAATTATTTTAAAACAATGATAACATAAAAAGAAACAAAAATAATCAAAAATTACTAAAAAGCCATAAATATCGGTATTTAAAGGAAGTAAAAGAGATCTAAAAGAAGTGATTTAAAATTAAAAGTAGCTTAAATGGTGGAGTTAAGCGGGATCGAACCGCCGACCTCTTGAATGCCATTCAAGCGC
>CAURKZ010000010.1:0-72208 GCA_963525605.1 uncultured Campylobacter sp.
TGGAGCGGGAAACGGGGCTCGAACCCGCGACCCTCAGCTTGGAAGGCTGATGCTCTAGCCAACTGAGCTAATCCCGCATCAAAAATTCATGGTGGTGAGACGTGGATTCGAACCACGGAAGGCAAAGCCAGCAGATTTACAGTCTGCCCTCGTTGGCCACTTGAGTATCTCACCCTTTGATGAAATCTGGTCAAACACTGTTACAAAAAATGGAGCTGGTGGACGGGATCGAACCGCCGACCCACTGCTTACAAGGCAGTAGCTCTACCAGCTGAGCTACACCAGCATTTTGAAATTGAAGTGGCAATTATAACCGAAAAATCCCCAATTGTCAAGGCTAAAACAGCCTATTTTAAAATTTCATAAAATTTCTGCTATAATGCGCGCAATTTTAAATTTTAAGGAATTTTATATGAAAATCGTACCTTGGATCATAATAGTTTTTATGATTTATTTGATTTATTATTTTATCTCCCGCTCCGAAAAGCGTCTAAATACCCTTGAAAAGCGCTTAAATAAGATAGAAGAAAACTTAAGCGAGATAAAAAAAGCTACCGAAGCCAACAGGCTTTTGATCGAAGAAGCAAAGCTGGACTCTGAAGATGACGCAAAAGAGCAAGAATAAAATTAAATTTAAAGCCCCGATCTCGCTAGCTTAGCCTTTTTGCCAAATATCTCGTGCTGAAAATTATGAATATATTTTATAGTGCACTTTGGCATTTTTGAAAGAAATTTTGCCCCAACGCCAAAACCGCGAAATGCAAGAAGCTCATACGTAACTAATTCTTAAATTTTACGAAATTTAAAATTCGTGCTTCAATCCTGCAACGCCAAGCAAATCCGCGCAAATAAATAAATCAAAATTCCAGTCATTCGCTTACAGCGAAAATTCCATAGAATTTCAAATAATGCCACATAAAATTAGAATTCCTCCCAAAATCCATCCCCCAATTCAACTTCTTAAAATTTTGCGCAAATCCCTCAGCTAAAATTCTAAACTACAAAATTTTAGTATTTAAAATCACTTTACTCAACCCCGCCGTAGCAGCAAATCCTATGTGGGTTCACACCGCACGCCACTTCAGGCTGATATATCCGAAAGCTTAAAAGTGTAGACCATAACCTCTACAAGCTAACGATAAAATTTAATCATAATTTTTAAAAACCAAAATTTCAAAAGCACAGAATTTTACCCCAGGATTTGAATTGAGTAAAAAGCTAACGAAATGCAGGAATTTCACAAATGTTAAATTTTATCCATTGGAATTTTCCTCGCCCATAAGCGCTTCAGCGATGAGCTCTAGCGGATTTATGCACCTCATCTGCGAGCCACTTAAAGAAAGCGAATTATTTAGCTGCATCCTGCACGCACTGCACTCAGCAGAGACTACGCGCACGGGTAGATCCGCCATTGCGCGTGCCTTAGCTAATCCCGCTGCGCGCGCGAGCTCGTAACGCTCGGTCTGCATCGTCACACCGCCAAATCCGCAGCATTTATTAAGTTCATCCATCTCGGTTATTTCGTAGTTTTGAGCGAGCAAGCCGCGCGGTTCTTTCCAAATACCCTGCATTTTGCGGGCATGGCACGGATCGTGATAAGTAATCGCTAAAGCCCTTTTGCCGCGGCGCATCAAAAGATCACTTAAGTTTGTAAATTTATAAAAGTATTCGCTCGCCATAAAAATTTTACTCGCAAGCTTTTGCGCACGGGCTTTCCATCGCGGCTCATTTTCAAAAAAATGCGCGTAATCCACCCGCAACATCGCAGAGCACGTAGCCTCGGGCACAATAATCGCATCAAGAGCAGGCAGAGCTTTTTCGAAATATGCTATATTAAATTTTGCCACGCGTTCAACCGCTGCAAAATCTCCCGTAAAATACGCAGGGGCGCCGCAACAGGCTTGTTCCTTCATTAAATTTACGTTTAGCTTTAGCGCTCGCGCGATATGTAAAACCGCCTCGCCTACGCCCGTGTAAGCGTAGTTTGCCATGCAGCCTATAAAAATTCCGATAGTTTTTTCGCCGCCGTTATCGATAAATTCTGCGTACGAGTTCATAAAGCTCTTTTTCGCAGGAGCAGGCAACAAGCGCTCTTTTTTAAGTAGTGGCAAGTCAAATCTAGACGACATAGAGCTTTGCGTATCTTTTCGCATCTTAAAGCCACAGCTAAAAAACACGTATCCAAGCGCTGCTGCTAGATCCAGCGCTTTGCGGTGCCCAAGCAGCCAAAACGCAGCTTTTTTGTACCACGCGATGCCAAATTTCTCCGCAATGTGCGCGCGAATATTCTCGATTGCCGTATCTATGGGCAAAGACTCGCCGCAAATATCTACGCAGCTGGTGCATAAAAAGCAGCTCTCAAAAATTTTCTTAGCATTTTTATCAAGCTTTAGCTCATTCCTGCCATAAGCGCCCAAAAGATCCACAAATCCGCGCGGGCTCGTTACTTCATCGCCGTTAATGCCATGAACCGTGCAGACTTGGATACATTTACCACATTTTACGCAACGCTCGCTAAGTGCCGCAAAATCGAACGCTCCAAGCTTCGCCCTACTCATAGCCGCGCCGCTTAAACGGTTTTTGAAAAGCGATTTTCGCCCAAATTTTTACCCATATACTCATCAAAGCACATAGCGATATTGCGGATCAAAAGCGTACCGGTGGGCGTTACGGAAATTCTATTCGGCGAGACTTGCACGAAATCCTTTAGCGCCTCAAGCTGCTTTAAGCTCGCATCAAAGTGCTCGAAAAATTTTATCTTGAATTTCTCCTCGATCGCCTCTATATCGACGCAGAAATTACTCATCAGCCCCATAATCACCTCTTTGCGCAGCAGATCCTCTCCATTTAGCAAAACGCCCCTACAATACGGCAGCCTGCCCGCATCTATCGCGGCCTCGTAAGCGTCCATATCTTTGAAATTTTGCGCGTAGTGGCGCGCGCCCTCGCCGATGCTAGTTAGCCCGATGCCGATCAGATCGGCGCCGCCCTTGGTCGTGTAGCCCTGGAAATTGCGGTGTAGTGAGCCGTTTTTAAGCGCGGCATGAAGCTCGTCCGCGGGCTTTGAGTAGTGATCCATACCGATCATCTCATATCCGTTCGCGCTCAAAAAATCGTGCGTAAATTTTAAAATTTCAAGCTTTACCTTCGGCTCGGGCAGCGTCGTCTCGTCAAATTTACGCATCGATTTTTTTATCCACGGCACGTGCGCGTAGTTAAAGATCGCAAAGCGGTCCGGATCAAGCGAAAGCGCAAGCTCCAGCGTGCGCTTAAAGCTAGCTAGGCTCTGATACGGAAGGCCGTAGATCAGATCCATATTTATCGATTTTATCCCCCTCTCGCGCGCCATGGCTATGACGTCCCTCGTAAGCTCAAAAGGCTGGATGCGGTGGATCTCCTTTTGCACGCGCGGATCGAAATCCTGCACACCGTAACTGATGCGGTTAAAGCCGTTTGAAACTAGCACGTCAAGCTGCTCGGCGTTTAAAAATCGCGGATCGATCTCACAGCTGATCTCGGCTTCGGAGCTAAAGCTTTTAAAATATTTTTTGATATTTTTTATGTGGCGCGCAAGCTGTTCGGCGCTAAAATATGTAGGCGTACCGCCGCCGAAGTGCATCTGCACGACCTGGCGCGAGCCGTCCACGACGCCGCTTAAAATTTGCATTTCGCGCTCGATATAGTCCAAATACCGATCCATCTTGTCGCGCTTGCCGGTGTAAATTACGTTGCAACCGCAAAAATAACAGGCGGAGCGGCAAAACGGCATGTGAAAGTAAAGCGACAGCGGCGTAGAGCTTTTTTGATTTTTCAGCTCGTTCAAATACCCGTCGTAGCTGAAATTTTCGCTAAATTCCAAAGCGGTCGGATAGCTCGTGTAGCGAGGCCCCGGGCGCGAAAATTTCGCGTAAGCATCAAAGTCTATACTATTCACGGCTGCCCGCCTTGGTTTTGATAAGCTCTTCGATATCAATGAAAAGGTTCGGATGCAAACTTTTTACGCGCGAGACGACGGCATCGACGTCTAAGCTTAATCTTTTCGCACTCGGATTTGCGCCCGTTAGCCTTCTGATCTCGTCCATACACACGATCCACGCGTCGCCGAAATCCACCGGCGTATGCTGCAAAATCGAGCGCTCAAGCTTAAGATTAAAATTTTCCTGCATCGCGTTTTTGGTCGCGGCGATGAGATTTGCAAGCGATTTTATCGAGATCATCGTGTGCACTTCGTTATTTTCGTCGATGCCGAACCACGGCTCCTCATCGCTCCACGAGCCGCTTTTTAGAGTGAGTTTTTTCTCGTTGTCTTCGCCCTGCGAAATTTCAAAAACCGTCCTTTTCGAGCTATCTAGTCCGAAAAATTCGCTCGCTTTGTCAATCTTTTTTAGCGCTTTATCTTTTTCTTCCATGCGTTCTCCTAAATTTACCTTTTTTGATCCAGCCAGACCATGACGCCCTTTTGCGCGTGCAGGCGATTTTCCGCCTCTGCAAAAATTTCATCCGCGTGCGCTTCAAACACGGTCTCGCTTACCTCATATCCGCGGTACGCCGGCAAGCAGTGCAAAAAGATCGCGCCGCTACCTGCTAGAGCCATTAAGCTTTCATCCACGCAAAAGCCCGCGAAATCGCGAATCCTTTGCTCCTTTTCGGCTTCTTGCCCCATCGAAACCCAAGTATCGGTCGTCACGACGTTTGCGCCCGCTACGGCTTCTTTTATATCGTTCGTTATTAAAATTTTAGCGCCTGAAATTTTAGCATTTTCTTGCGCCTGCGCCAGTATCTGCGGATCAGTCTCGTAGCCCACGGGCGTCGCTACTCGCAGCTCAAATCCAAGCTTGCTTGCCGCCATCAGCCACGAATGCGCCATATTGTTGCCGTCGCCCACGTACGCGGCTTTTATCTTTGGAGTTTCAATACCGCACTCCGCGATCGTCATCAGATCCGCCATTAGCTGCACGGGATGAAATTTATCGCTTAGCCCGTTTATCACCGGCACGCGGCTAAATTCCGCAAGCTCTATTAGCGTCTCGTGGCGATTTACGCGCGCCATAATCAGATCGCACATTCGCGAAATCACGCGCGCGGTGTCTTTGATCGGCTCGCCTCGCCCGAGCTGGATGTCGCGACTGCTCAAAAACAGCGCGTGCCCGCCGAGCTCGTTCATCCCAACATCGAAGCTAACGCGCGTCCTAGTCGAGCTTTTTTCAAATATCATCGCCAATTTTTGATCTTTTAAATATGGCTTGAAATTTCGCGCTTTGGCTTCTTTTTTAATCTCAAATGCTAAATTTAGCATTTGTAAAATTTCATCTTTGCTAAAATCGTTTAACGTAAGAAAGTGCCTCATATCACTCCTTTTTGGTTAAATTTTACACTGTTTTCGCTTACGTAGCGTTTTATTTGGCTTTAAATTTTAAAATTTGCGCTACGTGCCGCTAAGTAAATTTCAAAAACCAAGTCCCGTCGCTGCCGTGAAATTTTAAAATTCCAAAATTCTTAAAATTTTATCTGCGCGAGTTTAAAATTTCCGCGATCTCTTTGGCGTGATAGGTGATGATCATATCAGCACCCGCGCGCCTTATGCCTATCATCGTCTCCATCATCACGCGTTCATAATCGATCACGCCCGCTTTTTTACCCGCCTGCAAAAGCGCGTATTCGCCGCTTACGTTATACGCGCAGATCGGCAGCAACGTGCGCTCTCTAAGGTCTCTGATTAGATCCAGATACGCAAGCGCGGGCTTTATCATCAAGATATCTGCTCCCTGCGCCTCGTCCTGTAGGCTTTCGTTGATCGCCTCAAATCTATTTGCAGGATCCATCTGGTAGCTGCTGCGGTCGCCAAAACTTGGCGCGCTCTCCGCCACGTCGCGAAACGGCCCGTAATAGCCGCTGGCGAACTTGCTCGAATACGCCATAATCGGCAAATTTTCAAATCCGCCGCGATCAAGCGTCTCTCGCAGAGTTGCGATAATACCGTCCATCATGCCGCTGGGCGCGATCATACCTGCGCCCGCTTTGGCATGGATAAGCGCCTGCTGCGCCGAAATTTCAAGCGTCGCGTCGTTATCCACCGTCTGATGTACATGATCGATGATGCCGCAGTGCCCGTGGTCGGTGTATTCGCAAAAGCACAGATCGGTGATGACGAGCAAATTTGGAAATTTAGCCTTTATCGCGCGCAGCGAAGTCGCGATAATGCCGTCCTCGCTTAGCGCATCCGAGCCGATGCTGTCTTTTAGCGAAGGAATTCCGAAAAGCAAAATTTTATCCAGTCCTAGCGGCAAAAGAGTCTCGCACTCTTTTAAAATTTCATCCAAGCTCATCTGAAATACGCCAGGCATCGAGGCGATCTCCTTTTTGATGCCGCTTCCTTCCACGACAAAAAGCGGATAGATTAGAAAGCGGGTTTGCAGATCGGTTTGTCGCACTAGATCCCTAAGTGCGGGGTTTATTCGTAGCCGTCTAAATCGTTTAAACATTATTTTTCCTTTTTTAGCTAGAATTGCGGGATTCATAATATCACAATTGGAGTAAATTTAAGCATGGATATAAAAATTTCAGAGGTCGCAAATCTCCCCTCCCGCTTCGGAAGCTTCCGCGTTCAGTCGTTCAAGCAAGGGAACAAAGAGCATTTGGCGATATTTAAGCAACCTTTGGAGGGCGTCGTAAATGTGCGGATCCACTCGGAGTGCCTTACCGGCGATGCGATCGGCAGCCTAAAGTGCGACTGCGGCGAACAGCTCGAAGCGAGCTTAAAATATATCGAAGCACGCGGCGGCATGGTGATCTATCTGCGTCAAGAGGGGCGCAATATCGGGCTTTTTAATAAAATCAACGCCTACGCGCTGCAAGATCAGGGTCTCGATACGATCGAGGCAAACCATCAGCTAGGTTTCAAAGCGGACGAGCGCACCTACGAAATCGTGGATTTCATACTCGCTCATTTTGGAATTTCGCGCATAAATCTGCTTACGAACAACCCGCAAAAGCTGCACGATCTAAAAGTCGAAGTGGTCGCGCGCGTGCCGATAATCATCACGCCTAATAAATTTAACGAAAACTATCTGCGCGTCAAAAAAGAGCAGATGGGGCATCTGCTGTGAAGCTTGCGCCGAGCGAAAGTTTTAACGAGCAGGTCGCTAAATTTAAAGCCTGCCTGCAAAAATTTAACCGCGTCCATAGCCTCACGAATTACGACGATTTGGACGCGGTGGTACGCGACAGTCTAAGCGGAGCGAATTTCATACCGCGCTATCCGCGCATCGCGTGCGACATCGGCTCGGGAGCGGGCTTTCCCGGGATATTTTTGGCGCTTGCGCTGCCGCTGTGCGAGTGGCATCTGTTTGAGCCAAATCAAAAAAAAGCGGCGTTTCTAACCTACGCGAAGGTTAGCCTCGCTCTAGCTAACGTAAAAATCCACGCCGAGCGCGTGCAAGACGGCGCAAAGCTGCGCGCCGATCTGATAAGCTCGCGAGCGCTAATGAGCGCGCGAAACTTAATTGAAATTTGCCGCGGCTTTTACGATGAAAACACGACGTTTTTGCTCTACAAAGGCTCGGGCGCAGAGGCGGAAGCAGCAGAATTCCGCAAGGAATTTACGAGCGCGCGGTGCGAAATTTTTAGCGGCGAAAACACTTTGAAAAATAGAAAATTTTTAGTGATCAAAGGGGTAAAATAATGGGAAAAATTCTAGCCGTCGCCGTTATCGCGGCGCTCATATATTTTTTGATAGTGCCTAGATTTCGCATAAAGAAAAAGGACGATGCGACCGAGCTTTTGGCGTGCGACGAGTGCGGGACGTACTTTAGCAACGACGAGCTTGCTCTGCGCGATAAAAAGCGCCTTTGCAAATCCTGCGAAGCCAAACTAAGGGGCGGCAAATGATCATCCTAGGCCACGCGCTCGTGCCCTACGAGCCGCTGTATCTCATCAAAAACGGCGACGAAGTTTTCAAATACGACAATCTGCTCTTTAAATTTAACGACAGGCTCATCGCCGCGGCGCAAAAGGCGCAGAAAAAATTTAGCGTTATTACGAACGATATAAATGAAATTTTACTCGCAAACGGCGCAGGCGCGCGCTTCATCATCGTGGATAAAAAATCAGCCGCGACCGCGCAAAAGCTAGCAAACGATTATCTTTTCGACGCCAAGATTGCGATGTTTATCGGCTCTGCGCGGGCGTTAAAAAACTTAGCCGAGCTCGGAATCGATGCGGCGATCTTTAAAGACGCGATCGCAAACGCGCCCAAATCGCTACTTGCAAGCATCGGAGATAGCGTAGGTTCGAAATTCCACTTCGGACTTCCGAAAAAAGATGAAATTTTTGGCGGCGCGCAAAAGCTCGCGGATAAAATTTCGGCTCTGGATAAAAAGCTAAGCGCGCCCGCAGCCAGCAAAAACGACGATATCTGGAAAAAATAGCAAAATCCTAAACGAATTTATTCGCGGGTATAAAATTCCTATGACTCATGCAAATTAAAATTCCGCGCCGGATTTCGTCCACCTACGCAGCTTGGAATTTTACGCGAGATTTCGCCCGCTTACGCGGATCGGAATTCTGCACATAATTTTGCCCTCTTTCGCAAATTAGAATTCCGCGCGAAATCCCACGTGTCCTCTGCGAAATTCTCTCGCTTACTCAATTTAAAATTTTACCCGCTCGGATAGATTTAAATTTTACGTAGAATTCCGCCTGTCCTCGCGGCAAGAAATTTCAAATAGAATTTTATCCTCCCGCGCGATGCAAAATTTTACTAAATTTTCTACGCGCGATATAAAATCTATGTAAATTTTACTCGCGCGATTAGCGTAAATAAAATTCTGCCTCTGCCTAAGCTTCATAGAATTTCGCGCAAATTTTACCCGCAGAGGCGATATAAATTCCTAGCCATTGTTTTAAATTTTACTCGCGTTTTAGCTACTTTTATATGCACGGTAAGGATTTTTTAAAGCTAAAATTTTATATAATTATGCGTTTCAAAAAGGCATATTTTGAGTACTAAATTCTTTTTAGCGATCCTTGCAATAGGCGTTATAATGGGGCTTTGCGCGGGGCTCTTAAACTTCGGCATCAACGAAATTGAAACTTTTGCTTTCGGGCATAATGATGAGGAATTTCACATTATCACGGAGCAAACCACTGCGCTTAGGCGCTTTCTTAGCGTCCTCGCAGCCGGCGTAATCGTAACTTTAATTAGAATTCTGCTAATAAGACTAAAACCCTTTTTAAACGTAGCTTCGATGATGGATGGGCAAAATCCGCCGTTTTGGCAAAATTTAATCCACTCGGTTTTGCAGCTTGTAGCCATCGCCCTGGGCGCACCGGTAGGCAGCGAGGCTGCTCCGCGCGAGCTGGGCGGCTTGTTTGCGGCTAAAATTTGCCGCGCCTTAAATATCGGCGAAGACGAGCTTCGGCTATTTGTCGCATGCGGCGCGGGAGCGGGACTGGGCGCCGCATATAACGTCCCGCTAGCGGGCGCGCTTTTTAGCCTAGAAATTTTGCTTAAAAGCTTCGATACTCGAGCGATTTTATGCGCCTTTGCTACTAGTGCGGTGGCTACAGCTACAGCAGAATTCGGAGCTTCAAAAGAAATTTATTACGCAGTTTCGAACTTCGCCCCTACCCCGCAGAATTTACTCGCAGCGGCGCTAATCGGGCTTGTCACGGGGGTCGCGGCGAAATACTTTCAAGACGGGGTGCGCTTGTGCGAAAAGCTGCGCATAAAAAGCTTTAAAATCGCGCTTACACTGCCATTTGCATTCTTGCTTACCGCGGCGATCGGCGCATACGTGCCTGAAATTTTAGGTAACGGGCGCTCCGCAGCGCAGTTTGCTTTCAACTCCGCATCCTTTAGCCCGTATTTGCTTGCGATCTTGCTTTGCAAAGCGTTTTGCATTCTGATGATCTTTCGCTGCGGCGGATACGGCGGCACGCTCACGCCGAGTTTCGCGCTGGGCGCAGTTTTAGGGCTATGCGTGGGGTTTGCGATCGGCGAAATTCTACCTATTAGCCTAAGCGCAGCGGGGGTTTGCGGAGGGGCCGCCTTTTTAGCGATCAACTTAAACGCGCCGCTTTGCGCCTTTGCCCTAAGCGCGGGATTTTGCGGGCTAAATCTCAACTCATATTCGGTCGTCGTTTTTAGCATCGTATGTGCTGTGATCGCTAGAAATTTACTGACTAAAAATTTAGCGTAGTCACGGCGCCGATAATTCATACGCTGCAAATCTGAATAGATTGGTACGGCGATGATGGTCCGAGACCCGCATCGCACACATAGACCGAACCGCATCACTAGGCTAGGGCGGAGCCGTAAGGATATGCGCCTAAGCTGATCGTTGGTAAATTTAAGATAAAATTTCGCCACTTTAACCAAAGGAGAAAACATGGGTTTACTTTCATTCGTAGCCGAAGCAGGCAAGAAACTACTAGGTCTAGGCGATGACGCCAAGTCCGTAAAAGACGAGATCGCCACCAATCTCAGCTCTACGCCGGTAGAGGGGCTAGAAGTCGAGGTACAGGGCGATACCGTCAAAATCAGCGGCAACGCCGATAAGGAAACTCTCGAAAAAGCAGCCCTCATCGCGGGCAACACCGCAGGCATTAAAAACGTGCAGATCGAGGGCATTAGAGAGGATAGTGCCGAGAACTACTACACCATCGTAAAGGGCGATAACCTATCTAAAATCGCGAAGAAATTCTACGGCGACGCGAATAAATACAAGGTTATTTTCGACGCCAACCGCGAGGTTATCAAAGACGCGAACCTCATCTATCCGGGGCAGAAGATCAGAATTCCAAAAGCTTAAGCTCGCTTTTGAATGCTGCGGCTTAATTTTGCAAGCCGCGGATTTACGAACTGCGGATTTGCTTTTGCAAGATAGGTTTTGATTTTAAGCCTTAGCGCAGTTTTGCGAGTCTGTTGCGGTGAATAGTGGATTATCCGCCGCACTTGCGCGCTGTCATCCTATTTGAGAACATATAAAACGCTTTGAAATTCTATTTATAAAGAGCTAAATTTGGATAAATTTAAAATCAGTACTACGCTAGAAAAGGCCGAGTCTAGAGACTACGACAAATATCCGATAATCATCAAAGACAACGCGATAGAGATGATAAAGCTATATCTGCCGATTGTATTTATTTTGGACTTTCTTTCACATTTTGCACCATACAGACCACCGCATCCCGGAGAGCTAACTAGGCGCCCAAAAGAGCTAGGAAGCTGCTATATTAAATTTAAAAATTCCGCCATAGAGTATTTTTCTACGAAGAAGAATTTAGTCCTACTCGAAATAAAATTATCAAATATAGTGGGGATAAAACTAACCTTTGGGCCTTCCCAACCCCAATTGCCAACAATCACAAAAAAGTTTGTAATTAGCGTCGTTATGATCTACTTCGTTTTAATGTCCGCGGTTTTTTACTTTAAGGGCTATGCGATAGCCCCATTTATAGTGCCGATAGCATTTGGGCTCGGCATGCTTCCATTGCTAATTTTTAGGATAATAAACGGGCTAGGACTTGGACTGGATATGCTAAGCGGCGATAGTTTGATCATTTTCGATAAGCACTTCATCATCGACGTCTCGATTTTAACAAGCAACGAATACAAGGAACTGAAAACCTATTTTTTACTAAAAACGGGTAAAAATTTAGACAAAATCCAGCCGCAAATTTTTATATAGGCTAGGAGTAAAGAGCAGATTTAGACGTAAAGCAAGAATTTGATAAGTAGCTAAGCGATAAATGCTTAGAAGATAGCCTCGTATGAAATCAAAATTTAATAAAGAGCTAGACGGATCAAATTATCTTTTAAGAGTTAAAAATTTTTAGCAAAAATACCGCCTAAATTTTAAAATTTAGGCGCGCAGCGGATTTAAGTATTCGCCGAGTTTTGCTAAAATTAGCTTTGTCATTAAGCTACTTAAAGGACTAAAAAGCGGCAATATTAAAATATAAAGGATACTTCAATGAGTAAAAAATACCTTGCTTTAGGCACTGCCGCGATACTTTGCGGCGCACTAAGCCTAAACGCCGAGGCTGCGGCGCAGAGCGCGCAAATAGATCTGAAATTTAACGCCGCAAATTTTACGCAAGAAAGCGTGATCGTAGGCGGCAAAAAGATAAAATTTCACGCCTACAAAAACATAATCTACGTCGCAAAACCCGTAAGCGCGCACTATCAGAGCATGAATATCTTCATCCCGCAGCAGTATTTTGAGGGGCGCAAGAGCGGCAAATTTGACGCCGCGAACGCGCCGATATTTTTACCCAACGGCGTGGGCGGCTACATGCCGGGCGAAGCGGGCGAGGTCAAAATAGACGAAAGCGGCAAACCAAACGCGATCGCTACGGCGCTTTCGCGCGGTTACGTCGTAGCCGCTCCCGCAGCGCGCGGACGCACGCTAAAAGGCGCAAACGGCGATTATATCGGCAAGGCGCCCGCGGCGATCGTCGATCTAAAGGCGGCCGTGCGGTATCTGAAATTTAACGACGCGGCGATGCCGGGGGACGCGAACAAGATCATCTCAAACGGCACGAGCGCAGGCGGAGCGCTCTCGGCGCTTTTAGGCGCGAGCGGGGACGAGGCCGCGTACGAGCCGTATCTGCAGGAGCTGGGCGCTGCGAAGGCGAGCGATAAAATTTACGCGGCGTCCGCATACTGCCCGATTACAAATCTAAAGCACGCGGACGCGGCGTATGAGTGGATGTTCGGCGCGCAGAGCGAATATGAAAAGATGGATTTTAGCGGCCTTGATGCGGCGGGATTTAACGAGCGGGGCGAAAATTCTAGCGGCGCTGAAAAAAAATCCAAAAAAGGCGCGGATCAAAGCGCCGCAAAGCCCGCGCGCAAGATGCTAAGCGGCAAACTAAGCGCAGCGCAGATTAAAATTTCAGACGAGCTAAAGGCGCAATTCCCCGCCTATCTGAACTCGCTAAGCTTGAAGGACGGGGGCGGCCGCGCGCTAAGCCTGGATAAAAACGGCGACGGCAGCTTCAAAGATTACATAAACGAGCTCATATCGGCATCGTTTGCTAATTTTGCGGCGAAAAATCCGCGCGCGAAGGCGCCCCTATACCTCGCTGCCAAGATCAAGGACGACGCATCGCAATCGCATATGCTTTTTTGGGGCTATGCCACTGCCGAGCCGCGCGCCAAGACCCCGCCCGCATTCGACGGCTTTGCGCTTGAAAATCCCGAAAACGAGCTGTTCGGCGGCGCCAAATTTAACGCGGCGCATTTTACGGATTTTGGCGCGATGAATGACCCCGCCAAAGGGGCGCTAATCGCAGATGCCCGGCTCGTAGAGATGATGGATGCGATGAGCTTCGTGCGCAACGAAAACGGCGCGAAATTTTACCGCATCCGACACGGCGCGAGCGATCGCGATACGGCGCTTGCGATCCCCGCGGTTTTGGCGCTTAGCTTGCAAAATGCGGGCAAGAACGTCGATTTTGCGGTGCCTTGGGGGCAAGGACACGGCGGCGATTACGATCTTGAGGAGCTTTTTAACTGGATCGACGAAATAGTCGCGCGCTAGACTTAACGGGCAGAATTTCATCTTAGAATTTAGAATTTTGCCCGTAGTTCTGCCCTAAATTTTATCGTCTAAAGCTCGCTCTAGCAGATACGCTAAGCGGGGTAAAATTCTGCCGCGAAATTCTCTATCACGTTAAAATTTTGGCATCGCCGCAAGGCGCGCAACGGCTTGAAATTTTGCAGTCACCATTCAAAAAATTCCATAGAATTTTATCGCGGCAAAACGGCGCGAATTAAATTTTATCGGCTGCGACGATTTATGACGCGGAGTTTTAGCGCGATCCACGCTAAAATTTCGGCACAATCAAATTCTGCGGGCTAAATTTAAATTTAAAAACCGAAGTATGCGATAAAATTTCACAGCGTTTATGCACTTCCGATCGCAAGAATTTGAGCACGCAGGTATCGTGCATGAGCGCGCATTCGACGCGCGGGTGATTAAAAATCCGCCAAAATGAACGTAAAAACCCAAAGAAGCACGGTAAGCAGCCTAAATTTAAAGGCGCACATTTCACGATCTCCCGCAGGTCCAAGCCCACTTTTGCTATCCATTAGGCCTACTTCAATAATCTATCGGTACCCAAAAGCGCCGTTTGGAATCTGTATCTTTGCGACGTGTGTATAAATTTCATAATTTAACGGCGCTTTTAAGCACCGCTTAGCCTATAAAGACCAACGCACGCCGCGGCAGCATCGTTTCCTAAAACCGGGCGTGCTAGCATCTTTGCGGCAGCGGCACAACTCGGCGCCAAATTTAACGCTAGCCCTCCCTGCACCGCCTCTCTAGTTCGCCGTGCGGCAGCACCGCCTGCAACGATGCCTTCATGCAAGCCGCTCCTTCGCCGCGCCGCAAAAGAGATTTTAAAATTTTAACGTCCTAGCCTTTCGCGATCTCGTAAAAACCGCCCTCAAAAACAACCTTACCCGCACCCACAAGACGCTTTAAAAGCTGCGCGCTCGCTTCGTCAAACATCGCCTCCACGTCGCTCGTGCGCTGCGGACGGCGCGCTAAAGTATGCAATATCTCGTCCTCACTAAAGCTCAGCCGCTCGCTTGCGTATTTGGGCGCAGCGATGATATTTACGTTTTGATTTTCGATGAAAGTGGCAAGATAGCGCAGCTGCGCCTCGCTCACTCCCTCTGCGCGGTATGCGGGCGGGCGATCTATAGTGCCAATATCTACGCGGTGCGGGTTGATGCGCGCCAGAGCCGCATTCAGCGCCGCAAAGTCTTCTTGCGTGTCGTTTAGCCCGCGCACGACTAGGATTTCGATATCAAGCTCACCGCGAAACTCGCGCGCGAAATCTGCGATCTCGCTTACGATATCCTCAGCGCTAATGCCTGCGTGCGGGCCGTCCACCTTGCGAAAGCTTTTCGCAAGTGCGCTATCTAGCGAAAATTTGCAGATATCAAGTTTCATTAAAGCAGCGCTGTTTTCGCGCACGAGCGAGCCGTTTGACAAAACGAGCAGCTTCTGCGGCAGGTTCAGCGCCTTTAGCGCGCTTGCGAGCTCTGCAAAGCGCGGATGCAGCGTAGGCTCACCGTTTGCGGTGATCGTGATAACATCTATGTTAGGATGCACCGCCAGCGCGGTTTTCAGCTCGGCGATGACCGGGCCGATCTCACAGGGCTCGCTCATCGAGCTCACGGGCTTGCCCGCGCCCAGCTCGCAATAGACGCAGTTGAAGTTGCACTGCTTGCGCTGCGGGCTCAGATCGACGCCGAGGCTGCGCCCGAACCTACGCGAGGCGACGGGTCCGAAAATATATCTCATTTTTGCTCCATAATTTGATTTGCGTGCAGCGGCGTTTTTGGCGCAAGATTTCGCTTTAAATTTTGCTTCCGCGTGCCGAAATTTAGCGCCATTTTTATGTGAATTTTCACTTCCGCGCGCCGCCCCGCTACGGTCAAATTTTAAGCTTAGAGTTTTGAATTTATCCTTAAATTTAGGACGTGCGAGCTATAAATTTAATGTGCGAGCTAAATTTAAACTCGCAAGCTTGCGGTATTTTTACGCCGCCGCATACATAGCGCGTAGAATTTTAAGCCTCGCTCGGCGTAAAAGCGACGTAAAATTTCAAATTTCGGCTAAATTTTAAAATTTAGTGATACCGCCGCGCTAAACGGCATAGAATTTTAAAATTTTAAAGCTTTGCGTTCTACGCGCTGTTTTGACGGCGTGAAAGCGACGCAAAATTTAAAATTTATGGGCAGCGGAAAAATCGCATAGAAGCAAAGCAGGCGACACAAGCGAGCAAAATTTAAACTACGGCTCTATGAAATTTCACAGCGGCGCGCTGCAAGCGAGCTCTCGCAAAATAAGGTTTTAGCGCGCGCTTAGCTCGTGCACCAGATCCACTAGATATTTGGCGTTTTGCACGCTTACGTCGGGCAAAATTCCATGGCCTAGATTAAAGATATGCGCAGCACCCTTCATCGCTGCTAAAATCTCGCGCACGCCCGATTCTATCGCGCCGCGGTTGTATAGCCGCATCGGCTCCAGGTTGCCCTGAAGCGCAAATTTGCCCCCGAGCTGCTCACGCGCAAGCCCCATAGGAGTGCTCCAATCCACGCCCCATACGTCAAAGCTCGCTGCGCTGCGTTGCACTGCGATACTGCTCAGCCGCGACATCTGCGCGCCCGTGCCCTTGGCAAAGACGATGAGCGGGATATGCGGGAATTTCGTCTTTAAAAATTCCGTGATTTCCAAGATGTATCGCCAGCCGAATTCCTCGTACGCGCTCGGCTCCAGCGCGCCCGCCCAGCTATCGAAGATCTGCACCGCATCGACGCCCGAGCCGATCTGTCGCGCTAGATAAAGCTTCGTCGCCTCCGTAACGAGGCGTAAAATTTCATGCAGAAGCTGCGGATTTTCGTAGAGCATCCTTTTGCAAACGGCGTAATTTTTGCTGCCGCCGCCCTCGATCATATAGGTAGCGATCGTCCACGGCGCACCGCAAAAGCCGATGAGCGCTTTGTCCGAGGCAAGGCGCGAGCGAGTAAGCGAGATCGTATCATAAACGTATCCGAGCTCCGCCGCGGCCTTTTGCGGATCAAGACGCGCCAAATCGCCCCGGGAGCGGATCGGATCACTAAAGCGCGGTCCTTCGCCTGCTTCGAAGTGCAGATCCATACCCATCTGCATCGGAACGACCAAAATATCGCTAAATAAGATCGCCGCATCGACGCCCAAAATCTCCACGGGCTGGATCGTCACCTCGCTAGCGGCGCGGTAGTCGCGGCACAGGCTCAAAAAATCGCCCGCCTTCTCGCGTACCGCCATGTATTGCGGCAGGTAGCGCCCCGCCTGGCGCATCATCCAAATGGGCGTGTATGGGGTCTCTTTGCCGAAGCATGCGTCGATGAAAACCATTTTTATCCTTTAAATTTACTCAAAATATACAAAGCCAAACAAACCGCAAAGATAGCCCCTGCGAGCAAAAGCATATCCAAAGGGGTAGTAAAATCGGTGTGCAAAATTCGCTTGAAAAAATCCACTACCAGCACCATTATGATGACGCTGCCGAGTTTATATTTTAGCTCATCCAGCGAAGCGATCTTTAAAACTTGTAAATTTAGATCCACAAACTCGTCGATAAACAGCTCATAAATTCCAAATACGAAGATTAGCAGCACTATAGCGACCAGATACAGATCGATCGCCGTTATTATCTCGCTTAAAATATCGACGTAAAGCGCTCGCTCGCTCTGCGGGGCTGGGAAAAATTCCACGATTTTATAAAGCGCCGAACAGATTTCGTAGCTTGCCATCACAAATATCGCCGCGCCTGCCGCGATGCAAAAAAGCACTGGCAGGAGGGTTAAAAATTTGCTGCAAAGCAAAAATTTTTCAAATATAGCTTTCATTTCTTCCTTAAATTTTAATTCGGGATTAGCTGCTCGCAAACGGACGTATAAATTTAAAACCGCTCGAACTTGCCTATTGGTGGAGGGTATAGCGCTTCGCAAGCGGACCTATAAATTTAAAAGCCGCCTCATGCCGAAGCGTCCTTTTAAATTTACACTCGTTTGCAATCGCGTAAATTTATCTCTTTTAAGCGCGCCCGTTTGAGTCTTTAAAATTTTGCGCCAGGTTAAAGGCGCAAAATTTCAGCTCGCGGTCTTAAATTTTAACTAGGCTGATTCGCAAATTTATTCGCTGGTCTTCGGCGCCGAAACCGCGCACGCGACAGCATCCGCGCACAAAGGCTCGGCAGCCTTACTAAATTTATCCTACTTGTCTTGCTGCATATCAATCCAGCGAAGCGCGATGCGCACGGCGTTTGTCGCCGCTCCGACGCGGATCTGATCGGCGCTGCACCAAAGATGCAGAATTTTATCGTCGAAATTGTCCCTGCGGAGCCTGCCGACGTAGGTTTCGTTCGTGTCGCTCGAAAGCAGCGGCATCGGGTATTCGTTTTTGCTAGGATCGTCTGCGAGCACGATACTAGGCGCGTTTCTTAAAATTTCACGCACGCGGCTAATCTCGAAATCCTTTTTAAATTTTATCGTGATCGCCTCGCTGTGGCTGCGCAGCACCGGCACGCGCACGCAGGTAGCCGAAACGGCGAAGTTTTTATGCAAAATCTTCTGCGTTTCGTTCACCATCTTCATCTCTTCTTTGGTGTAGTCGTTATCCAAAAACACGTCGATGTGCGGGATGACGTTAAACGCTAGCTGATGCGCGAAAACTTTAGGTTTGCACTCATCAAGCTTAAATTCAAAAAATTTTTGCAGCTGAAACACGAGCTCTTCCATACCCTCTTTGCCTGCGCCGCTGGCGGCTTGGTAGGTGCTTACGTCCACGCGCTCTATTTCAAACGCATCATCAAGCGGCTTTAAAATTTGAACCATCTGGATGGTCGAGCAGTTCGGATTAGCGATGATGCCCGTCTCTTTCCACAGCTCGATATCCTGCGGGTTGCACTCGGGCACTACGAGCGGAACGTCCTCTTGCATGCGAAAGTGGCTCGTGTTGTCGATCACTACCGCGCCGCTTGCCGCCGCAAATGGCACGTAGTGCGCCGAAATGGAGCCGCCCGCGCTAAAAAACGCGATGTCAATCTCGTTTTCGTCGAAGGTGCTGTCCGTGAGCTCCCTCACGACGTATTCTTTGCCGCGGAATTCCACCTTCTCGCCCGCGCTCTTTGCGCTTGCAAGCGGCAGTATGTCCTTTACGGGGAAGTTCATCTCGTCTAAGACGCGCAAAATCTCCTCGCCTACGGCGCCGGTAGCGCCTACGATGGCGATATTGTAACTACTCATCCTCTCCTCCTTTTAAAATTTCATCGCTAGGACCGTCGCTTCGCGAATCTTTGCTATCTAAATTTGAATTTAATAAATTTTCATCCTGCGCAAGCTCGTCCGCTTCGCCCTCGTCGCCCTCCTCGGCTTTCGGGCAGGTCGCGATGCTCACGACGTCGTCGCCCTCGACATTTACGACGATGACGCCGCTGGTGTTGCGACCCGCTTTGCGGATGCTTTGCATATCTACGCGGATCATCTTGCCGCTGGTGGTTAGTGCCATGAGATCCATCTCCTCATCGACCATCACGACGCCGATGAGCTCGCCCGTGCGGTTGGTGAGCTTCATGCAGATGACGCCCTTGCCGCCGCGGTTTGTGAGGCGATACTCGCTCGCAGTGGTGCGCTTGCCGATACCCTTTTGGCTCACGCTTAAAATTTCTTGCATGTCGCTTAGAATAAACGCGGCACCGATGACCTCG
Source organism: uncultured Campylobacter sp. (assembly GCA_963525605.1). GTDB lineage: Bacteria > Campylobacterota > Campylobacteria > Campylobacterales > Campylobacteraceae > Campylobacter_B. The sequence goes on from CAURKZ010000010.1 coordinate 19,273, forward strand.
TCGCCTTTTTCTTTAAATTTAATCCCTTTTACGCCGCGAGCGATGCGCCCCATCTGGCGAATTTTATTTAGATTAAATTTAAGACACATTCCCTTTTTCGTAGCGATGAAGAGCATATTTTCGTTAGCGCTTTGCGGCTCGCCCTCTTGCGCGCCCTCGTCTTGCGACATTTCATCTGAAATTTCATTCTCGCTTCCCTCTAAAATATCCTGCTCAGTTTGCTCTAGAATTTCTTCAGCCTCGCCGCCGTCCAGATCGTCGCCGCTTAGAGCGCCTCCTTTGTAATTTTGCATCTCCTCGGCGCTGTTTGGAGCGATGAGAGCAGTTACTAGCGTATCGTCCTCATCTAGGCTGATAGCGCGGATGCCAAGCGAGCGGATGTTTTTAAACTCGCTTAAATTCGTACGTTTTACGATGCCGTTGCGAGTGAAAAATACTAGCGACTTGCTCGGATCAAAATCGGTCGTAGGGATGATCGCCATGATCTTTTCGTCCGCGCCGAGCTGGATTAAATTTACGACCGCTTTGCCCTTTGCAGTGCGCGAGCCCTCCGGAATTTTATAGACCTTAAGCCAGTAAAGCTGCCCGCGGTCGGTGATAAACATAAGCGTGTCGTGGGTGTTGGACGTAAAAAAGCTCTCGATGAAGTCATCGTCGTATGTCGTAACCGCCACGCGCCCCTTGCCGCCGCGCTTTTGCTTCTCGTAAGTCTTGCTAGGCACGCGCTTGATGTAGCCGCGGTGAGTGATCGTAACGACCATATTTTCATTCGCGATGAGATCTTCGATGTCGATATCCTCGTAATCATCGACGATTTCGGTGATGCGCGGACATTTAAATTTATCCTTGATCTCTAAAAGCTCATCTTTGATGATCCCCTCGATCAGCTCCTCGCTCTTTAGGATCGCATCAAGCCGCTTTATCTCGGCTAAAATTTCTTTTAGCTCCTCCTCGATCTTTTCGCGCTCAAGTCCCGTTAAGCGACTTAGCCTCATATCCAAAATCGCGCCCGATTGTGCCTCGCTAAGGCCGAATCTGCTCATTAAATTTTCACGCGCGATGTTTGTATCGGCGGAGTTTCTAATCACATCGATTACTTCGTCGATATTATCTAGCGCGATCTTTAAGCCCTCTAAGATGTGCGCTCTAGCACGGGCTTTTTGAAGCTCAAAAATTGTGCGGCGGATGATGACGGTTTTTCTGTGGTTCAAAAACAGCTTCAAAAGCTCTATCAGCGTGAAAATCTTCGGTTCCTTGCCGTCGATTGCGAGCATTATCACGCCGAAGGTCGCCTCCATCGTAGTTTGCTTAAATAGATTATTCAGCACGATCTCGCTCATCGCGTCGCGTTTAAGCTCGATTACTACGCGAATTCCGTCGCGATCGCTCTCGTCACGCACCTCGGAGATGCCTTCGATCTGCTTTTCCTTTACGAGATCTGCGATCTGTTCGATCAAGCGCGCTTTATTGGTCTGATATGGCAGCTCATCGATTACGATGACGTCTTTATTTGATTTTTTTTCAATATGGGTTTTGGCGCGAATTTTAACCCGCCCTCTGCCCGTTTTATACGCTTCAATGATCCCTTTTTTACCGTAGATTATGCCGCCGGTCGGAAAATCGGGGCCCTTGATCTCGCCCATGATCTCCTCTAGGCTTGCGTTTTTATTCTCAAGCAGTATCAAAAGACCGCCCACGAGCTCATCTAAGCTGTGCGGCGGGATATTCGTCGCCATTCCAACGGCGATTCCGCTCGAGCCGTTAAGCAGCAAATTCGGCACGCGCGCAGGCAGAACGTCGGGTTCGTTCAGGCTCTCGTCGTAGTTCGGCACGAAATCGACCGTCTCTTTATCTAGGTCTTTTAGCAGCTCCTCGGCTAGCGGCGTCATACGCGCTTCGGTATACCTCATCGCCGCCGCTCCGTCGCCGTCGATCGATCCGAAGTTACCCTGCCCGTCCACGGAAGGAATTCTCATCGAAAAGCTCTGCGCCATTCGCACGAGCGCATCGTAAACGGCAGTATCGCCGTGCGGATGGTATTTACCGATGACGTCGCCTACGATACGGGCGGATTTTTTGTAAGGCTGGCGAGAGCCCACGCCAAGATCGTTCATCGCATATAAAATTCGCCTATGCACCGGCTTTAGACCGTCTCTGGCGTCCGGTAGCGCACGACCGATGATAACGCTCATCGAGTAATCAAGATAGCTCGTCTTGATCGATTCTTCGACGTCGATATCGATGATCTCTTGATTTTCAAACATATTTGATTGCATAAATATCCTTTTAAATTTTAAAGCGCGATTATAGCGAATTATTCTTTTGCATTAGCTAAAACCAAGCCGCACACGGGCATAAAGCCGCCATCGATCAAGCTCTCGCGCGCTTGCAGCATGCTAAGACCCGAGGTGATGATGTCGTCTACTAGGATCACGGGGAATTGCGGCGGGGTTAAAATTTTAAAATTTCGCTTGTGTTTTAGGCGAAATTCCAAACTCTGCCCCGTGTATTTGACGCGATTTTGCGCGCGCAGGCAGTGAAATTTCGGCTCAATCAGTTCGCTTTTTAGCGCGCGAGCTAAGATCGCCGTGTGCGAATAGCCGCTGCGAGCGTCATCATCCAGCGGCACGGCGTTAAATTTAAAAATTCCGTCCGTTTTAAACGCTTCGTAGTTTTGCGGATTTGCAGAAATTTCGCGCTGCAGATGAAGCGGGAATTTCGCTAGGCTTAAAGAAGCTATGCGCGCAAGCACCGCAGCGCCGTATTCGTGATGTTTAGAAAGTATAAGCTCTCGAATTTCGGAGTAACCGTAGTAATAAAATACGCTAAAGCCCTCCACCTGCCGCATACCTAGGCGGCATTCGGCTAAATTTGCGGCGCAGGCGGCGCAGATCGTGCGCAGGCTAAACGCGCCGCAATTTACGCAGCGCATCTAAAGCGTCAAGATGATTTGATCGGCGGATTTTTTGACGATGTCGCCAAGCAAGCTTTGCACGAAAGGATTAAGCGATCTAGCCGTACGAAGCGCGGTAAATTGGCTCTGATCCTGCGAAACGCGCTTGGTCGTAGTTTTGTTGCCCTGCACGATAGAAATCGCGATCTCGCCTCTTGCGCTCATATTTTCCTTTGAGTAGCCGTTGATCGCCGCCGAGATACTTCTGATATTTACGGTTACGATATTCGGGCTTGCAGGATCGATCCTTACGCCGCGAGCCTCAAGCTCCGCGCGCAAAGCCTTGTCGAACCACGCCGAGAGATTGTTTTTTAAAAGCACTTCATCGACGAGTTTGCCGTCGTTGTCGTTTATAACGGCGATTACCATCTGATTTTCGCGCTGATCGTTGATCGCGTTGATATTTACCGACTTGCCGCTTACGGTCTGATCGGCCTTAGAAAGATACGGATTTAAGCTGATGACGCTGCTGGTTTGCGAGCAGGCGACAAAAAATAGCGCGAATACGCCGATTAAAAATTTTTTCATTTTGATCCTTTTTCTGAAATTCGGGCGCATTGTAGCACTAAATTTAAAATTTATAGATTTTTTTGTATCATTGCAAGATCAAAGGAGAAATTTTGCAAGCACTCGCTTTAAAATACAGACCCAAAAGCTTCGAGCAGCTCATCGGTCAAGATGCCGTCGCCAAAAGCCTCGCGCACGCGCTGGATTCGGGCAGGCTGAGCCACGCATATCTTTTCAGCGGACTTCGCGGCAGCGGTAAAACCTCGACGGCTAGGATTTTTGCCAAAGCGCTTTTATGCGATAAAGGCCCCACCGGCAAGCCGTGCGAGCTCTGCGATAACTGCGTAATGGCAAACGAGGGGCGCCACATCGACATCATCGAGATGGACGCCGCCAGCCACCGCAAGATCGACGATATTCGCGAGCTCATCGAGCAGACGAAGTATCATCCCGCAAGCGCGCGCTTTAAAATTTTCATCATCGACGAGGTGCATATGCTCACCAAAGAGGCTTCCAACGCGCTTTTAAAGACGCTTGAGGAGCCGCCTAGCTACGTAAAATTTATCCTTGCGACTACCGATCCGCTTAAACTTCCCGTCACGGTGCTATCGCGCACGCAGCACTTTCGCTTTAAGCCGATCGCCAAAAGCGCCGTCGTAGCGCACCTAGAGCAGATTTTAAAAACCGAAAACATCGCTTACGAAGAGGGCGCGCTTGAAATTTTGGCGCGCAGCGGCTCGGGCTCGCTACGAGACACGCTCACGCTCCTCGATCAGGCGATTATCTTTAGCCGCGAAGGCATTACGGAGCGTGCGATCGCCGATATGCTGGGCTTGCTCGATCCCGCTAAAATTGGCGAAATTTTAGACGTCGTGCTGCGCCAGGACCGCGCGGGCGCGATCGAGATCATCAAAGAGGTCGAAAACTACAACGCCGAGACGATAATCGACGAGATGATCGCAAATTTAAAGGATAAATTCCTGCGCCGCGACGCGAAATTTAGCCTGCTGATGTATGAGCGGTTTTTCCGCATTTTAGCGGGCGCTAAGAGCATGCTCGCCATCAGCCCCGACAACACCTACGCGATTTCTATGATGATTTTTATGATGATGGAGGCGGTCAATCTGCGCGAGATCGACGAGCTGATCGAGGTCGGCAGATCCCTGGATCAAGGCGAGGGCTATCCTTCCGCTTCGGCGCCTAATTTAAACGCGCAAAACTCTGCGCCGAATTTTAGGTCAAATTTCAACCAAAGCGCGGCATTTGCGTCAAATAGCGAGCCGGGCGGCGCGGCTTTTGCACCGAGCGACCAGGGTAGCGCGACAAGCGGCGTGCCTAGCCTTACGACGAGCGCAAAACGCCCCGCGAGCCCTGCGCAAAACTTCGGTGCGGCAAAGCAGAGCCCTGACGCAGGCAGCGAGATTAAACCGAGCGCGGCGGCGCAGACTAAAAATTCTAGCCCGTCCGTCAAAACGGGCGCTCAAAATGAAATTTACGAGAATTTTTTAGCCAAAATTTACGACCGCGATTACGATCTGGGCGAGAAATTTAGCAAGTGCGTGGAATTTTTAAAGTTCGAGCGCGGCACGCTGTATCTGCTCTCGCGCGCGCAGGGGCAGGACAGAGAGTACCTACGCAAGGGCTCACGAGCGATAAATAGCGTGCTAAAATCGCTTTTCGGCGAGGGCGCAAAAATCAAAATTGAACAAGGCGCGCCGCAAAACGACGATGATCCCGCCCAAAGCGAGCGCGATCAGAATTCCGCACGTGGCGCAACCGCTACGCAAAGCAAGAATTTTACGCAAGGCGCGGCTTTCGAATCCGGCGCCGATACTATGCGCCCTGCAAATTCGACCTCGCAAAGCCCTGCAAATTCCGCGACACAAAATTTTACTGAAAGCCCCACCTCTAGCAGCGTGCAAGACAATCCCGAATCTACGCAAGCAGGCGAGCAGAGCTGTGCGCCGCAAATAAATTCCGCCGCAAATGAGGCGCAAGCCGCAAAATTGCAAACGGATGCGGCAAGAAATTCCGAGCAGCAAAATTTGGAAAAATCCGTGGCGGATTCTACGGCGCAAAATTCTGCGCAGCGAAATTCCGCGACAAATTCCAATTCGCAAAATTCCGCTTCAAATTCCAAACTGCAAAATTCTGAAATTTCTTCAGGAGATGACGACGGGGAGAAGGACGATCTGTTAAGATCCACCGATCCGCAAAACTACGCCGCAAAGCCCCGCGATACAAGCAAGAACGTGCGCGCCGCCAAGGCAGGCCTCGCCGAGCTCGCAAACGGCGCGCAGGACGGCAAGGAAATTTTGATCTCCGAGATAAATAGGCTATTCGGCGAGCCGACCAAAATCACGGAATAACGCTTTCTGCGGATTAAATTTGCCTCCGTGCGATTTTTGAAATTTAAACGCAAAGGCAGCTGCAAGTTGAAAGAAATTTTAAACTCGAAGTGTTAATTTTAGTGGGTATTTGCAATCCGCCGCCGCAAAAGCTAGCTGCTCAAATTCCGCTCGTTAATTCATAAGCTTGAGCTGCGTTTCGAAGGCGGATTTGGGGTAGAGGCCGATGAGCTTTTTGACCGCTTTGCCGTTCTTATCGTAAATTACCGACGTAGGGGTGCCGAAAATGCCGCCTACGATGGATTCGAAGTATTTCACCGAGCTCGCGCCGCTGACGCTTGGGAATTTTATCCCCTTTTCGCGGGCGACCGCGGCGTCGGCTTCTAAGCCTTTACCGTCGCCTAAAACGCCGATAATCAGCGCGTCGCCGTTAGCTTGCAGCTCGTTTAGCGCGGGTACTTGGGCTTTGCACGCGCCGCAGCCGCTGGTATAGAAAAACAGCACGAGCGGCTTGTCGTTGCTCTCGATCTTTAGCGTGCGCTCGGAGGGGTCGAACTTGGAGGCAAGCGAGGTACCGTCGCTGCTTAGATGGTGCTTCCATCCGTCGCATCCTGCGAGCAGCAGCGCAAGTATGGCGGCAGCAACTTTTAAATTTAAAAATTTCATAATCTGAAATCCGTCCTTAAATCTGCTTTTAAAACTGCTAAATTTGTTTTTAAATTTGCGTTTGAAATTTTAAAATTTACGGCGCGATCTCTGCTGGAATTTATATCGTGGTATGCGTTGAAAATTATATCTCGATCTATGTTGAGGCGCATGTCGCGACTCGCGCCGTAATTTGCGCCCGTGGCGTTTTGGTTTTTAAAATTTAGACTTTTTAAATTTTTACCCACTCCGCTCGGCTTCGCATCGGCGCTTGATATTTCGAGGCAAATAGCTTCGACGGGGCGCGCGCAGCAAAGAGTCACGCCTGCTCGCGCGAGCTTTGTGCGAACCCAGAAAAAGCGCGCGCAGGCGGTGAAATTTTTAAATTTTAACGTAGCTTTATTTTTCATCATGCGAGCTAAATTTTACGCATTGGAATTCTGCGCGCCCGAATTTTCGGTATCGGAATTTTGGTCGCTTAAATTTTTAGCGCCTTGATCTTCGCCGCCAGAGCTTTGCGAGGCGGGATTTTGCTCGCTCGCAGCTTCGGCGCTAGAGCTTTGCGAAGCGCTTTTGTTTGGATTGCGATCTGAAATTTTATCTTGCGAGCCGAGATTATGCTTCATCGTACTTTGATCCAAAAGCTCTATTCGATCGAGCTTGCCGTGTCTTAGGCGAACCACTTTGTCGGCAAATTTACCGAGTTCTTCGTTGTGCGTGACCAAAAGCAGCGTCTTGCCCTCGCTGCGAAGCGTCTGAAAGAGCTGCAAAACCACGCGCTCGTTGGCCTCGTCGAGGTTGCCCGTAGGTTCATCCGCGATGATAATATCGGGGTCATTGATGAGTGCGCGCGCGATGCAGACACGCTGCTGCTCGCCGCCGCTAAGCTCGCTAGGGCGGTGCGTAATGCGGTGCGCGAGCCCTACTTTATCAAGTGCCGCCTTGGCGCTGTCTTCATCCACGCAGCTGTGGTAGTATTGATTTAACATAACGTTTTCGACGGCCGTTAGGTAAGGAATTAGGTGAAACTGCTGAAACACGAGGCCGATCTTTTTGCGGCGAAATTCTAAAATTTGCTCGTCATTTAGCGCGCTCGCGTCGGCTCCGCCCAGGATATATCTGCCCGCGGTGGGGGTGTCCATCAGGCTTAGGATATTTACGAGTGTGCTCTTGCCGCTGCCGCTTGGGCCCATTATGCTGACCCACTCGCCGCTTAAAACGTCGAAGCTGATATTATCGAGAGCCTTAACCTCGCCGAAGTATTTGCAGATGCCTTCAAATTTTAAAATTTCCATGTCATTCCCTTAATAGATTCGCTAAATTCGGATTCAGCGCCTTTTTGATCGGATAGTAGCTTGCCGCGAGCGCAAAAATCAGGCTCAGCGCAACCGCCGCAAAGAGGCTGATTAGCCTGAAATCCACGCTGCTTGAAAATATCAGATGCCCCAGCAAGATCGCGAGCAGGTATCCCACGAATACCCCCACTAGCGAGCCTGCGACGCAGACGGTTAAAATTTCGCTCAGGATTAGGTGAAGCAAATTTTGTTTGCTTGCGCCGATTGCGCGGATGAGCGCAAACTCTTTGATGCGCGAAAGCAGGATCGAGCTAAGGCTCGTGTTGATGCAAACCGAGGTAATCAGAAGGATCGTAATGCCGATAAGAAGCATCAAAAGCTTGATTTTGTTTAAGATGATGCCCTGGGTCTTGGATACCTTGCCGATCGGCGCGAAGCTCATCTGCGCATCGCTTAGGCTCTTTGAAATTTCGCTTAGCTGTTTAAAATCGCCGCTTACGATCGCTTCAGCGTAATTTACCTGCGCAGGCTGATTTAAAATTTTTTGCGCCAGCGGCAGCGAGATTAGCAGCATGCCGTCCTCTTTCTGCCCGTCATAGACGATGCCTTTTATCTTAACCTTGCTCGTTTCGTTTGAGCCGATCGGCGTGATCTCGATACTGTCGCCGAGCTTCGCGCCCAAAAGTTTGGCGAGATCCTGCCCGATGAGAGCGTTTTTATCGTCGAAATCCACGCCGATAAACGAGCCCTCTTTGAGATCCAAAAACGGCATCGTATCGCGCAGAGAGGAGAAATTTACCCCCATAATGATGCCTGAGTTTACGCCTAAATTTGCGCTGCCGAAAAGATATTTATTTGCGCTTTTTAGAGCTGGAATTTTGGCAAATTTTGCATCGAGCGCCGCTTCGTCCATATGGGAATTTTCTAAATTCGCAGGGCTTACGATTAAATTTGCGCCGTAGCTGTTTAACTCGCTGGCAACCTTTTTATCGATGTCGGCGTAGATATTTACGAACGCCGCGCAAACCGCGCTGCCTAGCATGATCGCGACGAAAATCACGAAGCTGCGAATGCCGCTGTTGATGATACTTTTAAAGATCGCGCCTCTAAAAAACGCTCCGTTATTTCCTACCATAAAGCACCTCCGCAGGCAGTAGTTTGATCACTCCGCGTAGCGGTAAGATCGAGCCGATAATGCAAATAAGAAGTCCAAAGACGATGCTTAGCGGAAAAACCATCAGCGACACGCCGATGAATGAGCCAAAAATTTGATATGCGATCGCCCAGCTAAGCGCGTAGCCCACAACTGCGCCCACGAGTGAGCTTGCTACGCAGATGACGAAAATTTCGGCGGCGAACTGGATATAGATCATAAAATTGCTCGCTCCCAGCGCCTTAAGCAAGCCGATCTCTTTTTTGCGCTTGTAAATTTCGCTGCTTAGCAGGCTCGTGATGCAGATGCTTGAGATTAGCAGCGACAGAATGCTTACGACGCCCATTAAATTTTGAATTTTCTTCGTGATGCCGCTTTGAGCTTCGCTGACGCTAAGCACCGCCTTAGCGGTTGCGTTTGGATACTCCTCGGTGATCTGATATGCGATGGAGCTAACGTATGCCGAGCAATACCAAGTATCGTATTCTGTGGCGTCTAGATTATCGAGGCTCCTTCTTGCCTTTACGGACAGATCGTCTTCGGGGATCGTCATGGCGCTGACTTCAGCCTTGGCGATGAGGCCCTCTTTGTGCGTTAGCTTTTGCACTAGAGATAAATTTGCGATCAGCTTTTTGGCTTCATCCTCCGCGCCGTGCAAAATCCCAATGACCTTAACCTCATAATCTCCAAGCTTAACCGTATCGCCTATCTTTAGCCCAAGCCCGTCTCCTGCGAGCACTTCGTCATCGGCGCCGTCTTTGACCCACTGCCCCTCTACGCTCCAAAACGGATAGAGCGAGCGCACGCCCGATCTGAAATCAGGCTCGTCGCTAACGCCCACGTCCTTTTCAAAGTAGGTTCCCACGACATCGTAATCTCCTGCGCGGGTAGTTAAAAAAGGCGCAAAGGCGGTGATATTGTTGCGCCAAAAAATTTCTTTGATCTTATGTAGCTCGCTCTCTTTTAAGAAATCATCGTTCTTAAGCGGCGAGTATTCGCGCCCGCCGATCTCGATACTTAGGCTTTGCGAACGCGGTAGCACGACGATATTCGAGCCGTAGCTGCGCAGCTCCTTAGCGACCTGATCACCGATTTTTAGCGTGATATTTAGCATGCAAGCGATCAGCGAGACCGATAAAAATATGGTCAAAAACGCTAGAATTTTGCTATCCCTGGAGTTTAAAATGGAGGATTTGATGATGCGTAAAAACATTATTTAAGCTCCTTTAGCGTGCCGTTTTCATCTACATATCGCTCGGGGTGCGCGGTGAAGGCGTTTGCATTCGCTTCGCTTTCAAAAAAGTAGGTGCGTCCGTAGTAAAGATAGCTAAATTTAGAGGTGTTTAAAATTTCTTTTCTACTGACCGGATCGATCACCTTTTTATCCACAATCTCCGAGAAATAGGACGCGCCGTCTTCAATCGTCTTAAGCGCGATGACGATATTTTGCCCCTCTAGCTTATAATCTAACGGGATCGGATTGCAGCCGCCAAGCTTGCCGACGCTCGGCAAAAAGATACGCACGTTGCAAGCGATGCAGATGAGCTCGTCGCCTTTTTTGATGTAGCCCATATCGCCGCAGATCGAGCACGCGTCAAAAACCGCGACCGGGGCAAATTTGTCCGTGAAGCGGTTTAGTAGAAAAAACCTGACCTTATGCCCGTCGTCGGTGACGTAGGCAAAGCGGTGCAGCTTGCCGTCCTTTACGATGTTTGCATCGATTATGAATTCCGCGCCTTGCGGCTCGATGATCTTAGGCTCATCGATCGTAGGCGGTTTTGAGGCGACCAAAATATAATAAAGCCCCAAAAAGCTGATTAAAACCCCAAGTGACAAGATCAGGCTAAAATCTCTAAAAATGGCAAATCTGCCTGCTTTAACCTCTCTAAATTTTATAATGTCCGCTTCTCGAGGCACTCGACTTGGCGCACAAAATGCCGTAAGCAGCGCAATTAGCGCGGCTATAAGGCAAAGAGCTAGCGTCAGATAGGAGTTGTTGTAATGGATGATTTTAGCGATGACGCTTAGAAACTCGGACGAGCCGATCGCGTTTGAAAGCCCTTCAAAACCCTTCGCAGCTAGAGCTTTGGGCGCGTCTGCCTGGCGCAGATCAAGACCCAAAAAGCCGATTTTGGCGATAAAGGCAAACGCCCACGCAAGAGCGAACGACGCTAGCTTTGCGCCCCTGCTCGCACGCGCTAGAGCTGAGCGATAAATAAAATAGAATAAAATTAGCGCCAGCGCACCTAAAACCGCCATAAAGAGGTTGGTTAGGCTGAAGCTGTCCAGCAGCTCGCCGGAGAAAATTTTAAAATTCATCCCTATGAAGCGGTATTCAAATCCATACGCGCAACTAAGAGCAAAAATAACTATAGCGGTAAGATAGAATCGCTTAAACTTAAACGAAAGCAGTAGCGCGAGCAGTGCTAAAAGTGCGAGCGCATCAAATACGATCTTGCCTGTATCGGCGTTTGCCGAGCGCGCAAATGCGCTAAAGCACAGCGCCCCAAATGCAGCTCCCAAAAGCGCGGGCAAAAACGATGCGCCAATAAAGCGCCTGCCGCCCAGATACGCGCTTAAAAATGCAAGCGGAAACAGAGCCAAGCTAACGTGATAAAAAAATATCGTCATTAAAAATCCTCATCGAGCCTAATGCGCGTAAATCGCCTATAATTGCTTAAATTTTAAAATTTTAAAACCTACGCCATTTTGTAAATTTTAAAATTTCAAATCAGCCCGCAAAAAGTTCGCAGCAATAGAGCCGCCCGCAAAGAGAAATTCGACTCGCTATTGCTTTGGTTTTATCTCGTCCTTGCGGTGCGCTAAATTTTAAAATTTTGCCGCAGCTAAAAGATTCGTAAGCTTAAACGCATTAAAGCAAAAACGATGCGCTTTGGCTACGGCGTAGCGATTAAATTTTAAATGGGCTAAAGTAACCGCCTTAAATTTAAAGCATGCGGCTAAAACCCAATACCGCTAGGGCTCTGCCGAAAACGAACTCGGCGGAGCCATCTATGATTACTCTTTAGGAGCGCCTGTGTATTGGAAGGTGTATTTAACCGAGAACGGCTCCCACCATTTGCCTACGCCGGTCGCTTTGTCTGCGTGGCGGCCAAATCCGTTGGCGCTTGGATTTTCGATGTTATAGGTTAGCTCGTAGTTGCCTACACCGTTTACCATCTTGATATTAGCACCGTAGTGAGGGCCGTCGCTAGCTACCATCGGCATGAAATTTCCCTTTTGAATCTTACCTGTGTCTAGGTTTTTAAGCACGTAAGCGATCTTTAGGTAAGGGATCCACTCGCCCTCGCCAAATCCGTTTGCGTTGCCTTTGATAGCGTGGATGTCCGCCTCAAGGTGGATGTCCGCCTTGCTAGGGGCTAGATCGATGCCTTTAGGCTCCATATCGATAGGCTGAAGATACACAGCAGCGATCTCCATTCCATTTTGCTCAATCGGCTCTCCGATCGGATGCTCTCCCGCCATTGCTATAACAGAGGCTAGGCTTAGTGCCAACATACCTGAAAAAATCTTTTTCATCTTTTCTCTCCTTATTAAGATTTGTTTTTTTGCTTATTTTTTAAGATCAAAATTCCTACAATCAAAAGCACGATCATCACCGCTTGCGGCACGAGGCTCTGGACGTAAGGATAAAATCCGATCCACGTAATCGTTGGAAGCCCGTCTATTACGGTAGGCACGAATACCTTGCCCTCGACTAGCTCCATCACGCCCTTACCCACAAATACGACGGACATATAAAAGATAATGACTGACGTAGCGATGAAAAACGGCTTGATAGCGATTTTAAGCGAGAATTTTTTGATGACGATATAAACTATGATAAGAGCCGCCAGACCCGCTACGAAGCCTGCTGCTACCATGCTGGTAGCTGCCGGACTTTTGGCATCGAAAAGTAGCGCCAAATAAAATAGCACTGTCTCTGCGCCCTCGCGATAAACTGCCAAAAATACCGTCCACCAAAGCATCTTGCTGTCGCCCGAACTTAGGCTGTTTGAAATTTGACCTTGGATATAGGCGCTCCACTTTTTGGAGCTTGCATTTGAAAGAAGCCAAAAGCCCACATAAAATAGCAGAACTACGGCGATTAACATCACCGCACCCTCCATCACTTCGCGCGTTTGTCCTGCATTTTCGCTACCAAAGATATAATTCAACCCGTAAGCCGTAGCGATACTTAGCACAACCGCGACGCCAAGAGCGCTGTAAACGATATTTAGGTGCTTTGAGTTGCCGGATTTTATAAGTAGAGCGATGACCGCGGCTACGATAATGAGCGCTTCAAATCCTTCACGCAAGATGATGATAAACGCGTATAAGAATAGATCCCAATTGCTTGATTTCTTCGTTAGCTCTAGGCTTTGGGTAAGCTGATCAAATAGCTTGTTTTGCGCCGCTACGATCTGCTCTTTGGAAGCGCCCGCGCGCATAAGAGCTGAAATTTTATTAAAGCTTGCTTCGGTGTCTAGCTTAAGCTGAGTATTTTTAGCACCGACGATATTTTCCATGCCGCTCTCTTCGTATTCGTCGAAGTAGATATTGCCGCTTTCGTCAATCGCATCATCAACCTTGCCGCTCTCGTAAAGCTGCAAAACCTTAGCCATCTTATCCTTGATATTTTGCACAATCGGCGTAAAATCCTTGCCCTCATCCTCACTAGTATCACCTTGTGCTAACGCAGTCTGTGGCGCTATGGAGTAGCTTTCTTGCGGTAAATCATTTACGGCTTTTAATGCTAGATTATCTAGGGCGTTTATCGCTTCGTCAAATTTTGATTTGTCCGTATCTGCATCCTCGCGCAAGAGATTTCCGATAATTTGCTGGATTGATTGATCGGTCTGAGACGAGACATATTTTCGTACCGCCTCTTCTAGGCGTTCGTTGCGGTAGATATCAAATTTCGCGCGATTTAGCGCAGCTTTTAGCGCAGCAGTGTCTTTTTTATCAAACGCAGCTTTAGCATTATCCAGCTCAGTTTTAAATTCCGTATAGACGCTCATCCAAGGCGAAGTTGTACCGGATGCTGCGGAATTCCCACCTGAGGCTGGCGCAGAAGTGCTGCCGTCGCCTCCGTCTTGATACTCGGCTACGAGACGATGACCAGATTCGATCGCAGGCAGAACCTCATCAATCTCGCGATTTAAATTATCGATCATAGCTTGGATCTCATTTAGTGGCTTTTCGGCTTTGATCGCTTTACGAATATCGCCGAATTGCTTCTCCATATCGTAGGATTTTTTCTGTCCCAAATTTATGCGGATACCAGCTTCTAGATTTTCAAAATGCCCAAAATACGCCTCTTGAGTTATCTTTCTAGCCTCAGAATTATTACCATCGACATAAAGCTTGATCGCTTGAGCAAATTTCTCTTTTATCGCCGCCGCTTCGGCGCGATAATCCGTATCTGCAAAAAGCATAGCAAGCGGAAAAATTAGAGCTAAAACCGCAAATTTAAAAAATTTCATCTGAACCTTCTTGAGTTGAATTCATACATTAAATTTCAAAATTAAGTGGCAATTATATGTAGAAAAATCTTAAAAAGTAATAAAAAAAGCGGTTATCATAAAGCACGAAAGCGGCTAAATTCTCAATTGCAAGAGCTTTTTGATAGATAGAATTTAATAGAATTTAGGATATGGCGGAATTTTAAAAGGCAGTCGGATTTTGCTCCGACTGCTAAAATTTTAATGAAGTTTCGACCAAATTTTACTTTTCCAAAGACCTGCAAAAACAGAAAGGATCAAGAAATAAATCATAATATTTATGGTTGTAGCTTCACGCTCGGCTTTTTTGCTATCGCCTACGTCAGCTAGATATTCCACGACCTTGGCTTCAGCGTTTTCGTTCAAGCCTACGCGCGGCATCGAAGTGCCTGGAAGCTTCTTTTGCGTATCGTTGATAAACTCGTGTAGATAGTTGGCGCCTTTAGAACGGATCATCATCGAAAGATCAGGAGGCGTCGAGCCCATATACGCAGCCAGGCTAGCCTTGTCGCCGGATGCAAAGAGCTTATCATACTTGACGTCGTGACATCTTAGACAAGCATCCTCAAAAACCGCCTTGCTTAAAAGGAATTTTTTCTGCGCTTCGTCTAGTTCGGTGCCTTGCTTGATGCCGCTAGCAGCAGCCTCAGAGGCGATTAGCTTATCCTCGCTAGGAGCGAGCGATTTTAGATAGGCTACGATATCAGCGATCTCTTGATTTAGATCACCGCCCGCACCGAAAAATCCAGGCATCGGAAAAGGCTTTTCATCGCCAAATTTCTGATCTAGCTTAAGAGCCATGATCGGATCTTTGATGAGTGCAGCTAAGAATTTATCGGTGTATAGATAGCCTGCGCTGCTAAGATCCGGAGGATTGACGCCGTATGCGGCACTAGCGCTTGCCGCGTCCATAGGAGCGGGGATATTTGCACTTTTTACTCCATGACATGCGGTGCAGCCTGCATTTGTAAAGGTCTCGGCGCCGCGCACGGCATCGCCTTTGCTAAGATCGATTTTATTTATCTCATCCCAAAAAAGCACCGTTTTGTCTTGTTGCTCTTTCGCGCTGGCAAGGGCTTTTTTAGAATTTTTTATCATCGTCTCATCCCCGCCTTTTTCAGCTGCGGCCAAAGCGCTTTCTGCTGCGGCTACGTTATGCGCGGCTAAAGCCGTATCGCCTGCTGCAAAGTCATAATTTACCGGATCGGTGTGCGGACTAAGCTTAGTATGAGCATACGGCTCGATAAACCAGTATAAAATTCCCACACAAAAAAGCACCAAGATTAGGGTTCTTATCTCTTTCATGGCTAGACCCTCTTTCTTTCTGCGATCGTGATCAACGGAAGCACTACGACGAGCAATCCGATATAGATGATCGATAAAGCAAAGCCCCAGTATTTATTTTCGATACCGAGCTCCGCGCCGTCTGCAGGGAGCTTGCCGAAAAGGCTAAGCAGGATCATGTCGATTACCAAAACCCAAAACCAAATGAAAAACGCTTTGTTTTTGTGCGCAGGCGCTACTACGCTGCTGCGGTCAAATAACGGGATAAAAAATAGCGAAACTCCGGCAAATGCAAAGGCGATAAGCCCGATGTCGGCGGCCTTAAGCGGTCCTACATCAAAGTAAAATCCGCGCAGAATTTCATATTCCCAGAGGAAGTACCATTCCGGATAGATATGCGTCGGGGTTTTGAGGCTGTTTGCCGGCTCGAAATTTATCGGATCCATCGCAAAATCGAAGTGAAAGCCGACCAGATAAAAGAAAAATATCATAAAGATACTGACATAGAAAAAATCCTTCGCCAAAAAGCCCGGCCAAAACGGAATTACCTTGCTTTCGCTAGTTTTTCCTTGCAGATACTTCTCGCCTTCGAGCTCAAAGTCAATCTCCTCGCCGTCTAGGTTATTTACATGCGGAAATCTAAGCGAATAAAAATGCACTGCCAGCACCGCAACCACCACAATAGGCAGCAAACAGACGTGAAGCATAAAAAATCGCGTCAGCGTCGGATCACTAACAGCGTAATCGCCGCGAATCCATTCGACTATTGCATCGCCCACTACTGGAATTCCGCCGAACAAATTTGTAATAACCATCGCCGCCCAGTAGCTCATCTGCCCCCATGGAAGCATATAGCCACTGAAAGCCTCCGCCGAAAAGATGATGAAAAGCAGCATTCCGCTTACCCAAATCATCTCTCGCCCTTGCTTATACGAGCGGTAATATATAGCTACTAAAGTATGAATGTATAAGATCAAAAATACAACCGATGCCGATACTGCGTGGATATGACGCCATAGCCAGCCGTATTCGACCTCTTTCATAATCGTGAAATTTACGCTATCAAATGCTAAATTTACATCTGGCTTATAATACATCACGAGCATTAGTCCACTAATGAACAAAACTATAAATAGCGTCATCAAAATAACGCCCATCGCCCAAAGGAAGCTGATATTTTTAGGAATCCAATACTCGCTTACCATCACCTTAAAAAATTTCGTTACGGCGAGCCTTTGGTCGAACCAATCCCAAACTCCCGTAGCTTTTCTTATATGTGCCATCTGCGCCTCCTATACTTTCTGCTTTAGGGCTTGGTATTCGGGGCCCTCTTCGCCTAAAACGAGTTTCGTTCCGTCGATTTTAAAGGGCGGTATATCCATAGGGCGTGGCGGCGGACCAAATACGTTTACGCCGTTAGCATCGAAAATCCCACCGTGACATGCACAGATGAATTGTTGCGTCGATGGCTTGTAGCTAGGAATACAGCCTAAATGCGTACAAAGCCCTATGCAAAGCGTATATCTAGCATCTCCTACGACGACGTCGCGGGCATCGTTTTTAGGCATATCGGCAGTCTTTTTAAGCACGAAAATCGGCTTTTTGCGCCACTGCGTTTGATACAGCTCGCCCTCTTTGATCGGACTTAAATCTACCGTAGTGACGCCGGCGGCGCGCACGCTAGGTAGCGGATCCCACGATTTCTTCATCCCCACGAGTGCGAAAACGCCACCCACAGCGGCAACTGCGCCGAAAGTAAGCCCGATAAAGCCTCGTCTATCTTGTTTTAGATCAGACATCTTTATCCTTTCAAATTAAGAAATTGACAAGCGTCAATTTTAGCCAAATAAAGATTAAATCAATATGATTATAAGCAGAAATTTAGCTTAACTTTGCAAGCTAAATTATATTTTAAGATAATTTTAATACCTAGCGAGGCGTTTTCGCGGTTTAAAATTTTATAAATTTTCAAATTTTATCATATTCTATCATGGCGCGGAATTTAAAATTTTAAAATTTTATCGCATAAAATCTGTTGTGACAAAGGCGCGCGAAATTTTAAAATTTCGACATCACAAATAAAATTTCATAAAGCGCGAGATTTTAAATTTAAAAATGAGCATAGAATTTATAAAATCAAATTTTAAAATTTCACTCCTCAGTCATGGCGGCAGCAGGGCAGAATTTTACGCTAGCGCGCTAGCTGAAATTTTAAAATTCTAGAATTCATCGAGCTTCTGTCGCATGAAAAAATTCCACTAGAAGTAAAATTTAAAACATTAAAACCCCATAGCGGCACAAATTCCAAATCATTATAATTTTACGACGCCTTAAAATTTCAAGCATCAAAAATTCTGTCGCGATGCAAAATTTTAAAATTTAGCTCAACCGCGAGCCGTAAAATTCTATAAAATTCTGCGGGGTTTTAAAGTCTAGCCGAAATTTAAAGATAAATTTCATAAATCCCTAAAGCCTCGGCAAGCTGCGAAATCTGGGCAAAATTTCAAAATTATTATTCTGAAATTTGGGCCCCACCTATCTAAAGCCTAGCCGATTTGCCCGAGCGAAAATACGCCGCGATCGCAAGAGCTATCATCGAAGCGACCATCACGTACGCCCAGCCGGGCACGGGGATACGCTCGCCGCTAGCGTATGAGTGCATTCCGCTTAGGTAGAAATTTACACCAAAATAGGTCATTATGACGCTAAAATACGCAAACATTGAGGCTACGGCAAAGGCGAATTGATTATTGAGCTTAGGCATAAATCTAAAATGCACTACCACCGCGTAGATGAAAATCGTAATGAGCGCCCAGGTCTCCTTCGGATCCCAGCCCCAGTAGCGCCCCCAGCTTTCGTTCGCCCACACGCCGCCTAGGAAGTTGCCGACCGTCAGCAAGCAAAGCCCTAGGATCATCGACATTTCGTTGATGTGCGTCGCCTCCGTGATGTTGCGCGCGATCTCGGGGTTTTTCTTGTCGAACAGAAACATTACGAGAGTGAAAATTCCAAGCAGCATGCAAAGTCCCAAAAATCCGTAGCTTGCGGTGATTACCGAGACGTGGATCGTAAGCCAGTGCGACTTTAATACGGGCTGGAGATTAGTGATCTGCGGATCGATGTCGCTAAGATGCGCCACCATCAGCGTTATGCCCGCCATTATCGACGTTAGCGCCAGCGAAATAGCGGATTTGCGCGAGAAAAATATTCCGCTTAGCGACAGCGCCCACGCGATGTAGATGAGCGATTCGTAGGAGTTGCTCCACGGCGCGTGCCCCGAGACATAGCCGCGCAGCGCAAGACCTGCAGTATGCGCGATAAAAGCGACGATATTTACGATATAAACGAGCTTAAACGCGCCGCCTAAGCGAAGAGTGGGCTTCATCATCCGCAAAAAGATAAAGATCAGAAGCAAAAATCCCGAGACGGTGTAGATCGGAAAGAGGCGAGAAAAAATTTTAGCCTTATTAAATAAAATTTCATATTTTATCGCACTCTCGCTAGGCATTAAATTTGCGCCGTTTTGTGCTTGGTATTTTTTGACGTAGCTTAGCATCTTTTCTGCGCCGCTCCAATCCCCGCTTTCTTGGGCATAGACCACGGACGAAACAAATATCCCCATCATCTTTTTAACTTCAGTAGATTCGTTTTGATCCAGCGCATCGCCTAGATATAGCGGCGAAAGCCACTCGTTATTTTTAGCGTTCTTAACCGGAATAATTCTAAAATAATCCCCCATAAACGCCGAGTAAAAGACGTTCACGCGCTCGTTTACCTTGATGATCTCTTTATCTAGCACACCGCGATTGCCCAAAGGCTTGCGGTTGATCTCCTCGACCATTTTATCGAGCTTGTAGTAGCTCTCGCCGCCTTTAAATTCAAAAAAATCCATCATGCTGGCGTGGCTTTGCTTCTCGTCCATACCTAGAATTTTCTTAAGCTCCGGCTCGCTAACCTTGATAATCGGCGCATGCCTCCAGTAGCTTTGATTTAGCATAAACGAAAGCGCAGCGGCGTTATGGTTTAAAATTTCGCCATTTGGCGTCTTGTAGTTGTCGGCACGGTAAATTTTATTTAAAAGCTCCCTAGAAACTGTATCAAAAGGCTCCATTCGCCCATCAAATCCCTGAATTACGAGGCTTGCTAAATCCTCACTAAATTTAGGATCAAATTTCGGCACGGCTAGCTCGCCTCCCATAGTAGAAAAATTATGCGGCGGGACGGAGTCTTGCTCCGCTGCAGATTCTTGCGAAGCGGAGCTTTGCTTGGAATTTTCAACGGCGGAATTCTGCGTGGAATTTTGCACAAAATTTTGCGAAGTAGAATTTTGCACGCTAGCCGGGCTTTGCGACGCTGGATTTTCTGCGGCTGCATTTGAGGCGGATTTTTGCGAAGTAGAATTTTGAATCGTGGAGTTTTGTTCGGCATTTGCTGCGCTAGGATACAACGCGCTCAAGCTCAAAGCCAACGCGCCTATTAATGCCAATGCCGCACCTTTAGTGCCGCGTTGCGTTTTTTTGGCGCGTTTTGATATGGAGCTTTCTGCAGAGCTTACGGGCACCGAGCTAGATGCGGAATTTTTAGAATTTACATCTTTTTCTCTAGCAAGATGCGTATTTTCGCTAATTAAGCGCGAGAGCTTGAAAAAGCGCGAGCCTCGGTTGAAAAAGTTAAAAAACATCCCTACGCAAAGCAAAAAATAGCCGATGTAAGTTGGAACTTTGCCGGGGTCTTTATTGACCGAAAGCACGGTGCCACGCTCATCCGTGTCGTATGAGCTTTGGAAAAATCGGTATCCGCCGTAATCGAGCACGTGATTCATAAAAATATCATAATCAAAGCTCGTATTGCCGTCTTTTAGCGCGATTTCACTTTTATATCCAGAGGGCGAATTGGTACCCGGGTAGCGATCCATCACAAAGTCGCGAAGCGCGATTTTAAAAGGCAGATGAAGCATCTTTGGCGCCAAGGCTACGATGAAATTCTTATCACCCACCTTGTAGCTAGCACCATGCGAATCCCTAGGCACGTAGATTTCGCGACTCTGTCCCGCAAAGCTTAGCGTAGCTACTACGCCGGGCTCACCCGGTAAATTCGCATCGACCGGGACGAATTTCTCGACCGCTGAGCTAAGCAGGCTAACAGGGGCAAAATTTATTCCGTCGAAGCTGTAAAGCGAGAGATTGCCTAGCGGATTATCCTCGTTTCTCTTAAGCGGTGCAGTGCTCATATCAGCCATTTTAGTGGCGTTTATATCAAGACTTGAGTTTAGATAGAATTTGCCGTCTTTGGATTTTATGTAGATGAAATTCTTACTTTTAGGCTCGGCGTTAAAAGTGATACTAAGCTCGCCTATATCCATGCTTTCGCCTGATTGCAAGGAGACATTTTGGCTGCCAACGTTGTTGGAAAATAATAACTCCACGCGTGCAGGAGCCTGTCCGGTCGGATCTTGCACCCATTTTAGCTCGCCGTGTTCTACGAGCTCTTTAAATTTTAAATTTGCGATCCTGCCCTCTACGTCTAGATTGAGATCGAAGTTCATCTGTCCTGCGCCGTTTAAAAATTTGCTCTCGTCAGCAGATATAAACTCGCCGTCGCTGCCTAAAGTAAGAAGCTGAACGACCTCGTCTTTAGTCGTTACGATCGAGCTCTCGCTGCCCTCTCTTATATGGATATTGCCCTCAAAGCCGAAATATCTCGTCAAAATCGCTCCAACAAGCATAAACAAAAAGCTTGCGTGAAAGATTAGCGCAGGCAGCGTGCGAAGTTTAATCATGCGGTAGCGATAGATATTGTAGGTTAAATTTATTCCCAAAAGTACCATCAGCGCGCCAAACCATGCAGTAGAATAAACTATCGCCCACGCTACTTCCGTGCCGTAAGCGGTCTCTACGAAAGTGGCGATCGCACAGGCTAGCGCCAAAATCAGTAGCATCACTGACGCGCACTCCATACTAAAAAATGTCTTCATTGATTTCCTTTAGATTTACGAGGGTTTTCAAAATCGCGAGATTTTAGCAAAAAATGCTTAATTTTTCATTTTACGACCTGCAAGCGCACGCCTGCTAGCGTAGCGCGAATATGCGTTAAGATGCTCTGATAAAGCGGTAAAATTCTCGCCTTGGGCATTCGCGTAGGAATTTAACGGTGCGGATAAAATTTTATAAAATGCTGCGAAATTTAGTAAATTCTATTAAATTTCGTGCGCCATCTCATCGCATAATTTCTAATTTAGAATTCCGCTGCGATAAAATTTTATCTTTGCGGAATTCCTTCTTATTATTTTTTGCCTTGAGTATATGCGAGCTCGCATACGTCGCCCACGGCTTGGTGGCACGGGATCGCCGAGATCGAGTTATTGGGCGAGCCATCGATCACTTTGTCTGAATAAACCAAATAGATTAGCGAGCCCTGCGCCGCGTCGTAAAGCCTAACTACGTGGGTCTTTTTGAAGATCAACGAGCTGCGTTTTTCAAAAATATCCTCTTTTTTCAGCTCCTCTTTGATGATGATTTTAGGCGCTGTCTGCACGCACGAAACAGAGGCTTCGGAGCGGTCCTCCTCCACGCCGATGATCTCTTTTGCACCGCCTTTTTTGGCGTAAGAGACGTAGCAGGTCACTCCATCAACCTTAGGATCTTTAACCGCGATGACTTCGATGCGATCGTCTTTGCCAAAAATTCTAAACGAAGTATTTACGCTACCTACGAGCTCGTAATCGCCCGCGCAAGCAAAAGCCGCTAAAATCGCTGCTAGAATAAATTTTTTCATAATAATCCTTTGGAATTTTAGCGGCGATTTTATCATTTATAATATAAATATTAAGCAAGTTTTTATAAAATACCGCGATTTAAATTTAAAGGAATTTTATGATCGAAGATATCTTTAGAGAATACGATATTCGCGGTATCGTGGGCGAGGAGTTAAACGAGCGCAGCGTAAAAGCGATCGGCTTCGCTCTTGGCAAACATATCGCAAATTTAGGGCTTGAGCGCGTTAGTGTGGGATATGACGCCCGCCTTAGCGCGGATGAGCTTTTCGGCTATTTCGTAAGCGGGCTAAATTTCGCCGGGTTGCGGGTTTATAATATCGGCTTGCTACCGACGCCGGTGGGCTATTTTAGCGTATTTACGCATAAATTTGACGCAAACGTAATGATCACCGGCTCGCACAACCCCAAAAATTACAACGGCTTTAAAATAACGATTGGCACGGATAGCTTCTTCGGCGAGGATTTAAGGCGTCTTGGCGCGCAGGTGCGAGAGCTAATGAATTCAAATTTTGAAATTCCAACCGATACAAGCACCCAGAGGTACGACATCTTAAGCGAGTATCTAGCATATTTTGAGAAGGAATTTGCAGCGCTTAAGGGCTTTGCCGCGCCTTTTATAATTGACTGCGCAAACGGCGCGGCAGGCGTTACCGCTACTAAAATCGTCGAAAGGCTAGAGCTAAACGCTAAAGTTTTATTTCCACAGCCCGACGGCAACTTTCCAAACCACCACCCAGACCCCAGCGAGGAGAAAAATTTAGCAGATCTAAAAGCCGCGATGAAGCAAGACGGCGTGAGCTTGGGCTTCGGCTTTGACGGGGATGCCGATAGAATCGCCGTGCTTACGCCGCGCCGCAACATCAAAGGCGACGAGCTAGCCTGCCTGCTTGCTCTAAACATGCACCATCCGCGCATCTTAGGCGAGGTCAAATGCTCTCAAGCGATGTATGATACCATCGATAAGATCGGCAAAAGCTTCATGGGCAAGACCGGCCACAGCAATATCAAAAAGGCGATGAAGGAGCTCGGTATCGATCTTGCCGCGGAGGTTAGCGGGCATATTTATTTTAAAGAGCGATATTTCGGCTTTGATGACGGCGTATATGCGATGATGCGCGTGCTTGAGCTCGTAGCTAAAGGATATGATTTAGACGCCGAGCTAGACAAGCTGCCGCGGGTTTTTAGCACCGATGAGATAAAATTTAATACGAGCGAGGAGGCGAAATTTAAGATCATCGAGGCTCTTAAAGCTCAAATCCACGTAGGTATCTCGGAGTTGCCGCCCATCCGCGATATTATCGAGATCGACGGCATCAGAGTGCGATTTGATGACGGCTGGGCACTCGTACGGGCAAGCAATACCACGCCCGTGATCGTAACCCGCTTCGAGGCCAGCAGCCCCGAGTTTCGCGACGAGATGCAGCGCGTATTTTTAGGTAAACTAGAAAATTTAAAGGACCAGAGATGAACGAATCTGAAAAGCAAGAGGTTGAAAAAAATATAAAAGAGCTTTTGGCTGCGAGAGCGGAATTTTTTAAATTCTTAGATGAGCGCGTGCCAAAGATCGCGGGTACCGACGTATTTGATTTCGAGCGTGCAGGTGCGGCTAGCTTGAAAGAAGTTTATGCGAAATTCTACGGCTACGACTACGCCGCGCGCAAGCTGCTGCCATATTTATACCGTACTTACGGGCTAGACTTCGATGTCTGAGATCATCTTAGATCGCGCCGCTTATGCGCACAATCTAGCGCAAATCGCCGCCAAAGTAGGTGGAGCGGAGCGAGTATTTTTAGTAGCCAAGGATAATTCATACGGCCATGGCTGCAAACTTTGCTGCGAGGAAGCGGCAAAGCTAGGCTTCGTACGCGCCGTAACGCGAAGTGCTGCGGAAGCTGCGCAGATCGCGGATTTATTTGATGAAATTTTAGTGCTTTCGCACATTCCGCGCGGGGACGAGGACGAGCGGTTTTGCTACGCAGTAAATGATCTGAGCTACTTTGCGCGTCTTAAACGAGGGCTTAAAATTTATATCGCTGCAGATACTGCTATGCACCGCAACGGCATCGGCGCGAACGAGCTAGATGAGGCGCTTAGGCTATGCAAGCAGGGCGGATTTAAGCTTAGTGGCTTTTTCACACACTTTCGCGCAAGCGACGAGCTAAGCGGCGATTTTTTCGCGCAGAGACAAAATTTTATAGAATTTAAGCGGCTCGCGGGACAAAAAGCCGCCGCCGCGGGCTTTGAAAATTTAAAATTTCATTCGAGCAACTCCGCAGCTATCGAGCGAAGTGCGGGCTTTGAGGACGAATATGTGCGCGTAGGCATGGCGCAGTTTGGCTATCCGCAATTTGACGAGAGCCTAAATTTACGCCCCGTGCTAAAGCTCTATGCCGATCTGATCAGCTCGCGCGTGTTAAAGAAAGGCGAGCGCGTGGGCTACGGCGCGAAATTTGAAGCGCCACGCGATATGAGGATCGGCACATACGATCTGGGCTACGCAGACGGGCTATTTCGCTACGACGGCGAGAACGAGCTGGCGCTTGCAAGCGGGCAAAAAATGCTCGGAAAAATGTCGATGGATAGCTTCTGCGCGGAATTCGGTGGCGAGCGAGTTTGCGTGCTGGATGACGCGCGGATTTGGGCAAAACACTTCGGCACGATCGAATATGAAATTTTAGTCAAATTAAATTCCAACATCCCAAGGAGATTTCAATGAAAGAGCTGCAAGGAGAAAATAACGAGCGTATAGGTTACGACGATAAAAGCTTATCCGCGCGAGGCGAGAGCTTTGGCGGAGGAGAGTATCCGCACCAAAAAGGAGGGCTTCATATCTTAATCAAAGCTCTAATCGTCTTAGTGATTGCGGCGATTGCGTTTGCGATATTTGCAGTGCCTGTTTACAATAAGCTCGTAAGCAAAGATGAAGAAGTTAAGGCCGCGTGGAGCCAGGTGCAAAATCAATATCAGCGTCGCGCCGATTTGATTCCAAATTTCGTAGAAACCGTCAAGGGCTACGCTAGCCATGAAAAAGATACCTTAGAAGGCGTTATAAATGCCCGCGCTAAGGCAACCGCTGTCAATATTAATGCAGAAAGTTTAGCGCAAGATCCGGAAGCGTTTGCGAAATTTAACGGCGCTCAAGGCGAGCTTAGCTCAGCCCTATCGCGCTTGATGCTGGTAGTCGAGCGCTATCCGGATCTTAAGGCAAATCAGAATTTCGCCGAGCTGCAAAATCAGCTCGAAGGCACGGAAAATCGCATCGCCGTAGCGCGCAAGGACTACATCGCCTCGGTGCAGGAATACAACAAGCTAATTAGGACCTTTCCTACAAACATCATCGCGCGCATAGTAGGACTAGGCGGCGCCAAACCTAGCTTTAGCGCTGATAGCTCAAGCCAAAAAGCCCCTAGCGTCTCGTTTAAATAACGCTAAAGGCGGCAAATGCTAAGCGAGCAGTGCAAGCAAAAAATCCACGAGCTAATCACGAAAGCCGAAGCTGCAAGCGGTGCGCAGATCGTCTGCGTGGTCGCGCGCGAAGCAAGCGAGGACTGCGAAGCTAGCTATAGCGCGGCGGCAGTGACGGCGTTTGTGATCGGCATCGTTCTGTGCTTCGTGCCGCAAATAAGCAAAGCTGAGCTACTGCAGATCGTAGCGCTTAGCTTCATTGCGATTAAAGCTCTGCTAGCTAAATGTCCCGCGCTTTTAACTCTAATCACACCTAAATCTCGCAGACTTCGGCTCTCGGGCGAGTTTGCGATGCAAAAATTTTACGAGCGCTACGGCAGCGTAAAAGAAGCGATAATGTTTTGCGTATGCGTCCGCGAGCGCTGCGCTCATATCATCTGCGGCGCGCAAGCGGCGGAGTTTATCTCTAAGGTTGAGTTTGAACGTATCACGACAGAATTTAACCCCGGCACGCAAGGTCTTGAGCCTGCCGTTTTAAAGGCGATGGACGCGCTGTGCGAGCTAGCCATGCGAGTGCCTAAAGATAGCGAAAATAACGAGATAGAAGAGACCTTGGTGGAGCTGCGATGAGAGTGGCTTGGAGATTTGCTTTTGCCCTGATGGCGCTATTTGTAATAAGCGTCGCCGCACCTAGCGAGTATCTAGCCCATCCAAACGGCACCGCCGTAATTGATGAGGCTAGCATTTTACGCCCAGCCGCGAGAGAGAGTCTGAATGAAATTTTAACGACTTTCGATAAAAATTCCACAAACCAGATCATGCTCGTAAGCCTAAAATCGCTCGGTGGCTACTCTATCGAGGAAATCGGCGTAGAGCAGGCGCGCGCTCTTGGTATCGGGCAAAAAGGGCGCGACAACGGCGTACTGCTGCTCGTCGCTCCGCACGAGCATAAAGTGCGTATCGAGGTAGGATACGGGCTAGAGGGCGTGCTAACCGATATGCGCGCCAAACGCATCATCAGCAATAAAATTCTGCCCTATTTTAGGCAGGGAGATTATGAAAGTGGCGTCATTAGCGGGATTTCAGCGATCATTAGCACGATCGAAGGCGGCGATATAAAATTTGATCCCCTTAACGCCAACGCGCAGCAGGATCCGAGCAACAAGGACTTTGCGATCTTCATGGTGCTTTTTGCGGTCTTGCTTTTTGCGATACTAAGCCGCCGCGTGACGCGCCGCAGAAGAAGCGACGAGGATATAATCTCGAGCGCAGACATCATAAGCGAAATTGCGCGCTCATCGCGCATGAGAGGCAGCCCATCTGGGGATTTTGGCAGATTTGGAGGAAATGGCGGTTTTAGCGGGGGTGGCTTCAGTGGGGGCGGCGGAAGCTTCGGCGGAGGCGGTGCTAGCGGAAGTTGGTAACCACAGAAATTTTATCAAAATTTCAAATCGTAGAATTTTATCTAAATTTTAAAATTTCAGAATTTCTAAATTCGGCTACTTGCGTAGAAAAACAGCACGAGTGGCTTATCATTGCCCTCGATCTTTAGCGTGCGCTCGGAGGGGTCGAACTTGGAGGCAAGCGAGATGCCGTCGCTGCTTAGATGGTGCTTCCATCCGTCGCAGCCTGCGAGCAGCAACGCAAACACGGCGGCGGCAACTTTTAAATTTAAAAATTTCATAATCTGAAATCCGTCCTTAAATCTGCTTTTAAAACTGCTAAATTCGTTTTTAAATTTGCGTTTGAAATTTTAAAATTCACGGCGCGATCCGGGCGGGAATTTATATCACGACCTGCGCCGAGGCGTATGTCGTAGTAAGTCATACTTTGGTTTATGCCGTGATCCTTGACGAGATTTATGTCATAATCCGCGCTAGAATTTATATCGTGGCATATATTTAAATTTAAGTCTCGATCTGCGTTAAAGTTTATGCTTTGGCATGTGCTGCAACAATATGTTTAAGGCGTATGTTGCGATCCGTGTCGTAATCCGCGCTAAAGTCTATGTAACGATTTGCCTCGCAATTTGTACTCGTAGCGTTTTGGTTTTTAAAATTTTGATTTTTTAAATTTTTACCCACTCCGCTCGGTTTTGCGACGATGCTTGATCTTTCGAGACAAACGGCTTCGGCGGGAATGAGTAGCAAAGAGTTGCACCTGCTCGCACGAGCTTTGTGCGAACCCAAAAAGAGCGCGAGCGAGCGGTGAAATTTTTAAATTTTAACGTAGCTTTATTTTTCATCATGCGAGCCAAATTTTACGCACTCGAATTTTTGGCACCTTGTTTTTCGCCGCTTAAATTTTTAGCGCCCCGATCTTCGCTGCCAGAATTTTGCGAGGCGGGATTTTTAGAATTATATTTTTTGATATCGGAATTTTCTGTAGCCGAAGCATTTGTGCCCGGATTTTTGCCATTAGAATTTTCGCCAATTAAATTTATTTTTTGAAGAATTTTAAATCCAAATTACGCGCCCTATTCTTTCATCGTGGCTTATTTATATAAAATTTCACCTATTAAAAATTTGGACGCAAAATTCCACCTGCGAAATCTCGATAAATTTTGCCATTAAATTACGAAACGAAATTCTACCTCGCAATTCCGCCACTATTTCTTAGCGATTTTATAGTAGCCGTCTTTAAAAACAACCTTGCCCGCATCCGCAAGACGCTTTAAAAGCTGTGCGCTTTTTTCGTCAAACATCGCCTCCACGTCGCTCGTGCGCTGCGGACGACGTGCCAAAGTATGCAATATCTCATCCTCGCTGAAGCTCAGCCGCTCGCTTGCGTATTTGGGTGCGGCGATTATATTTACGTTTTGATTTTCGATGAAAGTGGCCAGATAGCGCAGCTGCGCCTCGCTCACACCCTGCACGCGGTATGCGGGCGGGCGATCGATCGTACCGAGATCGACGCGGTGCGGATTGATGCGAGCTAAAGCCGCATTCAGTGCCGCAAAGTCTTCTTGCGTGTCGTTTAGCCCGCGCACGACTAGGATTTCGATATCAAGCTCGCCGCGAAACTCGCGCGCAAAATCCGCGATCGCGCTTACGATATCCTCGGCGCTAATGCCTGCATGCGGGCCGTCTACCTTACGAAAGCTTTTCGCAAGCACGCTATCTAGCGAAAATTTGCAGATATCAAGCCTCATTAAAGCAGCGCTGTTTTCGCGCACGAGTGAGCCGTTTGAGAGTACAAGCAGCTTCTGCGGCAGATGCAGCGCTTTTAGCGCGCTCACGAGCTTGGCAAAGCGCGGATGCAGCGTAGGCTCGCCGTTTGCAGTAATCGTGATGACGTCTATGCCCGCGTGGCTTTGCAGCGCAGTTTTCAGCTCGGCGATGACCGGGCCGATCTCACAGGGCTCGCTCATCGCGCTCACCGGCTTGCCCGCGCCCAACTCGCAATAGACGCAGTTGAAGTTGCACTGCTTGCGCTGCGGGCTTAGATCGATGCCGAGGCTGCGCCCGAACCTGCGCGAGGTCACGGGCCCGAAAATATATCTCATTTTTGCTCCATAATTTGATTTGCGTGCAGCGGCGTTTTTGGCGCAAGATTTCGCTTTGAAATTCTACGTAGCAAATTTATACCGATCTTAAGCCTCGCGCCAATAACGCTTTGCATCGAGCCCTGAAAATTCTACGTAGCAAATTTATGCCTTGGAATTTAACTTCCGCACACCGAAATTTACCGCTGCTTTTATGCGAAATTTCACTTCCGCACGCCGCCCCGCTACGGCGAAATTTTAAGCTTAGAGTTTTGAAATTATCCTTAAATTTAGGGGGCTGTGCGAAATTCATAAAAAATTCACCTTATGTGCGGACGAGTGAGCTTTGAAATTCCAAAATTCCCAGAATTTCGCTAAAATTGCGGGCAAATTTTAAAAAAGGCAAAATTTTGACTATTTACGATTTGGAGCGCCTGCGATTGGATGCGAAAAAGCACGTGGAGCAGCTAAAGCTGATCGCCGTTATAAGCACGGTGGCGGTGCTTGCGGCGTTCGGCGTCATCGCCTATTTTGCGGATAGGGCGGGTGAACAGAGCTTTAGCGCGACGATGCTTATGCTGCTGGCGGTCGCCTCGCTCGCCGTAAGCCTTAAAGAGGTGCACTTAAACGGCTGGCAAAAGGATCTCATCGGCAGGGAAAATATCTTAAAGTTCGGCGCGGTCGCGATCTCGTTTTTGATCTTCAAATACTCCGCGGCCTTGCCGCAGGCGTTGATAGGCTTGGCTGCGCTTGCGCTTGCGGTGTGGCTAGCGGCGCGGCTTTACGCGCTCGGCGTAAGAAGCGCGCAAGAGATCTTTACGGGGCGGTACCGCCAAAGCTACAAGCAGCACTATCTGGCGCCTTTCGTGCGCGAGCTCGGCTACGAATACGTCTCCTACGGCAGCGTGCCATTTTGGCGCGTGGTGCAAAGCGATCTGTTCGAGTTCATCGAAAATCTGCGCGGCAACGACCGCGTGGGCGGCGCGTGGCAGGGGGTGAGCTTTGAATTTAGCGACGTGAGTTTTTTTCATCAAAATTTACAGCACGAGCTTATCGGGGCGTTTTTCGTAGCGGAATTTAACAAACGCATCATCGCGCCCGTTTTCATCTATCCGCGCGAGATACAAAACAAACAGCACGTAGGTCTAAAACCCGTTGCGATGGACAACGTGAAGTTTGCCGAGCGCTACAAGGTGCTTAGCGACGAGCCGCAAAACGCGATGTACGTGCTAACGCCTGCATTTATGGAGCGGTTTTTGGCGGTGGGCGATGCGCTCGGGGCGCAGATCTGGGCGAGTATCAGAGAGCGGCGGATCCATATTTTCGTGCACACCGGGCGCGATAATTTCGAGCCTAGCGTCTATGAAAGCGTACTGCGCCGCGACCCCGCAAGCGAGATAAAGAGCGAAATTCTAAGCTTTTTGAGTATCGTTAAAATTTTAAAACTGAATGTGAGGATTTGGATTTAATAAAATTTAAGCGGCAAAGGCAGTATCTAAATTTACACGGTGAATGGAGCTCGCACGATAAATTTTAAAATTTCGCAGCGCACAATCAAGCTCTAGATAGCGAACTTTTAAATTTGATCGTCAAAGCGAGCTTTAAATTTTCGCCAAAGCAAAGCACATTTTAAATTTAACCGCCCAAGAAATATAAAATTTATGCGCCGCGGCAGCCTAAATTTAGCGCGCCACAAAGTATTCGCGCAGTCTGTCCCGTGCAAGCTCAAATCTAAATTTAAACGCGCGCTCACTATGATTCCAAAGATAAAATTTTGCCTGTCTGTATCGCAAATATAAAATTTCGCGCTCATCGGCACCCTGCTCTCTGCGATACGGTTTTAGCCGTACCCATGCCTGATGCATTCCCTCAGACTTTCATAAAACTTTTCAATACGACTTTAGCCGCATCCGCGCAGCTACTAGCACAAAACGCAGGCTCCGATAACCTGCGCGCGTATCGGCTACAATCCAAAGCCAAATTTCACCCTAGTAAAACCGCGGCAAGCCGAGCCGCCCTGAAATTTTAAAAAATTTATCTCGCAAACGGGCGGCGGTCCGTGATGCTCGCTTATGAATTTTACGCGAGCGCGACGGGCAAATTAGCTAAAATTTAGCGCTTTTGGTGTAGAATTCGAGCAAATTTCAATCCAAAGGTCATCAAAATGCGCGGATATAAAATTTTCTCCGGCACCGCAAATCCCGAATTTGCCAAAAAAATCTCCAAGTATCTCTCGCTACCGCTTAGCGAGTGCACGATCAAAACCTTCAGCGACGGCGAAATCAGCGTCCAGATCGGCGAAAGCGTGCGCGGTAAGGACGTCTTCGTCATCCAACCCACATGCGCGCCCGCAAACTCCAATCTGATGGAGCTTTTGATCCTAACCGACGCGCTTAAGCGCTCCAGCGCGAACTCGATCACGGCCGTCGTGCCCTACTTCGGCTACGCTCGCCAAGACCGCAAAGCAGCCCCGCGTGTGCCGATCAGCGCGAAGCTCGTGGCAAATATGATGCAGACGGCAGGCATCGACCGCGTCGTCACGATGGATCTGCACGCGGGGCAGATACAGGGCTTTTTCGACGTACCGGTCGATAACCTCTACGGCTCGTTGATATTTTTGGATTACTTGAAAGAGAAAAATTTAAAAAATCCAATCATCGCCAGCCCCGACGTGGGCGGCGTCGCGCGCGCCAGAAGCTTTGCCAAAAAGCTCTCGCTCGATCTGGTGATCGTCGATAAGCGCCGCGAGGAGGCAAACAAAAGCGAGGTGATGAACATCATCGGCGACGTCGCAGGCAAGGATGTGATCCTAATCGACGATATGATCGATACCGCGGGTACCATCGTCAAGGCCGCGGGCGCGTTTAAGGAGCAGGGCGCGAAGAGCGTCAGCGCGTTTTGCACGCACGCCGTGCTAAGCGGCCCGGCATACGAGCGCATCGAAAGTGGCGCGCTGGACGGCCTCGTCGTGACCGACACGATCCCGCTAAAGCAGGAAAGCGACCGCATCAAGGTAATCAGCGTCGCTCCGCTCTTCGGCGAGGTCATCAGACGCGTATATCACGACGAGAGCGTAAATAGCTTATTCAAATAAATTTTAAAATTTAAAGCGTTGTGCGGTTTGTTTTAGGCAGCCGCGGGAATGCGAACAATAGGCATCTTATAATAAAAGATCGCGGCTCAGCCTAAGTCAAGCGCTTATGCCTGTGAGCTCTAAATTTATAGCATTTGAGTCGTTGCTGATTTAAACTATTGTCGATTTAACTGCAACGCAAAATTTAGCTTCTACGCGGCAAATTTAACCTCTGCACGGTATTTACTCCGCACGGCGGAAATTTTAACTGCAACTACAGAGCAAATTTGCCGCACCAACCGCTGTAAGTCGCATTTTAATCCGCCGCACTAACTCCGAAAAACTGCGTTTTAAATTTGCCGTAAAATTTTCTGCATATTTGATGAGATCGCGCAGCGCCGCTACGCTTTAAATTTATGATAATTGCCGCGCATTCGCCATCTGTCTTGTGTGGCCGAGCTTCTGCAAAACTCGCACCCGCTAAATCGTAAAACCGCGTTTTTAAATTTCGCCGCGAAATCCGCAGCACGCACCAGCAAGAATGCACCCGCCGATTACCATTTTAAATTTATCGTCGAAATTTCTTTATATTTTAGAGCATTGCAAGGCTCGAAATGCCGTATTTCCCAAGCGTTCACCGTTCTTAACGGAGTATCTTCGCCCGCAAAGCCTCTGTAGTGCTTTATTGTGATATTAAGTTCGTCGGCTAAATTTCAATCCTTTAAATTTGAAACTCGCTTAAATTTCAAAGCCTCTTCAAATTTAAAATTTAATCCGAATTTGATCTGAAATTTTATAAAATTACGCCGTTTTAAACGGGCTTAAAAGCGCGCGCAAGCTGTTTTGAAACCCTGAAATAAAGGAAGCTAATGCCTACTTTTACTACCAAAGACTACAAAGCCGCCCTTCGCAGCCGCGGCTCACGAACCAAGAGCACAGGCGGATTTAGCGTCAAAAACGACAACTCTTTCATCGTGATATTCTCCGTTACGATGATGGCTTTTATATTTTTTTACGGCGTTTTAACCGGGCTTGATTTAGATAAGCTCTTTTTCGCAGAAAGCCGTGGAGGAGGGCGTTACAGTAATGGGCTATTGGGACTTATAATCGCCGGTATAGCTTGGTACAAAGGAAGTGACGGCGATGGGCTGTATAAATTTAACGACTATGCGATCACCTTCGTCTCGGGCGCGCATAATAGAGAAATCCTGCTTTCTAACATCGACTATATTAAGCTCACGCCAGGCTTTTTGCGCACCTGCACCGGCTACACGGCGCTTAGCCACTCCCGCTACGTAAAATGCGAGCAGTTCTTCACATTTGGAATCGGATCGATCATCGTGCTGTGGCTAGTCGGTATCGCCATGAGCGAGCGCGTGGGGATGGCATTCGTGATAATGGTCGTGGGCGTCGTGATCTTTATCTTCGCCAAGGCGCTTTCGTCGTGGCGGCTAAACGGCGACTTTCACGACATCTTGCTGCGCGACACCGTGCTGATCCGCGGCAAAGATCTGAACGACCGCGTGCTGTGGTTTGCGATCACGCCCGGTCGCAACGACCGCCGCAGGCTGCGTGCCTACTTCAAAGAGCATCTTGACTTCGACATCGACGGCGGCTGATTTTGGTTTAAAATTTAAAGGCTTGAGCGCGGATAGAGTAGCAGAATTTTACGACGCAAAATTTTAAGAGGAATTTCACTCGACGGAATTTTGCGATCTAAATTTTACCGAGCAAAATTCCAAGACGCAAAATTCTACGATATAAATTTGCAGGGCAAAATTTCACGGCGTAAATTTCAAAGCTGTAAATGTACGGCGCGAGATTTGCCGCTCTATACGGTAAACTTTACCTCGCTTAGCCGCCCCAAATTATCAAACGAAAATAGCGCATCATTTTTAAAATTCGCTACGATCTTGCCCGCCGCTTCGCTAAATTTCGTGCCGTTTCTAAGCAAAAGCGCCCCCAATAAAACGGCGTGATTTAGCTTAAATGCGCCTATATAATCGCGCGCCAAAGAGATAAGCTCGCTTGCGTTCATGCTGCTTACGATCGTATCATCTGGCGCCACGCACTTGCCTGCCGCGAACGCCACAAACACCGCTACGCCGGCGTGCGGGCAGCGGTAGTAACATAACGGCTCCTGCGATAGCCCGCACGCGATCGCGCTTGGAGCATGCCCGTTTATCTCCGCACTTAGTGCAAGCTTAGGCGTGCCAAGCTCCGCTAGCCCGTGCTGCAAGCCAAAATCGCGCACATCTCGCGCAAGGACAAGCAGCCGCTCATCGAGGCGATTTATGTTCTCGTACCCCCACAGCCACGTACGGCTGCTGCTCGCTTCGCTACCGATATACCAAATGGCGCGCGGCGCATCATCGCCGGAGAGGGTCTTACCGCGCTCAAAATCCACAGACCGGCGCCTGCCCTTTGTGATCAGCTTCGAGCCCATCTCTTGCACCCTTGCGCCGCGGCCTAAACATGCCGAAAATAGATCAGTAAAGCTGCTCCTATCCACGCCTAAGCGGTCTAAAAATTCCATTTTTCTCCTTTTTTTTACGCCGATAAATTTAGCGCTTTTGCTGGATTTATCGGCACGCCCTATTATGCGCCGCGCACGCCGTTTTGCTATAAAACACTCGCACTATGGAAATTTCATGCGGCGCGCAGTAAAATTTAATCAAATTTTATAAAGTCGCAGCGGATAAAATTTCATAGCGGACACCATCGGGATAAAAATTTTGTAGCCGAGCTGCGGACGCGACCGCAACGATCAACGGGCGGCAAAAATTTAAACCGCTCGCGGGATGTTAAATTTGAAAGATGAAATTTTAGCCTAACGACGAGCGGTAAAATTCTACGACCGAGCAGTGAACACTAGAGCCTAAAGCGGCGCAAAAACGGGCGCGCAGCAGCGAATGTATCAGCTTGAGCACGAGCGATAGAGTTTAAACGCCATGCAGTCATAAAATTTAAATCATCTCTTAGGATCGTGAAATTTAAAGACGAAATTTAATACCGAATGGCGAGCCGTTAAATTTAAACCGCCCTAGCGATCGTTAAAATTTAAAAGCAAATTTTACGACCGCGCGGCAAAAGATGAAATTTAGATTACCCGTGCGATAAATTTAGTCGATCTTCAGTACGCTCAAAAACGCCTCGCTCGGCAGATTCACCTTGCCGATTGCTTTCATGCGCTTCTTGCCCTCTTTTTGTTTCTCGAGCAGCTTGCGCTTGCGCGTGATGTCGCCGCCGTAGCACTTGGCGGTCACGTTTTTGCCCATGGCGCGGACGTTTTCGCGCGCGATGATCTTGTTGCCGATGCTTGCTTGGATCGCGACCTCAAAAAGCTGCCGCGGTACGATCTCCTTCATCGCTTTGACGAGGTCGCGCCCCTTGGATTCGGCCTTTGAGGCGGGCACGATGATAGAGAGCGCATCGACCGCTTCGCCCGCGACGCGGATGTCGAGCTTTACGAGATCGCCGCGCCTGTAATCGATCGGCTCGTAATCAAAGCTCGCATATCCCTTGGTGCAGGACTTGAGCTTGTCGTAAAAGTCCATTATGATCTCGTTTGTCGGCACGTCGTATTCGAGCAGGACGCGCTCCGGCGTGATGTAGTCCATCTTGGTTTGGATGCCGCGGCGTAAATTTAAAAGGCTGATGAGATTGCCCAAAAACTCACTCGGAGTGATGATGGTCGCCCTGACGTAGGGCTCCTCGATGCGCTCGATAAAATTTGGCGCGGGAAGCTCGCTGGGGCTGTGTATCCGCACACACGAGCCGTCCGTGAGATACACGGCGTATGTGACGGTCGGCGCCGTGGCGATGAGATCGAGATCAAACTCGCGCTCGAGCCGCTCCTTCACGACCTCCATATGCAGTAGCCCCAAAAACCCGACGCGAAAGCCGAATCCTAGCGCGAGCGACGTTTCGGGCTCGTAGCTAAGCGAGCTGTCGTTTAGGCTGAGCTTATCCAAAGCGTCGCGCAGATCTTCAAATTTATCGGTCTGCACGGGATAGATGCCCGCAAACACGAAGGGCTTTGCCTTCTCAAATCCGCCCACCGGCGCGGCGGCGCGTTTTTTAAAAAGCGTGATCGTATCGCCCACCTGCACGTCGGCGACGTTTTTTAGCCCCATTACTACGATGCCCACTTCGCCGCTGCTAAGCTCGCGGGTTTTGGCAGGCGCAAGCGGATTGGGATACATCAGATCAAGCACCTCGTGGCGGTTCTCGCTACCCATGATATAAACCTCGTCGCCCTTTTTCAGCACGCCGTCGTAGAGCCTCGCGAGCGCGAGCGCGCCTAGGTAGTTATCGAACCAGCTGTCGTAGATGAGCGCTTTAAGCGGCGCGGCATCGTCCGTTTTGGGCTCGGGGATGCGGGTTATTATCGCCTCTAAAAGCTCCTTGATGCCCACGCCCGTCTTGGCGCTAACCTCGATCGCGCTGCTGCAATCAAGCCCGATGACGTGCTCGATCTCATCTTTTACGCGCTGCGGATCGGCGGCGGGCAGGTCGATTTTGTTGAGCACGGGAATAATCTCAAGGTTGTGCTTTAGTGCGATATAGACGTTTGCGATGGTTTGCGCCTGCACGCCCTGACTGGCATCCACGACGAGGATTGCCCCCTCGCAGCTAGCCAGCGAGCGCGAGACCTCGTAGCTAAAATCCACGTGGCCCGGGGTGTCGATCAAATTTAAAACGTATTTCTCGCCGCCAAGCTCGTACTCGAGCCGCACGGACTGCGCCTTGATCGTGATGCCGCGCTCCTTTTCGATATCCATCGTATCCATGATCTGGCTGCTCATCTGGCGCGCCTCGACGGCGTTGCACTCGCTAATCAGGCGGTCGGCGAGCGTGGATTTGCCGTGGTCGATATGCGCGATGATGCTGAAATTTCTAATATTTTTTGTTTTCAAGTAGCTTTCCCTGATGAAATTTTAAGCCGCATTGTGCCGAAATTTCATTTAAAAACGGGTAAATGAGCAAGTGGAATTTATGAAGCGGTTTTATACGGCAGGTCTAGCCGGATTGGAATTTTACGAAACGAAATTTTAAAGGATAAGGCGGAATACGAGCGGCTTTGAGTGATAGAATTTTAGTTTTATCGGCGGTGCGTTTGCCGCGATAGAATTTTAGGATGAAAGTTGGGCGCAGATTTTACTAATTGAATTTTGCGGCTGTATTGAAATGTAAAATCTCGCGCAATAAAAATTTACAATAAGCTTTGCATGATCACGCTGCGCGAAACTTGCAATGCCGATGGCTGAGAATTTTAATAAACGGGAGGAGGATCGCCATACGAAATTTTACTTTGAAATTCTACCGCTTGGGATTAGCGCGCAATTCTATGCCGTTACGGCGTACAAATCTCAATGAGTAAAATTTTACCGCCAAGTCTTATAGTAGAATTTCGCAATTTAAAATTCTAAAAAATCTTATCTCGTAAAATTTGCAGACAAAAATTTGCAAAGCAAAATTCCAAAATATTTGTCGCCAAGAAAACCAAAATTTCGCTCATAAAAAAAGGCTAGCCAGGAGGCTAGCCTTTATGCTACCAGCTTAGCGTAGATACTACCAATCGGTCTTTTGATTGTAAATATCGCGAATATCGCCCGTACCTAGCTTGCTAGTCGAAGTGTCGCTAGTGCTATTATCCGCTGTACTACCACCAGCGAATGATCCTACGTCGTCTTCCGTACCGGACTTGACTTGACCTTCTCCACCCCAGACTGTAGGTCTAACAGCTCTTACATTTACAGTAAGAGGATTGAAATACTGTGGCACACCAGGGAACCTGCTAGAGTAAGCTCCAGTAGTAGGAGGTACAGTAAACATAGTTCTCTGATTTTCAGCAGGCGTATGGATAAGCCATGGGTTAGTTTCAATACGTATCCTAGCCTGACCTGGTACGGTAGCCTGGATAGCTATATCTTCCTTGCCGCCGCTTACTACATTACCCCTGCGAACAGTTACGCCAGTAGGCGTAAAGCTGGTATAAGCACTTACGAATTCTGCTCCTATATTATTTAAAGTAGCTCTAGTATTTACTACGAACTTCGTAAAATCGGTTAGGCTACGATCTTGAGCCGCTAGCACGGTAAATATATTCGAGTTAGGGGCTTCATAAGCAAGTTCTGCGCTAGGAGCAGGCATATTCGCGCACCTATCGGTTCTGCCGCAATAGATCTGCGTATAAATAGGCACGGTTACCCCAGTTCTGGTAGTGGCTTGATACACTCTAGATCCCAGGCTCTTGTCATATGACGTACCATAGACGAATAGCGCATAAGTGCCTATATTATCGCTAAAATCTGTAATAGTAGTGCCGGTTTTATAAGTTTTGCTATTAGTATTAGCAGTATTTATATAAGCAGCTTTATTTGCTACGCTCATATCTGCTTTTTTAACTCCCGTCGTCTCTTCTACTTTCCTGGTAACAAAGTCATCGAAGCTCTCATGAGATAGCTTTATAGCATCTATATTATATTGCTCCGAAGTTGTATCCGAGATAGCATTGTATGATTTATCAAATTTTGACGGCCAAAAATTTTCGGCGATACTAATCGTGCCATTTCTGATATCAAAGTCACTAGCGTAGATAAGCACCGGAGTGCTAGGGGTTTTATGCATCCTAGCGAAATTAAAATACACAGTTGAACCAGGGGTCTGCCCCTCTCTAAATCCTTGTGCTAAAATCCTGAAATCCGTTGACTTAGAATCGTAATTAATTCCTGTGCCGCCTTTTGGTCTATTAATAAGTCCGCCTATTAATGAAGCGTCGGAGTAGTAATTAAGCGCCATTCCAAGCGGTATAGGCAAGCCGTAACCCGTATCGGCAGCGGAAGCAGCTTCCTCCCAACCTCCGGTAACAGTTGAGCTTAGGGTTCTTACGTTATATTTATAGCATCTACTATCATATCCTGTAGGGCCTAGGCACTCGTTAGAATTTGCAGCAAAAAATTGCGTACCACTATCAATCCTATAGGTAACAGTAGCTCTATTAGGATATGGCACGTAATTTGTATCTCCGCCGGTCTTGTTAGCGGTAGCTGTGGAGCAACGTCCATCGGCACTATTGCTAGCGCAATCAAATCCAAAATTTAGCGCAAAATCAAGATCGCTCGAAAATCCGCACACGGCTTGAGGAGTGCCGCCAACATCTTGCTTATATCCGTCATAAAGCGTAGCGATGACATCCTTATAAACTTTGTCAGATAGATACGCTACGGCATTGACTTTAAGTTTGGCAAGCTGACTTATCTGACGCGTTACAGCTAAATTCTGTGCGGGATTTTCGCCCGGATATACTACGACATTATTCTCAATATACGGATCATTAAAATATGTATATGCGGATGTTCCACCCGTGATATTATTATCACCTACGCCGCTTGTTATACCATTATCAAGGCTTACGAGCGACACTCTGATACGATCCGGCTTATAGCGCAATACAATATTGTCGTTTATAGCTTTATCTTTATTAGCAGCAATTCTCATGCCTACGTCGCAACCTACCATACCTTTAGCGTCCGGAGTATTGCTAGATGAATTGATAATGCATTTAGCGCTCTTCCACTTTTTAGAGTATGTCTGATCGGAATAAGCATCCGTCCACGAATTATCATAGATGTTTACGAGTACATCGCCGACATTATAGTAGTTAAAAATTTTATCGGCATCTTTACCTATGGTTTCGGTATAGATAACGGCATAGCTTTTATCTTTAGCTTCCGGATCTTTTCTGGACTGGGTCATCAGATATGCACCTTGAACATGACCTTTGCTATCAAATTTCGCAACGCCTCCTGCTTCTACGATATTTCTAGCGTTAAAATTCGCCCATAAGCTTACGGCATTTTTATCCCATACTCTTCTATACGATGCGTCGAATTTTGAGCTTGTACCATTTAATACGCACGAGACATCATCGCTCTTGCCAAAAGAGCCTTTTTTGATAGCTTCCGGATCAATCTCATATTTGCCTGTTTCGGCATTGTATTTAGCACCGGAATATTCCACTGCGGTACCGCCATAACAACTATCTTCTTTAACGCCACGTTTTAATGTAGTGGAAGCATTCTTTCTATCTACATAATAGGATTGAGTAGTGACATTAGCCGCGCATTCATTGGATATAAACGGACGCAAATAGGTTTGAATACCGCGAATCTTGGTTGATATATCTTGAGTATCGTCGGAATCTGCGCCATAACTTTTACGCAGATGATAACGTTGATTGCCAAGATCGCCACCGATTTCTGCTGTGTAGTTAGGTACGCCGTTGTCACTATAGCTTCTGGCCGATATTACATGAGCCAAGATATCTGCGTTCTGCTCATAGTCACCACCCACGCGAAGTTCGGTAGGATTATAAACATCGGTACTAACGCCTTTTTTAGTTATATCGCCGCTAGCAGTGATATCTACGATCTTGCTATACTTGCCCAAATTCTTCAGTGCTTCTGTATCTACATTAAAATATGCTGGGCGAAGCACGAAGTTATCGCTACCACATATGTGGAATGAGCCGTCTTTTGACATTTTAATACCAAACTCATCGCTAGCCGTATCTATACTATTTTTAAGCTCGTCTAGCTTCTTTTGTATGATATTATCCCAGATATCCTTCTTTTGTTCCGCAGTCAGACTTTTATTGCACCAATCAAAATCTTCATTGGCTTCACAATACCCGTATTGCTTCTTAAGCTCCCATTTCTTAAGCTCTAAATAATAAGCCTTAGGATCGCTATTATTTAAATCTTTATTTTTTATATACTGATCTAAATCAGATCTTGAGGTAGCTTGCTCGTCCGGACGATAGCTAAGCATAAATGTAAGACCCTGATACGCATCTCCTATCTCTATATCGTTTAGCTCTAAAATACTTTTTCCTTTAAAATCCACTTCCTTATCGATAGTGTAATCGGTTTTGTCCTTCATCTTAAACGGAATTTTTAAGGAATCGGTTACGGATCGGCATGAGTAAACTGCGCTATTCCCCTTATCGCTATCGGCAACTTTATCCGAGGTAGTAGCGGCATTTCTCGCCCTGACAACGGATAAATACAATTTACCACTCAAATCAAATTTTTCAAGCTTTCTAGCCTCGCTACCGATATATATGAGCTTACCGGTATTTGGATCTTTTTTGAAGTAAGGAGAATTTGCGGCTGCGTCGATGTATTCCTCGCATTTACCGGTATCATCCTTATACTTCTTACAAAATTGGCTCTCATAATCCGGTCTAAAGATAAGTT
This sequence comes from uncultured Campylobacter sp., assembly GCA_963525605.1. Classification (GTDB taxonomy): domain Bacteria; phylum Campylobacterota; class Campylobacteria; order Campylobacterales; family Campylobacteraceae; genus Campylobacter_B. The sequence continues at coordinate 60,962 of CAURKZ010000010.1, forward strand.
TCGCATCGAAAGGCTTATCGGAGACTTGAGTATATAGTCTATCATCGTCGTCATTTTTACTAAAATTCTTATTGACTACCTGCAAACCGCTTAAAGGTAGAATATTAACGCTTTTAGAAACCTTTGTCGCATCGCATAATTCAAGCTCGGAAGCGCTATCCATCTCTATGAAGACTCGCTGACCGCCGCCTATATCTAAGCTCATCTTATAACTTAGTGTCACGGCAGGAGCCTGCAATATGGTTGCACCCGTATTTACGGTAGCATTAAACTCGCCATATGCCGCTTTACCTGGCTGCATTAATCCGCCTACAAGTACAGGACTACCGCCCGGTGTTGAAGAAGGAGTTAAGTCTCCCGCGCCTTGACCTATATAAAATTTCAATATATTACCGTCAAGCGCAGTAAACTGCCTATCGTTATAGATAGGATCCGTGACATTTGGGGTGCCGCCATTTATGACATCTTTCATCGTCTTATATGCACCCTTTTGACCATCGCGTAGATAGACCAGCTTCTCTGCAGCCGCCGCAGGTATGGTATCCGTAGTGGTATTGATAGGATCATTTACGACTAGCTCGTTATTTATAGTAGCGCTATCTTTGGTATAGGTAGCGCCGGCTTGACCAAAGTCGATCGATACTACCGCACCTGCTGCATCTTCGCTATCGCCGCCATTCAATCTATTTTCAAATTTCATTCTATAATAGATATTTTCACCCGCAACTACCGGGTTTTTGATCTGCTCAGGAGGTTCATGTAGTTTTTTTACATCCTCTTCGCTTCTTCGGTTACCATCATTATCAAAGAATTTAACCCAGTTAGAGGCGTTATAGACTTCATACTGATAGCACATTTGAGGGACATACAAATCGGCGGAAATAGCAATCATACTTATGAAGTTTTGATCGGCTTGACCTCCGTTGAGATTTTCCCACGCCGCACCCAAAGAGATGTTTAGACTAGATTGCGCATTCTTCATCTTTGAACTGATATCGAATTCGTCCAGATCAAATCCACCTAAATAACCGGTGCCGTATGGATAGCTATACTTATAGGTGCCGTTATCATTTATAAGTAAAGCGACAGAGCCGTCGTATATATTAGCGCGATCGTTAGCTAACCATTGATTAACCTCACTGGATCCGTATAGCGAATCCATTTGTGCGGTTCCTTTGTGTTGAACTTTAAAATACTCGTTGGAGGTCATTTGTCTCTCGCCACCAAACCCTAAAAACCCTAGCTTTGCACTTACGGACCCACTTCTAGGCGTATAAAATCCACTGATGGTAGCGTTAATGTTTATAGGCGTATATCCATTATCCCAAGGGGTGAGGACAAGATAATCGCCGTAAATAGTTACGTTTTTTGGTTTAAAATATTTATTTTTATATTCTACGGCCTCTTTATAAGTCATTTTTTGACCCGTTACGCTATCGTTAGATTGTAAATTATTTAGCAAATCCCTTCTGGAGTTGGCGGTTTTATCATATACTACGATTATTCCCCATCCGCCGTACGGCCCAATACGAGCGCTGTCGAACTCTCCATTGGTAAAATCTGCACCGATTGGATCCATACCATCACTCGTTCTTACGTTTCCTACAGTAAATTCAATGCTGTCGGAATAAGGTTCAAAATATTTCTTGACTAGATCGGTAATATCTTTAGTGCAGCCATATTTTAAACGCAAACGTAAGGGCTTGCGAGATTTTGCCAAAAAGTTCCAAGCAGCCGTTCCTTCGCATCTATCTCTATAAACATCTTCTATTATGCTAGCTTTACCTTTCGAGCTTTTCATTTTAAATTTCACCCGTGTATACCACTCAGCAAAACCGGTCAATTTTTTTCCGTCTTTGCTGTTGTATTCTGCTTCGCTGTCAAAATCAGTCGTGCTGAATATATTTCCCTGCCAATAAAGTCTCGCATAGACTATATCGTCTTTAGTCACGCCCTTAGGAAGCCTCAAAACAGCTTTTGAACTATTCAAAGAAAACTGTCCGTCGCCGTCATCTTTAATGTATGTGCCTTTTGCTCCCCACATGTAACCATGGCCTGTAGCAGAAGGCCAGCTTAAACTAATCACCGGCTTTCCGGTCACGGCGTAGTCTCCAAAGACGTATGTGCCCGCACCGCCGAATCTAACTATCGGCTTTTGGTTTAATTCGTCAGACCGATTTTTTATAGTGGTGAAATTATACAAACCCTGATTTCCGTTCCAAGTCCAACCACCTCTCCTTCCGTCCAGCACGCCATCGTCACGATACTCGTTGCTCATTGGGGTAGCAGGATTTATCTTCACGTTCGACCTGCTATCATCTGCAAACGCGTTTGTCAAACAACAAACGAACAGTGCCAAAATTGGCACTAACTTAAAATTCTTAACTTTCATGATACTACCCTCCGGTCAATAACATAATTTTTAGCTACTATTTTACATTTTTTTTGCTTAAATTTTATATGGATATGGAACAAATATAAATAAATTTTAAAGATTTCCTAAAAGAAAGATTTTATAAAATGCGATTTTGTTTATCTTGGGCTACATTAAAAATAATATAATAACAAATAAACAACAACTCTCAAACAATTAAAGTAAAGGCGCGAGAATTCTGCGCCTTAAAAATTCTAAAATTCTAAAATTCTAAAATTCTAAAATTCTAAAATTCTAAAATTCTAAAATAAGCCGAATTTACCATCTTTACGCTTGTAAAGCACACGCATTTTAGCGTCCATATCATTGAAAACCAAAAACTGATCGGTGCTTTCTTTAAGCTTATTTAGCGCCTCATCGATCTCTAGCGGCTTATATAGATCCAGCTCGGTAGGGACGATCTCATCAACTTCATCGTTTAAATTTGGCTTATTGGCACCGACCGCATTATCTACGGCGTTTTGCTTCATTTCGTCGCGATTTTTATGAGAATTTACCTTATCGTGGTATCTGCGAAGCACTTTTGAGGCGCGCTCTACGATGAGATCGACGGCGGCATAGAGATCCTTATCTTTTTGGCGCACGACGATAGTGTCTTGATGCGCTAAATTTAGTGAGAAATCCACCACGAAGCCCTTTTTGCCTTGCTTCTCGTCGGCAGAAATTACACAACGCCCCGAGATAATGTCGAGATTATATTTTTCTAGCGTCTCAAATGCGTTTTCGACATAATTTTTGATAGCTTCCGTTAGCTCAAACTGCTTACCTACGATATTTAAATTCATCGCCTCTCCTTTACATTATGGTTTTTGAATAGTACGCCTATGATATGTAATCTGCGGTCTGCCCATAACTTCTACGTTAGATCTCACTACTACGTCTACGAGTGCAGCATGGCTTAGAATTCTACCCACGCTACCATTTGCAAGCCTTTCGGACGAACCCTGTCCAAAATTACTATAAGCGACGGTATGATTGCCGGGCGCACCTAGCTGTCTATCGAAATATCCAAACGTCACGGTGATATCAAACATTTTTTGAGCCGGATCATTTGACGGGTACTCGAGCGTAATCGTATTTAGTGTAGGGTTGCTCGCAGCTGTAGCGCCTCCTGCCTTAAGATTGGTAGTTAGATACTCATGCTTTTGCATAGCAAGGACAGCTAGCTCCGTAGCACTCTGAGCTAGTAGTAGCGCCTGCTCTCTGCCTTGGATATTATTGACATCGCGAGCCGTCATAGATGCTATAGATAGTGCCGTAATAGCCGTAGTCGCTACAATGATGATAAAAAATATGGCTGCTACTAGAGCAAAACCCTTTTGCATAGTTTTCATTAGTACACCACCTGTGCTTTACAAACATTTAGATCCAGCTCCGCAGGATCGAAATTTCTGCCGTCGTCTCTCATACATAGCTTAAGCGCAACGGCGCCATTATCGTCCTTGAACCTAAATAAGCTCACATCCTCGGCAAGCAATGCGCTACCAGTATTATTATTGTTATATGAGTGCGCATCACCTGCGACAGTGCTCCATGGACGATAGTTATACCTCAATACTAGATCAAAATTCTTACTCAAATTTTCCGCATTGTCTCTCGTATAAGTTACGACATTAGCGGGGACGATCGCATAGGCACTATGAGCTATATAGTACTGCTCAGAAAATTCCTGTGAGTTGGCATTGTTTGGATTGAACGGATATTGATTGATAGTGATAGTTTCACCTTCCATACTACCGCTACCCGCATCACTAGGAGTACCTACTGCGATTAGCACGCGGTTTCTGCCGTCTGCCCGAACAGCCCTATCGTAACCAAAACCTATATTTACACTAGTAGGCGAAGCATCGTTAGTAACAACCCTAAAAATAACAGCAACTTGGGTGTTAGTAGAAGGTCTATTATATGTCGTAGCCCTTAAATTTCCAACTATCCTAGCTACTTGCGGAAAATTACTACCCAAGGATACCATATTAAACGCAGCCCTAGTATCTGCGATATAGCCGGCATCTCCTTTATCTGCATCCGCTTTCCATGTGCTATCTCGTAACTGAGACATTGACATAAAGCCGCTCCAGCCAGGATTTCTCTGATTTATATTTCTAGTCTCTACGCTTTGTCCGATCCACTCTAGTATGTCGTATTTCGGATCGGTAAGATCGCTGATCGGTACAAATTCATTTGTTTGAAGCTCTCTACCTATGGTAGAGCTTTTTATTCTATCTTCTAAACGATTTGTGATCAGCATCATAGCATTTTGCGTTCTGGCTTCCAGCTGATTTACTGCACGTACATGCACATAAGATTTATAGATCTTGGTGTATAGATCAGCGCCAAACATCGAGATGATCCCCAGCACTACGATAACAAACACAAGCTCTATAAGGGTAAAGCCTCTTTTCATCTCGCGCTCCTATTAGTTATGTAGTCTAGTGACGGTTGTCTGAACGCCGACGCCGATATTAGATAAAAACGCTTTTAAAACAACTGATTTGGCGGTACCATCTTTAGCTACGGCGTCGTTTATATCCGTAGCAGCAACCCTAACCATCTTTATATTAGTAGGGGCGGCGGACTCGTCGTTAGGTAGATCTCTAAGAACACCTCTTATATCAGTACCAGTAGCATACTGCGCCGCGCTAAAAGGCTCTGCTACATAATCTACATCGACATTAATCCTAGTATTAAGGATAAAATCACCTCTACTGCTAGAGCCCACTAAATTACCGACTGTTATATCCGTCGTGAACCGATCGAAATCGTCGATATCGTTATAACGACCACCACCAAAAGAAATTCCATTTCTACCGAATTGCTTTTTTGTAGCCGGAGCTTGAGCGCTGACCTCGCGCTTACTAGCTTCATTTAAAATCCCTGGTCTGACCTCGGGAGCACGATCAGAAGGCGGATTTACCGTTAGAATTCTCTTCATGCAGCTTGCATCACCTCCGCAGCTAGCATCTGCTGCGTATGCGCTATCCCACTGTGCCTTAGACACGCGAGACATCAAAGCTTTGGCGTTATATACGAGCTCCTCTTTGATCGCAAGGGCATTTAGCTCGGTCGTCTGCGCGACGATGCGCGGGATCGCCATCGTCGTAATCGCCAAAATCACGATGGTAAAGATCAGCTCGATTAGAGTAAAACCTTTTTTCATCTTACATCCTTTCTTTAAAATTTTGAAATTACGGAAACGCAAACTTACTCTGCGTTATCGGCGCTAATTATACTATTGTTAAACTTAAATTTAGAATTTATCGCGTAAATTTTTTTGGTTTACAAAGATTTTTAAGCCCGAACGCATAAAAAATTTTAAAGAAATTCCATTTTTAAATTTGAACGCGGAATTTAAGCTTGCATTTACCCTAAGACTATAAAATTACAAGCTAAATAAATTCCAAGGATTTCTTTATGACAAATCTAAACAAAATTCTATTTTACGCCCTATTTGTCGCTTTTATCGGCGGCTGCAGTGGCAAAGGCGACGGCGAGCTTTTTAATCTAAGCCCCGAGGCATGGTATTCTAAAATTTTAGAAGATATCAATAACGCCAACATGGAGGATGCCGAGAAGCACTACACTAGCTTTTCTAGCGAACATATCGCTTCGCCTCTGCTTGAGGAGATGACACTCATTATGGCGTGGGCTTTTGTGGAGGATGAAAACTACGAGAAAGCAAACAAATACCTAGACGAATATATCCGCCTCTACGGCACGACGCAAAAGATCGAATACGTAAGATTTCTAAAAATTAGAGCAAATTTCGATTCCTTTAGCCGCCCAAATCGCAACCAAAAGCTAATGCTAAACAGCATCGACGAAATTCGAAAATTTATAGCTGAATACCCGCAGAGCGAGTATCGTCCACTTCTTGAGACGATGCTAACAAAGCTACGCCTTGCCGAGCATCAGCTAAATATCGACATCAAAGACCTTTACCAGCGCACCGATCGCGAAAGTTCTGCCAAAATTTACGAGCAGCGCATCGAAGAATCCCCGTTAAACGGTACCGACGTCATCAAACCTCGCTCGCCTTGGTACCGCGCGATTTTCGAGTAGGAGGAGCGATGCAACTGATGCAAAATACAACCTTCCCGAGCGATCTGCCTATCATCGTCGAGGACGAGCTATTTTTATATCCATTTATGATAGCTCCCCTTTTCATCGGCGACGAGCATAACAAAAAAGCCCTCGATCTAGCCGCTAAAAACGAATCTATGATAATGGTCGTAAGCTCAAAGTCGGAATTTAGCGGCGATAGAAGCTTCGGCGGCATCTATAACGCAGGCGTAGTGGGCTCCGTGATGAGAACCGTGCCGCTTCCAGATGGTCGGGTTAAAATTTTATTCCAAGGCGCGCTAAAAGGTAAAATCGTAAAAGAAATTTCGCAAGATCCGCTGGTCGCTACCGTCGATATCATCCACGACGAGCGCGGCAACGACCAGAAATTAGACGCGCTGGTAAGCGTACTAAAGGAAAAAACCAAGACGCTTAGCACGCTCACGCATTTTTTCCCGAACGATCTGCTAAAAACCATCGACGACGGCACCGACGCCGCGCGCGTCTGCGACCTGATTTTAAGCGCACTGCGCCTAAAAAAGCAGGTAGCCTACTCATTTTTTACAGAGAGCAACTTGCAAAAGCGCCTTTTCAACCTAATCAACTACATCTCCGACGAGATCGAAGCGCAGAGGCTCGAAAAGGAGATCAAAAGCAAGGTTCATTCCAAGATCGATAAGACGAACAAAGAGTATTTTTTAAAAGAACAGCTCAAGCAGATCCAAAAGGAGCTAGGCGGCGATGCCGATCGTGACGTCGAGATCGAGGAGTACCGCAAAAAGCTGGAAGCCAAAAAGCCGTATTTGGGCGAGGACGCCTACAAAGAGATCAAAAAGCAGATCGATAAATTTGCCCGCTTGCACCCCGATAGCGCCGATGCGGGGCTAGTGCAGAGCTATATGGACTGGGTTTTAGAGGTGCCTTTTGAAAAGACCGCCAAACACAAAATGTCCATCGAAGGCGTTACGGCGCAGCTAAACAAAGACCACCACTCCCTAAAAAAGCCCAAGGCGCGCATCGAGGAGTATTTCGCGCTAAAGCAGCTTTTGGAGCTTCGCGGCACAAGCGGCAAGAAAAGTAAAGAGGACGGTAAAAACGGTGGCGCGATCTTGTGTTTCTACGGCCCTCCCGGCGTAGGCAAGACGAGTCTTGCAAACTCCATCGCGACCGCGCTTAAGCGCAAACTCATCCGCATCGCTTTGGGCGGGCTTGAGGACGTAAACGAGCTGCGCGGACACCGCCGCACCTACATCGGTGCGATGCCAGGTCGTATCGTGCAAGGTCTCATCGAGGCAAATCAGATGAACCCCGTCATCGTGCTCGATGAGATCGATAAAATTTCAAGCTCATACAAGGGCGATCCGACGGCGGTTCTGCTTGAAATTTTAGACCCCGAGCAAAACTCGAGCTTTAGGGATTATTATCTAAATTTCAATATCGATCTTAGCAAGATCATCTTTATCGCCACGGCAAACGATGTATCTCTCATACCCGCGCCGCTGCGCGATAGGATGGAATTCATCGAGCTTAGCTCATACACGCCGCAGGAGAAGTTTCAGATCGCTAAAGACTATCTGATCCCCCAGGAGCTGCAGCGCCACGGGCTCAAAGCCGCCGACGTAGCGATCAACCCCGCCGCCCTTTCCGAGATCATCGAAGAGTACACGCGCGAAAGCGGCGTGCGAAACTTGCGCCGCCAGATCGCTGCGATCTTCCGCAAGGTCGCGGTTAAAATTTTAAAAGACAAAGAGTTTAAAAAAATCGTCGTTACGACAAAAAATTTAAGCGAATTTCTAAATAAAAAGGTTTTCGAAATCGACGAGGTCGAAAAATGCGATCAAATCGGCATCGTAAACGGGCTTGCGTGGACTGCGGTCGGCGGCGACGTGCTCAAGATCGAAGCGGTCAAGATCAAAGGTAAGGGCGCGATGACGATCACGGGCCAGCTCGGCGACGTGATGAAAGAATCCGCGCAGATCGCCTTTAGCGTCGTAAAGGTGCTGATCGACGAGGGCAAGCTCAAAGCAGGCCAAGACGCGGAGAGCGGCGCGGCAAAAGCCTCGCGCGCCGGCAAAAACTCCGCATTGCGCGCAAATGGCGGCGCATCTAAAAGCCCTGCGGCGGCGCGAAATTTAGGCGCGGAGGAGAATTCCGAAAGCTCGGAGCAGATTTATAATAAATTCGACCTTCACATCCACGTGCCCGAAGGCGCGACGCCGAAGGACGGACCGAGCGCCGGCATCACGATGAGTACGGCGATCGCGTCGATTTTAAGCGAGCGCAAAGTGCGCGCAGATCTAGCGATGACGGGCGAGATCACGCTAAGCGGCAAGGTGCTGCCGATCGGCGGGCTTAAGGAGAAGCTCATCGCCGCGCACAAAGCCAAAATCGCCGAGGTTTTGATCCCGCGCAAAAACTATGAGCGCGACCTAGCAGAGATCCCTGACGAGGTCAAAAACGATCTGAAAATAACGCCCGTAGAGCGGATCGAAGAGGTCCTGAAGCTGGCACTGGTCTAAATTTAAAGCGCCGTTTTAAATTTAGCCGCGCGCTTCGGCGGAATTTTAAAATATTTATAGCGGCGTGAAATTTTGCCCACGTAAAATTTCTATCGCTCAAAATTTATACCCGTTTGAGTAACGTGAAATTTTATTGCGTAGCGATGCCTTGACGTGCTTGCGGCAAAATTTCTTGTAACGATACGGCGAACGTAAAATTTCGTAGAATTTCGCATACGCGCGATCGCGTGATGATATGAAATTTTATGACCGCATAAAATTTTGGCTCCGCTTCTAGCGCAAAATTTTATGAAATTTACCTCGCGAAAGGAATAAAATGTTTGATTTTAAAAAAGAGTTTAAGCAGCTTTACGCACCTAAACAGGCGCCGCAAATTTTAACCGTTCCACCCGCGAATTTCGTCTGCATCCGAGGCGATGGCGACCCGAACGAATCAGGCGGCGCGTATCAGCACGCAATAGAGGTGCTTTACGCCGTGAGCTACGCGCTAAAAATGAGCTACAAAACCGATTATAAGATCGATGGCTTTTTTGAGTACGTCGTGCCACCCCTAGAGGGGTTTTGGCGACAAAGCGGCTCGGCTTGCGGCGCTGCAGACTACGCTAGAAAGAGCGATTTTAGCTGGATTAGCGCGATTAGACTGCCCGATTTTATCACGCGAGAAAATTTCGACTGGGCAGTGCAGCAGGCTACTTGGAAAAAGAAGCTAGACTGCGGCGCAGCGGAGTTTTTGAGGATAGACGAAGGTCTTTGCGCGCAAATTTTACACATAGGTAGCTTTGACGACGAGCCCGGGAGCGTAGCCAAAATAGACGAGTTTATCGCCGCGAATGGCTACGTAAAGGACTTTGGCGAGCAAAGAGCGCATCACGAAATCTACCTAAGCGACCCCAGAAAAACCGCGCCGCAAAAATGCAAAACGATAATTAGACTGCCGATTAGAAAAATTTAACCGCCTTTGAGCCAAATTCGATTTTTATAAAAGCGCTACGCTATGAAACTTTGGCGCATCGTAAATGTCAAAATTTATTCCATAAATTACGAACGTTAAGCTAAATTTAGAATTTATTTCATTCTTACGTAGCCTCATAAATTTTATAATCTTTTTAATTGCTTCAAATTTTAAAATTTACAAAATTTTACTAGTTGCAAATATAGTCCGATAAACTACGCCAAAGTCTTAAATTTAACCCCAGCTTAAGCATAAGCTTGTATACTTTGGCTTTAAATTTAAGGCGGCAAATGAGATCACAGAGCGAATTTTTTGGCGTTTTCATCACGCTTCTTGGCGGCGTATTATGGGGATTTAGCAGTGTTTGCGGGCAGTATTTGTTCACGCAAAAGGGCGTTAGTGCCGACTGGCTCGTGCCCTACCGCCTGAGCCTTGCGGGGCTTGCGATGGTAGCGTATTACATCGCTCGCTCGCCGCGCGCAGCCCTCGCACCGCTAAAAGATCGCGTGCTTTTGCCGCAGCTGCTCATCTACGCGTTTTTTGGGCTTATGATGACGCAGTATTCGTACTTTTGCGGTGTCGAGCTCTCAAACGCCGCCGTCGCGACCGTGATCCAGTACTCCGCGCCCGCGCTCATCCTCGGCGTCGTTTGCTTTTTACAGCGGCGCGCGCCTAAAAAGGTCGAGCTCATCGCGCTCATTTTCGCGGTGCTGGGCGTCGTGCTGCTCGCCACCCACGGCGATCTTGGCTCGCTGGTTATCAGCGCGGAGGCGCTGGTTTGGTGCCTCATTAGCGCGCTTGGCGTCGTGATTTATAGTCTCATCCCAACGAAGCTAAATCAAAAATACCCCGTCGCGCTAAATTTAGGCTGGGGCATGGTCATCGGCGGCGGCGCGCTCGCGCTTTACACGCGGGTTTGGCAGCTAGGCGGCGTGAGCGACGCGCAGGGCTTTGCGGCGCTTGCCGCGGTGGTGATTTTGGGCACGATATGCGCGTTTAGCTTTTACATGACGGGGCTAAAGATAATAGGCGCTAGCAGGGCGAGCATGATAGCGTGCATCGAGCCGGTGAGCGCCGCGGCGTTTGCCTATTTTTGGCTGGGGACGGAGTTCGTGTTTCTTGATTTTGCGGGCTTTACGCTCATTATCTCGTGCATATTTTTGCTGGCTAAAGATAGGAAAAAGGCGTAAATTTGGAGGAGAGATGATCTATTTGGCGCAGACCGATACGACGGCGGGATTTTTGAGTAAGGATTTTCGCGAGATAAACGCGCTCAAACGCCG
>CAURKZ010000011.1:0-63311 GCA_963525605.1 uncultured Campylobacter sp.
GCTTTTGGAGGAGTTTAACGCCTCGATCGGCTTTGATAGGGCGCTTTGGCAGGAGGATATCGCAGGCAGCAAGGCGCACGCTCGGATGCTCGGTGCTTGCGGGATTTTGAAGCCTGAGGAGAGCGAAAAGATTGTCGCGGGGCTTGACGCCGTGTTTGAGGAGATAAAAAGCGGTAAATTTGAGTTTAAAACCGCCGACGAGGATATCCATATGGCGGTCGAAAAGCGCCTAAGCGAGCTCATCGGAAGCGATCTTGGCGGTAGGCTACACACCGCGCGTAGCAGAAACGATCAGGTCGCGCTTGATTTTCGCCTCTACGTGCTTAAAAGCGGCGCTCAGGTTGCCGAAAAAATCCGCGAACTAGTAGAGGCTTTGCGAGATATCGCTAGCGAGCACACAGACACGCTGATGCCGGGCTACACGCACCTTCAGCACGCCCAGCCCGTGAGCCTTGCCTATCATTTGCTCGCTTACGCGTTTATGTTTCGCCGAGACTACGAGCGCTTTGCTAGCTCGCGCGAGCGAAATAACCTCTGTCCGCTGGGCTCTGCCGCGCTTGCGGGCACGCCGCATCCGATAAACCGCGAGCTCGTCGCGCAGCAGCTGGGGTTTGCGGGGGTGACGCCAAATGCGATGGATAGCGTCAGCGATCGCGATTTTGCGCTGGAGATTTTGTTTAACGTAAGCGTGCTGATGACGCATGCCTCGCGCCTGTGCGAGGAGCTCATCTTGTGGAGCTCGCAGGAGTTCGGCTTTGTCACGATCAGCGACGCGTACAGCACGGGCAGCTCGATCATGCCGCAGAAGAAAAACCCCGACGTCGCCGAACTCATCCGCGGCAAAACGGGGCGCGTAAACGGCAATCTCGTCGCGCTGCTAACGGTGATGAAGGGCTTGCCGTTAGCATACAACAAGGACATGCAAGAGGACAAGGAGGGCGTTTTTGATAGCGTCGATACCGCGCTTGCGAGCCTTGAAATTTTAAAACAGATGCTAAAAACGGCTAAATTTAACGAGCAAAATATGCTAGCGATGACGCGCCGCGGGCACCTCACGGCAACCGATCTGGCTGATTATCTCGTGCGGGAGAAAAACGTGCCGTTTCGCCGGGCGCACTTCATCACGGGCAAGGCCGTGGCGTATGCGGAAAATTTGGGCCTGGATTTGAGCGAGCTAAATGCGCAGCAGCTTGCAAGCGTGGATGAAAGCCTGGGCGGCGATGCGGTTAAATTTCTTGATCTAAACGCTTCTAAGGAGGCGCGCAAGTCGCAAGGAGGCACGGCAAATGAGAGCGTTGTGGCGCAGATTGAAATTTTAAACGAGTGGCTGAAGGGATAAATTTAAGGGCTAAGAGCGGCGAAATTTTAAAATTTCATAGCCGCGGTTTTGAAATTTAATAGTTTCAGCTTTAAATTTTAAAATTCGGCGAGCTATGTAATACGTCTGCTGCGTGCAGAGCAGGCCTCGCGACGGTGTTTTAAGCACCCGCCGCAGGTAATTACTGCGCAAATTTAAAAATGATAGCGCACTCTAAGCTAGCTTTAGAGCGGGCGCTTGAGGTTATAAAGTTAAATTTAAAATACCGAGCCAGCGCAAAGTGGAGTGCTTGGTTACAAATTTAGGCGTTAGATAAAATTTTAAAAAAGCGTGCCGCCGCTAGGTTGCTTAAGCGCGACTAAATAAGCGTAGGTAGGTCAGACAGGCAGTTTTGCCCAGGCAAAAAGGGCGGCGCGGAGTAGAATTGAATTTGAGCTCAAAGATTAATGACGGCGGATCGGATTTTTTCGAGAGCGGGATTTAATCGAAGCAAATTTAAACATGGAGGGCGTTTTGATATATCTGGTGTCCAATACGAAATTTGATCATCCGCAGGTGAGGCAGCTTGCGGTCTGCGAGATAAAATTTCTCAAATTTAGCCTGCCTGCGCAGACGGGTGCGCTAATTTTTACCTCCAAAAATGCGGTGGCGGCGATAAAATTTAATGAAATTTCGGTTGATTTAGATACGCCCGTTTACGCTATCGGCGAGCCGTGTGCGGCGGCTGCGCGCGAGTTTGGATTTCGCGATATTTTTGTGGCGCGGCACGGGCACGGAAATGAGTTTGCCGCAGAGATCGCGCCGCTCTTGCGGGGCAGAGACGCGCTGTATCTGCGCGCGCGCGAGACGGTGTCGAAGCTGGAGCAAATTCTATCTAGCGCCGGCGTGCGGCTGCAAAGCGTGATCGCCTACGAAAATTGCGTCCTTAGCCTGCCCGCCACCGCAAAGCCGCCGCAAGGCAGCACGCTGATTTTCACCTCGCCTAAAAACGTTCGCGGCTTTACCGCAAATTTCGGCTGGGACGGGGGCTACAGGGCGGTCTGTATCGGCAGGACGACGGCGAGCGTTTTGAGCGAGTTTTGCGAGCCGATAATCTGCGAAAGAATGTCGATAAAATCCTGCGTCGATCTGGCGCTTTTGCCATAGTTTAAGCAAATTTAGACTATAATTTTGCCCAAGCCTGGGTGAAGCGAGAGCGTTTTATATGAGGGTTCAACATATTTGTATAAGCGACGACGTGAGAGGTCCGTGTGACGCGGCTCGGCTCGAGCTTTTTTAAAGTTACGGGTTGCGACCTAGAGATTTTTCCTAGTTGCAAGATTGGCTTTGTTTGAGCCGATTCTTTTTACGCAACGCTCGCTTGGGTTTTTTACGTTACGGAGGCTTCATTGAATATCCTAATAATCGGCGGCGGCGGTAGAGAATACGCGATCGGGCTAAGACTTCGCGAGGATAAAAACGTTTTAAATCTGTATTTTGCTCCGGGAAACGGCGCTACAAAGGCGCTTGGTAAAAATTTAGATTTAAAAGATTTTAATGAGCTCGCGCTCTTTGCCAAAAACAACGACGTAGCCCTTACCGTCGTGGGCGCCGAAGAGCCGCTTACAAAAGGCATCGTGGATATTTTTAAAGCGCAAGGCCTCGCGATATTCGGCCCCAGCGCTGCTGCGGCGAAGCTTGAGGGCTCTAAAGCCTATATGAAGGACTTTCTAGCGCGAAATCACATTAAAACCGCAAAATTTCTAAGCAGCGACGATCTCTCCGAAATTTCAAAATTTATCGATACTCTAAACGGCCGCATCGTGGTCAAAGCGGACGGTCTGTGCGCGGGCAAGGGCGTCATCATCGCAAATTCCAAAGATGAAGCTAAAAAAGCCGCCGCGGATATGCTAAGCGGCGAAAGCTTCGGCGAAGCGGGTAAGCGCGTCGTCGTGGAGGAGTTTTTAGAGGGTTTTGAGCTGAGCTTTTTTGCGATCTGCGACGGGGAGAATTTCGTAAGTCTGCCCGTAGCGCAGGATCACAAAAAGCTTCTTGACGGCGATCTGGGCCCGAACACCGGCGGCATGGGAGCTTATGCGCCAAGCCCGCTAGCGGATGCCGCGCTGATAAAAAGAGTGCAGAGCGAGATTGTAGCGCCCACGCTAAAAGGGATGCGGCAGCAGGGCGCGCCCTTTTGCGGCGTGCTATTCGTGGGGCTTATGATCGTGGGCGGCGAGCCTTACGTACTAGAGTACAACGTCCGTTTCGGAGATCCGGAGTGCGAGGTTTTGATGCCGCTAATTGACGGAAATTTGAGCGAAATTTTATACAACGCCGCCGTAGGCAAGCTAAGTAGCATAAGCTTAAAAGAGCGATTTGCGATAGGCGTCGTGATGGCTAGCGAGCGCTACCCTTACGGCTCTTCGCAGCCTGCATTGATCGAGGTCGGCGAAATTCCCGCGGACGCGCATATCTGCTATGCGGGCGTGAGCGAGCGGGAGGGGCAAATTTACGCTAGCGGCGGGCGCGTTTTGGTAAGCGTGGGCGTCGCGCAGAGCCTAAAGCAGGCGCGCGATGCGGCTTACGCGCTGTGCGAAAATATAAAATTTAGCGGCGCGCAGTATAGGCGCGATATCGCGTATCAAGCATTAAGAGATAAAATTTGATCGTTGCTCCGCTTGGCAAGCGCGTAATCGCGTTTAGTATCGACGAAGCGGTGAGCGCAACGCTTTTTGTGGTCGTGCTATTTGCTATCGACGAGCCAGAGCTTGTCGCAGCGGCGCAGAGCGGAAGCAATCTTGAGGTACAAAAGATCGCGTCAAAATTCATTTTGCATTACGCGATAATAAAATTTTTATATCAGGCGATTTTTGTCTATCTATACGGCGCTACGCTAGGCAAGCTCGCGGTTAAAATTTATTGCGTCCGCGCTGACGGCAGCTCTATGGATATCGCTACTGCAGCGATCCGTGCGGCGGTTAGGTTGATAAGCGAGATGATCTTTTATATGGGATTTTTGGTGGCGCTTTTTACGAACTCGCGTCAGAGCCTGCACGATATGGCGGCGAAAACATTGGTGGTAGAGATTGAAAAAGAGTAAAAAATTTAAAATTCTAGCGCTCAGTTTTAGCGCTCTTTTAGCAAGTAATGCGAGCGCAAAGGTCCAAGACGTCGAGCTTATAGCAGATAATGTCGAGAAAAACGGCTTTTTGACGGAGGCGAGCGGCAACGTAACGGTGTATTCGCAGGACTACTTTATCACCGCCGATCGCGCCACCTACGACGAGCAAAACGGCACGATCGAGCTTTTCGGCAACGTCAATGCAATGCGCGGTAGTAGCGAAACCACCCGCGCCGAATACGTCAAAATCGATCTGAAAAACGATAAGCAGGAAGCCGACGTAAATTTTATGATGGATAAGGACTCCGAGCTTTGGATGCAAAACGATGCCAGCTGCAGCGACAGCGAGTATTACCGCGTGGAGGGCTCCAGCGTATCTAGCTGCAACGTTACCGATCCTGATTGGCGCATCAAATTTAGTAGCGGCATGCTCAATAAAGAGAGTAAATTCCTCCATCTTTTTAATCCGAGATTTTACGTGGGTGATGTGCCGGTGCTCTATCTGCCGTATTTCGGCTTTCCGACCGACCGTACGCGTCGCACGGGCTTGCTGCCTCCCGAGGCCGGCTACATCAGCAAGGAAGGGATTTACTACAAGCAACCGATCTATTTTGCGCCTTACGATAGCTGGGATTTTCAGCTCGATCCGCAGGTGCGCAGCAGAAGGGGCTTTGGCGTATACGGGACATTTCGATTTACGGAGTCGCCGTATTCTTACGGCGAGATTAGAGGCGGAGTTTTCGATAACTTCTCGCGGGCGCAAAAACGCCTTGAATACAAAAACGAGCGCCATCACGGCTTTGAAATTCAATACGATCGCAGCAAGCTTGCAACCTATCTGCTAGATGGCGATCTGCGCGAAAATTTATGGATCGATTTTACTCAGCTAAACGACCTTGAATACTACGATCTGAAGGAAAAGGGAGGTCTTGGCAACGATGCGGATAACTCGCTCGTAACTTCACGGCTGAATTATTATTTGACCTCAGACGAGCACTATTTTGGCGCTTACGGACGCTACTACATCGATACAAGCAAGCTAAACGCCGATAATACTTTCCGCAACGAAGATACCGTCCAAGAGCTTCCGACGCTGCAATATCATAAATTTAGCAATGATTTGGGGCTGCCAAATTTGATCTATTCGCTTGATGCAAAAGCGCGTAATTATACCAGATGGGAGGGCGCGACTGCTCGCCAATACGAGTTTGACGTGCCGATTAGTATAAGCACGCCACTACTGGCGGATTATTTAAATTTCGCCTTTACCGAGCGAGTGTATATGACTAATATCGATTGGCACGATAAATTCTACTACGCAAACGGCGATCTTGGCGAGGATAAAAGCACTTTCTATGCTAATCAATACACCGAGCTTTCACTCTACACCGACGTAGCCAGGGCTTACGATAGCTTGTATCATACGATGAGCTGGAGAGCGGATTTTAGAATTCCAAGCTGGCAGCAAGGCGACATCGAGGATAGAATTTTAAAGTATCATCAGTATAAATACGACCTTGCTCGCGGCGCAGTAGATCGTTCGCGGCTGGGTAACTTGCAAGACTCGCTTTATTGGGAGGATAACTTCTTAAGTGAGCTTAGTGACGAATACATCCACGAAAATGTAGCTTTAAGTATGACGCAGTTTTTTTATAATGAAGACGGACGTAAATTTTTACGCCATAGCGTCAAGCAGCGATATGACTTCAACGATCACGAGTTCGATGATTTAGAGCACCGCATCGATGCGTATTTTGCAAATGGGCTAAATATCGGGAACCGCTTTACCTACTCGCATAAATATAAAAGCTTCGATAAGGTCTATACCTACGCCAACTACTCCAACGACGACTTTAGCTTTGGACTTAGTCACGCTTACGAATACGAAAAGCTAAGCATGGAGCCTAAACGCTATACGAAAGATAACTACGGCATCGTAAATGCTTCGGTAAATTTACCTAGGAATAATAAAATTTTTGGGCGTTGGGATTACGACTTGGAGCGATCTTATTCTAAAATGTGGCGCGTGGGGCTTTCTCATACGCGCAAGTGTTGGAATTACTCTTTTGTGTATCAAGAGGATATCGAGCCTAAAAATACCAGTACGACTGGCTATAGCAAAGCAAGCAAGGAGCGCGGAATTTACTTTCTCGTAAATTTCTATCCGTTCGGCGGAGTAGGGTATGATTTTTCAGTAGATAGCGAATACGGAAGCGAAAAATAATGACGCCTAGAGCTGAGCTGATGTTTGAAAACCAAATCGACGCCGCGATGAAACTCGCAGAAATTTTACCCGCTACCGTGATTAAAAACGAAAATTTTCTGATAATCGCCCAGTCTCTGGAGTCGCTTCCTATCGCAAACCATCTTGCTCTAAAGCTTGGGCTTGCTTATGAGTTTTTATTCACAGAGCCTGTTTTAGCGCCAAATAATCCAGAGTGCGCGATCGCGTGCGTAAGCGAAACCCAAGAGATCGTGATGGTAGATGAGCTCGTGCGAAGCTTTGGCATCAGCCTGGATTATGTTTACGGACAGGCAAACAGACTTTATGAGGAGAAAATTTTAAAAAATATGTATAAATTTCGCAAGGGCGAGCTTTTGGGAAATTTAGAGAAAAAAAACGTCATCTTGGTAGATGAGGGGTGTGAGAGCGGGCTGACTGCACTTACTTGCATAAAGACGCTCGTAAGCTTAAACGCCAAAGCGATCTTTTACGCTACGCCCGTTATCGGCAGCGATAATGCGGACGAGATCGCCATGCTAGTAGATGGAATTTATGCTGTTCATAAGATCAGAGATTTTGTGAACGTGGATTTTTATTACAAAGAAAAAACGCTCTCAAGCGCGGAGGAGATAATGCAAATTTTAAACAAATGCCCGCTTTATCTGCCGTTTCACGAGACTAACAAAAACAAGGAGAAAATTAATGCAGTGTAAAATTGAAGTAAATGGTAATACCGAAATTTTCGATATCGACAAAGTTGCGAAACAAGCCGCGGGCGCGGCGCTTTTGCGCGTTAAAAACACCGTCGTGCTGGCTACCGTAGCGCGCGAAGAGACGCAGGTGCAGGAGGACTTTCTGCCCCTTACCGTGCAATATATAGAAAAGATGTACGCAGCGGGCAGAATTCCCGGAGGCTACATCAAGCGCGAGACCAAGCCGGGCGATTTTGAGACGCTAACGAGCCGCATCATAGACCGCTCGCTGCGCCCGCTCTTTCCAAAGGGTTATGCGTATCCGACGCAGATCGTAGTTTACGTGCTATCGGCAGATCCCGAGGTCGATCTGCAAGTCATCGCTCTTAATGCGGCGTCTGCGGCGCTATATCTTAGCGATATCCCGATTAAAGCGCCGGTTTGCGGCGTGCGCATAGGCTATCAAAATGGAAATTTCATCTTAAATCCGAGCAACTCCGCGCTTAAAAATAGCGCGCTTGATCTTTACGTAGCCGGCGTCGGCGATGAGCTTTTGATGATCGAGATGCGCTCCCTGCCGCAGATTAGAGACGGCGCGCAGCAGATGAATGAATTTAGCGAAGATCTGATGGTGGATGCGATCGATTTTGCCGCAAAGGCGATAAGTGCTGGCTCAAACGCTTACGAAGAGGCTTTTTTGCCGCTTAAAAAGCCCGATGCGAGCCTAGAGTATAAACCCGAGATCGAGGATGAGGATATTGCGGACTTCATCGACGCAAATTACAAAGACGCCGTTAAAGTGGCGATCAATCAGATGGCAAAGAGCGAGCGCGCTACCGAGCTAAACAAAATCGTAGATAAAATTTTAACTACCGAGGCTGCGGCGCAAAACGAGTGGAGCAAAGAGGTGATCTCCAGCGTCATCGGCAAGTATAAGCGCGGCATCATCCGTACGCAGATCATCGAAGATCGCCGCAGAGCCGACGGACGCGCGCTTGATGAGGTGCGCCCGATCAGTATCGAGACCAATATCCTGCCGTGCGCGCATGGAAGCTGCCTATTTACGCGCGGGCAGACGCAAGCTTTGGTCGTCACTACGCTGGGCGGCGATAGCGACGCGCAGCTAAGCGACAGCCTAACTCAGCTTGAGCCGATCAGCGATAGATTTATGTTTAATTACAACTTCCCGGGCTTTTGCGTCGGCGAAGCAAGCCCGCTCAAAAGCCCGGGCAGACGCGAGTTGGGGCATGGAAATTTAGCCAAAAGAGCGCTATATCCGAGCATCGATCTAAACTCGCCGCAGTCTATCCGCGTGGTGAGCGAAATTTTAGAGAGCAACGGCTCAAGCTCGATGGCTTCGGTCTGCGGCGGCACGCTATCGCTTCGGGCGGCGGGCGTACCTACGCTAAAGCTCGTTGCGGGCGTAGCGATGGGCTTGATTTTTGAGGGCGAAAAACACGCTGTGCTAACCGACATAATGGGGCTTGAGGATCACGACGGCGATATGGATTTTAAGGTCGCGGGCACCCATGAGGGCATCACCGCGCTTCAGATGGATATCAAGCTCGGCGGCATCAGCCTGGAGGTTTTAAAAGAGGCTCTAGCGCAGGCAAAGCAGGCTCGCGCGCATATTTTGGGTCTTATGGAGCAGGCGGACGCAGCGATCGTCATAAATGAAGATGTGCTTCCGAAGCTTGAAATTTTTAGTGTCGAGGCGAGCAAAATCCCCGACATCATCGGTCAGGGCGGCAAGGTCATCAAAGAGATCACCGAAAGCTTCGGCGTAAATGTCGATCTGGATCGAGAAAAGGGTGAGGTCAAGATCCAGGGTGCCAAAGCTAGCGGCGTATCGGGCGCGAAAGAGAAAATTTTATCGATAGTCTCAAATTCTCGTGATTTTCGCAAGCCGCGCAATGAGCGTAAAGAGGTAAAATTTCAGATCGGCGAGGAGTTTGACGGCGTGGTGCAAAGCGTGCTGGATTTCGGCACCTTCATCTCGCTACGAGACGGCGTGGACGGGCTGCTGCGCGCTAAATTTATCACGACGCCTTACAAGGCGGGCGATGTGGTGCGAGTGCGCGTGACCGATCAGAAAGGCACTAAAATTTCACTAGAATTAGCTTAAAATTTTAATAGGAGTATGAGATGCAGCTTAAAAAGATTTTTTTCCCTATCGGCGGCGGCGAGGAGCTGGCGGAGCGCATACGCGGAGCGCTGCTCGTGAATAAATTTTTCGGCACGCACATCAACATAATGGCGTGCCAGCTTGATCCTAAGATGATCTACAATGTCCGTATGACGTTAAAAGGCGGCGTACTGATGGAGGAGTTTTTAAAATCCGCGGGCGATGAGATGCAGGCCGAGCGCGAGGAGATCAGGGCGATATTTGATGCTGAATGCGCCAAGTTGGGTCTAGATCAAAACGACGACGATCACGTCCCAAATAGCGCCGCTTTGAGACATATGGTAGGTATCCGCTCCGAGCTAGTCGAGAAATACTCCAAATATTGCGATTTAGTACTGGTTTCGGTGCCGCCTACGGGCTCTATCACGGGCACGTTCGAGGCGGCGGTCACCAAAAGCGGCAAGCCTTGCATCGTCATACCGCGCAAGCTGAAGGAGTTTAGGGCGGATAAAATTTTAGTCTCGCTTACCGGTACTGCGGCGTCTGCGCGAGCGCTCGATAATTGGCTAGGGCTTTTACAGCGCGCCAAATCCGTCACCGTCATCACCGCAAACCACTACCTTCAAGATGATCTTGCCGAAACGAAGCGCCGCATAAGCGACTATCTAGCCTTGCATGACGTTAAAATCGATGTTTTTGAGGCGTTAAACGCCGAGGGCAAGATCCCGGGACAGGTGCTACTAGAGTATGCAAACGCGGGCGATTTCGACCTCATAGTCGCGGGCTTGCACTCGGACAGCGGCATAAAGGAGATATTCCTAGGCGGCGCGTCGAAATACTTCCTACAAAAGACGAAAATTCCAGTCTTAATGTAGCTTGAAGCCTAGACACCGTGTCGCGGCACACCGCCCGCACCGCGTCTAGGCTTAAGTCGGCTTTTAAGTGCCGCAAGCTAAAGCTTAAATTTTAATCGACCCGCTTTGGTTTTGCTAGTCCGTCCATAAATCGTGCAGTTATGCTATTTTGCATATGGGTTGCGATTAATTTTATTGCTAGCTTTGCTAACGAGCCGCTTTTGCTTTGCCGCGGCTAGCGGAAGCAAGTATATCTGCGGCGAGCGAGGGCTGGCAGTCGCGTCAAGTGCGCCGGTCCATCTTTAAGCGCGGCGAGTTTGGAATTTCCATGCTTGTCGTTTCGGCTGCGTCGTGGATTTCGCATAAATTTGCACTTGAAATTTCTGTTTGCACGCTAAATTTTAAATTCCAAGGAGCGCGGATGGCGTTTGAAAATGCAATTATCACAAAAGATGATGATGAGAAGTATGGATTGAGTGAAATTTACTACAAATATAATCCATACTATGAGACTTTTATTAATGAGCTGCGATGGACTATCGATAGGGAGAGAGATTGCTGGGCTTGGTTTATTTATAGCTTCCCAGGCTATGAACACGACCACGATTACGATACAAAGTCTATTTGGATCTTATATCATAAAGGTGAAATTATAGAGATGATTATAGATCATGAGGTAAATATTGATAGAAAAGTAGTTCCAGAAGAATTTCATAGGATTTGGAAACTCCTAGATTTAAAACCAAATCATACGCAAAGTCTTAATAGGCAAGATATTTTATGCCTCTTAAAAGAAATTTTAGAAGTATATAGGGACTGTGATTTGTGGAAACCGGAACCAAATTATACTATGGAACTACAAGATTTAACCGATCGTAAAATCTAAGATTATTAAATTTCTTGAGGAGGAAAGAATGGCGTTTGAAAATGCAGTCATCACTAAAGAGGATGATGAGAAGTATGGATTGAGTGAAATTTACTACAAATATAATCCATACTATGAGACTTTTATTAATGAGCTCGATTGGACTATTGATCGAAATGCGGATTGTTGGCTAATGCCCGTATATAGCTTTCCTGATCCAGACTATGATCATTCAAGCCTCGCTAAAGGCATTTGGATTTTATATCATAAAGGTGAAATTATTGAAGTCACATTTGGATTATATATTTGATGAAAGTAAAAAGCTTCATAGAATTTGGCAACTTTTGGAATTGACTCCAAAAACCACAAATACTCTTTCCAAAAAGGATATAGTAGCTTTGCTATTCAAAATTTTGAAAGCTTATGGCTATGCTGGAACATGGCAAAAAGAAAATTACACTATGGAACTCCAAGACTTAACCGATCGCGGCGCAAAATAGGGCTTTAAATTTAACTCCATCTTAGTCCCGTATCAAATCAAATTTTATAGAATTCTAAAATTTCGCGAAATTTTGAAATTCTAAAATTCCAAAATCCTATAATTTCAAAATTTTAAAATTCCCGCCTTAAAATTCCTTGTAAATAAAATTTATCAAAACCATCGACGCGAGCGCCTCTATGAGCGAGGCGATGATCATCGCGAAGTATATCTCTTGCGAGATCGCGGCGGTGGAGTAAAAGAGCGTCGCCGTAGCGATCACTAGCGTCAGAGGCATAGAAAGCGATAGTGCGAAAAGCGCCGCGCCTTTGCGGCCCAGAGTGCTTAAAAACGTAGCGCTCGCAACCAGCCTGATGCCAAACATCAGCGCCGCTAGGCTCGCAGCAAAGCTCATCACTCCGGGCATAAGAAGCGCCTCAAGCTTGATCACCGCTCCGGTGTGTATGAAAAATATCGGCACCAAAAAGCCGAAGCCGAACGACGATAGCTTCTCGATGAGGTCGTCCTTGTGCGAGAAAAAGGTCGGCAGGAAGGTGCCTGCGATGAAGGCGCCGATGACGACCTCAAGCCCCAAAAGCATCACCCCCGCGCAGATGAGGCAAAACAGCGCCATCGCAAATCGCACGTCCTTTTCGTTTTTGTCGTATTTAGGCATGATGACCGTTTTTAGCGCGGGGAACCACCAAAATAAAATTTCAAGCCCTTTAAAAACAGCTAGAGCGGCGACCGAAAAGCCTAAAAGCGCGCCGATATGAAGCGCCATCTCGACGCCGAAGCCGTTTTTAAGGTAGATGCCGCCCACCGTGAGGACGGCGATGCTGATGAGTTCGCCGATCACACCCGCGGGCATCGCGAGATTGAGCCACGCCTGATCCTTGCCGTATTCCTTATACAGCGCCGAAAGCAGCCCGACGCTCATCAGGGGCGCTGCGATGATAAGCATCTGCGGCAGTTCAAACATCCAAACCGCAAGCGCGCTTAGGATATAAAGCAGCGCCAAAAAGATTAGGATTAGCCGCAAAGTTTTGCGCGGCATCGCAAGCAGCGCACGGAAATCCACCTCGCAGCCCGCCAAAAACATAAGGTAGCAAAAGCCGATTTGCGCGGCTAGATCGAAGGTCGCGCTTGGAGGCAAAAGCCCTAAATTTGCGGCTATAATGCCAAGCATGATCTCCATAGGCGAGAGCGGAATTCTAGCTAAGCTAGCTAAAAAGGGCGAAGCAAAGATCAAAAAAGATAGCGCGATTAGGACGTAAATTTCATTCATACGCTTTGGCCTCGCACCCTTTTATATTTTTCCGCGCTGCTTTAGAATTTTTTCGCATCTTTCTAGCATTTTCTCTGGCTGCTCCAGGGGCTTTTCGTATCATTTCAAGACTTCCTTTCGGTCGCTTCATAGTTCTTTGCGCTTCGAACGGAGACGAAATATGCGCAATTTTCGCTCTTGTACCACAACACAGGCAAGCCGAAAAGCCGCTTTTTGCGCCCGCAAATCTCGCCCGGATTTAGCACGAGCGCGCCGTAAATTTAAATTTGGCGCCGCTAAAGTGTTTTGATTCACTGCCGTGTAGCAATAACTCACCGCCGCACATTGCCGATACGCCACCGTAGCGTTTTTATCTATCGATACGTCGCACCAATCCATCGCCGCGGTGTTTTGATTTCTCATCGCGCTATTTTGGTGCGCCGATGTGCTGTGGCAATCTGCCGTTACGCTGCGACTATTCGCCGATGTGCCGCTTTTTGATATACCCCGCTTATCAGCAAGCCCTTTCGATTCGTCGCTGCCGTATCGTCGGTAATCCATCGATGTGACGTAGCGATCCGCTACCGCAGCGAAAAAACTGGTGCGATCGTAAATTTTAATGTATCTGAGTGGCGTTTCGCAGCCCTCTCTCGCGGAGTTTGGCGGTAGGACGAAATTTTGCGATGAGGCGGAGTTTTGCGAGGAGGTAAAATTCTGAGGCAGCACGGAATTTGGAAGCGAAGCGGATTTTGCGCTCGGTGCCGTGAGGATAGAGCTTTGATATGCCGCCGCAAAGTTTAAATCCTGCGTGGCTTGAGCTGCGGAATTAGAATTTTGAACGGAATTTCCACTGAGATTTTGGATAGAATTCTTATCGCTGCGTAGCGCAGATTTTAGATTGGGTGCGGCAAAGCTCGGAGAGAAATTTTTGCTCTCGATAAGAGCGCCTGGAATTTGATTAAGGATTGCGGGCGCAGAATTTTCGCTTTGACTTCGGCCGGAATTTTTGCCGCAATAAAGGGTAAAATTTTGTGCGTCGTAGCTCGAGCTTATCGTAATAAAGCCTCGATACGCCGCCATCAGGTAATTTTTATCTACGATGGGATTTACAGCCCCTATTTTTGTGACGGGGCTTTGATATGCCACGCCGCTTGCGACTCGTATCGGCGTAGAATTTCGCGTAGCGCCCGAGTACGGGTTTATGTCTAAATTCGCGGCGGAGAAATTTGATTTAGAATTTCGGATGGAATTTTTGCCTTCGTCGTTTGCGTCCGAGCCTGAACTTACAGTCAAATTTAAGCTCACGCTCGGTGCGGTTAAATTTATTACGTGATCCGTTACTTTAGAATTTGCAACTAAAATTTCCCCGCGATCTGCTTCGCAGTTTGAGCCTAAATTCGTGCCGCAACTTACTTCGTCGCTAAAGCTAGAATTTTTGATTAGGTCTGCGCCGAAATCCTTGCGAGAATTTACCGCGCGATCCGTGTCCGTGCGTGAACCAAAATCCGCGGCGAAGCTTAGCACGTCTGCTTCATTTTGCGCTGCGGGCTCCTCGTCAAAGAGATAAAACGGATGGTGCATTATTTTTAGTCGTAGTCCCGCAAACTCCGTGCAAAAGGGCTCATCGTGCAGGTTAAACTCATTTTTTAGCTCCGCAAGCGCCTCGTCGTTGTTCCCTAAAATCGCGAAGTAGGGCTTGCCGCTTTGTCGCAAAAGCCGCAGCGTCTCGCTCTCGACGATGCCCTCTGCATGCACGAGCAGATCCGCTCCGCGCGCGAGCAGCCACTCTATGGCGCTTGCAGCGACCTTTGTTTCGCGATGAGAATCCGAAATGGCGCCTATTATCAATCGATCTCTTCTTTAAGCTTGCACTGCGGGCACTCGGCGAAGTTGCCTTTTTTCAGCTCTTTGCGGAGCATGTATGAGTTGCCGCACTGCGGGCACGCGCGCGCGATCGGCGCGTAGTTGCTCACAAAGCCGCATTTTGGGTAGTTCGTGCAGCCGTAGAATTTGCCGCGTCTGGAGAAGCGCTCGACGATCTCGCCGGTGCCGCAGCTTGGACACTTTACGCCCGTGGAGAGCAGCGGCTTTTTCTCCTTTGCCGCGCCTTCGATTTTACGCGAGTATTTGCACTTCGGATAGCCCTCGCAAGCGATAAACTCGCCGTATCTGCCCTTGCGCTTGATCAAATTTTTACCGCACTGCGGGCATTTCTCATCTAGCACCTCGGGCGTCGCCTTCTCCTCGCTCGCCCCCTCGGCGCTAGCGTCCGCGTTGCGCGAGTATTTGCATTTTGGATAGTTTGAGCAAGCGATAAACTCGCCGAATCTGCCCTGGCGCCTAAGTAGCTCCCCGCCGCAGTTCGGGCAGGTTTCGCCGATCTTTTCGGCTAGCTTTTGGCTTGCGATCGAGGTTTTTCCTTTGGCGATCTCGTCCATAAAAGGGTAGTAAAAATCCGCCAAAATTTGCTGCCAGTCCGCTTTGTTTTCGGCGATGTCGTCGAGCTTCTCCTCCATTTTGGAAGTAAACTCGCTATCGACGATATTTTTAAAATTTTGCTCCAGCATCTCGGTGATCTTAAAGGCGATCTCGCTTGGCACCAGGTGTTTTTGCTCGATATTTACGTAGTTGCGCGCAGTAAGCAGCGAGATGGTAGGCGCATAGGTCGAGGGCCTACCGATGCCGAGGCTTTCGAGCTTTTTGATGAGGCTCGCTTCCGAATAGCGCGCCGGCGGCTCGGTGAAGTGCTGCTGCGAGCTCAGGCTCTGTAGGCTCATCGCGTCACCCGCGCTAAGGCTTGGTAAAATTTTATCCTTATCCAGATCGCCGTAAGCCTTGTAAAATCCGTCAAATTCCACCTTGCGCCCGCTGATCTTAAAAGCGCCCGCTTCGCCGCGTACGATGATCGTTTGGATTTGCGAGACGCTAGGGCTCATCTGCGAGGCTACGAAGCGGTTGTAGATGAGCGCGTAAAGGCGGTACTCGTCGCGAGGCAGGATTTTTTGCGCGAGCTCGGGGGTAAGCTTTAGATCGGTAGGCCTTATCGCTTCGTGCGCTTCCTGCGCGCCTTTACTTTTGGTGGCGTATACATTCGCGCTTTTGGGCAGATATTTTTCGCCGAAACGCTCGCCGATTAGCTCGCGAGCTGCCGCGATCGCTTCTTTAGCGATATTTAGCGAGTCGGTTCGCATGTAGGTGATCGCACCGCCGTTTTTGGTATTGACGCCCTCGTAAAGGCTCTGCGCGAGGCTCATCGTCTTACGCGGATTAAAGCCCAGAGCCGTGCTCGCCGCCTGTTGTAGCGTCGAGGTCATAAACGGCGGGTAGGGGTTCGTCTTGCGCGATTTGCTCTCGATACTTTCTACGCTAAATTTGTCTTTTTGCAGCTCAGAGACGATCTCGCTAGCCTGCGCCGCGTTTTTGGCCGAGAGCTTTTCCATCTTTTTGCCGCGAAATTCCACGAGCTCGGCCTCCAAGTCCTTTTTAAAAACTGCGTCGATGCTGTGAAATTCTACCGGCTTAAAATTTAAAATTTCACGCTCGCGATCGACGACGATCTTAAGCGCGGCGCTTTGGACGCGACCTGCACTCAAGCCGCGCTGGATCTTTAAATTTAAAAGCGGGCTTAGCTTGTAGCCCACGATGCGATCGAGCAGGCGGCGCGCTTGTTGGGCGTTTACGCTTGCGATATTGAGCTTGCGCGGCGAGCTTAGCGCGTTTGAGATCGCGCTTTTGGTGATCTCGTGAAATACGATGCGTGGCAGATCCTCCGCTTGCTTGCCGATCGAAGCTGCGATATGATAGGCGATCGCCTCGCCCTCGCGATCCTCGTCCGTCGCGAGATAAATTTGATCCGCCTTTTTAGCGAGCGTCTTTATCTGCTTTACGATCTGATCGTGATCGGCGCTGATTTCATATTCGGGCTCGAAGCTTTTATCTTTGATCTTGATGCCGAAGCGTTTTTTAGGAAGGTCGCGGATATGGCCTTTAGATGCGATTACGTCGTAATCGGCGCCTAAGAAATTTTTGATCGTTTTGGCTTTTGCGGGGGACTCTACGATGATTAAATTTTTCATTGCTTAATCCTTTAGAATTCTAGGCAGCGTGATGCCCTTTTGGCTTTGGTATTTGCCCTTTTTATCGCAGTAGCTCACCTCGCATGGCTCATCTCCTTGCAAAAACAAAACCTGCGCGATGCCTTCGTTCGCGTAAATTTTTGCAGGCAGCGGCGTGGTGTTGGAAATTTCAATCGTGATGTGCCCCTCAAAGCCTGGCTCAAAGGGCGTTACGTTTACGATGATGCCGCAGCGCGCGTAGGTGCTTTTGCCCAGGCAGATCGCAAGCACGTCGCGCGGCATTTTGAAATACTCGATGGTGCGCGCTAGCGCGAAGGAATTCGGCGGCACGATGCAGACGTCGCCCTCAAAATCCACGACGTTTTTCGCGTCGAAATTTTTAGGATCGACGACCGTTCCGCCGACGTTTGTAAAAATTTTAAATTCGCGCGCTACGCGTATGTCGTATCCGTAGCTGGAAAGTCCGTAGCTAACGACGCCGCGACCGATATTTTCCTCGCAAAAGGGCGCTATCATATCGTGCTGCTGCGACATCTGTCTGATCCATTTATCGCTTTTCAGTCCCATAAAATTTCCTTAAAATAATCAAAATTTTTCGCGCATTATAGCAGCAAAATAAAATATAATAAAAATTTTATGCTAGAATTTTGCTTAAATTATAAAAATTTTATCACTTTTTAAGGAGCAACTATGGGGCTACTCAAGAAATTTGCGTTCATTACGTTTTTTATCGCGTCATCTTTGGCTGCTGCGAAGCCAAATATTTATATTTTAGCTACCGGCGGCACTATCGCGGGAAGTAGCGCAAGTGCCACGGAGGGCAACTATACCGCAGGCTCAAAGGGCGTAGAAGATATCTTATCGGCAGTGCCGCAGCTGGGGGATTTAGCTACGATTAAAAGCGAGCAAATTTCAAATATCGGCTCGCAGGAGATGAATGATGAAATTTGGCTCAAGCTCGCAAACCGCGTAAGCGAGCTGCTTACTAAAAATGATGTCGACGGCGTCGTCATCGTGCATGGAACCGATACGATGGAGGAGACGGCGTATTTTTTAAGCCTGGTCATAAAATCTAAAAAACCGATCGTTTTGGTGGGCGCGATGCGAAACGCAGACTCGATGAGTGCTGATGGACCGCTTAATCTATACAACGCCGTTGCCGTCGCGGCAGATAAAAACGCTCGCGAAAAGGGCGCTCTTGTAGTGATGAACGACGAGATCCACGCCGCGCGCGAGGTTACGAAAACAAATACTACTAATGTTGCGGCTTTTGCCTCGCCGAATTCCGGCAAGATCGGCACCGTAAATTATGGCGTCGTAAATTTTTATATGGCGCCGCTTCGCAAACACACCGTCGCAAGCGAGTTTAATATCAAGGATTTCAAATCCTTGCCGCGCGTCGATATTATTTACGCGCATCCGCAGGACGTGAGCGATTTCGTAGAGACTGCCGTGCAAAAGGGCGCTAAGGGCATCGTAGTCGCCGGCATGGGAAACGGAAATTTATACCCCGATACGGAGGCTGCGCTCGCAAAGGCTAGCGAAGCGGGTGTGATCGTCGTGCGCTCAAGCCGCACCGGCACCGGCAGCACTAGCGTGGGCGCCGAAGTGGACGACGCTAAGCTCGGCTTTTTAACCGCCGATAATCTAAATCCGCAAAAGGCGCGCGTACTATTGATGTTGGCTCTTAGCAAAACGAGCGATAAAGCGAAAATTCAGAGCTTTTTTGCGACACATTAACGCATAGGGCTTCGCGCGGATAGAATTTCGGCGCAAGGCTTTAAAATAATATTTCAGCATAAAATTTTAAAGAAAAGCAAGGCGCGGGATTTTAATATGAGCCTGGAGGCGAGATTTTAAAGCAAAGCGCGGAATTTTCGCGCTCTGAGCTTGGGCGTAGAATTTCGGTCGTAAAATTAAGCGTTAAATTTTTAAAGGATTTAAAATCATCCTGCGCCCTTACGGCAAAATTTCGTGTTTCGCTTGCGAAGTTTGAGCTTAAAATGAACGAGGCAAATTGCAGCCTATAAATCCTTAAAATCAGTCCGCAAATTTTGTCGTAAATTTCGCTTTGCACTTCTTAAAAGCCCTGCGAAAATCCATTTAAAGAAACAATTATAAAAATTTGGCTAAAATTTCGCAAATTTTTTCAGGAGAAATTTATGACAAAAGCAGAAATCAAAGAGTTAATGGATTTTTTCGGCGAAAAGCAGGGCATTAACGAGCTAAAAATTAAAGATAAAGATTTTGAAATCGAGATAAAAAAATATGGCTCATGCGGTGGGAGCACGTCTCAGCTTGCCGCACCCGCACCTGCCCCGCAACTTGCTGCGCCTTCGGTAAACGTGCTCGTGGGCGACAAACCCGCCACAAAAGGCGCGATGGATACGATTGACAGCCCGATGGTAGGTACTTTTTATAAAGCGCCAAGTCCTGGTGCGGCAGAGTTCGTGAGCGTAGGTCAGGTCGTGCATAAGGGCGATACGATCGGTATAATCGAAGCGATGAAGATTATGAACGAGATTGAGGCGGAATTCGACTGCCGCATCAAAAAAGCTCTCGTCGAGGACGGACAGCCGGTCGAATACGCTATGGCGCTGTTTGAGGTCGAGAAACTATGAGGGAGCTTAAGAAAATTCTAATCGCAAATCGCGGCGAGATAGCGCTTAGAGCGCTTCGCACGATCCAAGAGATGGGCAAGCAGGCTATCGTCGTGCACTCCACCGCCGATCAAGACGCGCTTTACGTCAAATACGCCGACGCGTCGGTCTGCATAGGTGGACCGCGCAGCAGCGATAGCTATCTAAATATCCCCGCGATCATCACGGCCTGTGAGCTAACGGAAGCCGACGCGATATTTCCGGGATACGGCTTTTTGAGCGAAAGTCAAAATTTCGTCGAAATTTGCGCCAAGCACGGCATTAAATTTATCGGTCCAAGCGTCGAGGCGATGACTTTAATGAGCGATAAGAGCAAGGCGAAGCAAGTAATGATGCGCGCGGGCATCCCCGTAGTGCCTGGCAGCGACGGCGCGATTGCAAGTGTCGAAGAGGCACGCAAGCTAGCCGCCGAAATCGGCTATCCCGTCATCATTAAAGCCGCAGCCGGCGGCGGCGGGCGCGGAATGCGCGTGGTCGAGCGCGAAGAGGATATCGAAAAGCTCTTTTGGTCGGCAGAGAGCGAAGCGATGAGCGCGTTCGGCGACGGCACGATGTATATGGAAAAATATATCACAAACCCGCGCCACATCGAGGTTCAGGTCTTGGGTGACGAGCATGGACACGTCGTGCATATCGGCGAGCGCGACTGCTCGATGCAGCGCCGCCACCAAAAGTTGATTGAAGAAAGCCCAGCCGTGATCTTGGACGAGCCGACGCGAAAGAGCCTGCACGAAACGGCGGTTCGCGCCGCTAAGGCGATCGGATACGCGAGCGCGGGAACGTTTGAGTTTTTATATGATAGCAAGGATAAAAAATTCTATTTCATCGAGATGAATACCCGTCTGCAGGTCGAACACACCGTAAGCGAGATGCGAAGCGGGCTCGATCTGATCGAGTGGATGATCCGTATCGCGCAGGGCGAGAAGCTGCTGCCTCAAAGCGAGATAAAATTTAGCGGGCATGCGCTTGAGTGCCGCATCACCGCCGAGGACTCTAAAAGCTTTATGCCAAACCCGGGTAAAATCACAAAATACGTTGCTCCGGGCGGCAGAAACGTCCGTATGGATAGCCACGTCTATGAGGGCTACTCGGTGCCGCCTTACTACGACAGCATGATCGGTAAGCTCATCGTTTACGACAAGGACCGCGAGCGTGCGATTGCGAAGATGAAAGTCGCGCTAGATGAGCTCATCATCGGTGGTATAAAATCGACGCGCGATTTTCATCTTAGAATGATGAATAACCCCGATTTCGTGGATAATAACTACGACACAAATTACCTAGCCAAGCATTAAATTTAAAATTCCAAGGGATAAAATTCTCTTGGAATTTTAAAATTTATTTGAAATTCTGCATTCAAGATTCCGCTTTAAATTTTTCATTTAAAAAGCTACTTGAAATTTTGTTTTAAAATTTTATCATGCCACGCTTTAAAATTTTGCTATTAAATTTGCCGCTAAATCTAGGTGGTAAGGCGCGAGATACGCCATTGTTGCCGCTTATATGTTTTAACAGCGAGATTGACGGCGGGTTTGGTTTAAATTTTACGTTCTGCGGCGGTTGAAATTTAGAATACGTGTCTTGGCTACCGCAAATATTTGCTCTTGTCCATGCGGTTTAGCGTTGGTATGCGCCGCCACGATATTTTTCTTTCATACGTAGCGATCGAGTTAAAATTTTAGTATTGCGTGCTTTATCATCATTTCTCGGCAATCGGCTGCCGACGTGCGCGAGTAAGCGGTATAAAATTTACCGCACGAGCCGCCGCACCCGTTCGGCATAAATTTTATCGCGTTCGCCGTTGCGAGAGCGAAGTAGTATCGAGCTGCAAATTTCAAACTATCTCGCCGTATGCGCTTGAGAATAGTGTTCTTCTTTGCGGACAAAGCACGCTAGGTCTTTAAACCGTCAAATTTCAAGCCCTGAAAATTCCTCGTAAAATTTATTCAGATAATCGGCGTAGTAGAAGTTTTGATTTCTAGCGTCAAATCTACCCGCCAGCTCCAAAGCCGTTTTGTAGTCGCTCTCATCGCCGAACGCGCTAACTGCGATGAAAAATCGCAGGTCGTTTAGATCGTCGTTGCCCTCAAGGATCGCAGTGGAGTGTTTGCGCGCTAAATTTAGCGCCGTCTCGCGCTCGTCCAGCCTAACGGCGATCTCGATGAGCGGGGCGATCTCGTTTATGACGCGAGGATTTGACTCGATCGTCGCCGCGGCCTTTGGTAGCAGGGCTTTTGCCTCTTCGATCTTGCCTGTTTTAATCATGCTAAAAAGTATCGGCGCGTAGGTCGTGTGAGGCACTTCGGCACAAGTTAGCTCGCCTGAGAGTATCGGCGCGGCAAGCTCCAGCGCCGCTGCGTGCTCGCCGACAAAATTTAAATAGGCGATCTCACCCGATGCCTCGCATGCTTCGCAGTCGGCCATATCGTCTTTGGCGAGCTTTTTCCATAGCTCATAGTTTGCCTTTGCTTCTCTAGCATCGCCCATGTCGATGTTTTGATTCATCAAGGCCTTGTAGTAGGCAGCCAGCGAGAGCTCCATGTGCTCGTAGTAAAACAGCATCGCTTCGTTTACCTCGTCTATGAGCTCCTTTTCTATCATGGAGCTTTGAGCGACGCCCGAGACGATCCATTTAAATTTCCACAGGCAGTCCACGAAGTCGTCGAAATTTGGGTATTCGCTCTCGTTTTCTTTTGAATTTTGCACGATATAGTCCGTGAGCCACATTAGCGCTCTGGTTCTTAAAAACGCGCCGAATTTTTCAAATTCGTCGTTTAAAACAAAGTCGCAAATTTGCGCGGCAAACGCCAAATCCTGCGCCTCTACGGCGTCTCTTATCGCGTCAAACAGACACTCCTCCTTATCTATCACGCTTTTAAGCCCATTTAGCTTTTCATAAAGCCCCTCTAGCGAGCCCTGTTCCATCCTTGCTCCTCATTAAATTTTGCGATAATTATATCCGTTTAGTCTGAAGTTAAGCAGGCGCGTCGCGATTTTAAAGCCTAAAAGGCAAAAATTAAAATTTAAGAGCTATTTTTAAAACAGCTCTGCTCACGTGCCGTTTTAGCGCCCTATTTGCCGCCACGATAGATAAATTTCAGCTTTGTTATATAAATTTAATATTAAAATGCCGTATTCATAAATTTTTTAAAAAAGGGGATTTATGGACATAAACATGCAGCGCTTTAAAAGCGAGTTCGAACAGATAAGCCGCTTTGGGGCTTTGGCGGGCGGCGGGCTTACGCGGCTTGCATTTTCGCGCGAGGATAAAGCGGCGCGCGACTTCCTCATATCGCTACTTCAAAAAGAAAATTTCAAGATCAAAATCGACGATACGGGCAATATTTTCGCTAAATTTAGCGGCGTCAGCAATCCCGATTTGCCGTCCGTCAGCGCGGGCTCGCATATCGATAGCGTACCGCAGGGCGGCTTTTACGACGGCACGTTAGGCGTCATGGCCGCTTTGGAGGCGATCCGCGCGGTGCGAGATAGCGGAGAGAGGCTTGCGCGACCGCTGGAGCTCATCGTCTTTGTTTGCGAGGAGTCGAGTCGCTTTAAAATGGCAACCGTAGGCAGCAAGATAATTAGCGGCAAGCTCTCGCGGCAGCGGCTGGGCGAGCTAAAGGATAAAGACGGAATTTCGCTGTTTGACGCCATGCAGGCTTTCGGGCTAAATCCCGCAAATTTAAAAAGCTGCGTCCTGCCCAAATCCAGCTTTCATAGCTATATCGAGCTTCATATTGAGCAGGGGCCGGTATTGCAGAGGCGGGGTATCCCCGTGGGCGTCGTCACGGGTATCGCCGCACCCGTGCGATACGAGCTACGGATCGAGGGCAGAGCCGATCACAGCGGCGCTACGCCGATGGATATGCGCTGTGACGCCCTGACCTGCGCTAGCGAGATCATTTTAAGCGCGGAGAGGATCGCAAAGACGGGCAAAACCACGGTCGCGACGGTGGGCTATGCAAACGCGCTACCCGGCGTGCTAAACGTAATCCCCGGCTCCTGCACGCTAGGTCTTGATATACGCGATATAGACGAGGATGCGCTCAGGGCGGCGGACGATCAAATTTGCGCCGCGATAGATGAAATTTGCGCTCGCAGAGGATGTAAATTTGAACTAAAAAATCTCATCAAGGATCGCCCCGTAAAGCTAAGCGAGGAGATGATAGATCTGCTTGAGAGCTGTGCCTGCGAGCTTAAAATTCCAAGCCTAAGGCTTCCTAGCGGCGCGGGACACGACGCGATGAATATGACGGAGCTTGCGGATCGCGTGGGGATGCTTTTCGTGCCGTGTAAGGACGGCATCAGCCACAACGTAAATGAAAGTATAAACTGGGACGACGCGTTTGTCGCTACGAAGGTTCTAGCCGCGGCGATGTTAAGCTTAGCCAAAAAATAAAGGAGAGAAGATGGATGCTATCGCACAAAAAGTAGAGGCGCTAAAAAGCGAGATGATTGGGGATCGCAGGTTTTTTCACTCGCATCCCGAGACGGGCTGGTTTACCTTTTTTACGACCGCGGTTATCGCAGATCGTATGCAGCGCTTGGGCTATGAGATAAAGCTCGGTCGCGAGGTGGTGAAAACCGAAGCGAGGCAGGGCGTAGGTAGCAAGGATGCCTGCGAGAAGGCGAAGCAGCGCGCCGAAGGGCTGCTAAATGCAGATCAGATAAAATTTCTTGATGCGATGGAGGATGGACTAACGGGTCTCGTAGCCGAAATAGACACGGGGCGCGCGGGCAAGACGGTCGCTTTTAGATTTGACATAGACGGCGTGGACGTGACCGAGAGCATGGACACGGATCACCGCCCTTTTAAGGAGGGCTTTCGCTCCGATATTAACGGCATCACGCACGCATGCGGGCACGACGGGCATATCACGATGGGGCTTGCTCTGGCAAAGCTGATCGCGCAGAGCTTAGACGATTTTAGCGGTAAATTTAGATTTATCTTCCAAACCGCCGAGGAGGGCACCAGGGGCGCCGTGGGTATGGAGGCTGCTGGCGTCACCAAGGGCGTGGATTATCTGCTGGGCGGTCATATCGGCTTTCAGGCGAGCACTATGAGAGGTATCATCTGCGGCACCAAAAAGCTGCTTGCGACCACTAAATTTGACGTAAATTTACAAGGCAAGTCCGCTCACGCCGCGGGCGCGCCGCAAAACGGAGCCAACGCTCTGCTCGCCGCAGCAGAAATGGCGCTTGATATGCACGGCATCACGAGGCACGCGGACGGCGTCACGCGTATCAACGTAGGCGTGCTGCGCGCAGGCGAAGGACGCAACGTCATCGCGCCTAACGGCTACCTTGCGTGCGAGACTCGCGGCGAGAGTACGGAGCTGAATGAGTTTATGAAGGCCAAATGTATGGACATAGTGGAGGGCGTTTCTAAAATTTACGGCGTCAGCTATGACGTGCAGGTCACGGGCGGCACCGCGGGCGGCGATAGCGACGAGGCCACCACGCAGCTTTACGAGGATGCGGCAAAGGCGTCGCCGTTTATCGATAACGACAAGATCGTAAGGGAGCTAAATTTCGGCGCATGCGAGGACTTCGCGCATTTTATGCGCTCGGTGCAAGATGCGGGTGGCAAAAGCGGATATCTGATGATCGGCACTACGCTTGCGGCGGGACATCACAACGCCAAATTTGACTTTGACGAGGATTCGCTGCTTGCGGGAGTGGACGTTTATCTGCGCTGCGCGTATAAGCTAAACGGCAAAGCTTAAGGAAAGCGGTATGAAAAGAGCACTACTTCTAAGCGCTTCTAGTTACAAAGACAGCGGCTATCTAAACCACTGCAAGGGGTGGATCAAGGAATTTTTAGGAAGTCTTTGGGAGGATGAAATTTTATTCATTCCATTTGCGGGCGTTAGGCGCACAAGCGAGCAATACGAGCAGAAGGTCGCAGACTGCTTGGAGAGCAACAATATCAGATCGATTCACCATTTTTCCGATATGAAAGCCGCCGTTAAAAATGCCAAATCGATCTGCATCGGCGGCGGCAATACCTTCGTGCTGCTAAATGAGCTTTATAAATTTGATCTTTTAGGCGCGATCAAAGAGGCGGTGGACGGCGGCACGCCGTATTTCGGCTGGTCTGCCGGCGCAAACGTCGCAGGCAAGACGATGATGACTACCAACGACATGCCGATCGTCTTCCCGCCCTCGCCGGTAGCTCTGGGGATCTTTCCGCACCAGATCAATCCGCATTTCATAAGCGGCAAAATTTCAAACCACAACGGCGAGAGTAGGGAGGAGCGGCTGGAGGAGTTTTTGATCGTCAATCAAAACGACAGCGTCTATGCTATGCCCGAGGGTAGCGTGTTTTTGATAAACGGAAACGAGTGCGAGGTGATGGGGCATGCGGACGTGCTGAAATTCGAGTATAAAAAAGAGATCTCGCGCATCGCCGTGGGAAGTAAATTTAAAATTTAAAAGGAGTTATCGTGCAGACACTTAGGTTACTTTTGGCGCTTGCGGGTATCGTCGCGGTCGTCGCTTTACTAATCATGAAGAAGGATGCTAAAACCGTGCTTATTGGCGTGGGTCTGGTGCTGTGCGTGCTTTGTCTAAAGCCGCTAGACGGGCTGGGCGCCTTTACCTCGTATATGACTAAAGCAGGTCTTATTAAGGCGATCTGCGCCAGCATGGGTTTTGCCTTCGTGATGAAATTTACCGAATGCGACCGCGCTCTTGTAAATTTACTCACCAGACCTCTTGGAAATATCGGATTTTTATTGATCCCTATCGTCGTGGCGCTTACATATTTTATCAATATCGCTATCCCCTCCGCTGCGGGCTGCTCGGCTGCGGTCGGCGCTACGCTGATCCCCGTGATGATGGCTGCGGGCGTTAAACCGGAGATGGCGGGAGCTGCGGTATTTGCGGGAACTTTCGGCGGCGTTTTGAGCCCCGGCTCGGCGCACAACGTATTTGTAGCCGATATGGTAAAGGCGCACAACCCATCTTACACGGTTCAAGACGTTATCGGGGTGCAGTTTTCTAGCGCGATTACCGCTTTGATCGTAGTTTTGATCGTAATGAGTATAACGGCGATAGTTTGCAAAGACTACGTCAAGGGGGTAAATTTCTTAGCTCAAAGAGAAAATTCCGCAGGTGCAGACGGCGCAAATCCTGCTGCGGCAAGCTCTGTCGCATCCGCCGCCGGTTCAAATTTAGATGCGCAGCCTCAGAAGCTAAACGTCTTGTACGCGCTTATGCCGCTAGTGCCTTTGGTGATCTTAATCATCGGCGGTACGTCCAAGCTCAACACGATCTCCTTTCTTAAATGGACCAAGATGGGCGTCGCCGAGGCGATGCTACTGGGTGCTATCGTCACCATCGTCATTACTATGACCAACCCTCAAAAGATCACGAAAGAATTTTTCAAAGGTATGGGTAGCGCGTATGCCGATATCATGGGTATCATCATCGCAGCGGGCGTCTTCGTCGCGGGTCTTAGCGCGTGCGGGGCGATAGATTTCGTAATCGAGTGGCTGAAGGGCGAGCAGGGCTACGTAAAATTCGGCGGAACCTTCGTGCCGTTTTTTATGGGCGTCGTGACGGGCTCGGGAGATGCGGCGGCGATGGCGTTTAACACCGCCGTGACCGTGCACGCCGACGCGTTAGGTTTTGAACAAGATAAGCTCGGTATGGCGGTTGCGATAAGCGGCGCGTTAGGCAGGAGCGCATCGCCGATCGCAGGCGCTTGCATCGTTTGCGCAGGACTTGCGATGGTAAGCCCTATTCAGATCGCTAAAAGAACGGCCCTAGGTATGTTTCTATCCGTCTGCATCATCGCATTTTTCATTTTGTAAAAGGAGCTTAATATGGATATCGTGCAGAGGTTTTTAAATTATACCAAGATCAACACCACCACAAATAGAGCCGCGGGTGCTGCGGGCATAATGCCCTCAAATCCAAAGGAGCTCGAGCTCGCAGGCCTCATAAAAAGCGAGCTCGAAGCGCTAGGCATAAAAAATATCAGCCTTAGCGAAAAGTCGATTTTGATCGCTAAAATTCCCTCAAATTTAGACGCGCCTGCTGCGAGCGTAGCGTTTTTCGCCCATCTTGATACCAGCGCCGAGCAGACGAATGATACCAAAGCTCAGATCGTAAGATACGAAGGCGGAGATATTTGCTTAAACAAAGAGCTAGAGATCTATCTTAAAGAGAGCGAAAATAAGGAGCTGCAGGATTATAAAGGAGATGAGATTATCGTAACGGACGGCACTAGTTTGCTAGGCGCCGACGATAAGGCGGCGATCGCCGCGATCGTAAATGCGCTAGAATTTTTCGTCCAAAATCCGCAGATCAAACACGGCGAGATAATCGCTTGCTTCGTGCCGGACGAGGAGCAGGGCTTGCGGGGCGCAAAGGCACTGGATGTAAGCGAGATAGGCGCGGACTTCGGCTACTGCCTTGATTGCTGCGGCATCGGCGAGTTTATCTACGAGAATTGGAACGCGGGCGATTGCGCCATTACTTTCAAAGGACAGTCCGCTCATCCGATGAACGCCAAGGGCAAGCTCGTAAATTCCTTACTTTTGGCGCATAAGTTTATCTCGCTGCTGCCCGCGGGCGAGGCGCCCGAATACACCGAGGGCAGGGAGGGCTATTTTTGGGTCAAGGAGCTTAGCGGCAACAGCGCAAAAACCGTCTTAAAGATCGACGTGAGGGAATTTGACGAGAAAAGATACGAGCAGCGCATGGAATTTTTGCAAAAAACTGCGGACGGGCTTCGCGCGATCTGGGGCGATCGGATCGAAATTTCGCTAAACGATCGCTATAAAAACGTCTATAACTTTTTGAAAAACGATGACGCGCCAGCGATACGCTTTGCGAAGCAGGCTTTTAAAAGCCTAAATATCGAGCCTAAGATCAAGCCTATGCGAGGCGGCTACGACGGCGCTGTCATCTCCGCAAAGGGGCTACCGTGCCCGAACCTCTTCACCGGTGGGCATAATTTCCACTCGATCTACGAATACCTGCCCGTAGGCTCTTTAAAGGCAGCGAGCGAGGTGGCTAAGCAGATCATAACGCTAGCGGCGGCGCGAGCCTAGCTCGGCCGCTTTCTATTCCGCGCGCAGATTTGATTTTAATTTAGCTCGTTCATTCCGCCGCGAGATTTTATCCTGCATGGCATAATTTTTGGCTCCGTGGCGACGGATGACGCGGACTACGACTCAGCTTTTTGCGCGGTACCATTGTAGTGAGGAGGTAGTGGAATTTCTGCTCGCGCTTCACGATAGCGACGTGTGCGTGGGTGCGGTGGATCGAGGCAGTTTCGAGTTTAGCCTAGGCGAGCCGCGATTTGACTACGCGGGCAGATGCTAATTTTACGCTTTTAGTGCGTCGCAACTAAACGGCGGCTTCTAGACTGCGCATAGTCTTATAAATTTAAGCTGATTTGATGTACATTTCGCGCCGAACGTGGCTTTGAAATTTAACGCGTGAGCTATGTATTTGACTTGCGATGCGAGCTCAAACGCGCAATCTTCGGGCTCGACTTGCAAACTAGACCAAATTTTTGGCACGGTAAAAGTAAAATTTAACCACACAATGCGTTAAAATTTAAAGAAATTCAGGGAACGAAAATAAGAAATCCGCCCTTGTGCTAGGTACTATAGGGGTCGTGGGCAGGGAGCTGGTGCGCGAGCTTTGCGAGAGCCTGGGTTACGATGAGGTAGGGGCATGGACGCGCCGCGAGATAGGTTTTTGCTGTCCTAAGCTTCGCCCGCGGATCATTGATTTTGAGGGTATCTCAGATATCGCGCCGCATAAATTTGACGAATTTTTTTGCGCGCTGGGCACGACGATGAAGCAGGAGGGTTCGCGCGAGGCGTTTTTGCGCGTGGATGTGGACTACGTCTATGCAGCGGCGAAGTGGGGCAAAGCAGCGGGCGTGCAGCGCTTCGTACTCGCATCATCTTCGAGTGCGAAAGAGAGCTTGCTAAGCTTTTATCTACGCGCCAAAGAGCAGATCGAGCGATGCGTGAGCGAGCTCGGCTTTGACAGCCTTCAGATCGTCCGTCCGCCGATAATCTTGGGCGAGAGACCTGATGCTCGCCCGCTAGAACGGCTTGCGGGGCGATTTTTAACTGCTGCCCGCCTGCGTGTTCGGTAAATTTAGACTGCTTAGCGGCGCTAGTATCTCGCCCGCGCGATGATAAATGCGGCTAGCAGCGACGCGCGCGGCGTGCAAATCTACGAGCCGCGGGAATTTCTATAAATCGCGAGTAAAATTTCAGCGCGAGAGCAGGATTAAATTTAAAACTAAAGTTTTAGGCAGTGTGGATAAAATTTTATAAATTGATCTACTTAAATTAAATTTTAAATTTAATATAATTTTATAGTAAAATTTCTCGCTTGAAATTTTAAGCGTGGAATCTTGCGTACTGTGTTGTTGCAAAATTTTTGTTATAAAACCCTATGCTAAAATTTAGGACTAAATTTGCGGTGTATTTAGTTTAGCCGCGAATAAAGCTTCCTGGAGCTTCAAGCTCGCATGCGGTTATGGCAACTTCAAGCCCCGAAACGATCGTAAGTTTTGCAAGTTTTATAAATCCGCGACATTAAATTCTAAAAATTATGAGCTACTTAGGAGGCGAAAACGTCTATTTTTTCGCTTCTTTCTGCGCGGTCGGCGGATCGAGCTGCATGATCTTATCGCCTAAGCGCTGAAAATTTGCAAGGCTTTTTAGGTGGAAATACGCTAGCTCCAGATATCCGCGGCGCGCGAAATCCGCAAGCTTTTTATCGCTTAACTTCAAAAGCTTTTCGCGATTTACGACCGAAAAGCCGTTCAGCAGAGACGATTCCTTGCCGCTAGAGTTGATACCGAGCTCCTTGGCTTCTAAAATCCCCGCCTTTTGAAATTCCGCCGCTGCAACGCGCGTGCGCATATCTAAATCGGCGTAATTTTTCATCACCTCTTTTAAATTTTGTAAAAACGGCGTCGGCCTACCGTCTTTAAAAAGCGCCTCTCCGTCGCCCTTGATCTGCTGTGCGTCTTTATCGAAGCAGATCGCGGTCTGTTCGCCGATCTGGGCTAGGAAAAACGGATAATTCTGCACCGAAGAAGGCACCGTTCCTTTATAATTCTTATCAATTAGGACGTTTTTGGTGCGCCCTAGCAGCGCCACCATTTTGGGCTCTTTTTCGATGGTAAATACGATAACGAGGTTGTCCGCGCAAAACGGGATCTCCGGCGCGATCACCGGCACGAAAGGCTCGGTAGGAAATGCGTCTGCGTGATATTTCAAATCCGCGTGTTTAACGCTATCTAATACGACTGGGGTCATGTTGATCCTTTAAAAAATTTTAGCAATTATATAAAAAAGAATATTAAAATTCTAAAGGGTTTTGAAATTTCGGCTGTTTTTACTTGCGTAAATTTAGACGTTTGGAATTTTAAATTTGATAG
Source organism: uncultured Campylobacter sp. (assembly GCA_963525605.1). Classification (GTDB taxonomy): domain Bacteria; phylum Campylobacterota; class Campylobacteria; order Campylobacterales; family Campylobacteraceae; genus Campylobacter_B. The sequence continues at coordinate 31,088 of CAURKZ010000011.1, forward strand.
AATCACCGTTAAATTTAAGGAGCGAAAGTGGGCTTGGATGAGCTTTTGGCGCTTGCAATAGATGCCGCAAAAAAGGCAAACGCCGCAATAATGCAAAATTACGATAAATTCGACGTTTTTGTTAAGGCGGACAAATCGCCGCTTACGAATGCCGATCTTGCGGCAAATGATGCGATAATGCGCACTCTAGAGCCCAGCGACATCGCGATCTGCTCGGAAGAGCGCGTATTGGATAGCAAGCGGCGCATGAGCGAGGAGAGATTTTGGCTCATAGATCCGCTGGACGGCACGAAGGAGTTTATCGCGCGCAACGGCGAGTTTTGCGTCTGCATTGCGCTGATTGAGCATGGGCGCCCGATTTTAGCGGTAATCGGCGTGCCCGTAAGCGGCGACATATATAACTCAAATGGCGGCGGAGTTTATAAAAACGGCGTACTGCTCGCTCGCCCAAATAGCGCGCCGCAAATCTTCATGCACGGACGTCACAGTAAATCCGAAAAATATCCGCAATTCGCGCAAAAATTTAAAATGCAGCTAGTGCGCAAAGGCTCTGCGATAAAATTTTGCATCTTAGCCGAGGGGGGTGCGAGCGCGTATGCGAGATTTAGCGACTGCTCGCTTTGGGACATCGCCGCGGGGGATTTTTTGCTGCATCAAAGCGGCGGAGCGGTAGTAGATCTAAAGACGATGAAGGCGCCGCTTTACAACGGAAAAAGCCTGATAAATAACCACTATTTGGCGGTCGGCGCGAATGCTATGAAAAATTTATCCAAAATGTTAGAATTCGCAAAGAACTTTTAAGTTAAATTTATAGTAAACGCTCTATAATATAAATCCAAAAATTTTTTATCAAAGGATAAAAACATGAAGGGCTTTACTATGATCGAATTAATTTTCGTGATCGTGATTTTAGGTGTTTTGGCGGCAGTTGCCATCCCAAAACTAGCAGCTACGCGCGATGATGCGGAGGTGGTGAGGACGGCGCAGAATATATCTACGTCGCTAACGGATGTTATGGGTTATTATATCGCAAAAGGTGAGTATAATAGCAACTTTTCAAGTATGACAAACGTAACCAATCCTATTAAAATTAGGCAAAATGTCTGTGCTACTTACGAGTACAACAGCAATACTCAAATGACATTAAAAAAGAGCTATGGTGGGTTGTGCGAAGCAGTATGGAAAGTATCGAGCCTAAAAACTATAAATAATATTTATAGCTCAGATGCGTTACTAATCGTCCAATAATTCTTATCGGGTGCGAGCTAACATCGCACCCTTTTATTTATAAATCCAAGCAAAATTCCAATCATCCAAATAATTACGAAAAATATAAAGATAAAGCTCCAAAATTGCGCCAGATCTACGCTTTTGCTTGCTGGAAACAGATACCAACCTCCGCTATAAAGCGCGGTTAGCTTAGCTTGCAGTCCCTCTAGCGTCGCATCAGCCGGCACCGCCGGTATGTCGAATGCACAGCTGTTAAACGGCTTAAAAATCGGCACTGCGCTTATATCAAAATTTAAAAATTTCACCGCTCCACCACAGCCGCTCATCCCGCTCATATCTCCGCTCCCTCGCAGTACCGTGTGAATTTTAGCTAAATTTAGCGATGAGACAAATCCTAGCGCCGCGCCGTAAAACCATACCGCATATCCACAAACCGCGCCGTAAACGCTCTTGCCGCAAATAGCTAAAATCGCCGCTCCTAGCGCTATGGCGCAAAGTGCGAATCTCACGTGAATACTAAAATTTTCCGGATAGATAAAAAGGAATTTTTGCAAGAAAAAATATGAAAACGCTAGCCAAAAAAACGCCCATATAGCACAAAAAGCGAGAAATTTTTTAGAGTATCTGTTTTGAAATTTTAAAATCATAAAAATCCTTTCCGCGCATAATTTTATAATAAATTGCAGATATTTTTGCTAAAATCCCAGCTTTTATAGCAAAAATATCAAGCAAAGGGTAAAATTTTGAGGAATTTTTTACGCAGATTAGAAAGAGCTTTTGATGCGTTCGCAAATATCTTAGGCGTATTGAGTATCGTATTTTTGGCGCTTTTAGTTATAGTCGTTTTTTACAATGTTGTGGCGCGTTATCTTTTTCCAGCCGCAAATTCCGTCGCTATGCAAGAACTTACGTGGTGGCTATATTCGGCGATGTTTTTATTCGGCGTGACCTACGCGCTTAAAGAAAATGCCCACGTTCGCGTGGATATTTTTTACGAAAATTTTAGCCCCACTGCAAAAGCGCTCATAAATATCTTAGGTACGATATTCTTCATTTTGCCTTTCGTGGCGCTCGTGGCGTTTTTTTCGATCGATTATGTGAGCGAGGCTTATACGAGCCATGAGGCCAGTGCCAATCCCGGCGGTATGCAGCATCTTTGGATCATCAAGTCCGCAATCACGCTTAGCTACGCGTTTTTATTTATCTACGCATTTGGATTTTTGATTAAAAATATTAATGCCCTGCTTGATGTTAGGGAAAACAAGGGCTCGGAATTTCTTAGTGGGAATTCTTCGGGCGCACAAAGTGTGTGATGGCAAAATGAGCTTAAATTTAAAATTCTATAAATTTCACACTTTTCGCGCTTGGGTGGAATTTTACCGAGGCGAGATAAAAGGTGGCGAGCTATGATAGGCATAGTGATGTTTGCGGCAGCGCTTTTTATGCTTTTACTGGGTTTTCCCGTTGCGTTTACGTTCGGCGCCGTGGCGGTGATTTTCGGCTTTATCTACGGACTTAGTGAGGCGTGGGATTACGCGCAGGGCTTTGAAATTTTAACCGAAGCTTTCGAGGATATGAGCAGGCAGTTTTTCTCACTGATGCCTAATAGAATTTACTCGATTATGGAAAATCAGCTATTAATTTCGGTGCCGCTTTTTATTTTGATGGGTATGATTTTGCAAAAGACTCGCCTTGCGGAGCGCTTATTAGAGTCGATGGCATTTTTATTCGGCGGTGTACGAGGCGGCGTGGCGATCAGCACTGTTTTGGTGGGCGCGTTACTTGCGGCTACGACGGGCATCGTGGGCGCGACTGTCATCGCTATGGGCGTTATCAGTTTGCCCGTGATGATGAAATACGGCTACGATAAGCCACTGGCTACTGGCACTATCGCTGCCGCGGGCACGCTTGGGCAGATTATCCCGCCCTCGATCGTGCTGATTATTTTAGGTGATATACTTTCTGTTTCGGTAGGTGATCTTTTCTCTGCAGCAGTTATTCCTGGGCTCGTGCTAGTGGGTTTTTACGTGATTTATATTGCGATTATTTCATATATTTGCAAAGATTATGCGCCGCCTGTTCCGCCGCTAGAGGGACTTAGCAAATCAAAGCAAATTTTTATCGCGCTTAAAAATGTCGTGCCGGTGCTTGTGCTGATTTTGCTCGTCTTGGGATCTATTTTTGCGGGCATCGCTACTCCTACGGAGAGCTCGTCGGTAGGCTGCTTAGGTGCGATAGCGCTAGCTGTTTTATACCGCACGTTTTCGTTTAGGCTGATCTATGACGCGCTAAAAAATACCGCTAAAATTTCGGGCATGGTTTTTATGATTTTGATGGGCGCCACGGCATTTTCGATGATTTTTTCTTACACGGGCGGAGATGAGGTCGTAAAAAATTTTATGGAGAATCTGCCCGGTCAAGCATGGGGATTTATCGCGCTTACGATGGTAGTTATCATAGTGCTTGGATTTTTTCTCGATTATGTCGAAATTTCATATATCATTTTGCCAATACTTTTGCCAATAGTAGAATCTTTGCATATTAATCCCGTGTGGTTTGCGATCTTAATCGCTGTAAATTTACAAACATCGTTTATGACGCCGCCATTTGGATTTTCGATATTTTTCTTAAAGGGCGTGACGCCGCCGCAAATCCATACCACGGATATTTACAAGGGCGTGCTACCTTTTATTTTATTGCAAATTCTAGTGCTATTAACGCTCGCAATCTTTCCGGGGGTTTTTGGTTTAAAAGCTTTTTTAGGCTAGAAATATTAAAATTCGCGCTAAATTTAACCTAGGAGCTAAAAATGGCTAAAAAGCTTATCGACGTTATGGACACGACCTTTCGCGACGGATTTCAGTCGGTTTTCGGCGCGCGCGTGGCGATGGAGGACTTCCTGCCTGCCGTCAGCGCGGCGAAGGACGCGGGCATCACGCACTTTGAGTTCGGTGGCGGCGCGCGGTTTCAGAGCCTGTATTTTTACCTAAACGAAGACGCCTTTGAGATGATGGATAAATTTAGAAGCATCGTGGGGCCTGAGGCGAATCTACAGACCCTTAGCCGCGGCGTAAATACCGTCACGCTCGATACCGGCAGCCGCGAGATCATCGATCTGCACGCCAAGCTTTTTGCCAAGCACGGCACGACGACGATTCGAAATTTCGATGCGCTAAACGACGTGGAAAATTTAAAATTTAGCGGCGAGTGCATACATCGTCACGGTCTTAAACACGAAGTTGTGGTTACGATGATGGATCTGCCGCCGGGATGCAGCGGTGCGCACGACGCAGCGTTTTATGAGAGAATTCTGCGTCAAATTTTAGACGCGCAGATCCCGTTTGACAGCGTCTGCTTCAAAGACGCAAGCGGCACCAGCAGCCCGCAGAAGGTCTATGAGACGATCAAGCGCGCGCGTAAAATTTTAGGCGACGGCGTGCATATCCGCCTGCACACGCACGAGACGGCGGGTGTTAGCGTCGCATGCTATCAGGCTGCGCTCGTTGCGGGCATAGATGGCATCGATCTTGCCGCGCATCCCGTAAGCGGCGGCACGAGCCAGCCGGACATTCTTACGCTGCTGCACGCGACGAAGGGGCAAAATTTCGACCTGGGGCTAGATGCAGAGAAAATTTTAAAATACGAAGAGGTTTTGGGCGAGTGCTTGAAGGATTATTTTATGCCGCCAGAGGCCACGCAGGTAAGCCCGCTCATTCCGTTTTCGCCGATGCCGGGAGGCGCGCTTACAGCAAACACTCAGATGATGCGCGATAATAAAATTTTAGATAAATTTCCAGCCGTCATCAAGGCTATGCGAGAGGTCGTCGAAAAGGGCGGTTTCGGCACGAGCGTGACGCCGGTTAGCCAGTTTTATTTCCAGCAGGCGTTTAACAACGTAATGTTCGGCCCGTGGAAAAAGATCGCCGAGGGCTACGGCAAGATGGTGCTAGGCTATTTCGGCAAAACGCCCGTTAAACCCGATGACGGCGTGATTAAGATGGCGGCAGAGCAGCTGGGCTTAGAGCCTACGACCAAACACGCCGTAGATATTGCCGATGCAGACGAGAGCAAGAGCGTCGCGTATGCGCAGAAGATTCTACGCGAGCAGGGCATCGAGCCTAGCGAGGAGAACATATTTATCGCGCTTGCGTGCAAAGAAAAGGGCATTGCGTTTTTAAAAGGCGAGGGCAGGGTGATGAGCCGCAAAAAAGAGGACGTAGCACCCGCCGCAAGCCATCAAAGCGGTATTTCTAAAAACGGCAAATTTGACATTAAAATTAACGGCAAAATTTACAGCGTAGAATTTGCCGGACAAAACGTACTCGTAAACGGTGATCGATACGACGTCAGCTTCGATACCTCAGCGCCCGCAAAGCCGCAGCCGCAAGGCTCTGCCCACGAGCAGCCCACTGCTGACGCGCGAGGTGGTACGGACGATAACAATATAAAAGCGACGCTTCCTAGTAACGTATTTAAAATTTTAATAAAGGAAGGCGACGCTGTTAAGGCGGGGCAGAATGTCATCGTTCTTGAAGCGATGAAGATGGAGATAAATATCGAAAGCCCGCGTGATGGCGTAATCGATAAAATTTTGATCGCCCAAGGCGATACGGTCGATGCCGATCAGGTGCTCGCGATTTTAAGATAAGCTCTAAAATTTAGGCGGGCGCTTCCGCCTAAATTTCATGGCGACAATCCTCGGTGCTTAAGCGAGCTCACCTAAATTTTAAGCTATAATAGCGCAATCTTTTATCAAAATTTAATTTAAAAAGGACGCAAAATGACAACTCCGAACGATCTGGATAAACTAGGTCTTAAAAATATCAAAAAAATCAATCACAACCTAAGCTACGACGAGCTTTTCGAGCTTGAAAAGGCGATGAATGAAGGGCGCGTATCAAGCAACGGCACTTTTATGGTCGATACTGGCATCTTTACGGGTCGCAGCCCCAAGGATAAGTACTTCGTAAAACAAGACCCGAGCCAAAAATACATCGCTTGGGGCAAGGTAAACCAACCTATCTCAAAAGAGCTTTTCGATAAGCTTTTGGCCAAAGCCAAAGCCCAGCTAAGCGGCAAGGAAATCTTTATCCAAGACGCATTTTGCGGCGCGAGCGAAAAGAGCAAAAAATCGGTTCGTTTCGTAACCGAAGTCGCGTGGCAGGCGCATTTCGTAAAAAATATGTTCATCCGTCCAAGTAAGAGCGAGCTAGCGGAATTTCATCCTGATTTCGTCGTTTACAACGCGTGCAAATGCAAAAACGAAGATTACGCGAGCGACGGGCTTCACAGCGACGTTTTTGTTATCTTTAACGTCGAGGAAAACGTCGCGGTTATCGGCGGTACGTGGTACGGCGGCGAGATGAAAAAAGGAATTTTTTCTATGATGAACTACTGGCTGCCGCTTGAGGGCAAGCTAAGCATGCACTGCTCCGCAAACGTGGGCAGGGATGGCGACACGGCGCTATTTTTCGGTCTAAGCGGCACGGGCAAAACGACGCTCTCGACCGATCCAAACCGCAAGCTGATCGGCGACGACGAGCACGGCTGGGACGACGAGGGGATATTTAACTTCGAGGGTGGCTGCTACGCGAAGTGCATAAATTTAGACCCTAGCAGCGAGCCTGAAATTTACGCCGCGATCAAACGCGACGCGCTGCTTGAAAACGTGGTCGCGGATGAGGCTGGCGTAGTAGACTACAAAGACGGCAGCAAGACCGAAAACACCCGCGTTAGCTACCCGATCTATCACATCGATAACTACGAGCCAAGCTCTGCGGGCGGTCATCCGAAAAACATAATCTTTCTAACCGCCGACGCATTCGGCGTTTTGCCGCCGGTCGCAAAGCTTACTAAAGAGCAGGCGATGTATTATTTCCTAAGCGGCTATACGGCAAAAGTCGCGGGCACCGAGCGCGGCATCACCGAGCCTGTAGCGACCTTTAGCGCGTGCTTTGGCGAGCCGTTTATGCCGCTGCACCCGACCGTTTATGCTAAGCTTCTGGGCGAAAAGATCGACAAGCACAATGTTAGCGTCTATCTAGTAAACACCGGCTGGAGCGGCGGCGCGTACGGCGTAGGCAAGCGAATGAGCATCAAAGCCACGCGCGCATGCATAAACGCGATCCTGGACGGCAGTATCAAAAAGTGCGAATTTGAAAATTTTGAAAAATTTAACCTCGCTATCCCAAAAGAGCTAGTAGGCGTCGAGACGAAGCTGCTAAATCCTATTAATACGTGGACGCATCCTGCGGAATATAATATAACGCGCGATAAGCTAGCAAAGATGTTTGAAGAGAATTTTAAACGCTACGAGGACGTAAAAGAGGGGGTCGAGTTTGCTAAAGCGGGCCCTGCGGCTTAGGCTTCTGGGTCTCGGGGCGATTTGCGCGCTTTTTGCCGCATGCGAAAACACCCCTTCAAATTTAAAACAGCCGCTCGTTGCGATGAGTGGCTTTTCCTTTTACGACGATCCGCTAAGCTACATCAACAATGTGCGCGCAAAATCGGGGCTAAATCAGCTTTCGCAGAATGAAATTTTAAATATCTCCGCGCTTAATCACGCAAAATATGTCGTCGCAAACGAGGCGATGTCGCACGACGAGAGCCCTGGCAAGCCGAATTTCACGGGCGAAAATCCGTCAAAGCGCGCTTTTTACGCAGGCTATAATGCCGCAGTACGGGAAAATTTATCCTATAACTCAAGCGATCTAAAAAGTGCGATCGACGGGCTACTTAGCGCGATCTACCATAGATTTGCATTTTTGGATTTTGCTTCGGATGAGATCGGCATCGGCTATTTTGAGCACGGCAAAAAAAGTAGCTACGTTTTTGAGATGGGAAATTCGCGCCTCAACGCCTTTTGCTCACGGAATTTAAACGACGAAGGAAGCGGCAAATTTCTACTTGGGATGTGCAAAAACGAAACGCTACGCATGAGGGAGGATAGGTTCAAAAGCGCCACAGCGCTAAACTCGCGTCCTTACGTCTATTACCCGAACGACGAGCCCGCGCTTGCGTTTTTCAGCAATGAAATTCCAGATCCCATGCCAGAGTGCAAAATCACTGCAAACCCCGTAAGCGTGGAATTTAATGCCGAGGGACCGCCCGTAGCGATGAAAAGTTTTAAAATTTACGAAGGCGGCAGGGAGCTTCAAAACGTTAAAATTTTAGACAAAAACTCTGATCCTAACGCCATTTTAAGCGATAGGCAGTTCGTGCTTTTCAGCAGAGATGTTTTTAAATTTGACGCCAAATACAGCGCGGAGTTTAATTACGAGCAGGGCGGGAGGCAAAAGACGCTACGGTGGGAGTTTATCACGCAAGCGCCTAAATTTAGATACTTCGTCGTGCAAGGCGGAGAAAATCTGAGCGTGAAAAACGGCGCGTTTTACGATATATTCGTAGTCCCCAAAGACTGCAACGATTTGATGAAAAGCTACAAAACCAGCTACTCCTTTATGGATAAGCCCGAGATTTCAAGCCCCGCGGCAAATATGCTGCGCGTAAAGCTAAACGGCGCAAAGGGCGCGAAGCTTGAAATTTCAACGGACAACGGCGCGATAATAAATCTGTATTTAAGCGACGACTCCAAAAGCTACGGCGGCATGGGTAAAATTTACGCCGCAATCGCGGCGGTTTTGGCGGCGATCATTTTGTTTTATCTTTTGGCAAGGCGCAGAGGGCGATAGGCGAAACCTATGTTCTCGACCTCTACTTTTGTCTGCACACATAGGGACACATAATCCTATCCGGCGTAAAATTTAATGCAGAGCTCGGCTTTTAAATTTCATCCCCGTTGATCTCATCCGCAAGTTTTAAAATTTTATCCCGCACCTCCTCGGGCGCATAGATATCCATCCACTCCATCCCGTTTGATGCGCTAAAAAGCACGGCGATCTGTCCCTCGCTCATCGCGCGCTTAGCAAGCTTGGTCGCTGCGGGGCTGTTGCCCATATTTGACGTCTCGTCTATGCTTATCTCGGCGCAGCGGCGTAAAATAGGCGCCAAATCAAACTCCCCCTCGATCAAAATAATAACCGAGCCGCGCCTAAAACTGCAGGCGTTCCAAAAGATCTCGGCGCCGTTTACGCATTCGCGCGAGAGATCGAAGCGAAATTTGCCCCGCTCGCGCACGAGAAAACTAAACTCGCTTAAATTTAGCGGGTGCTCCACGCTACCAAAAGCTCCCACGATGCTATCTTTACGCCCATTATAGACATAGGCGGCGAGCGCATTTTGCAGTAGCGGCGCAATAATCTGATCGTGCGCGCTCGTGTGATCGTCATCTCTGGCGCGGCCTGCGATCTTTACGAAAAACGGCTTGAAATACTCCATAAACGCTCCTAAGTTTATAAAATTTGCTCGCTTTTGCTTTTAAATTTAGCGCTCGCGGCGGTTAAATTTAGCCTGCTGTCGCCGCATTTTCGGCTCGCTTCAAGCATCGTCGTTTTTAAATTTTATTCTTGTATCTACTATCGCAGCTCCTTGAGCTTATGTATCGTTTTTATCTCTATCAAATACAACTTGGATGGCGGTTTAGATTTTACACAAAATACTCGCGGGCGGCATCCTTGCTCTCAAATGGGCTTGCGCTCAGCTCGCTACCGTCTATGAGCAGGGTGTAGCTGCGCGCGGCGTCCGTTTTGGCGTATGTTAGCGCCAGCCTCGCCGCAAGCTCTCTATCCGCCTCGCTCGCGCCCCTGCTTAGCAGGCTTAGCGCGCCTACGACGTCATCTTTAAATTTTATCTCGCTAAATTTCGGATTTTGCACGGCGGCAAGCTTTTTGTTATCGCTCTCATCCCGCCCGATTATGAGCTTGGCACCCTCAGGCAGGCGCAGATGACGCCCGAATTTTAAAATTTCAGCATCCGCGGGTGTTTCGATCTTTTCAAATTTTACCGCATCCTTGATCCGCTCGCTGAAGCTCTGCACGGTCAGCAGACAGCCTCCCGCAGGCGTTTCGTAATCCTTAAAACCAAACTCCGCCGCGAGCTGCATCTGCCTAGTGCGCCCGCGCCCGCTGATATCAAGCAGCGCGCCCCTATCGACCCAGCCCTTGATCTCGGGCGTCGTAGGCGGCAGCAGCTTCGCGCATAGCGGACGCAGGATCAGCCCCTCCTCATCGCCGCTAAGCCCGCCGACCTGAGCTAGAGCCTGCGCGCGTTGGCTCATCGGGCGCTGTCCGAGCACCTCGCCCGTGATGATGAAGCTCGCCCCTTCGCTTTGCAGCATCGCAAGCGCGGTCTTAAACATATATCCGTGGCAGTCGATGCATGGGTTGAAGTGCTTGCCGTAGCCGTATTTGGGCTCGAAAAGCACCTGCCGCAGATATTCGCTTCTGATATCGACGCTTTTAAAATCCGCCCCCGCGGCTGCGGCTCTGCGGCGCATGATCTCGCTCTTATCGTCTTTGCCGCCAAATCCGATATCCATATTCAGCGCGAGCACCTCGATGCCTTGCGAGACGATGAGTTTGACCGCGAGCATGGAATCAAGCCCGCCGCTAAAGAGCGCCAATGCCTTCATTTCGTTCCTTTACTTGAGTTGATTGATCTTTTTTTGATACTCCAAGATACGCTCGATCTTGTCGGGCGCGTCGGAGTTTTTGAGCTTTTGCATCAGATCTTGCAGGGCGTTGCGGCGTAAAATTTTGCACGCGTCGTTAAAAAGCGCCGCGCCGCCGATCGGCAAAATTTCATCATCCAGCGCTAGCGCGCGCAGATTTTCGCGGGCTCCGGTTTCGGCGTTTTGAGTATTTTGGACGCTTTGAGCGCTTAGAACATTTTGAGCTGCGGCTTCCCTCTCGCCTTGCTTTGCGACGTTGTTTACTTCTTGCTTCTCGCCGCCGTTTGCGCCATGCTGCGCGGAGGAGCTTTTTAAATTTATGGCGCCTGCGGAAGCTTGCTCGTCAAAATTTTGCTCGCTAGAATTCACGCTACTTTTTAAATTTACGCTCTCGCCCCGGTTAAAATTTTCTCCCGCGCCGCCCGCAGTAAAATTTTCGAAAGCGCTACCATTCGCATTACCGCCCTCGCCCATGATGAAATTTTTAAAATTTCCGCCGCTGCGAGCGAAAGCCAAAAACGCCTCGAAAATATCGCCGTGCATGCGAAAATCGCGCCGCTCCAAGCAGCCGAGCCCGAGCTGTGCCATCTCGCCATCAAGCAGCATCGATTTTATGATCTGAAGCTCCGCGATCTCCTTGCGGCGCAGTAGCGTCCGCCCGAGCCTCGCCGAAGCCGCAGGCGGCGCAGAGCTTTCATAGCGCGCCGTGTTTTGCGCGCGATCAAAATTTCCGCCGCTTAAGCTCCCGCTCGCACCGCCCCTGCCGTCTGCGCCGCGCCCTTCGTGAGAACCGAAATCGCGAGAGCTGAAGCTCCCGTCATCGTTAAAATTTCGCCCCTCAAAGCCCGCGCCGAAATTTTTACCGCCGTCAGCGAGGTTGAACGAGCCGGGCGAGACGTTTAAAATTTGCGCCACTAGGCTCTGATAGGACTCAGCGAGCACGGGGCCGAGCGCTGCGGTAAATTCTTTGATCTCATTTAGCGCAGCCTCTTTTTGCACGGGGCGGGCGAGGTCATATTTTTTAGCGATCTGTCGAATTAGAAACTCCCCGCTCTCCATGCCGCTAGCATAAATTTGCTCTAGCTCGCGCACCTTGCCCGCGACTATCATATCCGCAGGATCGGCACCTCCGCCGATTATAGCGACGCTTGAGTCGATCTTGTTCAGACACAAAAGCCGCGCCGATTTCATCGCCGCATTAATGCCCGCAGCGTCGCCGTCGAAGCTAAGCACGACGTTAAGCTCCGCGCGCTTTATAAGCGGCAGATGAGCGGGCGTCAGCGCCGTGCCGAGCACCGCTACGGCATTGTCGATGCCCGCTTGGTGCAGCATGATGACGTCCATGTAGCCCTCGGTGATGATGAGTGTTTTTTTGGCGATCGCGCTTTTTTTTGCAAGGTCGAATGCGTAAAAAATTTTAGATTTATCAAACAGCGCGCACTGCGGCGAATTGACGTATTTGGCGGGATTATCGCTTATCGTGCGGCCGCCGAAGCCTACGAGCTTGCTTGCGTGGTTGTAGATCGGAAAGGTGATGCGCTCGATGAAGCTAGCGTAAAGCCCGCGCTCGTTTTGCTTCACTGCGCCCGCATTTAGCGCGTCTTGCGGCGGAATTTCTTCGTTTTGTAAAACCCTGATCGTCTGCGCGCTAGCTCCAGCGTAACCAAGGCCGAATTTGCGAATAGTCGCATCGCTCAGTCCGCGCTCGTGCAGGTATTTTACGGCGGCGGGGTTTTGATAAAGGCAGCTTTGATAATAAGCGTTTAAAATCCCGAGCACCTTCTTCTCTTCGCTGCGCTCCTGGACTTTGGCGCCGGTGTATTGTAGCGCGAAATTATACATCCCCGCAAGCTTTTCGACCGCTTCAGGGAAGCTTATCTTTTCGTAATCTTGGATAAATTTAATCGCGTTGCCGCCCGCTTTACACGAAAAGCAGTGAAAAATTCCAAGCTTGGAGCTCACGCTCATGCTCGGGTGCGAATCGTCGTGAAATGGGCAGACGCCTACGAAATTTGCACCGCTGCGCTTAAGCGGGACATATTTTTCTACGACATCTACGATATCTACGGTGGCCAGCAGATTTTCTATGCTTTCATTTTTAATCATAAGCGAAATTATACCCGCACTTTGCTATAATTGCCCTTTATTTTTGCGACGAGGTTTGATTTGGATAATTTTTTCTTAGACGATCGCGACCCGATTTTCGGGCTTATCATGCTGATAAGCATAATCTTACTGGTGTCGATTCTAAGCTACATTTGGGGAGTTTTTTCTAAAAAAAACGAGAGGCAGAGCTTAGAGAATTTCATCAAAAAATTTGACACCCTAGACGCGCTTAGCACCGAGCACAGACAGCTTTTGGCAAGTCCGCAAATAGACATCCCGACGCTTGGAATTTTAGCTAGCTCTTTCGTCAAAAGCGGCGACTTCGAGCGTGCGATAGAAATTTATCTAATCGCGCTAAGTAAGGCTAGCGGTGGCGTACAGAGGGAGTTTATCCTCACCAATCTCGGTATCGTATATTTCAAAGCGGGTTTTTTAGGGCGCGCCGAAGAGGTGTTTTTGCAGGCGCTGAAGCTGCGCCCGAGAAACAAAGAGGCTCTTACGCATCTTACGGTGATTTATGAGCGGCTAAAGCGCTTTAATGAGGCGCTTGAGGTGCTTGACGCGCTGCGCGAACAGGACGCCGAAGTATATGCTCAAAGCCAATTCGAGCGCGCTCAGATCATTGCAAACGACGCCAATACGCCGTTTAATAAAAAGATCGCTAAAATTTCAAAGCTAAACTTCAAAGGTGCGGGGCGGTTCTGCATGGAGCTTTTTATCAAAAACAAAGAGCCTATGGAGGGCTTTGACCGCTTCCCGCCGATCGAGCAGGCTATCGATCTGATCTATGATTTCCCTGCGGCGGTAAATACGCAGGATGCGGAGTATAACGCGCTTTTTTACGCGCTTGGAAGAAGCGATCAAAAGCCGCAGCGCGCGAGTAAAATTTTTGAGATCAACGCGCTTATAGCTATGAAAGACGCGGGCTTTGAGGACGCGGGGCTTAGCTTTAGCTACACCTGCGCGAAGTGCAAAAGCTCGGTGGGGCTTTTTTCGCACCGCTGCCCGGTCTGCTACGAGCTAGGCAGCATGGAGATCAGAGCGCAAATTTCGGAGAAAACCGGTGAAATCGGTCAAACTTTTTAGCGACGGCAGCTGCCTCGGAAACCCTGGAGCTGGCGGCTGGGCTTACATACTGCAATACGGCAACGCAGTAAAAAAGGCAAGCGGCGCAGAAGCGATGACGACCAATAATCAAATGGAGCTAACAGCCGCTATAATGGGGCTTAGCGCGCTTAAGCAGCCCTGCCGCGTCGAGCTTTTTACCGATAGCGAATATGTCGTTAAAGCGATAAGCTCCTGGCTCGCAAAGTGGGTCGTTACCGATTTTAAGGGCAAAAAAAACGCGGATCTGTGGCGCAGATACCTTGCGGCAGCAGCACCTCACGAGATCAGGGCCTCGTGGGTCAAGGGGCATGCAGGTCATCCGCAAAATGAGGAGTGCGATGCTATGGCTCGCGCGGCGGCGGAAGCGATAAAGGGCTGAAATTCTGCAGCGAAGCTTGCGGTTGCGCGGATTAGGCATGGATTTACCCGCGTTTACTTTGCACGCAGAGCCGCTTCGGCGTAAATTTTATTGCCCGAAGTTAGTTTTAGCGCATTCGTTCACGCAATCGAGCTCTTGTATTTAGGGGCAGGCGTGTTTTTGGCGAAGATTAAATTTGCGACAAGTGGGCTTCGACACGGCTTGCGTTAGAATTAGTGGACTACGTTTAAATTTTATTCGTCGCAGATCGGCGCTAGCATGTTTCATTCGGCGTTAATACGAATTTAGCGCGGGCTGTGCTTGTGCTCGTTCGTTTCGCTTGTGCAGGGTTTGTTTGCACCGGATGCCGTTTGCGTGCGAGCTGCCGCGGATTTCGCAAAATTTTATAAAAAAGGGCAATAATGCAAAATTTAGAAAAATTACAAGAAAAACTGGGCTATAAATTTAAAAACCAGGCCCACCTCAAGATCGCTCTTACGCACAAAAGCGCCAAAAACGGACACAACAACGAGAGGCTGGAATTTTTAGGCGATGCGGTGATGGATCTGATCGTGGGAGAGTATCTTTTCAAAAAATTTAGCAGCGACGAGGGCGATCTGAGCAAGCTGCGCGCCGCGCTCGTGAACGAAAGCAGCTTTTCTAAATTTGCAAAATTTTTAGGCATCGGCGAGAACCTGAATATGTCGCTGTCCGAGGAGCGCAACGGCGGGCGCGAGAAGCCCTCGCTGCTTTCGGACGCCTTTGAGGCGATAATGGGCGCCGTCTATCTTGAGAGCGGACTGCAAAACACTGCCCGCATCGCGATTGCAATCTTAGAAATCCTCTATCCGCGCATCAGCTTTAACGAGCTCGTGCGAGACTACAAAACCGCGCTGCAAGAGCTAACGCAGGCAAAATTCGGCGTCACGCCCGAATATATCCTTTTAGGCTCAAGCGGCCCCGATCATAAAAAAAGCTTCGAAATGGCGGCGCTCGTAGGCGGCAAGCGGCTCTCCTCCGCCGTGGGAGCTAGCAAAAAGGAGGCCGAGCAAAAATGCGCGCAAATCGCGATCGAGCTTTTGCAAAACGGCACCTCGCACGGCACCGGTACGACAAATGGCGAGCAAACAGCATGCGATAGCAACGCACAAAGCGGCGCGAACCGCGCACAGGACGGTAAAAAAGGCTCACGAAGCGGCGGACGGGCGCATGGCTACAAAAAGAGCGACCGCGCCGGCGTACCTAGCGGCACGCCGAGCGCTAAAAGAAGCAATGAGCGAAATGGGCGTGATACGGATAGACAAGGCGGCGGCGACCAAGGAGACGCACTATGAACACCTTCGGCGAGAGATTGCGCCTTAGCACCTTCGGCGAGAGCCACGGCGCGGCAATCGGCGGCGTTTTGGACGGCTTTCCGGCTGGCGTGGCGATCGAGCCTTCAAATATCCAAAGCGAGCTTGACCGCCGCAAACCGGGCGGCAGATACGCTACGCCGCGCAAAGAAGCCGATGAGATCGAAATTTTAAGCGGAATTTTTGATGGCCACAGCACTGGCGCGCCGATCGGATTTATCATCCGCAACGCAAATCAGCACTCAAAGGACTACGAAGATCTCAAGGATATTTTCCGCCCCGCACACGCTGATTTTTCGTATTTTGCCAAATACGGGCTGCGCGATTACCGAGGCGGGGGGCGGGCAAGTGCGCGCGAAACCGCCATACGGGTGGCTGCGGGAGCGTTTGCGCAAATCCTGCTAAATCACTTTAAAATTTCCGTAAAAAGCGGAATCTACGGCGTGGGCGAAATTTACGTGGAAAATTTAGACTTCGACTTTGCGCAAAACAGTGAAATTTTCGCGCTCGATCCCGCTGTAGAGGACGCGCAAAAAAAGTTAATTCTAAGCGTCAAAAATGCGGGCGATAGTATCGGCGGCTGCGTGCTGACACGCGTCACGGGCGTGCCTGCAGGGCTCGGCGAGCCGCTGTATGGCAAGCTGGATGCGACGCTTGCGGGCGCGCTGATGGGCATAAACGGCGTAAAGGCCGTGCAGATCGGCGCAGGAGTGAAGGCAAGCACGCTAAAAGGCAGCGAAAACAACGATTTTATGCGCGCTAGCAAGGATGCGATCCGCACCAACGGCGGCAAGATCGGCGCAAATTTCGCGAGTAACAACGCAGGCGGGATCTTGGGCGGCATAAGCAGCGGCGCGCCGATCGAGATTGCGACGCATTTTAAGCCTACTCCGAGCATTTTCATGGTGCAGCACAGCGTGGACGTGCGCGGCACAGACGCGGTCTGCGAGCTGCGCGGACGGCACGATCCGTGTATCGCCGTGCGTGGCAGCGTCGTAGCCACCGCAATGGCGCGGCTGGCGATCGCCGATGCGCTGCTGCTAAACGCGAGCGCGACGCTGGGGAATTTGAAGCGAATTTACGGCGAGGATTAAATTTAGACGAGCAGTCCTTTAAATTTTGCGAAATTTCATGAAATTTTAGGAGCGAGCGATGAAATTCCCGTGAGCGAGGCGAGCAAATTTTAAATTTACACGGTAGGCCTATCGCGACAAGGAGGGCAAATGAGACTTGAGCGTATCGGCGAGGACTCGGCGCTGATCGCGCGCATAGAGGCGATCAACATCGCAGCGTTCCCCGAAATCGAGCGTATCAGCATAAAAAATTTCTTAAAAATGTCGCGCAAAGGGCAGCTTGAAATCGCGGCGATTTTCGAGGATTTTAGCGCCCTGGTCACTGACGGCGCGGCTGATAAGCATTACGTGGCGGCGAGTGAAAATTCATGCGCGCCGAAGCAGGATCGCGGCGAAGCGAGCCAAAATCGTGACGCTGCGAGTAAAAATTCCGACGCGGATAACTGCGGCGCGGCAGAATTCGCCTCTTTGAATTCCCAAAATCGCAGCGTGATAGGTAAAAAATCCAATGCGACGTGTGAAAAATCCAGCTTGGAAAGTAAAAATCCCAGCGCAGAGGCAAGCGAAAATTCCAATGCGGCGGCTCAAAATTTAAGCGGCGAGGAACTGGTGGGATTTTTCGTCTATAGGACCGAGCAAACCTACAAGCGCGCGGTTTCGCACCACAAACAGCCGCCGCCTCGCCTAAATGCGGATAAAATTTTAAGATCCAAAGCCCATAGCGGCGCGGAATTTGAAGGCGAAAAGGATGAAATTCCAAGCGGTAAAGCGGAATTTTCAGAAGCAAAATTTTTTAGCGTTGTAAACGGCAAAATCGCGAGCCAAGAGACGCAGCCTCTTAGCGGCGATGAAATTTTAAATGCGAGCGCAGATAGCAAAATTCCGATCGACGCAGACCATTCGATTTGCGATGCGGGCGGCAAAATTTTATCAAGCGCCAGAAGGGATGAAATTTCATCAAGCGCCGCAGAGGGTAAAATTTCGTCAGGTACCGCGGAAGGCGAAATTTCGCGCTACGATGAGAGCGGAATTCCAAGCGGCGGGGATGGCGGGATTTTTTACGTGGCCTACCTCGGCATCGATGCGAAATTTCGCGGGCTGGGGATCGGCTCAAGGCTGCTCGCGCTCATCGTCACGCAAAATCCGAGCGCGCAGATCGTCCTTGACGTCGAGCCGCCGCACGAGGACGTGCCCAACCTCGCGCAGCGCCTGCGCCGCATAGAATTCTACGGCAGGCATGGCTTTCGGCGCTGCGGCAAGTTTTTCAACTACGCAGGCCTAAGCTTCGAGATCCTTGCCAAGCCGCCGCTAAGCGCGCCGCAGCAGGGATTTGACGTAGCGAGCTTCGTGAAATTTATCGGTGCGGGCAATAAATTTAGATTTAAAATCACCGATGCGCCGCTATACAAAAACTGATGCAAAAGCCCGAATTCAGCCTCATCTGCGACGATACGTTTTATAGAATTTTCTCCGCCTCTATCCTTGCGTTTTTTTGCATTTTTATCTCTTTAGATATCGGCGGATCGGGAGAGTTGTTTTACACGGACAGCCTGCTACGCTCGCAGCAAGCCAAGCCCAGTCTGACGATCGTTTTTATGTTTTTAGCGTTACTTTATCTGCGAAGCGGCAGCAAAGAGGCGGCGCGCGTGGAATTTGACGGGCTTAAAATATCCTTTCGCAGAGGGCTAGACAAATACGATCTTATGCTTGGATGCGTCGATCTGATAGAGCCGTCGTTCGGCTTCGTGCGGACGTTTCGCGTGCCGTTTCTAAGCTACGAACGGTTTTTGAAACTGCAAGAAATTTTAAAATTCTTGCTTCTTTTCGCATACGTCGCGGGCGTGTTTTTGACGATCAAATTCGGCTTTGTCGAAGCTGCGATCTATGCAGCAGTGGGCATTTTTGCGATTTTGATCGCTTCAAAGCTCGTCGTCGCGCGAAGGCTAGACGGACGAGCGGGGCTACGACTACGCGACTGCCTGCTACTGCGCGGGAGGGACGATACGGGCGCGGCGGTATTTTTTTGCATCCGTCCCAGCCGAGCCGAGCGCGAGGCTTTACGCATATATTTTTTGAAAAATTTCAGCTACGACATTAAGGCGTGAAATTTTTCGGTTTTCAGCGTAAAATTTAGACCCGCTGGATGTCTGGATAAAGCTAAACGTAAACGAAGCGCAAAGGCGGATACTGCGCGAGTATTTCGCGGCGAGATTGAGGCTAGATTTCGAGCAAAATTCCACTCATGGCAATCGCAGATGAGATCGCTCGGCACCCGAAGTAATCCTCGAAGTAGTCGCAGACAAGCTCGCTCTGTGTCTGAAAAGCCCCCCTAATTAGTCGCAAAGATTCACATTGTCCGTCCGCTTAACGAGGATGATCGCCGCTTGTCGCAACTCGCCTCGCCGCAAGCGCCTCTGCAAATATCCTGCGCTCTTAAACGCGTCGAAAGCGAGACGGTGATAAAATGCGCTTCGTCAAAAATCATACCGAAAAGGAATTTTATGAGGGATTATGATAAGGAGCCGATCAAAATCATAGACAGAGCGGTTTACTTTCAAAACAATATCGTTCTTTTTCTCTCACTCGGTTGCCTATATAAAATATTCAATCTAGAAGTTACTCCGTTAAACTTGAAATTTTACACGCATTTTAGTGCCGATTTAGTTATGTTTATCGTAGTAGTCTTTTTATTGTTACCGGCTACATTACTTTGGCCCATTAAAAGAAAGGGCAGCCCCGCGTATTTTTTATTGGAAAATAATAAAATCAGCTATATAAATGCTTTCGACGATAAGCCTGGATCGCTAAATCAAGCGCTAAATGATTTTTATTTTGTCAAGAAAGAGGAAATAATAAAAATTTGCAATGCCTGCGATGTCGATAAAATAAGCTTTTGCATT
The DNA here is from genome assembly GCA_963525605.1 of uncultured Campylobacter sp. Taxonomy (GTDB): domain Bacteria; phylum Campylobacterota; class Campylobacteria; order Campylobacterales; family Campylobacteraceae; genus Campylobacter_B. The sequence continues at coordinate 50,782 of CAURKZ010000011.1, forward strand.
ATATCTGAGTTATACAATAGCTACGGAAGATTTCACTATTTTTCGCCATACGAGCTGTATAAAAAGTCGTCCATAGGGGTACACATAGGAAAGGCTGTATTGTTTTTATATCATACGATAAATTTCATATTATTCATCTTGCCGTTTAAAATTTATATGCTGATAAGAGCGGGCGAGCCTTTGGGTTTAATCCGCAAAAATATCGTGTTAAGGTTCAAAAATAGGAATTACTTCCTTATAAATATATATTCTAGGCGAGATCTGGATGAGATACTAGAGTATTTTAAGCAAAAAGGCGTCCAAATTACAGATAAAGTGGTCTTTATGCCGCAGGCGCAAAATAAAGGCCTGTTTACCGATAAAAATGAAATTTGGAGCGATGATTTCGGCGATACGCAAATTCCAAAAGACACGTTTAAGCGAAAGCTTAGGCGGTTTTTTAGCTTGGATTGAAGAGCGATTCCGTCCGTTTCAGCGTAAAATTTAGAGCCGCGGGGTAGAATTACAAAAATTTTTACATGGAGCAAACAATGAAAAATTTCTTTCTAGCCGCAATAGTTTGCGCGCTTTTTAGCGGTTGCGCATATGAAGCGCAGTTTAATCAAAATGCCGATGTAGCGCCGTTTGATGACACTATAAGCGCGACTAACGTCATGCAAAGCGCGCTCATTTATATCCCTAGCGAGCTAATGGGAACGAAAAGCTACGCCGCAAGCTCGAAGCTAGGCAGAGACGATGAGCTTAAAATCGACGTTGGCGAGTTCGTCGCAGGCGAGGCAAAGCGCTTCTTTGGCACCTACCTAAGGCGCGTAAGCGTCACCGACGACGAAAAAGCGCTGCAAGGCAAAGGGCTCGTCATCGCGCCTGAGCTTAGTTCGTTCGGCTTTGGCTTTTACAGCTCCGACGGCATCGACGTTTCGGCAAAGCCCTATGTGCGCTACAATCTACGTTTAAAAATGTTTAAAAATGGAAAGCCGATCTACAACCAAAATATCGCCGTAAACGAGCGCAACTTCGGCGAGGAGGAATTCTTCGGCGGCGGTCAGGGCTCATACGCACAGATCGGCGGAATCTTTCAAAAATCGATGGCGAATGATTACGCCGTGCACGCCAGAGAGATTTTGGACGTAATCAATGACAACTAATCGCGCTTGCGCCTTTGTGCGTGGTAAGCGGCATCTGGTCGATTATTTTTGCCCGCCGTCTTGTGGTAAAATTTGTCGCGGCGATCTTGAGGCGCGTGCTTGCGGATCGTTGCGCCTAAGCTCTGCGATATAATTAGCATGGCTTTAAAGCTCCCATAGATGCGCTTTCTTGCGGTATTTACTCATTTGGGGCATTGGATTTTGATATCGAGTTTGCCAGCATTCTAGGCATCAAATTTAATCCCGCAAGTTGCGTAAATTCCGCGAAAATTACGTTATGAAATTAACTTGGCAGCTCATATTTAAGGTGCGGCGAGCCGATAAATTCCTCACCTTGGCATACCGCCTAATTCCGTTTTTTAGGGCTAAGCTCCGCAAATAAACTTTTCACGTTCGCTGCTACGCTTAGATCAAATTATATGTTTGCGGCACCAAAAATTCGCCCTAAATTTAAAGCACCGATTAATATTAATTTTTATATCATTACTAAATTTTTTAAGGAGAGAATTATGAAAAAGTTTTTATTACTTCCGTTTGCTTTCGTGGCGCTTTTTGCGGCGCCAAGCTGCGATAATGTCCAACTCAAAGCCGCCGTGGAAGGTATCAATAAGAGTGCGCCGATGCGAGTCGACGAGATTACCACGTTAACGGGTGCTGAGTGCAAGGATGGCAGCTTTATCTATAACTATGAGCTAAATGACGGCATGGGGATGAAATTTGACAGTGTTGGAAATGATCAAAAAACCGTGATACAAAATGTCATAGATAGCCAAAATAAGCAAATTTTTTGCAACCAGATGAAGGTAATGCATCCGCTAATAAACAGCGCGATATGGAGCTATAAGATAAAAAGTGGCGAAGAATTTATAAGGGTAGAATTTAAGCCTAGCGACTGCAAGTAGCGCTTGCGCGAGATCTAAAATTTAGCGCGGCGTGAGCCTTTGCCTGCTCGCCCGCGCCGAATTCGTTTAAAATTTATCCGCTCTGCTTTCGATTTCGCTTGCGCAAAAGCAACATGCTAAAATCTCTGTTTAACTTTTACCGCGCCGCCGCGTATAGCATGACGCATATCAGCGTGTATTTTGTCGCCACAAAGCGCTAAAACGCGCCGAGTCCTTTTTAAGCCGCGATCTAATTTTGCGTCAGATTCTGCCAGCGGCGTTTTTCATTAAAATTTTACTATTTCACGCGGAATTATATCTGTGTAGCAGCGCAAACACCGCGTAAAGCTTTAATGCGAAATTCTATAAGTTGCGGAATCTTATTTGAAACAGCATCGTAGATTTCGAGTCAGAATTTTAGGATTTATTGTGACGCTGCACCTGCTGCGATAAAGTCTTGTTAAATTTCGTTCTCGACCTGCTCGCAATAAAATTCTGCGTCAAAGTATAAGCTCGCTCGCAAGCTTACAAAGGTACCAACCGCCAACGCGCCGTCACACAAAACGCGGCCAATCAAATGCCTCGCTTGGGTTTTAAAATTCACGTTCGCAGCTATTTTTATCAAGCTTTAGCCGTATTGGCGGCAAGCCCTTTATTTCGTAATTTAGCACCATCGTTTTGCCGAGCTCCCGCAAGCGCTGCGAAAATTCCGTGCTGCAAAAGCTGACCTTCGCCTTGGCAAACAGCATCTCTTTTAAAATTTCCGCATCGCCCGTATCCAGTGCGCTAAGGTCTAAATTCGACGAACTATTTAGCGCGTAATCGTATATGAAGCTACCCTCTTCGCATGCGGCGCCTTTTAAAATCGTAGCATCGTCGATCCTACGCGGTGCGCCCTCGTTTATCCGCGCTAGTGCATCTCGCACCTGCTTGCTTTCGCAGAAATTTCGCTCTAGCTCGCCGCGTTTTTTCTCCGCATAAAATTCCACCGCCACATTTGCCAAAATTCCGATTCCAAAAAGCACTATTAAAATTTTAATCGGCTTATTTAGCCGCGCGCTTAAGCTTCGCGCGTCCATCATCGCGCCCTTTCGCAGCACAGCAGCGTGTGTCCGACGCCTAGTCCGTCGTGAATTTGCGAAATTTTAAGCCCCGCGCGCTGTGCAAATTTAATCATATCGTCCGAGTGATAAATTTTGCTATTGCCGTTTGCCATAGCGGCAAAATATACGCTGATCTGCGTCATACTATACGCGGCGGTTTCGTAGCGCTGCCTGTCCCAAAACGGCTCCAAAATATAAAGCCGCGCCTGCTCGCTCATCGACTCCGCCGCACGCGAGAGGATGCTTACGATCTGCTCCTCTGCAAAGCAGTCCAAAAACTGACTAAGCCAGATCGCGTCAAAGCCGCGCGGAAAGCGCGTAGCAGCATCTAGCAGATCGGCCGCAAGCCCCTCTATGCGCTCAGCGCCCTGCGCGCCTGCGACGGCGTCTTTCATCAGCGCGATCTGCCCCGCAAGATCCATTATCGTGATGCGCACATTTTCGTCGTAGCCCACGCACCGCTTAGCAAAGCGCCCCGTGTTGCCGCCGACGTCTAAAATTTTATCCGTCTTGCGCGAGAAAATGATCTTTAGCGCGGGCTCAAACGCCAAATCCGAATAAAAATGATCAAACGCGAGCCAGCTTTTGCGCACGTGCGGCGGCAGATGCGAAAGCGCCTCGTAGATCGTAGCCCACTGCCCAAAAACCTTTAGTCCCTCTGGTTTGCCCGATTTTAACGTCTCTTCGAGCCTAAAGAGCCCCTCGTAGCACACGTCGTGGATGAAGTCCATATCCACGCCGACAAGCTCGTCGGTGAGCAGAAAATATCCCGCCTTGCTGAGCCGAAATTTCTCGCCGCTAAGTAGCACCGTGCCGATGCTAAGTGAACTTTCCAGAAGTAGCTTTAACGCGTATTCGCTAAGCGAGAGCTTCTTCGCGATCTCGCTTATACTTAGCCCGCCCTCCGCCTCATGAAGCACGCTTAAAATTCCAAATTTTTTCATCAGCCTGCTTACCTGAAAAACTACAGGCGCAAAGGCGATCTCATTCGCCGTCCGCTGCGCCTCGCCCGCGCTTTGACGCTCCACGGCGTAACGATCTAAAAGCTGTTTGGGAAGTTTCATATTTTATCCTGATTTCGGTTTTTAAAATTTTTGCCGAATTCTAGCAAAAATTTTGGATTTTTCCTACGCTAGGCCTCGATTTTACGCATATTTTTAAATTTAGCGGGCAAAATTTTAAAACAAAGCCTTAAATTTTATGGAATTTTAGTTAAAATCCTTTCATTAAAATTTCGCGTAAAAGCTCTGCGAAAATGTCAAATTTAGGAGAATCCTTGAAGCTTCAAATGTCCTTGATGTCGGTTGCTTGCGTCGTAATCATCCTGGCTGGTCTTAAAGCCGCGCAGGCTATCGTCGTACCATTTTTGCTAGCTATTTTCATCACGGTGCTCGTCTCGCCGCTGGTGCTTTATGTCCAAAAGATCCGCGTCGGGCGCGTTTTTAGCTTCCTCATCATCACCTTTGCCTTCGTGGCGATTATAGTGTTTTTCGGCGCAGTCATCTTCGATGCGATCAAGGAATTTTCAGCGCGCCTGCCCGAGCTTCAAGCAAAATTTGAAGAGGTGCTAGGAGGCGTGAGTGCGAAGCTCTCTCGATTCGGCATAGAGCTTAACGCCGCAAGCCTGGGCATCGATCCAAGCGAAGCCGCCGCGCAGCTATCGGCATTACTGCGTAAGACAGGCTCGATAGTTTCGACGGGATTTTTCATTTTTATAATGGTTTCATTTATGGTCTTTGAAAGCTCCGTGATCGACGAAAAAATCCGCTATTTTTCGCAAAGTAGCCGCGCTACGCACACTTTCGTGAAGAAATTTGCCTCCAGCCTCAAAAAATATCTGCTAATCAAAACTATCGCTTCAGCTTGCACCGGTGCGCTCATCGGGCTTGGGCTGTGGGCTCTTGGTGTCCCATATGCTGCGCTGTGGGGGATTTTAGCTTTCGTGCTAAATTTCATTCCTACGATAGGCTCGATCGTAGCGGTCTTTCCGACACTTTTCGTGACGCTAGCTACGATGGATATAAGCTCTAGCATCTGGACTATCGCAATCTATTTAGTCGTAAACGTAGCGATCGGAAATATCATCGAGCCGCGATTTTTAGGGCAAGGGCTCGGGCTTTCAACGATCAGCGTGCTTGCGGGGCTGCTGCTGTGGGGCTTTGTGCTTGGTATCGGCGGGCTATTTTTGGCTGTGCCGCTTACGATGAGCTTGCAAATCGCGCTTGCCTCAAACGACAAAACACGCTTCATCGCGACTCTATTAAGCAACAAGGTCGAGAGATAAAGCGAAATTCCGCGGAATTTAAAATTCTATAAATTTTAGCTTGAGCGCGCTCAAGAGTATTTTTGTCTCTTTTAGATAAAATCCGCCCAAAGGATCAAATATGACGAGCGAAAAATTTATTTATGAAGTAAACACGGTGACGAAATTTATCCAAATTTACTGCGATGGCAAGCATGCGGATGCGCCTAAAAAAGACGGCGCCGTGCTTCATGACTACAAAGACGATAAGGGGCTTGTGCAAACGCACTTTCATCTCTGTAGCGACTGCGAGCGAATGCTACGCTATGCCTACGCGCGCCTTGGTGCCTGCCCGCATACCGAAAAGCCGCGTTGTCACCACTGCCCGCATCCGTGCTATGAGCGCGAAATGTGGGTAAATATGGCTAAGATGATGAAATATAGCGGTATGAAGCTTGGGCTTACGAAGATCAAAAAGCTTTTTTCGTTTAAAAAAAGCTAATTTGTACCGGCAATTTAGTTAAAGTTTGCGGGTAAAATTTATCTCTGCAAACCCACTTCATCTTTATGCAAAAAGTATAAAAAAGCAGCGTGAGAACAAGCGCAAAAAGATATAAAAATCAATCAAAATGCTAAATTTTAGCGCCTAAAATTCTGCCTTGCAAACGCAAATCCTCCGCGATCCTTGATAATAAATAATTAAATTTGAGTTTATAGTTTTAAGTTAGAATTGTGCCCAATCAAAGGAGAAAATATGAAGGTCATTACCATCGCGGTCGTTAACGGCAGGGTCGTAAACGAAAAGGAATTAATCGCGTCTATCGCCGATTATGACGATTTTACCGCGGTTGCCGAACAACTCCGCAAAGGGCTGAAATCGAGGTATTTTACATCTAGAGAGCATGCGAGGATCTACAAAAAAATCAGCGTCGAGACGGGCTTTAGGCGCGTGCGATTCGACTACAAACCTTATAAAGATAAAATTTCAAATCTTATTGCCGAAGGCTACACCGTCAAGGCGATCTTAAAAAAGATCGGCGAGGAGGACGAGGCATTCAAAAACGCCGTTACTGCGCCCGGGCTTACGCACTTTATCTCCGTGACATTCAAAGATGAAAAAACAAGACTTCGCGCAACCGCAAAAAAAAGCGAAGATTTCTTATACGCATATCGCTTCGATATCAAAAAAATGCACTTCCAAGGCGTTAGCAATAAAGAAATTTTAAAATATATGAAGGCTCATTACGAAAAGGATTTTTCTAAAGTAAGCGAGCGCGATATAGCGGCTTTTATCGAGGCAAATGCAGTACTGGATACCGACCGCAAACTCTCGCTGTATAAAAAGCCGAGCCTTTACGATCCGCATTTTAGCGAGATTATGAAGCTTTATGCAAGCGGTATGCGAGTCTATGATATCTGGAAGACGCTTAAAGCCAAATACCCCGAGCTAGCTAAGCTTCAGGCGCCGAGCCTTTATCAGTTCATCGCAAACAACGCCCTTGGCAAAGCTAAATATATGCAAAAAGACTGATATGCCCGCGCTTCTTTCAAATTTAAAATTTCGCCGCGATAAAATCGATGAAAGCCGGTGAAATTTCTATGAAAACCTGTGTCATTCTCTGCGGCGGCAAAAGCTCGCGTTTCGGCAGCGACAAAACGCTGTTTCCATTTCGCGGGCATCCCAGCATGACGCACTTTCTTTTTTCGCGCTTAAACCGCGAGTTTGAGCGGGTTTTCGCCTGCGCCAAAAGCTCTAAATTTAACCCTCCGCTTCCTATGATCTACGATGAATTTGAGGAATTTTCGCCGATGGGCGCGCTGTATTCGGCGCTAAAACCATTTAGCGGCGAGCGTATTTTTATCATCCCAGCCGACATGCCCTTTGTAGAAATTTCCACTATTCGCGCTCTTAGCGAGCAAGAGGGGCAAATTTGTGTGGCGGGCGACGAGGCGCACAGACATAGCTTGTGCGGATTTTTTGACGCAGCTCTCGCGCCGCGCGCGCTTGAACTATACCGCGCGAAAGAGCATAAGATAGGCGCACTCATCGGATCTGCAAATTCCAAAGTGCTAAATTTCAAAAACAAAGAGCAGTTTTTAAATATAAATTATCAAAACGATTTAAAGGGCGTAGATGAAATTTAAAGCTTTAGCATTCGCGCTTTGCGCCATGAGCCTAGCCGCACAAGATCTATCCGATCTATACGCAAAGGCTAGCGAATACGAGGCCAAGGGCGATTACAAAAACGCGATGATCTATTACAAAAAGATCGCCGCGGCAAGTCTAGCGGAAAGCGGCGAAAAGTCGCGCCGAAAAACCGCAGAAACTTCTACCTCGTCTGCAGAAAACCCCACTCTGCACGATGATCCCGCCGTTTTAAGCTCTGTGCCGCCGCGAAATTCTGTCGCACAAAATTCCGCCGCGCCGAAACCTGTCGCGCCAAATTCCGCTTCGTCAAATTTCGCAGACGCAGGCTCACTTGCGTCAGGCTCCGCGTCAAATTTAGAATCATCAAATTCCGCCTCACTCTCGCAGAATTCCACGACGTCGAGTTCTGCAATGCAGGACGAACGGAATTTTCTATCGCAAAATTCCGCCTCGTCGCAAGGCGAGCAAAATGGTCGAAATTTCGGATTTTTAGGGCTTAAATACTACGAGCCGATCTACATGCTCTTTACTCACGATTTTAGCAAAAAACCCGATCGCAAGGCGGATGAGCTGCATTTTGAGTTTAGCTTCGAGCGGCCGATTATCTACGACGCGCTGGGGCTTGGAGAGAAATTTTCATTCGCTTACGTGCAAAATTCCTGGTGGCAGATCACACAGGATAGCGCCCCCTTTCGCGAGAGCAACTATCGCCCCGAGCTTTATGTCAGCGCGCCGGTGCCGTTTGCGGACGAGTTAAAATTAGGCGCCATGCATGAATCAAACGGCAAGGGCGGCGCAGAATCGCGCTCGTGGAATAAAGCCTACGTCCAAAGCACGTGGAGTGCGGGCGGATTTTCGATCACCCCCAGAGCCTGGTATGCGTTTTGGCTGGACCGCACGAACGAGGACATCGCGGATTATATGGGCTACGGCGATCTGCGCGCGTCATATACCTTCGGCAAGCAGCGACTCAGCGCTCTGTGGCGAAACAACCTACATTTTGACGGCAGTAACCGCGGCGCGATCGAGCTGAACTACAGCTTCCCGATCTTTAATAGCGGATTTTACGGCTATCTGCGCTACTTTAACGGCTACGGCGAAAGCCTCGCGGATTACAAACGCAGCGTTAATAAGATCGGCATCGGGCTTTCGTTCGTAGAATTTTAATGCCATCTGCACCGAGTTGCGAGCTAAATTTGAACTCACGACTCGTTGTGCGTCTTAAAATCGCATCAAATTTCAACCGCTTTTAAATTTCTTAGAAATTAATATTGTTTTAGCTAAAATTACAGATTAAATTTTAAACAAAAGGATCAAGAAATGGCACAAATTCAAGAGGCCGAGCTCATCTGGAAAGACGGCAAGCTAATCCCCTGGGCGGAAGCCACTACCCACGTTTTGACGCATTCTCTGCACTACGGAAACGCCGTATTTGAGGGCGTACGCGCCTATAAAACCGACAAAGGCTACGCGATTTTCCGCTTGGACGAGCACACTAAGCGTCTTGAAATTTCGGCAAAGCTCTGTTTAATCAAGCTTCCGTTTAGCTTCGAGCAGCTTCGTCAGGCCCAGATCGACGTCGTCGCGAAAAACCGCTTCGATCAGACCGTTTATATCCGCCCGCTAGCGTATTTCGGCTACGGTTCGATGGGCGTTTCGTCCAAGGCCTGCTCGGTAAACGTCATCGTCGCAGCGTGGCAATGGGGCGCGTATATGGGCGAAGAGGCGCTACGCAAGGGTATCAAAGCCAAAATTTCATCGTGGATGAAGCCGGCGCAATTTTCGATGATGGCAAAAGCCAAAGCGAGTGCGAATTATTTCAACTCGCAGATGGCAAATTTCGAAGCGGTCGATGCGGGATATGATGAGGCGATACTACTCGATCCGCAGGGCTTCGTCGCGGAGGGTCCGGGCGAGTGCCTATTTATCGTAAAAGAGGGCGTCATCATCACTCCGCCGAACGACACCAGTTTAGAGAGCATAACTCAAAACTCGGTCATAGAAATCGCGCGCAGCCTGGGCTACGAAGTCCGCAGAGAGCGCATCGCTCGCGATCAGCTCTATGCCGCGGACGAAGCGTTTTTTACCGGCACCGCCGCGGAGGTCACGCCGATTAGCAACATCGACGGTAGGATCATCGGCAAGGGCGAGATGGGCGAGATCACGAGCCGCTTGCAAAAGGCGTATTTCGCGGTAGTCACGGGCAAAGACCCTAAATTTGAGTACTGGCTCACTTACGTAAAATAAGGAAAAGCATGCCTGCGGATTTGAATGATTATTTCAATAAGAAAAACAGCGACAAAAAAGGCGGGAATTTAAATTTTAAAATTCCTAATTTTGGAGGAATGGGTAAGTTTAGCGGCGTGATTTACGCGATAATCGCGATAATCGCGCTACTCGTGATCTCAAAACCCTTCGTCACGATCCAATCTGGCGAGGTGGGGATCAAGTCAAATTTAGGCAAATACGATCCGACGCCTCTTGGCGCGGGACTTCACTTTTTCGTGCCGTTCATACAGGACGTATTCGTCGTAGATACTCGCACGCGTATCATCAACTACACTAGCAGCGAAGATATGAGCGCGGGTATCGCTACTAAAAGCGGCACCGCGGGCGGTATCATTAGTAAAAACTCGCTTTCGGTGCTAGACTCGCGAAATTTGCCCGTCAGCATCGACATCACCGTGCAATACAGGCTCAATGAAGCCACGGCGCCCAATACGATCGCCGAGTGGGGCTTTTTGTGGGAGGATAAGATCATCGATCCGCGTGTAAAGGACGTCGTGCGTAGCGTCATCGGCAACTATGCCGCCGAGGAGCTGCCTACCAAACGCGACGAGATCGCTAAAGCGATCGACGACGGCATCCGCAAGAATATCGAAGCACTGCCGAATTCGCCCGTAGATCTGCTAGCCGTGCAGCTTCGCGAGATCATCCTGCCGGCGAAGGTAAAGGAGCAGATCGAGAGCGTGCAGATCGCCAAACAGGAGGCTGAGCGCACCAAATACGAGGTCGAGCGCGCAAATCAAGAGGCGCTTAAAAAGGCTGCTCTTGCCAAAGGTAACGCAGACGCCGTCAAAATCGAGGCTCAAGGTCGCGCCGATGCCGCTAAGATTGAAGCCGACGCACAAGCTTACGCCAACAAAGAGGTCGCAAAGAGCTTGGATGCAAATCTTTTAAGCCTCAAGCAGATCGAGACGCAGGCTAAATTTAACGAGGCGTTGCGCGAAAACGGCGACGCGAAAATTTTCCTAACGCCGGGCGGCGCGGTGCCTAATATCTGGGTCGATACGAAAGATAAGGCAAAACAAAGCGCCATCGAGCGGGAAAATTAAAATTTCAGACGGCTATGCGCCCCGATTTCGCGAACTAAATTTAATAACAAGTTGCTCCGGGCGCATAAGCTTAACTCTCGATTTTGCGAGCTAAACTTAACAGCGAGCACGAAAGCTCAAAATGAGTAGAACTCGCGCCCGTCGCAGCTTAAGCCTAGCGGTCGCTTAAAATTTAGCCGCTAGATTTGTCCTTTTAAATTTACGAGGCGCGCCGCTTCGTAAATTCATAACTCAAATTCCGCGTGCGGCGGCTAAATTTAAAGCGCGCGACTTCGCAAATTAAGGATCAAAGATGAAGGTAGATTGGCAAAAATTAGGCGGGCTGCTCCCCGCGATCGTGCAGGACGCGGGCGATGGCGCGGTTTTGATGCTCGCGTATATGAACGAAGAGGCGCTAAGCCTAACGCTGCAAACTGGCTACGCGCACTACTTCTCGCGCAGCAAGGGGCGCATCTGGAAAAAAGGTGAGAGCAGCGGGCACGTTCAGCTCGTAAAATCTGCCTTTTTGGACTGCGACAACGACGCGCTGCTGCTTAAAGTCGAGCAATGCGGCGGATCCGCCTGCCACACGGGCTCGCGAAGCTGTTTTTTCAAAGAGATTTCGCTGCAAAAAGGCGGCGAAAATGTGGGGAGCTCGAGTGCTTGCGGCGCGATAAATTGCGCAGAGTACGGCTCTGCAGCCTCTCTCGCGCAGAAAAATTCCGCGAATTCCCGCGCAGGGCAAAATTTCGCTTCCTGCGGCGGCTTGCAGAATTTAACGCCCAAAAATTCTACCAATTCCTGCGGTAAGCAAAATTCCGTAATGCAAAGCCCCGCTGCGACGAATTCTGCGTTCACAAATTCCACCGCAGAGTGCAGCGAGCAAAATTTAGACGCCGCCGCGCAAAATTTTACGCTCGAAAACTCCGCAGAAAAAAGCCCGTACGGCATTTTGGACAAAATTTATCACGTCTGCTTGGATCGCAAACTAAACGGTGATCCCGCGCTCTCCTACGTCGCCTCGCTCTACGCGAAGGGCGAAAATGCCTATCTCAAAAAGATCGCCGAGGAGGCGTGCGAGTTCGCGCTGGCGTGCAAGAACCTCTCGCGCAGCGAGCTTTACACAGACGTCGCGCGTGAGAGCTTCGGCGAGCACAGAGCAGGCGAGCCGCGATACGACGTGATTTACGAGGGAGCGGATCTTTTATTTCACCTTCTGCTCGCACTTGCGGCGCATAATATCCACCCGGACGCCCTACTTGACGAGCTAGCGCGCAGACAAGGACAAAGCGGCATCGAGGAAAAGCGGCGTCGCGAAAAATGATGCGTAAAATTTAATCACAAAAGCACCTCTTCCGCTCGCCCGCCTTGCGCGGCGAGCTAAATTTAAAAAACGTTGCCGAAATTCTACGCCGAATTTCAACGACGAAAGTATATTCCAACCTCGCTATTGCCGCAAAATTTAATCGCGCTGCGCGTGCAAATCCGCGCCATAAATTTAAGCGCTTGCGTAAATCGTAAAATTTCACTAAAATTTTAAAATCAAATTTTAAAGGATAGCTGATGAAGCAGATCACGTTGCAGGAGGCTTTGGACGCGGTTAGCGAGCGCTACTGCAAAGGCCATCACTACGAAAACGTAGCGCTAAGCGATGAGATGGTGCGCCGCATCTGCGAGGTAAAAAGCCTCGTAAATA
>CAURKZ010000012.1:0-57091 GCA_963525605.1 uncultured Campylobacter sp.
CGTGTACATCGCTATCTACGGACGTATATCTGCCCGCTATGCCTACGATGGAGCGACAGCTGCACGAAGACTCGGAGCTCACGATAACGGGCTTTTTGATCGGCTTTGCTACCATGCAGCTCGTCTGGGGGCCTATCAGCGATAGAACCTGGCGTAAAATTCCGCTTTTCATCGGTATGGCGCTCTTTGCGATCGGATCAGTAGGATGTGGGATGTCGGACATTATGCTGCGCCCTTTTCTGGCGCGTGTTTCAGGCTATGGGCGCGTACGTAGGGCCGATGCTAAGCAGGGCGATGATTAGCGTCTTTTTGATAGCTCGCAGGCCGCGCAGATGCTCTCTACGCTAGTTATCATCAAGGCGATAGCTTGGTAGCGGGTCCGTTACCAAGCGGCGCGATACTGGAGTTTGGCTCTTGGCACGGGATATTTTGGCTGATGGCGCTAGCTAGCGCGGTTATGTTTGCGATGATTTTTTCTCTGCCAGAGACCTTGCCGCCGCAAAAGCGCTCCACAAAGCCTATCGCATCGTCTTTTAGAAACTATCTAAGATTATTGCAAGACGCTAAATTTATGCGCTACACTCTTAGCGTGACGTTTTTCTACGTAGCCGCCTATGCCTTTGTCATGGGCTTTGTCTATATCGATTATTTCGGCATTCCTAGCAAATATTACGGATTTTTATTCGGCATAAACATCGTGGGCATTATGACTCTAAGCTTCGCAAACAAAAAGCTGGTAAAGCGCTATGCGCTAAACCGCCTACTCATAGTCTCCACGCTCGTCGCCGCGCTTGCTGCCAGCGTGTTGTTTGCGTTTGCGTTTTTCAAAACGGGCGGCGTTCTTGGCGTGATAATCCCGATGTTTTTCGTTTTTAGCATGAACGGTATCATCGCTTCTTGCTCCAATGCCGCCGCTCTTGATGGCGTGCCGCAGGAGATGAGGGGCTCGGCCGCTGCGCTCATCGGCTCGCTGCAATAGGGCGGCGGCATCCTCTCCTCGGCGATGCTTGCGGCGTTTTGGGCGGGTACGCCGTGGTCGATGCCTTGGATCATAGCCCTGTTTGTTTGGTTAAGCGCGCTTGCGGCGTATTTTAATAAGTAAATTTTAAATTACGGCGAAATTTTATAATTTGCCATCGAGTTCGGCTCTGTTTTAAACAGACGGGCGGTTTCTTAAATTTAAACTCTAGCTAAATTTTGACCGAAATTTTTAAGTAAACTTTGCTATAATCGCCGCAATTTTGAAAAAACAGAGGAGAAAATATGAAACTAATTTATGCCGCTTGCGCGCTGGCCGTGTTTGCTTCGGCTCAGACCGAAACTTTGCAGGTGCCGGACTTTGCTAAAAGCTCGATGAAGACGCATGAACAGGCCGAGGAAAAACTAATCGCAAATGCTCTAAAGGGCGATCTAAGCCAGATCGCAAGTGACCTGAAGATCGATAAAACGCTAAAAGGCGGCGAGTCGCTTGTCATTAACGGTGCGCATTACAGGACGATTGAGGGCGACAGCACGCAGTGGAAGGAGGGCGATGCCGTGCGCCTGTTAAGCGGCAATAAGGACGGCAGATGCCTAAGCTCGATCATGCTCAATCTACGAACGAAAACCGTCTGTAAATTTATGTGCGACGCGTATTAATCGCATAAATTCCATACTTTATAGCGCGAGCGAGATGCTTTAAATTTCGGTTTGCTCGCGCCATCCACAGTAATTTGTTGTATAAATTTCTACATCTCGCATCGTAATCAGGTAAATTCTGCTATAATAAACGCAAATTAAACAATGTCGTTAAAATTTAACAGGGGCGCGATAAAGCAAGTAAAATTTGTAGAGGCAAATTTTAACCCTGCCGTTCGGTACTTCAAACGGCAAATCAAGGAAAAAGATGCAAAAATTTAGAATTACAAACGGCGCATGCTCCCGCATGGATATTTTTCTGATCATGACGCTGGTTTATATATTCGGCGTGGCGTGCAGGTTTTTTTGGATATATTGGGCTAGTGGGATCGAGCAGTTTTCTTTTGACGGCGAGCTCATCATGACCACAAATGACGCCTTTGCGAACGCCGAGGGCGCACGCGATATGATAGTGGGCTTTCACCAGCCGGGCGATCTTAGCCCGTACGGTGCATCAATCCCAACTCTAGCATTTTTACTTAGTAAAATTTTGCCCGTCAGTCTAAATAGCATTACGATCTATATGAGCGTGTTTTTGGCGCCGCTAGTGGCCGTACCGATTATTTTAATAGCAAGAGAGTATAAGATCCTGGGCGCCGGCATCATCGCGGCGCTGCTTGCTTGCGTATTGCCGGGGTATTATGTCAGGACTTTGGGCGGGTATTTCGATAGCGATATGCTAAATGTTACTCTGCCGCTGCTAACGCTATGGGCTTTGATTAGGCTCATATGGCGAAGCGAGCAGAGTAGCTTTGCTTTACCTGCCGTTTTTACAGTGATTTATGATTGGTGGTATCCTAGCTCGTATTCTCTAAATATGGCGATTATAGTGATATTTTTAATCTATACTTTGATTTTTAATAGACGCAATGAGGAAAATTACAAAGCGATTATTCTTATGGTCGCAGCGGTCATAAAATTTAGCGCGTATTACGAAGGCGAGACAATAATTGTAAATTATATTTTATTGTTCAAAATCTCATTGATTGCATTGCTATATTTTTTAATGATTAAAATTCCAAGTCATAAAAGTAAAAAGGCTCTTTGGATCTTGGGTGCGATCGTCGCAATTACGTTCGTCATATTCGGCGGACTTACGCCCATAGCAGTGCAGCTTAAAGCTTACGTCTTAAAGGATGTAAGCAAAGAGGAAATTTTCTACTTCTACGGCGTTAGGAATACGGTTAATGAGGTAGAAAACGCTAATTTCATGAAATTTGTGCTTGAATCTAGTGGGCATCTATTTATATTCATATGTGCAGTAGGAGGGCTGGCTCTACTGCTGATAAAATTCCGTTCGTTTATATTAACCTTGCCGATGATAGCGCTTGGAGTTTTAGCACTTTTCGGTGGAACTCGCTTTACAATGTACGCTACACCGATGATAGCGCTTGGATTTGCTTATTTTATATATTTTACGCTGAATTACTTTGAAATACGCACCTGGCTTAGAAGTACTTTGTTGGCTATTTTAACCTGTTTAGCGCTAATGCCTAGCATAGATTTTATTTATAAATTCCGAGTTGCGCCTACGCTTACGAAAGATTCTATAAATCCTCTTGTAGAGCTAAAAAATAAAGCTAGCAGGGAGGATTATGTGCTATCGTGGTGGGATTACGGATATTTAATCAGATATTACTCCGATGTAAAAGTAGTAGCTGATCCCGGAGGTAGACAGGCAGGAGAATACACTTTTATGAGTGCGTTTTCCTTTAATAAAGATGAGGTAAGCTCTGCCAATATGGCAAGGCTTAATGTCGAATATATACAAAAGTCGCAAGGTAAAAAATTTGATCCTAAACTGGAAGATAAATTTAAACTAAATCTATATCAAATTCAAAAAGATTATGGCGAAGCGGATATCAATAAATTCTTAAGTTTTTTAAGCGATAAGAATTTCAAGCTTCCGCAGAAAACTAGGGATATATATTATTATTTTGTACCGCACATGATAGATATATTGCCAAATATCTTAAAATTTTCTACTGTAGATATAGAAACGGGTAAAGAGTCTTGGACACCATTTATTCATGTGGGTTATGATATTAGAATGGGTAAAGATGGAGAGAGCATCATAATAAATGATGAATGCACGCTGCCTAGCGTCGATCCTGAATACCTAATCTATGACGGTAAAAGAATGCCTATTAATTCATATTATCAAGTGGGCGAAGTAAACGGCAAACTCGTCAAATTATCCAAACAAGTAGATAAAAATTCCAATCTTTACGTGATATTTTTACCGGATTACCAAAGAATTTTAATCTTAGATAAAAAGGTCTTTGAATCAGCCTTTATCCAACTTTTTGTGCTGGAAAACTATGATAAAGATCTGTTTGAGCCCGTTTATTTAAGTAATTATGCGCGGATTTACAAGTTATTAAGATAAATTTATATCCAGAGGAATATTGCGTAAATTCTTATTGCATTATGCTTTTACAAAGCGTATATTACTAAGTGATAAAATTTATAATGCAAGCTATATGCTGAGATTTAGAATTTATACTAGTTATAAATAAGTTACAAAAATACTTAAAATTTTGTCACTAAAAATCGTAAATGTTATGTATTTACTTTAAATTTAGCCTAGGTTTCGAAGCGTGTCGCTATCATTAAGATGAAATTTCACCCAAAGGAGTAAAGATGAGAAATTTAGTTGCAAAAGTGGCGCTTCTTAGCTCTTTAGCTGCAGTAAGCGCGATGGCGGAGGGGCTTTTCATAGGTGGCGAAGGCGGATACAATTTCAAAAACCAAGCCGCAGGTTTTGATGACGGACAGCCGCAAATCGGCGTTAAAGCTGGATATGACTTCGGCACGTTTAGGGCCTACGGCGGGTATTTTTACGGATTTAAGGGCGAGGATTCCAGCTCGAATGCCAATTCGAAAAGAAAGGTTAAATGGAGCACGCACGATTTCGTAGCCGGTGCGGATTTTACGCCGGAGCTTTTCGGTAGATTTAAGCTTGTCCTAGGCGCTTACGCTGGGCTTTCGGTGTTAGATACTGAAGTTAAAATAGACTATAGCAATGGCGGCTGGGTTAGAGCGGACGATACGCTGGGCGGCTTCATTTTGGGCGGCAAGATAGGTACCGCGTATGAGTTTGGCTCCAATAGCGAGATTGAAATGGGCTTTAAAGCAAGCAAGGCGTGGTACAAAGACGGCGATTATATCGAAGATAACGACGGTAAAAAATACGGCGTTTACGCAGGATATAATTATAAATTCTAAGAATTTTCATATTTGAGGCATTGCACTGCTTTCATAGAGCCTTGATGCTCAGTGGCTTTGCGGTGTGTCGGGTAAGGCTAGCTTCGTTGCAAGGCTTTACTGGGTTTTAGTAGAATCTTGCGACGAGGTTTAAATTATTGATGAATTTAACGCTTTTAAATTCAATCCTAAAATTTTAACTTACAGAATTTCATCGATAAAATTCCATCTCGAGTTTTATCGGCGAAATTCCACCCCTGCGCTTTTGGATAAAATTTCGTTCATTTTCGAGATTAGATTAAAATTTTAATGACGGCAAAAGAAATTTTAGATAAAATCAATATTTTAATACCAAAATTTTACTCAAAGGATAGAGATGAAGAGTTACGTTACGGGCTTTCCGCGCATCGGAGAGCAGCGCGAGTTAAAGAAGGCTTTGGAGAGCTATTGGGCGGGCAAGTGCGATTATGACGCGCTAGAGCGGGTCGCCGCAGAGCTAAAAGATCGTCACATCAAATATCAGCTGGATGCTTGGAGCGGCCTAATTAGCGTAAACGACTTTTCATACTACGATCTGATGCTCGATACCAGCGTGCTTTTCGGCGTGATCCCGCAGCGCTTCGCGGCTCTTTCGGCGCATGAGCAGTATTTTGCGATGGCGCGCGGCAGTAAAGACGCAGTCGCGATGGAGATGACGAAGTGGTTTAACACAAACTACCACTATATCGTGCCCGAGATCTCGGCGTATACGGAATTTAGCTTAAATCCTAGTAAAATTTTAAGCGAGTACAAGGCCGCGAAGAATAACGATTTTAAGGATTCCTGCGCGCTAAAGATAAATTTAATCGGACCTATTACTTACTTGGCGCTTAGCAAATCAAGCGACAAAAGCGATCCGCTCGCGCATTTAGATGCCCTTGCCGCGAAATACGAGGAATTGCTAAAGCTTCTTAGCGAGCTTGATAGCGAGGTCGTGGTTCAGATCGACGAGCCGATTTTCGTAACGGATCGCGCGGCTGAGCTAGCGCCAAAGATCGCGCCGATCTATCAGCGCCTAAGCAAGGTCGCAAGCAACGTAAAAATCATCTTTATGACCTATTTCGAGCACGCGACCGAGGCTGTGCGCGAGATAGTAAAGACCGATGTTTGGGCGATCGGGCTTGATTTCGTTTACGCAAGCGAAGAGAATATCAAAAAAGAGCTTCAAGCTTTAAAAGACGCTAAGACCGTGCTTTTTGCTGGCGTGATCGACGGGCGTAATATCTGGAAGAGCGATATCGACAAAAAGCTAGCTCAGCTCAAAGCTATCGAAGCCTACGTGCCAAAGGAGCGCATCTACGTGGGCACCTCCTGCTCGCTTTTACATGTGCCTTTCACGCTAAAATACGAGGACAAGCTAAGCGCTGAGATCAAATCTTGGCTAAGCTTCGCGGTCGAAAAGCTAAGCGAAATTTCGATTTTAACCCATCTTTTCTTTGAAATTCCGATGTGCGAACACGGCATGAAGGCTTACGAGGAAAATCAAAAATCCGCTAAAACTCGCGCTAGCTCGCCGCTTATTCATGACGAGCGAGTGCAAAGCCGCGCCGCAAATTTAAATAAATTCGAGCGCGCCGATCGCTACGAGGATCGCATCAAGGTGCAGAAAAAGGAGCTAGGCTATGGAATTTTACCTACCACTACGATCGGCTCCTTTCCGCAGACTGCCGAGCTTCGCCAGGTTCGCAACGCCTACAAAAAGGGCTTAATTGGCCGTGAAGCCTACGAGCGCGACATCAAAGCTTACATCGACGACTGCGTCAAATTTCAAGATGAGATCGGCCTGGACGTGCTGGTTCACGGCGAGCCGGAGCGCAACGATATGGTCGAGTATTTCGGCGAGCAGATGAGCGGATACGCGTTTAGCGCCAACGGCTGGGTGCAGAGCTACGGCAGCCGCTGCGTGAAACCGCCACTACTTTTCGGCGACGTGAGCCGCCCAAAACCAATGACCGTGGAGTGGATCAAATACGCTCAAAGCCGTACTAAAAAGATTATGAAGGGCATGCTAACGGGACCTGTTACGATGATGAACTGGAGCTTCGTGCGCGACGATAAGCCTCGCGAGCAGATAGTAAAACAGCTTGCGCTTGCGATTTTTGATGAAATTTCGGATCTGCAAGACGCGGGTATCAAGATCGTTCAGGTGGACGAAGCTGCGTTTAAAGAGGGCTATCCGCTTAGATCCGAAAACATCCCTGCATACGAAAAATTTGCCGTTAGTGCCTTTAAACTCGCCGTCAGTGCCGCAAGCGCTCATACGCAGATTCATACGCATATGTGCTATTCAGAGTTTAATGACATAATCAAAACGATAGAGGCGATGGATGCCGACGTCATCAGCATCGAGACTGCTCGTAGTGGCAACGAGCTGCTTCGAGTTTTCAAATCGGTCGGCTATAAGCAAGAGGTCGGTCCGGGCGTTTACGACATCCATAGCCCGCGAATTCCTAGCGTACATGAGCTGGTAAGCCAGATCCGCGCGCTGCTTGAGGTGCTTCCTAAAGAGCAGCTGTGGATCAACCCGGACTGCGGTCTAAAAACCCGCAAATGGGAGGAGGTCCGCCCTAGCCTAAAAAATATGGTTGAGGCGGTAAAAATTATCCGCACGGAAGCATAAATCTAGCGCAAAAAAACTTTGCTGTCGGGTAAAATTCCGCCCGGCAGCCGTTTTGCGATAGAATTATGTGGAGCGTTTATTTCGAGTATGGACCGTTAAAATATCTGTGCGAAATTTACTTCGAACGAGCATTAAAGGGCGGTGCGAGATTTCTACGCGTCTGCTTGGCAAGCATATTTGATAGCCGCCGAGTAATGCGGCGGTATGAAATTTCGCGCGAGATTTGCGGATTTCTCAGTTGGGCAGGCGCGGGATTTTTTTAAAATGCAGCGTAAAATTTCATCTCGACTGTTAGCTTGGAATTTCATCGCAACTGCTCGCTTGCTTGAGACGCGGAGCGTAAATTTTATCGCGATTGCCCTGAAGGCAGGCTGGGGCAAGCGATAAAATTTTAAAATTTTAGCAATCAGTTCTTGTGCGCACAAACCTCGCCAGCCGAATAAAAAACGCTGAAATTTGCAATTTTACGCGGCGTTTTATAGCTGCTCGCGCCGCGAAAATTGGAATTTTAAAACGTGAGCTAAATTTGCATCGTTATGCCAGAAAATTTTAAATCGCAAATTAAAATTTACATTATCTCGTTAGAATGGCTAGATTGCGAAGCGAGATTTGGCTCTGCTACGTTAAATTTCAGCTCAAACTAAAATCTATGTAGCCGCATTAATTTATGACTAATTTCGCCTGGCGAGCCTGAAGTTGCGCCGCGCCAAAACCAAGTCTAGAGCCAAAATTTTACGATGCGAAGCTCATTGATTTTAACTTGCGTTTTGTTCGAAAGAGCGAGGCTGGCGCAAGGCGCATTTACGCTGCCACGAAATTTAAAAGAGACTTTATGGTGGCGTAGGTTTTGTAATTTGCAGTAAAAATAAAGCCATGATTTTGGCTCATAAGGCGCAGCTTTTAGATGGTTTCTATCGCGCTTTAAAGTGGGATTTTGCTTAGTAATTTTGCGCGGCAGATTTTAACGGGCGGAATTTTATCGTCGCCGCAAAATTTTGGCTTTTAAAATTTTGCTTTGTAGGATTTTAGCCCTCATAGTTGTGATGAAGTGTATCTCATCTTATTTCATAAGATTTTAGCGGCATCGCGTCTAATTTATATGGCATGATTCCAAGGCGCTTATTTTGAAATCCTGCGGGTAGAACTTGCGAGACTGCGTTTGCGGGATTTCATAAGAATTTGATGGCAAAGCACTCAGCGCGTTTAAAAATTTTATTCGTGCGTCGAGCCCTCATTTGCGTTTTAAATTTTGCCCTTGCGGCGGAATTTCGCTCGTACGGCAAGAGCTCGCATGCAAGCTGTCTGTGAATCTAAGGATTTGGACGCTAAATTTATTAGTGTGTTTAGTGACGCAACGCCGTGACTGCCGCCGTGCCTGCGCATAAAATTTCGCGTTGCAAGCGATTAAAAAGCTTTTTCGCTTTGTATAAATCTCGCGCCGCGAGCGTTTAAAAGCCGCAAGAGCTTTAAAAATTTAAATTGGAAAGATTGAATGACATTTTTTTCGCCTGAGTTTGTCCTTGCTTTTTTAGCGTTTTTAATCGTTTATTGGACGCTCAAAAATCATATTTTCGCGCAAAAAATTCTGATCCTGCTGGCAAGCTATGGCTTTATGTGCTCCGTAAATCCGCGCTTTGCGCTGGTGCTTGCAGCTTATAGTACCTTCGTATATTTTGCAGGTGCGTGTATCGCGCGTGCTAATCGCGTAGTCGCGAAAGCCATACCGCCCGCAAAGCAGTCCTCGCACAAGAAAAAGCTCTCGCGTAAAGCGGCAGCCAAGCAGATGAGCGCAACAAAACAAGCTGGCATAGCCAAGCAGGTGCAAAAAGCGGGGTTAGCGAAGCAGCTCCCACTACCCACTACGAAGGCACGCGCAGTGATGCTTGCGGCAGTTGCTGGCGGCTTATTTTTTCTCGCGTTTTTTAAATATTACGGCTACGTCAGGGAGTTTTTCAATGCCGCTCTTGCTGCGCTGCACCTAGGTACCGTCGATAGCGTGGCGTTTCCGCTTGGAATTTCATATTATGTTTTTATGTCGATCACCTATTTTGTCTCAGTTTATAAGCGCGAATGCGGCGAGCAGGGCTTTTTGAGCTTGGCGTGCTTTTTGGCATTTTTCCCTAGCGTCGTGATGGGTCCTATCGGGCGCGCTAGCGCTGCCAAGGGCGTAGAGCCAGTATTGCCGCAGTTTGATCGCTTCAAGCACTTTGGCAATGCCGATGAAATTTATGTGCTTATAATTTTTGCCTTAGTTAAGATGTTGCTTATTAGCGGCTATTTGGGCGCGTATTATAGCGATGTGATTTCGGGCGTTTACGGCGATGAGCCTGAGTCCTCCGCGGCGCAAATTCTAGCTGCACTGCTGCTTTATGGCGTGGTGCTTTATACGAATTTTAGCGGCTTTATCGATATGGCGCGTGCGCTTGGACTTGCGATGGGCTTTAAGCTGCCTCAGAATTTTAATATGCCCTATGCGGCTAAGAATTTAGGCGAGTTTTGGGATCGCTGGCATATCAGCTTATCCACGTTTATACGCGATTATATTTATATCCCGCTCGGCGGCTCGCGCAGGGGTTTTACGCGCACCTGCGTAAATTTGCTAATCGCGTTTGCGCTCTCGGGCATTTGGCACGGCGCGGGATTAAATTTCTTGATTTGGGGGCTTTTGCACGG
This sequence comes from uncultured Campylobacter sp., assembly GCA_963525605.1. Taxonomy (GTDB): domain Bacteria; phylum Campylobacterota; class Campylobacteria; order Campylobacterales; family Campylobacteraceae; genus Campylobacter_B. The sequence goes on from CAURKZ010000012.1 coordinate 10,217, forward strand.
AGTGGCGCTTGCATTTTTAAAATGTCTTGCCAAAGTGGGCGTAAAGCCGCTAAATCCGTATTTGGCACTATTTTGTACCTATATTTTTGTAAGTTTCGCTTGGATTTTTTTCGCCAATTCCCTTCCGGATGCGGCGGCGATTTTGGGTGCTTTTGCCCGCGCACGAGCTTTCGGAGATATTAGCGAGCTAGCGGTGCTTGCGGCGATTTTAGCGGGGATTTTTGTTTATCCTAAAATTTCAGCTCTTAAAGATACTTTAATCGCGCTTTTTGCCGAGCTGCCGTTTTTGCCTAAAGCTCTCGCGCTCGGCGTGATATTCACGCTGATTTTCGCGCTGATGCCAAGCGGAATTCCAAATTTCATCTACGCAGGATTTTAGATGCTTAGGTTTGTTTCGACTCTGCTTTTTGCGTTGTTTTTCTCAGCATTTTTTATGCAAGGCTCGCTGCTTTATTATTTGGAGCAGCGATTTCACGATGACTTTGGGCTGGAAGAATGGCTGCGCCGCTCGCCGTTTCGCGTAGGTGGAGAGATCTACGAAAAGATTGCAAATGGCGTAGATAAGCTAGAGCAGCGTATCAAAGGTGAGGACATTAGCAAGGATGAGGACGCAAGTCCGCATAGCGGAAGCGAAAATTTTAAAAAACCTGCGCAAGATCGTATGGCGGAAAATCAAGCTTTGCAAAGCACGAGGGCACGAGATCACGATGCTTCGCAAAGCGTTAAACCGCAAGATAGCAAGCCGCAAGCTCATACTGCAAAGAATTCTGCCTTAAATAATTCTGTACATCATTTAAAGACGCGCGATTCTGCGCAGGAGCCTTACGCACAAAATTCCATCCCTCAAAATTCTACTTCGCAAAATTCCGTGTCACAAAGCCAGGCTACAACAAGCTCTGTGCCGCACAGCTCCGCTGCGTCGCAAAATCCCGTCACGGCAAGCGCAACCTTGCAAAGCGGCGAAAATTCCGATTCTCAACTTCCCGCTCCGCAGGCCTTGGAGCAGAATTTAACGACGCAAAGCTCCGCGGAGATTGATGCTAAAATTTCGCTTAGCGACGATGGCAAAATCCGCCTAAATGCAGGCGATGAGGTACTTTTTATGGGCGATAGCCTGATGCAATACGTGGGGATGAACGCTAAGAAATTTTTCCCGAAGCGAAGCCTGAGGGTGATCGATCTTAGCAAGCAATCTACGGGGCTTGCGAGCAAGAAATCTTTCGACTGGCAAAAGACGCTCGATACTGCGCTTAGAGAGAATGGCGGCGTTAAGCTCGTAGTCGTGCTGCTGGGCGCCAATGACGTCTGGGAGTACCGCGCGGGCGGCAAAACCTATGGCATTAAAACGCCGCGCTGGCGGGAGTTTTACGCCTCAAGGGTGCGCGAGATCTACGATACGGCGCACTCGCACGGCGCGGGAGTGCTGTGGCTAGCGATGCCGTGTATGCAAAAGCCGGATTTTGAGGAGAAAACGCAGCTGCTAAATCAAATATATGCCGACGCTAGTATGGCGCTTGGCGGGTATTTTATGCAAACAACCCCGCTGGTGTGCGAAAAAGGCGTCTATAAAACCTATCTGCAAAGCGGCTCCAAGCTCGTGCGCGTGCGTCAAGACGACGGCATTCATATGAGCAAAGAGGGTTGCGAAGCGGTAGCGAAAGAAATTTTATCAAGGATTGAAGTTGAGTAAGCTTATAGTGATTTTATTTGCCGCATTATTAAGCGGATGCGCGGCAAACGCAGGCGTTCGTGGTATAAATTCTGCAAACGCAAAAAGCTCTGCGGGCTTTGGAGTGAAATTTTTTGGCGATTCGCATTTAGGAAGCGACGCGCTGATAGATGCTTTCAGACACGGCTTTTTCGTGCAAAACAGCGTCGGCTTCGTGCCTGCAATGATGCCTAAATACCACAAAAGCGAAAATATAGAATTTAAGCAAAGCGGCTTTAATGTAATCTCATCCCGCACCGAGCAAGATTCCGATTTCCCGTTATGCGGAGTGATCGCTACCGGCAAGAAAGGCGCTAACGTGCGACTGGAGCTAAAGCAGCTTAGCGGCGATTTTTACGTCGAAATTTTGCATAAATCGGATCAGAGCGGCGAGATTTTTCGCGTACGCGATGCAAGCGGGCTAAGCGCGTATATTTCACAAGAAGTGCCGCAGAAATGGGAGTATTCTAAGCTGCGACTTAGATTTCCAATCGAAATTCGATCGCTGCGTGATGGAGCAGAGCTTGGAGGATATAAAATTTACCGTAAAAACGCGCGCTTTGCAGACTCTTGCGCGAGCAACGGCGCGTTTAGCAACCTCTACGAAAAATGGGGTGCAGATGCCTTTGGTAGGGATTTTTCGGGACTTAGATACGATCTCGTAGTCATCGCTTACGGCACAAACGATGCGATGGATCCGCGCTTTGACGAGCAAAAATTTTATCAGAGCATCCGCGGACTTATCCGTAGCGTCCACTCCGCGAGCCCGGGCGCAAAAATCCTGCTCGTAGCGCCGCCGCGAAGCCCTAAAGTGCCAAACGCCTCACGCGCTGCGGAGGTGCTAGCGCATCTGGCGCGAGACGAAGGGGCGATGTTTTACGACATAGCCGGTCTTATGGATGAGGATGGCGGCTGGCGCGGCTGGCGCGAGCGCGGGCTTATCCGCCCAGACGAGATCCACTTACAAAAAGAGGGCTACGAAAAAATCGGCGCCGCGCTGGCAACGAAATTGCGCGGCAGGCTTTAAATTTAATCTTTAAATTTAGGCGGCTTGTTGTGGAATTTATAAAGTTCGTTGAAATTTACAAAGCTCTTTGCGGAAATTGCGCAATCCGCCGCTAAATTTATGTGGTTCGCTATAAATTTACAAAATCCGTCGCTAAATTTAAAATTTAGTGGCAGCAAGCAAAGCTGCGCCTACTCGGATTTCGCCGCTTAGATCTGCGCCGCGAAATCTAAATCGGAAGCCACGGATTTAAATTTAGGCGGCGACAGGCTCGATGCCCGTGCTTTTAAAATACGTCGTCTAAATTTACGCTTTTAATTTGGATTAAATTTGCGTGGTTGCGGATCGGAGCACAGAGGGTCGTGCGGCGTGCGCCGTGTAAAATTTAGCGCTTCAAATTTCATTCGCATGGGTTGCGACAAAGCGCGGCGAGCTAAATTTAAGAAGCAAAAAAAGGAAGCAGATGATATATCTTTGCGGCGATACGCACGGCATAAACGAGATCGGCAAAATCACAAACAAAGCCTTTACAGCGGGCTTAGCGCCGATGATTTCGTCATCGTGCTCGGGGATTTCGGGCTATTTTGGAGCGAGCGGACAGATGAGCTTCTAGCGCGCAAAAATATAGAAAGATATTTCCCCGCCACGCTTCTTTTCATAGACGGCAACCACGAAAATTTCGATATGTTGGATGGGCTGCCGCGCGAGCGAAAATTCGGCGGCACCGTGAGCGTGGGCGGCGAAATTTACGAGATCGCGGGGCGGCGCTTTTTATGCTTCGGCGGCGCGCTTAGCGTCGATAAGGCATATCGGATACCGGGACTTAGCTGGTGGGCGCGCGAGATTCCAAGCGAGGAGGAGTTTAGCTACGCGATGCGAAATGCGCACGATTTCATCGCCGCGGGCGGACGGATCGATGCGGTGCTGAGCCACACGGCGCCGGGGTTTGCGATGAAATTTTTAAAAGAATACCTTTGGTGCGGCAAAAGTACTCCCGATAAAACGTCTGAGTATTTAGAGAGAATCTTTGAGCTCATAAGGCCTGCGCGGTGGTATTTCGGGCACTTTCACGGCGATAAGAAATTCCACGCGCACGGCTGCGATTTTTATCTCTGCTACGATGAAATTTTAAAATTTGAGGACTAGCCTTAAGCCCGCGGCAGCGAAATTCCAAGCTTTGCAAACGGCGAAATTTTGCCCATAAATTTTAAATGCTGAGGCGCGCGAAATTGAGCCTTTATATTAAAATTTAAGCTAGTTCTGCTAGAATGTGGCACTTTTTTAGAAAGGAATAAAGATGAAGGTTGTAATTACTTATTGTAATTCTTGATCTTATAGACCGCAAGCTCTCCGTGTGAGAGATGAAATAACAAGCGTCTATAAGGATGCAGTTGTCGAGTTGGCCCCTGGTGGCAGCGGAGACTTTCTAGTAGAAGTTGACGGCAGAAAGCTTTTCTTTAATAAAGATTTTGCTAAGCCTCGTTTCCCAAGTGAAGGTGAAATTTTAAATCTAATTAAAGTTGCAGCCTAGCTCAAAGCCCGAAAGCGAGTCGTAAGATTTGCTTTCGGACGTTTTTTATACTCAAATTTCATATCCGTAAATTTAATCGTAAAGCTATTTTAAATTTTGCAAAAATCAGCGTTGCGTAAAGCTTATACTAAATTATCCCACATTTTGGCAAATTTGAAAAGCCATTTTAATCAAAATTTATGCGAAGATCGCGGTTTAAATTTATCGCTCGGAGTTTATAAATTTTAAAAGAAAGAGGAATTTTTGCGAAATCAAAATTTCGCAAAAACAGGGGGGGGATTATTTATTTGCGCGCTCGATATACTCGCCGCGGACGGTGTCAACGCGGATGACCTCACCTTCGAGCACGTGAAATGGGATCTGTACCACGGCGCCGGTCTCAAGCGTGGCGGGCTTTTTGTTGCTGCCCTGCGTATCGCCGCGGAAATTTGGCGCAGTTTCTACGATCTTAAGCTCCACCACCTGCGGCACATCCACGCCGATCGCTTTGCCGTTGTAAAACATTATATTTACCATCATGCCATCTAGCATCCATTTTTTCGCCTCGCCCACGTCCTCGTCGCTGATCGCGATCTGTTCGTAGCTATCGGTATCCATGAACTGACACGCCTCGCCGTCGTCGTAGAGATACTGCATCTGCTTGTCCTCGAGATTCGGCGCCTCGCATTTATCGCCCGCATGGAAGGTCTTTTCAAGCACCTTGCCATCAATGAAAGATTTTATTTTAACGCGCACGAAAGCAGGTCCTTTGCCCGGTTTTACGTGTTGGTATTCTATGATTTTAAACGGAATTCCGTCCACCTCGATTTTTAGACCTTTTTTTAGATCGCCCATTGAATAAGCCATAAATTTCTCCTTAAATTAATGAGGCGCGATTATAACAAATTTTATTTTAAATTGATATAATTGGCGAAATTTTAAGGGGAGGGAAGCTATGAAAAAAATCATCTACATTTTGGCTGCGTGTGCGGCTTTTGTGCTCGGCGCGAATGCGAACGAAGCGGAGTTCGTAAAAAACCTAAAGCAAAGTCTAAATGATAAAAACGCTCAGCTCATCTCGATCGACAAGCTAAACTCGCTAAACGGGCTAAATTTGCTGATCGTCCGCTCGGGCGATAAAAAAGAGGCGTTTTTGGCTAGCGACGACGGCAAAAGCCTAGTGGCGGTAACTGAGGATCCTAAGCTTGCAGACGCGGCGGATGCGGTGCTGTTTAAGATGAGAACTCAAATTTTAAAGGACGCCAGGGACGCCGCCGCGCTTGAGCTGCTAAAGAGCATAGATCCCGCGAGATTTGCCTATATTGAATCGTTTGATAAAAACAATCCCTTCGTGACCTATATCGTGGGCGATCCGGAGTGCCCGTATTGCGCCGAGGAGATGAAAAGGATCACGAAGCACCTTCGCAACAGCAACGTAAAATTGATCTTTGCACCGGTGCACGGCAAGAGCGCGTTTATCAAATCGGCGCTGGTTTTAAAGCATCTAAAAGCCCTCTCTCCGAGCGATCAAAAGGGTGCGATCGACGTGATCGAGAAATACTATAACAAGGACGCGCAGGTAAGCGATGCGGACGTCTCAAAAGCCGAGCTTGACGCCGTATATGCGGACACCAAGACGCTCTTTTCCAAAGGCGTGATCAAATCGGTGCCATACGTGATCAAGGTGAAAAAATAGTCTAAATTTACGGAATTTGGGGCGCGAGGTTTGTGTGCGAGCAGCGCGAGTTTGCTCGCGGTAGTGCAAGTCGCACGCAGCGCAGCCGCCTGCGCGACCTGAAATTTTACAAAATTCCGCCGCTTTAAAATTTCAAGCGGCGAAATTTCAATTTTTAAAATTAAGCCCTTAAGGCTTTGTAATGGAATTTGAAAATATAAAATTTTGCTATCTAACTCTAATAACGCCGCCGTTTTCATTTAGAATTTTTGCAACTTCGGGTAGTTTATATGTTTGCATGCAGAATTCGTCATTTTGGCTTGCGCCTTTTCGTATCTCCAAACTAGCGTTTTTGCCCGTATCGATTGCGGTTATAGTAAAGCAGCTGACATAGCTCGTCGTGCCTATGCTAATCGAGTTTGGAGCTATCTGCTCGACCCTCATGCTTGTTATCTTGTTTGGATTTTCATCGAATCTACCTTGCGAGACGTAAAAATCAATATAGTCTTTTATCACGATTTGCAATTTTTTCGATAATGCCTCGTAGACCTCTTCTTTGCTCATTCTAGAGCCTTCAGTGAAAAATTTCGCCTCTTTTCTTAAAAGCCTACATTTCGGGCTGATTGTATCATTTCTGCATTCCTCCAGTAGATAAGTCAGCCTATTTTTAGGCGCTGTAGAGTTTATCGGCAAACCCGTGGCGGCTAGAAACAAAAAGCATTCCACGTCGAATTCCGTATTTCGCACCTCTTTGCGTTCGCACATAGCTTTTTGTTTTTCATCTTGCGCCTTTACTTCTTGCCTTGATGCCGCTTGCATCATATTTTTATAGAAGATTTTAAAATACGCCATCGCGGCTCGTTCGCAGTTGTCGTAAATCTCTGCCGATTCTTTGGATAGATCGGCTAGGGCGCACGCCTCGGAGACGCTTTTTGCTTTATCCGGATTGGCGGCATAAAAATCCTCCGTTTGAATATCCTCTATTTCTCCCCTATCGCATCCAGCCAAGCTTAAGCTCAAAAGCACGCCTAACGATGCTGCCAAGACCCTATTTTTCATGATAATTCCCTTATAATCATTGATTTTACGTCCGTATTCAAAGTAAAATTTTAAAATCCTCGAGCGAAAAGAGTAAAATTTTATCGCTTTTTAGGTTGCGTAGCTCGCCGCTAAAGCCGCTTTTGGAAAACAGCGCGAGCAGATCGGGCGCGAGGCGCGCTTTTTCGCATTTGAGCATGAGCTCGTTTAGCACATTTTTTGAAATTTTTCGCTCCTTGTATTTGCACTCGCCCGCGACGCAAAAGCTCTCAAATTTCGCGTAGATGTCGATCTCGACCTCTTTGTTCCAGAAGCTTGAAATTTGCGAAATCTCTAAATTTAGATACTTCGCGAGTAGCTCTTTGCTTAAAATTTCAAACCCGAGCCCCGCGTAGGCGTTGAAATCCGCTTTGATTAGGCTTAGCACGCGCCCTATCTCGCCGCGGCGTAGCGCGGGCAGGTTCGGCTCGATAAATCTAAACCAAAACCTCGCAAAGTTGCTGCTAAAATGGACTTTGTCCGTGATATGGTAGCGGCGCAGCCCGCGCGGGAGGCGGTCGTTTTTGCGCTCGTTTTGCGCCCTTTGCTCGCTTGATTTTTCGGTGATTAAAAACTTCGCGTTTATGAGATTTGCGGTGATTTTTTGCGCCGTAAATCGCGGTAAGATTTTTGAAATCCCTATTTTTTTGCGGTCGCTTCTAGCGAATTTCATCAGCGCCTTTTTGATCTGCTCTTCGCACTCGCCGCCAAATTTAAAGCGCTCGCCGAGACGTTCAAAGCAGAGCAAAATTTCATTTTCGATCGCTTCGAAAACGTCCGCGTAGCCGCTTATACAGCCGATCTCGTCAAATACGAAATGAAACTGCAAAATCGCGTCGATACCAGCATCGCCCAAATTTCGTGCCGTGTCTTTTAACTCGTAAATTTCGCCCTCCTTGCGGGCGTAATTTTAGCGAGTTTGGATATAATTTGCAAAAATTTTGGAGCCGCGCTTTGGATTTTGAAACGATCAAAGGAAATATCATCTTAAAAGAGGGGGTCAAATACTTCGATTTCGCCGCCTCGGGCCTCGCGTATCGCCCTATAGAAGCGGAGATCGAGCGCGTGCTTGCAACATATGCCAACGTCCATTCCGCAGGCGGAGCGAGCGCCGAGATTACGAGCGATTACTACGAAAATGCAAGAGCCAAAATCAAAGAGCTTCTAGGCTGCGAGGAGCGCTACTATCTGATCTCGTGCGGTTTCGGCGCGACCGCGGCGATTAAGAAGCTCTGGGAAATTCTAGGCATCTACCTGCCGCCTGCGACGCGAGATAGGCTCGGCTTGCGGCGCGAGAGCATAAAAGAGCTGCCGCTTTTCATCATCTCGCCTTTTGAGCACCACTCCGTGGAGATCAGCCTAAGGCAGGGGCTTTGCGAGGTCGTGCGCGTTCCGCCGGATCCAAGCGGGCTGATGGATTTTGCGCGCTTGGGCGAAATTTTATCCGCAAACAAAGGGCGCGAAATTTACGGCGTCCTTACTGCGGCATCGAATGTGACGGGGCTTAAGCTCGATTACAAGCGCGCTTACTTGATGCTAAAAGCGCACGGCGGACGGCTGTTCGTGGACGCTAGCGCGCTCATCGCGCACGAAAACGTAGATACCAGCTTTTGCGACGGAGTGTTTTTCGGCGCGCACAAGCTTTTGGGCGGAGTGGGCGCTAGCGGGATTTTGGCGGTGCGAAAGGAGCTTTTGCGCGGCGAGGAGCCGACGTTCGCGGGAGGTGGCACGATCAAATACGCAGACGCCCTAACGCAGCGCTTTATAATCGATAAGGAGCGCTTGGAGGAGGCGGGCACGCCAGGCATCATCGCGCTGGTGCGGACATACCTCGCTCTAAAGCTTCGCAAAAGAGCGGGGTTAGAGGCGATCAAGTCGCGCGAAGAGGCGATCTGCAGGCGCTTCATAAGTGAAATTTCAAAGATCCCCGAGATTGAAATTTACGGCAATCTGACCGCGCCGCGCGTGCCGATCTTTGCTTTTAATATGCAAGGGCTCGGCGCGGACGCGCTAGCCGGGGTGCTCGGGCAGAAATTTGAGATCCAGACCCGCGCAGGATGCGACTGTGCAGCACCTTACGGCTTTGATCTGCTCGGCTTGCAACCCGATACCGAAATGTCGCGCAAACCCGCTTGGGTGCGGGCTAGCTTCTCGTTCATCCACGACGAAAGCGACGTGGATTTCTTGGCGGAGGCGCTAAGACAGATCGCTCAGATCCGCGATAAAATCACCTTCGTAGCGGGCAAATATCGCTGCGGCAGCGTAAATTAAGCTCGCAAAATTTTATAACAAGAGCTGCTTTTAAATTTTACGACGCGGGATTTTGCGATATAAAATTTTGTCGGTGAAATTTCGTAGCGTAAAATTTCATGACTTGGAATTTCAAAGCGTAGAATTTTATGCACGGCTCGGGTAGCAGATACTCCGTGCCGATTGGGGCATGAAATTCTTCGGCATAAAATTTCGCGGCTTGGAATTTTGAAATTTTAAATTGCGAGCTGAATTCTATCGGTAAATTTTGTGCTGAGGAGTTTTGCGCCGTGAAATTTGAGCAGTAGAATTCCGTGCCGCGCGGATAAATTTTTACACCGCTAAATTTTGAAATTTTGAAATTTTCCTATTCAAATAAGTTTTGCGGATTTTGTATTTCGTGACCGCATGGAAAATTCTGCGCCGTGGAATTTTAGCCGCAAATTTTGAAATTTTACAAAGCTGAATTTTGCTCGGCAGATTTCCGCGGCGAGAAATTTTATCGCAGAGCCAGTGGCGGCGAAAATATGCGGCCGCGCCCGTCTGAAAGCTAAATTAAGACGCGAGCGCTTGCGATAAGAGCGCAAATTTTAAGAAGCGAAATTCTGTGCCGCTAAAAGGCGCAAAATTTCACTAAATTTACTCGCCAAATTCCTTTTGCAGCTTGTAAACTTTATCGTAATCGACCCCCTCGATGATGCGCGGACGCGAGGCGTTGAAATCGGCGTTTATCACCGAGCGAGCGGGATCGTACTCGGGCAGCTCGGTCATCTCTAAAATTTCCGCGATCGCGTGGATAAGATCGTCGTTTAAAAACGGCCTGTTTTTGGCTGCTGCGATACGCGCCCAAAGATCAGCGTTTTGCTCTTTGAACTTATCCGACGCCATGAAAATCAGCGGGATTTCGAGCGTGAAGCGGTTGATGCCGCCGTGGATCAGCTTGCCGCGGTATTGATAAAGGCTCTGGGCGTGGTCGCTGAAATAGACTATCAGCGTGTTGTCGTCTGCGAAAATTTTATAAATTTCGCTTACGATAAAATCATTATAAGCCACGGTGTTTAGGTAGTGCGCAAGCTCTTTTTTCTGCCCCTCATCAAGTGGCTCGCGCGAGATGTCCGCGGCGCTAAATTTAGCAAAGCTTTTCGGATAGCGAAACTCGTAGCTTGGGTGCGAGCCCATCAGATGAAGGATGAAAAATTTATCCTTTTTTTGCGTACCATTTACCTCTGCGGCGGAGCTTTCGTCCTTGCGTGCAAGAGGTGATCTTTTCGCACCCGATTTAAAATTTTTTATACTCGGAAGCATAACCTCGTCGAGCGAGTAGGCGTATTTGTAAACCGGGATCTGGTTCGTAAAGTCCGAGTGATCCGTCATCTGCGCACTCGCGCCGCTTGCGACCGCCCACTGTCCGTAGCGTTCCTGGTTGCTGATCCAAAAGGTCTCGTAGTTTGCGAGCCGTGCGAGATTTACGATGTCGAGGTTGGCGCTCCACGGGCGCTGTTTTTCGCTCTCGTAATTTCCGAAATTTAGCACGTATTTTAGCACGTCGTTGGTCTTGGCGCCCGGTGAGACGACATCGCTAAAGGCGATTAGATTTCCGCTTTGCTCAAGCGCTTGCAGATTCGGCGTGGTGGGCAGATAGTAGCCGTATAGGCTCATAAAATTTCGCTGCAGGCTCTCTCCGATAATGAAAACGACGTTTGAGATGCGGTTTGGCGCGGTTTTATGCGAATGCGAGGCGTAAATGCTTTGATATCCGGCTTGCAGTTCGCGCACGCTTTTAAAATCGGCGCCGAAATAATCCTTCGTAACGAAAGCAAAGTTATAAATCGGAATTTTATTTAGCGCGATTATGATGCTGGCGCGCATTTTCGAGCTTTTGGCTACGTAGCTTTTAAATGCCGCATGCGCTATAAAAACGAGCAAGCTAAGCAAAAAGATTAGCTTTATCGCGCGACATAGCTTCATTCGCGCTCGCTGGCTCACTCTAAGCCTAAGAGCGGCGAAGACGAAGATCAAAAGTGCCAAAAAAGCCGCGATAAGCTTGAAATTTAAAAACGCATGCGCGAACTCGAAGGCCTCCTTGGGCGTCGTTTGCACTAGCGCGTCCAGCGTGCCGTGCGAGTAGGTAAGCTCCAGGCTAAAGATCAAAAAAATCTGAGCGATCGCGAAGATTACGTTTATCGCCAGAAGCGCAAAGGCGAGAATTTTATATAGCCTGGCGCTGTAAAAGCTAAGCGCGTAAAGCGCGAAAAAAAGTATCGTCACGCCGCAGATCGCAGACGCCACGAAAAACAGCGCCTGCGCAGAGAGCAGCTCGCCGCCGCGTGCGATAAGAAGCAACCCGAGCGCTAAATTTAATACTAAAACTAGCACGTATGCGTTTAGCACCGCGCCGTCAAATACCGATAGGAGGCTAAATCTGTCTTTTAAAAATGCGCCGATATTTTTTACAAGGCTCATGAAATTCCTTTGTTGATTGCGTTTAAAAAACGAAGATGAAAAAGATGGCGCCGATTAGAATTCTATAAATTCCAAACGGGATGAAATCAAACTTCGAAACGAAGCTTAGAAATAGCTTGATTGCCGCAAGCGCCACGACGAACGCCACCGCGCCGCCTACGAGAAAGGTCGTGATATTAGAGGAGTTTTGTGCGAAGGTGTCTAAATTTTTATAGGTGTCGTAAAAAGTCGCCGCAAACATCGTAGGGATCGCGAGTAGGAAGCTAAAGCGCGCGGCTAGGTTTCTGCTTAGCCCGCACAAAAGCCCTGCGATGATGGTAGCACCGCTGCGCGAAGTGCCCGGCATCATCGCAAAACATTGCGAAAGCCCGATGATGAAGGCCTGAACGTATGAAATTTGATCCAGATGCTCCAGCTCGCCTTCTCTCGGGCGCGCCTTACGAAAGAGCTCAACTACGATAAAAATAACGCCCCAGCCGATCAGCGCGTAGGCGACGGTCTGCGGCGCGAATAGAGATTTGATGCTTTTATAGAGCAAAAATCCGATCGCGGCTGTAGGGATGAAGCCCACGACGAGCTTGCACCAGAGCTTGAAATCAACTAAAAGCCGCTTGTAAAACATCGCGACGACCGCTAAAATCGAGCCTAGCTGTATAACGACCTCGAAGCATTTAAGCGTGTCGGTCTGCTGCAGGTCCATCAGTTTTGCGGCCAGGATCATGTGCCCGGTCGAGCTTACGGGCAGAAATTCCGTCAGCCCTTCGACGATGCCTAAAATCACGGCGTCAAATATATTCATCCATTTTTTCCTTTAAATTTGCTAAATTCTGCGTTATCGAAGCGGGTTTGTAGATCGCCTCTACCATCGCGATATAATCAGGCTTGAGGGCTAAAATTTCATCCAGATTTTCTAAGCCGATCCCGCCGATTACGGCGATTGGGAGGTTTAAAGATTTTCGCGCCTCTTGCACGAGCTCATCGGGGCAAAGCGGCGCATTAGGCTTTGTCTTGCTGCGCCTTAGCGAGCCGAAGGCTACGTAGCTAGCGCCCTGCGCCTCGGCCTTTTGCGCGCGAGCAAGATCAGCATAGCAGCTAACGCCGACGATCTTATCCGCGCCTAAAAACTCACGCACCTGCGCCGCCTCGCCGTCGTCCTTGCCGATATGCACGCCGTGTGCGCCAAGCTTTTTAGCAAGCGCCGCATCATCGTTGATGATGAGTTTGGCGCCGTAATCCTCGCAAAGACCGATGAGAGAGCGGATTAAAGCTTCATCCAACGCGGCGAGCTTGCTGCGGTATTGCATGAGCTTTACGCCGCAGCGCAAAATTTCATCTATCTGCGAAAAGATAGTTTGCGGCGGCGTTAATATATCGTCGCTGAGCGCGTAAATTTCACTCATCTATCTTTTTCGGCATCGGCACGCCGTTTAGAATGCAGTTAGTAACATCCCAAAATTTTGCGCTATACATTCCGCGTTTAGCCTCTTTGGCTTCCTCGGCGGCTTTTAAAAGAAGTTCGCTATCGTCGGTTGTCGGCACGGCAAATCCCGCCGCCACTAGGTCCAATCGCAGATTGCTTTTAGGATCGCTTGCGTCGCAGACATAGGCGTCATTGCCGCGATCGATTAAATTTACGTAGTAGCGCTTGCCGGGTTTTATCACAGACTCGAGAGCTTTTTTATATTCTTTTTCGAATTTTTTAAGCTCCTTAGCGTCCGTTATGCACCTAGAAGCGCCCGCGGCGATTATGTTTAAATTTTTTAGGTCGCAGGGAAAGAAACGATCTTTTTGAGCCTTTCTGAAGGTAAAAACGAAGCTTCTGCCGTCATTGCCAAGACCTGCAAACGCAGCGATGCCGTATCTGTCTTTTTGCTCCGCAAAGCTCTGCGTGCAGAGCAAAATCGCAAGTGCTAAAAATATCTTTTTCATAGGATTCCTCTTGGGCGGCGCAAATTCTATGAGAGGAATTTGCGCCTAAATTTTGCGGATTATTTTAAATTATACTTTTCCAAAAGCTTTTCGTAGCTTCCGTCTTTTTTCATCTCCTCAAGCGCTGTGTTAAATTTAGCTAGCAGCTCGGGATACTTGCCCTTATCGAATGCGATCGAAAAGCCTTCGCTGCCGTCGGATTCTTTGAAAAACGCTACTAGATCGTCGTTTTTCTTGAGGTATTCGTAGCCTACGGACGAATCCACGCAAAGCGCGTCAATCTTTTTGTTTTTCAGCGACATAACAGCTACAAAAACGTTTTCCGTAGCGCTAACCTCGGCACCTTTGATATCTCTGATCGCAAGCTCTTGAATGGTGCCTAGCTGCGCGGCAAGACGCTTACCCTGTAGATCAGCCTTAGAATTTAATGAGTTATCGTCCTTGCGCTTGACATATAAATTCTCGACCTTGTAGTAAGGATTTGTGAAATCGATAGCCTTTTTGCGATCTGGCGTCGCGCTCATTCCCGAGGCGATCATATCGATTTTGCCGCTTTTAATTGCAGGAATCAGCCCGTCAAAGCTCATATTTAAAATTTCATATTTCACGCCCGCGCGCTTGGCAAGCTCGGCTACCAGATCCATATCAAAGCCGGTAACCTTCGAGTTTTCATCCACGAACTCAAACGGCGGATACTCGGCGTTTGTACCTACGATGAGCGTATCTTTGGTGATGTCTTTAGCGACTAGCGAACCGCAAAGCAAAGCGCTCGCAACTAAAAATCTCATAAATTTTTTCATTTCCCTCTCCTTTAGTGGTTTAAAATTTTATTTAAAAATTCTTTCAATCTCGGATTTTGCGGATTTTCAAATACGTTTTTAGGCGTATCATCCACAGCGATCTTGCCGCCCTCCATAAAAAAAATCCTATTTGCGACATTGCGTGCAAAGCCCATCTCATGCGTTACCACAAGCATCGTAATGCCCTCTTTGGCGACCTCTTTCATTATGCTTAAGACCTCGCCGATCATCTCTGGATCTAATGCCGAGGTGGGCTCGTCGAATAAAATCACATCCGGATTTACCGCCAAACTTCTAGCGATTGCGATGCGTTGCTTTTGCCCGCCGCTAAGCTTGTGCGGATAAGTATAGGCCTTATTGCTAAGACCGACCTTTTGTAGCAGCTCCTCTGCTTTTGCGTAGGCTTGTTCTTTGGTATAGATCCCCGCTTTTATGGGCGCTAGAGTTAAATTTTCTAATACGTTTTTATTTGCAAAGAGGTTGAAATGCTGAAACACCATACTAACTTTGCGGCGAATTTTATTAATATCAGTGTGCTTATCGGTAATATCCTCGCCGTCTATTTTAATAGTGCCGCCGCTTGGAATTTCAAGCAAATTTAAGCAACGCAAAAAGGTCGATTTACCACCGCCGCTTGGACCGATGATTGCTACGATATCGCCTTTATTTATGCTCTTTGAAATTCCTTTTAGCACCGATAAATTGCCGTAGGATTTGGTTAAATTTGATATTTCAATCATTGCGGTTTAACCTACTTTCTAGCATTTTTACTAAAAACGAGAAAAATTTCACGCTTGCATAGTAAAGTACTGCGGCAAAAAGTATCGGCTGGACGGTATAAAGCGCAGCCTGCATGCTTTTTGAAAAAAACGTAAGATCAGTAATTGCTACGAGGCCCACGACCGAGGTCTCTTTAAATAGGCTAATAAACTCATTCGCAAGCGCGGGCAGGATGTTTTTTATCGCCTGCGGAAAGACGATCTCTTTCATTGCCGTGCCGTAGCCTAGCCCCATCGCACGCGCGGCTTCCATCTGGCCGCGATCGACGCTGTTTATGCCGCTACGCACGATCTCCGCGACGTAGGCGGAGCTATTAAGCCCTAGCGCAAAGATCGCAGCTGCGATATTATTGCTCCACGTAGCAAAGATAATAAACACGAACACCATCAGCTGGATAACGATCGGAGTTCCGCGGATGATGTCTACGTATTCGTCGATAATGAAGCTTAGAAATTTATTGTTTAGAAATTTTAAAAATGCCAGCATAAATCCTAATGCGATACCGATCACAATGCCGCCGGAGGTCAAAATAAGAGTGATGCCGTAGCTTTTGGCGTATGAAATTTTTTGCGCTTCGCTCAGTTCGGGATAGGTGAAATAAAGCCCCACGGCGATTACAGTCAAAACAAATACGACCTTTAAAATTTTCTCGTTCAACCAAGGCGCCTTTTTCTTAAAATTTAAACGGCAAGAATACTAAAATTTCGTTAAAATCTGGCTAAATTCCGAAAGTAAAATTTTATTTGAAATAGAGTAAAATTAGCTTTTTTAAAAGGAGGCAACGATGAGCTTTTGGACCTATTGCGCGATCGCGATATATTTCGGCGCGCTTATTTTTATAGGTAGGTATTATTATGACAAGAATGCGAGCTTGAGCGAGTATCTGCTCGATAATCGCCGCCTGGGTCCATTCGTAACGGCACTTAGCGCGGGCGCTAGCGATATGAGCGGCTGGATGCTTTTGGGAGTGCCGGGCGCGATGTTCGCGACGGGAATTTGCAATATCTGGATAGCTCTAGGACTTTGCGTGGGCGCGTGGTGCAACTATAAATTTCTTGCAAAAAGGCTTAGAATTTACACCGAGGTAGCAAGCGACAGCGTCACGATCCCCGATTTTTTAGAAAACCGCTTTAAAGACCGCACCAAGACGCTTCGCATCATCTCTGGGCTTTTGATCATCATATTTTTTACGCTCTATGTTAGCAGCGGCATCATCGCAGGCGGCAAGACCTTTGAGAGCTTTTTCGGGCTAAATTTCACCTACGGCGCGGTCGCTACGATCCTAATCGTCGTGTTTTATACCTTTTTCGGCGGATTTAAGGCCGTTGCGATCACGGACGCATTTCAGGGCGCGCTGATGTTTGCGGTGCTTATTTTGATCCCTCTGTTTTCTTACCGTGCACTACAGATCCCTACGGACAGCTCCTTTTTTGCGCAGGTGCGGCTATATGGCGCGAGCCACCTCGATCTATTTTACAATCAAAGCTTCTTGGGCGTTTTGGGCTTGCTTGCTTGGGGGCTTGGATACTTCGGACAGCCGCATATCATAGTGCGCTTTATGGCGATTAGAAGCTCGCGCGAGCTTGATAGCGCGCGCCGCATCGGAATTTCGTGGATGGTGCTAGGTCTTGCGGGCGCGATGCTTAGCGGTCTGATCGGCTTTGTCTATTTTTCGCAAAAAGGTCTTAGCATAGACGATCCCGAAAAAATTTTCCTAGAGCTCGGTAAAATTTTCTTTCACCCATTTATCTTAGGCGTCATAATCTCTGCGGTGCTGGCGGCGATTATGAGCACCATCTCAAGCCAGCTTTTGGTAAGCGCGAGCGCGGTTACGAAGGATTTTATCTTCGCGTTTTATAAAAAAGAGGTGAGCGAGCGCACGCAGACGCTAAGCAGCCGCATCGCCGTCGTGATCATCGCCGCGCTCGCCGCGATCTTGGCGTTTGGCTCAAACGATACGGTGCTAAACGTCGTCGGAAACGCTTGGGCGGGATTTGGTGCGAGCTTTGGCGCGGTGCTGCTTTTCAGCCTATATTCTAAAAAAATGAGCGCGCTCTCGGCTTTAGTAGGCATGCTCGTAGGCGGTATCACGGTAATTTGCTGGATTTTATCGGGGCTTTCGGCCCTCGTTTACGAGCTGCTGCCGGGCTTTTGCTTTTCGGCGCTTGCGATACTGCTCGTAAATCGCTACAACTCCGTGCTCGATAAGATGGCGGATGAGCCCAATGCCGCGCAAATTTCGCAGGAATTTGAAAAGATGAAAGAGCAGAGTTTAGGAAGCAAAAATGGCTAACGTAAAGTGCCCGCACTGCGGCTCTTTGATCGATATAGACGAGGCGCTACAGCGCGATATCAAGGCTAAATTTGAAGATGAAATTTTGCAGCAGAAGCGAAAGTGGCAGCAGCAGCAAAACGAAGCCACGCTTAAATTTGAAGCCGAGATCGCCGCTAAGCGCGAGGAGTACGCGAAGCATCTGGCGCAGCTGCAAGCGAAGGAAAACGCCTTCGAGCAGCGCGTAAAAGCGGCGACCGATTCTGCGCTAAACAGCGAGCGGGAGAAAATTTTAGCGCTTGCAAAATCTCAGATCGAGAGCGAAAACGCGGCGAAATTTGAAATTTTACAAAAGGAGCTGCAAGAAAAATCGCAAAGAATTTCTGAGCTAAATTTAATAAAGGCCGAAATGGAGGCGCAAAAGCGTAAATTTAGCGAGCTTGAAGCCGAGAATAAAGCCAAATCCGAGATCGAGCTAACCAACCGCGTGAATCAGGAGCGCGAGCGGCTTTCGAAGCAAATTTCGCAGGAAAACGAGCTGAAATTCCGCCAAAAAGATGAGCAGATCCAAAGCCTAATCGGCCAAATAAACGAGCTTAAGCGCCGCTCGGAGGTGGGCTCGCAGCAGCTTCAGGGCGAGGTGCAGGAACTCGCGCTGCAGGAGTATCTGCGGCTCAATTTTCCTTTGGACGAGATAGATGAGGTCAAAAAGGGCGCGCGCGGCGCAGACTGCGTGCAGATGGTGCATACGAGGGAGTTTGCGGGCTGCGGTAAAATTTTATACGAGAGCAAGCGCACGAAAAGCTTCGAGCCCAAATGGATCGACAAACTCAAAGACGATATGATAGGCGAGGGCGCGCAGATCGGCGTTATCGTCACCGAGCAGATGCCGCCTCACAGCCCTAGGCTGCACCAAGCGCCGAGCGATCCTAGCATCTGGATCTGCTCGTTTGAGGAATTTAAGGGGCTTTGCGCCGTTTTGCGCGAACATGTCGTCGCGCTTGCGTTTGCCAAAAGATCGGGGCAAAATCAAGATAGCAAAACGGCGATGCTCTACGACTATCTGACCTCGCCCGAGTTTGCAAACCAGATAAAGACGATCGTCTCGGCATTCGTCGGCATGCAGGAGAGCCTAAATAAGGAGCGCAACGCGATGGAGCGCATCTGGAAACAGCGCGAAAAACAGATCGTGCGTGCGCGAGACGGAGCGATCGCGATGCACGCAAGTATCAGAAGCATCGCCGGAAGCGGCGTAGCACAGCTGGAGGACGTCGATGAAATTTTAAGCCTCGAGGCGATTGCGGCGGAGGGCGAAGCGGAGGATTAGGCTAGCATCGGCTCAGATCGGCTTGGCTCTGCGCGCCGCGAAGCTAGAATTTGCATAGTAGCATAACGCCAGGCTTCGAGACGGCATGAGATTAAAATTTTGCAAAATAATGCGGTAGCTGTCTATGATAGAGCGGCACTAAAATTTTATGAGATATCGAGTAACAGTTTTGGCGCTAGGAATTTTGTTTATAAATTTTACCCCGATAGCGGCACTGCTTACGTGGCGATAGAATTTTGTTTTGAAATTTCATCTTGGTAAATACGCTTGCGGTGGCGCAAAAATCGTTTGCTAAATTTCTATTTTGATAAAACTGAGTTACTGCTGCGATAAGGATGCTATTCACGTAAAATTTATTGACTAGATATGCCCGAAGCCATAAAATCCGTTTAAAAATTTATGACGAGCGTTTTCGAAAATGTTCGCATCAAAGTTCTCGTAAGGTTTCTTGCTAAAATTTGTCGCAAAGACTTTGCACAAAAATCCTAGGCAAAGCATTATGCTGGATTTACACAAATTCGCAGTAAGTCTGCGCGTCAAATTTGTATTAAAACCAGTGGCTAAAGTTTTTGCTAAAGCCCGCGCCAAAATTCGTGGCAGAATTTTAAAATTTCGCTTTACCGCGCCGTGAAAATTCTAAAATTTTGGTTCGCAAAATTCATAAAAATTTATAAAATTTTTCAAAATCCTATCATCAAAATTTTAAAATTCCTAACCTTTTCAAAATAAATTTTAAATTTTGCAAACACTCTTGCCGCAGTTATTTGCATACTAAAATTTTATCGATGAAAAGCGTTCGTTGCCAATCGTTAAACCCCATCCCTTATCATTCCGTAGTTGTGTTTTGCGCATGGGAAATTTTGCGCGTACAAGACTCGTTTTGTGCGGCATAGCGTGCAGGTTGCATCAAATACGCCGCAAAAGCAATGGTGGGCTGTGCAACGTCTGTAACGGGCGGCTTGCTTGATTTGCATAATTTATAAAGAGGTAAAATATGCGTATTTTAGGCAGCATTATTTGGTTTTTTCTAGGTGGTTGGATCTTGGCTATCTTAACTTATTTGTCGGGTTTAGTCCTTAACCATTTTAGTCGGACCGCTCCCGTGGGATTAGGTCTTATGGAATACGGCAAATCCTTATTTTTATCCTTTACGCGCGATATGGCGCGCAAAAATAAAAGCTCTCTTATCGCCGCCGCAGTGCCGCTACAAAACTGCGAATATGACATAATGCCCCAAAAAGTGTCCGTATCGAAGGTAATAGCTACAGTATGCATCGTAGCGATCGCTTTACCTGCAGTAGCGACTGCGCTACCTGGGGTAGCTACTAGAGATGATGCGGAGATCTCTAAGTTGGCGACAAATTTAATTACCGTTAAATACGATCTGGACGCCTACTATATCTCTCAAGGCAAATTCGCATCCGATTTTTCGGTTATGACGAATGTTCCGCTAGAGCCCAACGGAGCGAATTCTGCATATCTTAAAAGCACAAAGGGAGATAAATGCTTCCTAATCAGCGTGGACGGCGAAAATAAAACGATCACCATCGCAAAAGGTCCCGATGCCGAAAATAATATCTGCCGGGGAGCGTATGAATTACCGGGCGTCCCTCAAATGTTATCGGAGCCTATTAGCGTAAAAAAGAGTTATTAATTCGCACGATTTAAGAGTGGATTAGATTATCGCGCCGGATTTAAGAGCCCTGAAATTTTATATAAAATTTCGTCTTAAATTTACGCCGCCTTGTGCGCACGAAAGTGATCTGATCGGAAATCAGATAAAGTTGCGCGCTTTGGTGTGAAATTTAGCCACGATTTAAGTGGGCCTAAGTTTCATAAAATTACGCGGTTAGAATTTTAACGCCGTTTTAAGATTATTTTTGTAAAATCACATTTCTTTTTTACCGCTGGCGGGCTCATAGCTCAGTTGGTTAGAGCATCCGGCTCATAACCGGATGGTCCTAGGTTCAAGTCCTAGTGAGCCCACCACCATAAAATTTCAGCTTTTCACCACACCAAAATTCCATAAAATTTCATGCGTTGTTTTTCCTTTGAAATTCCGCTTCATAACTTCAAAAGACAAAGCTTGCCGCATAATTTCAGCTTTAAAATTTGGTTAAGCTCGCGATTGAATTTTCAAATTTAACTTTCATTTGGCGACCGATTAAATTTTATTTTATGGCAAGTTGCGGTAGAATTCCGTTAAAATTCTTAGTGCAGGGAGATGTCCATGTCAGAAAATCAAACGAAAAAAGGCGGAATTTTAGCTTTTTATTTTAATTCAAGCTTGCTTTGGCGCATCATTATCGCTTTAGTGTTGGGCTCTGCGATCGGTATGTTACTACCTAAAAATATGCCGGTGGGTGATACCACGTGGGTGGCGATTTTAACGCCTTTGGGAGATCTTTTCGTGAGACTTTTAAAGATGATTATGGTGCCTATCATCATCTGCTCGCTCATCGTGGGCACTAGCAGTATCTCGCCCGCGCACCTGGGCAAAGTAGGCGTTAAGGCGATCATATTTTACGCTATAACTACGCTTTTTGCGATCGTCATCGGCCTAGCGTGTGCGTTTGTATTTTCTCCAGGTAGCGGGCTTGATCTAAGCGATGCATCCAAGGCTGTCGAAAAGGCAGCGAACGCGCCTAGTATGAGTAAAATTTTGCTTAATATAATTCCTACGAATCCCTTTGATTCCATAGCCAAGGGCGAAATTTTGCCGATCATCGCGTTTTGCTTATTTCTTGGCGTAGGGCTTGCGTTTTGCCGCGACAGTAGCGACGCGCGTATCAAAAGCTCCGCCGACACGGTTTATAATTTTTTCGATGGAATGAGCGAAATTATGTTTAAGGTCGTGCACTGGGTGATGCAATACGCACCAATCGGCGTTTTTGCGCTAATGTTTGTAGTGTTTAATAAAAGCGGTATCGAGGCTTTCAGCTCGCTACTAAACGTTACGATCACCCTATATTTGGGACTTGCGATCCAAGTATTTGCGGTTTATTGCGTTATTTGTATGCTTATCGGAGTTAGCCCGATTAAATTCCTTAAAAAAGTACGCCCGCCGATGCTTACGGCTTTTGTTACCCGCAGCTCCAACGGCACGCTTCCGATTACGATGCAAACCGCCGAAGATATGGGAATTCCAAAGGCGATCTACGGCTTTGTTTTGCCCGTGGGTGCTACGGTGAATATGAACGGCACGACCGTGTATTTGGGCGTGTGCACTCTTTTTATCGCTAATGCTTGCGGTATCGATCTAAACAGCAGCCACTACCTCACGATCATCATCACTTCGATGCTTGCGGCAATCGGAACTGCCGGAGTTCCGGGAGCGGGCGCGCTGATGCTGCTTTTAGTGCTCGAATCTATCGGCGTCAAGGTAAGTGGTAACGTAGCGATCGCTTACGGAATGATTTTGGGCATTGATGCGATTTTGGATATGGGGCGAACCTCGATGAACGTAACGGGCGATGTTGTCGCGTCGATCTACGTCGCAAAGAGCGAAAACGAAATGGATATGAGTAAGTGGGAGAATTAACCCAAGTAAAATTTAGAAAGGACGAGCTATGAAAAGAGTTGGAATTATCGGCGGAATGGGACCTTTGGCGAGTGCGGATCTGTATATGAAGATCATAGAAGAGACTGCTGCGAGCAGCGATCAAGAAAATATTCCGCTTGTAATCGATAGCTATCCGCAGATTGAAGATCGCACGGCATTTATCTTAGGCAAAGGTGAAAATCCGCTTCCGCGCCTAAGCGAGAGCGCTGTTAGGCTCAAAAATGCAGGCTGCAAGGCGTTTGCGATGGCGTGCAACACGGCGCATTTTTTCGCAGACGATGTAGAAGCTGCGGCGGAAATCCCGCTAATTCATATCGCCGAGGTCACCGTAAAAGTGATCCGCAAAAATTATCCAAACGCCCATAAAATAGCTGTGCTAGCCACTATTGGTACAAAAAAAGCTAAAATTTACGACGATCCGCTTAAAGAAGCGGGGCTAATCAGCGTGGAGCTTGGCGAAGAAAATCAAGCGGTTTTGATGGATTGCATCTACAAAGGCGTTAAGGCGGGCAAGACTGCCGAATACGTGGGGGCTTTTGAGAATTTGCTAGGCAAAATCGATGCTGATATTTACGTCGTTGCCTGCACTGAGCTGCCGCTATTTTTGCCGTTAATCAAAAGCAATAAAATTTTCGTCGATCCTACTAGAGAGCTTGCCAAAGCGATCGTGGAATTCTCAAGATCATAGAGCCGCAAAGCTTTGCAAACGCGAATTTTAAATCGCAAAATTTTATGATGATCTAAGTCGTAGAATTTTGCGGAATTGTGTTAGCTCAAAATTCCGTGTGAGCGGAATTTTACGATAGCAAAATTTCATCACAGCATTTTAAGCTTAAAATTTTGTCAAAATTTAATCCGCAAGATCCAGAATGTAAAACCTCCGAAGTAAAATTCCGTAACAAAATTTGCTCGTAAAATTTCGTGCTGAAATTTAAGCTAAAATTCCATCAAATTTGACCGTTTCTAAAGCCCGAATTTACTATAATCTCCAAATCAAAAAAGGATCAAAATGAGCGACTACACCCACCTGCACCTTCACACCGAGTATTCGCTGCTAGACGGCGCGAATAAAGTAAGCGAGCTCGCCGAGCTTTTGCAGAGCCGCGGCACCAAGGCGTGCGCGATCACCGATCACGGCAATATGTTCGGCGCGATAGACTTTTATCAGACGATGAAAAAGCACGGCATCAAGCCGATCATCGGCATCGAGACCTACCTGCACAATCACGATGACATCGGCGATAAAAGCGACCGTCAGCGCTACCACTTGATACTGCTTGCCAAAAACGAGACTGGCTATAAAAATCTGATGTATCTTAGCTCGCGCGCGTTTTTGGACGGATTTTACTACTATCCGAGGATCAATAAAAAAATTTTAAAAGAGCACAGCGAGGGGCTTATCTGCTCCTCGGCGTGCCTGGCGGGCGAGGTGGAATTTCATCTAAATAGAAGCGAGCGAAATTTAAAGCGCGGTGCGGGCGGCTACGAAGCGGCGAAAAAAGCGGCGCTTGAGTATAAGGAAATTTTCGGCGAGGATTTTTATCTCGAGATCATGCGCCACGGCATCGGCGAGCAATTAAACGTCGATAAAGACCTCATCCGCCTTTCGCGCGAAATCGGCGTCAAGATCATCGCCACCAACGACGCTCACTACTCGCGAAAGGATCGCGCCAAAGCCCACGACGTCTATCAGTGCATCTCGATGGGCAAGACGATCAACGACGGCGACCGCCTAAAACATGTCGTTTCGGAATTTTACGTAAAAAGCGATGAGGAGATGAGGCGGCTTTTTGCCGATATCCCCGAAGTGATCGAAAATACCGCCGAGATCGTGCAAAAGTGCAATTTGAAATTTGCCTTCGACGAGAAGGACTATGCGCCGACGCCGCCGAATTTTAAATTTACGATCGAATATGCCGCTAGGCTCGGGCTTTCGCTGCCGCAGCCTGATGAGCGCTATAGCTTTGCAAACGATGATTTTTTATTTGATCATCTGTGCCGCGAAGGGCTTAAAGAGCGCCTTAAATTTATTGATCCACAGAAACACGAAATTTATCGCGAGCGCCTGGAAAAAGAGCTTGCCATCATCAAAAACATGCATTTTTCGGGCTATATGGTCATCGTGCAGGATTTTATCAACTGGGCGAAGGACCACGATATTCCGGTTGGCCCAGGTCGCGGCTCTGCGGCGGGCAGCATCTGCGCGTATGCGCTTCGCATTACCGACCTCGATCCGATCCCGTATAATCTGCTTTTCGAGCGATTTTTAAACCCGTCGCGTATCTCGATGCCCGATATCGACGTAGATTTTTGCCAGGCGCGCAGAGGCGAGGTGATCGACTATGTCATCGATCAGTACGGCAAATACAACGTCGCGCAGGTTGCGACTTTCGGTAAGCTGCTTGCGCGCGGCGTTATTCGCGACGTGGCTCGCGTCTGCGATATGCCGCTTTCGCAGGCCGATAAGATGGCAAAGCTGATCCCCGACAAGCTCGGCATCACGCTTACGCAGGCTTACGACGCCGAGCCGAAGCTGAAAGAATTTATCGATGCAGATCCGATCGCACAGCAGGTTTGGGAGTTTGCGCTGGGCCTTGAAGGGCTAAATCGCAACGCAGGAATGCATGCCGCGGGAGTGGTGATCTCAAACGAGCCGCTGTGGAACAAGGCGCCGCTATTTAAGCAGGATAAGGGCGATGATGCGCGCCTAGTAACGCAATATACCAAAAACTATCTCGAGGACGTTGATCTGATAAAATTTGACTTTTTAGGTCTAAAAAACCTCGATGTGATCGATAACGCCATCAAGCTCGTCAAGCGCCGCTATAATCGCGACATAGTTTGGGAGGAGATAGACTTTAACGATCCACGCACTTACAAAACGATTCAAAGCGGCAACACGCTGGGGATTTTCCAAATCGAGGGCGCGGGCATGCAGGATCTGGCGATGAACCTGCGCCCCGACCGCTTCGAGGATATCATCGCGATGATCTCGCTCTATCGCCCGGGACCGATGGATCTAATCCCCGATTTTATCAGGATCAAACACGGAGAGCTAAAAGCAAGCTATATCTTCCCCGAGATAAAAGAAATTTTAGAGCCAACATATGGCATCATCGTCTATCAAGAGCAGGTCATGCAGATCGTGCAGAAGGTAGGCGGCTTTAGCTTGGGCGATGCCGATCTAGTGCGCCGCGCGATGGGTAAGAAGGATGAGAAGAAGCTTGCTCACATGCGCGAGCAGTATCTAAACGGCGCCAAAGAGCTGGGCTTTGACGTAGCTAAGGCGGATGAGCTATTTGATCTGATTATGAAATTTGCCTCCTACGGCTTTAACAAATCCCACGCCGCGGCGTATTCGATGATCACCTTTCAAACGGCCTATCTTAAGACCTACTATCCGGCGGAGTTTATGGCGGCGCTGCTTACTTCAGAGGAGGGCAATACCGATAAAATTGCAAAGTATATCGACGAGGCTAGCCGCCTTGGTATCGGGCTTTTGCCGCCGTCGATCAATCAAAGCTTAAGAGGCTTTAGCGTCGTGGATGACGAAAACTCCAAATCGGGCACCTCGATCATCTACGGCCTCGGCGCGATCAAGGGCGTGGGCGGCGCCGCGATCGAGAATATCTTAGAGCTTCAGAGCGAGGCTAAATTTCAAAGTATCGACGATTTCGCTTCGCGCGTGGATAATTTCCGCGTCAATAAAAAGGTCATCGAGTCGCTGATTTACGCAGGCGCGATGGATTGTCTGGGCAAGAGCCGCCTGGCGATGATTCAAAATATGGAAAATATCCTAGACGTGATGAAAAAAATCACCGAGATTAAAAAAGACGCCGAGAGCTCGCTTTTTGGCGAGGATGAGGATATGACGAGCGGCATGAGCGTAAGCTTCGTCGATACCGACAAGGAATTTCCGCAGGGCGAAATTTTAAAATTTGAGCAGCAGACCGTGGGCGTGTATCTTTCGGGGCATCCGCTGGATGATTACAAAGAGGAGATGGAGGGCATCGACTATACGCTATCCTCGGCATTTAGCGAGATCGACGGCGATAGCGCCGAGGTGCTTAGCGTAGGAAGGATCGAGGATCTGTCCACGCGCATGACGAAAACGGGCAAAAAAATGGGGATTTTAAACGTGCTTGATCTGCACGGCAGCTTCGAGCTTGCGGTGTTTGATAACGCGCTAAAGGCGATTGAAAATTTAAGCTCGCAGGAGCGGGAGCGCCCGTACGCCTTTATGATCAAAATTTCAAAAAGCGCGGTCGGCGGCGCGGCGTATCAGCTGTCGTTTCTTTCGATGATGAGCCTGCAAAACGCTCGAGATGCGAGCTTTCGTCCACGCGCGGGAGTATTTTTGAGCGAGAATCCACTCAAAGCCTACGCCGCACAGCTTGGCGCGATCGCGCATACTAAATCGAACGAATTCGATGAGCTGGTGGGCGAAGAGGACGCGAGCGTTAAAATTTTATGCGTCGGTAAGATCGAAAATGTTCACACCCGCACGACCAAATCGGGTAAGCAGATGGCAAATCTCACGGTGCTTGATCTTGCGGGCAGCTTCGAGATGAGCGCGTTCGGCGATATTTGTGATGCGGTCACTGCGCTAACGGACGCGGAGCTGGAGCGCCCGATGGCGTTTTGGGCACGGCTTAGCAAAAACACTAGCCCTTACGGCGGGAAATTTCAAATTTATTTGGATGAAATTTTAACCCTAGATGCGGCGCAAAATATCGACGGCTACGTGCCTAGTAAGGTGCGAGGCTTCGGTGGTGGGGAGCGTGAGGGCTTTAGCGGCAGCAATTTTGGCTACAGCAGAAACTTTGGTGGCGAACGAGGTGGCAGCTTTGGCGGAGGAAATTTTGCTGAGCGAAGGGGCGGGTTTACTGCGGAGGATCCCGCCCTTAAGGCGCGCAAAGAGCGCGAAGCACAGCGAAAAAACGCGCAGGATTTCGAGTTTGAGCTAAGCTTAGGCGAGCTTAGTCGCGAGAAAATTTATAAAATTTATCATCTCGCCTTTTGCGACACGGCGCTGAAAAACACCAAGCGGCTGATCCTTAGGATTCGCAACGGCAGCGAGGTGCTCGTTTATCCGACCGAATACATCGTGAGCGATAATTTCACCGAAAAGGTGCGCGAAATCATCGCGGCGTAAGCGCGGCTCTCTCGCCGCGCTAGGTCGGTTAAAATTTTATTCTTGCTTGTTGCACCGCATACAAGCAGTATTTGAGCGCGCAGAAAGCCTAGACTTTGACGCGGTTGCGATAAGAGACGACAATATTTTCGGCTCAAAGCTTGCCGCATGTAAAATTTACTGTGCGACGCACAGAAATCAAAACCGCACGGATCGCTCTCGATATCTAAATTTATTGCGCGTTTATAGCGGCGGAATTCTATGGCCATAGATTAAAAGCACAGATCTCTTTTGCTTTATTGCGTCGGTGAGGCTTGTAGCATGCCGCTTGAGTTATCACAATAACAGCTCGCCGTTCTCGGTAGAGTATGTATTGTCGCGCTAGCCTACGTTCGGTACAATAAATGGCACGAACACTTTTAAATTTCTAGCTAAATTTTTGCGAAGTTTTACTTTGGCGAATCTCCGCGTAGCTTTAAAATTTTAAACTTTAGCGGATTTGAAATTTTAGGCATAGTTTTACTACGTAAAATTTTATCGCGGTAAAATTTAGCCGAGCAAATTTAGTAAAGCATGCAAAAACAAACCCAAGACGCGCAGAAAAAATCCGAAACAAAAGCTGGTTCGAGCAAACGGTGCCCGAAAAAATCAAGCTAGCGCGGACTTATCTCGAGCCGAGCGCCGGGATGCAACTTGTCTTAAATCCAAAATTTATCAAAATTGTTAAACGGCTGTATTTGAAATTTTTCGCGCTGTATATATTGCTCGCGCTAAGCGTGTTTGTCCTGCCCGAAAATATAGGTGATAATGCTGCTTGTGCGGGCTTTGTAAGCCTTATAAAGCAGTTTTTCAAATGTCGCTGCAGCCAGGGATCGTCTTGCACGCGGGGCTTGTGGAGTTCTACGTCGCTGCGATGCGGACGGCTAGCATCTTAATTTTTGCGCAAGCTGCTTCCTATGCTTAAAGAGTAGTGCCGATTAAATTTAGCGAGATTTTGAGTGGCGAAATTTCGCGAGTTGAAATTCAAAAATTCTGCCGTTTCCAAGCCGCAGGAATTTGAGCTCAAATTTAGAGTTCGCGAAAATTTTAAATTTTACGGCATAAAATTGTGAAGTGGATTTTGGAATTTTGAAATTCTGCGCCGTGGAAGTTTAGAATTTCGCGAGCTACAAATTTAGGCTAAATTTTAAAATTTGTAGTGATAGAATTTTAAAATTTTGCGCTGCGAGTCCCGGCAAAGTGCCTCCACTTCTTGATAAATCAAATTCGCAGGTTGGTTTAAATTTAATCGGTACGGTTGCTGTCGTAAAATTCTATACGCAGCAGCGGTTTTTTTAAAGGACAGCGCCAAGGTGGCGATGATCACTCACGCAAAATACGCCGCGCTGGCCGCAAGCACTGCGTGGTTGGGCAAGAGAGCGTTAAGCGATCGTGCGGGCTAGTTTATCTCTTAAATTTAAAATTTCATCGCGTTTTAGCACGAAGCTGTTTTTGTTGGCGATGAGGTGCGCCGAGCTTTGCATTATGGTTTCTGCGGGTTGCAGCCCGTTTTGCTTCATCGTAGCGCCGGTCTCTACGACATCGACGATAGCGTCGGCAAGCCCTATGAGCGGGGCTAGCTCGATCGAGCCGTAGAGTTTGATGATATTTACGGCGACCGCTTTTGAGGCGAAGTATTCGCGCGTGATGTTGGGCATTTTCGTAGCGATTTTTAGGCTCGGAGCGCCGTAGTTTAGCCGGGTGCCCGCATGCACGCCCACGCAGACACGGCATTTTCCGATTTTAAGATCGAGCAGCGTAAGTACGTCCGGGCGGTGCTCCTCAAGCACGTCAAGCCCCACTACGCCGATATCCGCCGCACCGCCCATAACGTAAGTAGGGATATCTTGGTTGCGGACGTAGAGGAATTTAAAATCGCCCTCTTGCATTATGAGTTTGCGATCTTCGAAAGCAAAATCAAGCCCGAAAATGGTTTTAAAAATTTTAAGCGTATCGTCGGCTATGCGACCTTTTGGTAGGGCTATGGTTATCATGCGAGCCCCTTTTTTGCGATTAAGCTCACCATCGATTTAAAGATCAGATCCTTTTCATAGATTGAGTTACGAAAATACCGCATCAAATAGGCTCCGTCGCCGCCTGTGAAGTAAATTTTATTATTGCCCGCGATGTTTTCGATAGTAAGCACTATCGGCTTTAAAATCCCGTAGTTTACGGCACTTACGGTCTTTTGCGGTAGCGGATCCAGATCGATATTGGTTGAAAGCGTAACATCCAGCACGGGCGCGATGCTCGCGAAAGATTTTAAAAGTGTGCCGATACCGGGCATTATGAATCCGCCTAGGTGCGAGCCTTTAAACATCAAATCCACGGTGATTGCGCTGCCCGCATCGACGACGACGCCCGTCGTCACCGCCGAGCACGCCGCTATGCGGTCGATCCCAAGCCCACGGTAGGCGGTTTTTAGCTCAAAGTGCGGTGCCAGATCAACAAGCAGAGGGTTTTTTAGCTTTTTTTTCACACTATCATTGACGCTAATGAAAAAAATTCGCTCCTTGGGCTCGTACCTCATAAACTCCGCTACAGGCATACTTTGCGTTACGCCGCCTTTATAAAATTTAACCCTGGAATTTCCTATGTCACACAAAAGCATAGAGGCTAAATCCGTTTTCTTTTAAAAATTTCGCGCTTTTAGAGCACATCTGCGAGTTGTAAAACAGCACGCGCTTTTTCACGACCTTGCCTAGGCTTGCGCTAATGTCGCTTGCGAGCGATAGCAGAAATTCCGCGTCGCGCATTACAAAGCGAGATTTTGCGTCGCGCATAAACAAAAGGACGTTGTAGCTTTTTAGATCCACGCCAAAATACGCGCCGTATGATCGCGAGCGCGTGAAGCTAGCGATATCTAGCGTTTGGAATTTTTGAAGCAAAAGGTCTTCGCGAACGCAAAGTTTTGAAATTTTATCTAGCATCAAAATTTAAAATTTTATCGTCGTAGTAAAACGAGCTGCCTGCGATAAAGGACTTATCATCGAGTTCGCCATTTAGCTCGTAGATCGCTTGTCCCTCTAAATTTTCATTCACGCGGATGACGTAGCCGTTGCGCTCGATGATATACAGATAGCCGCCGCTAAGTAGTGCGCCGCTAAACTGCGCGAAGGTGAATTTGCGCGATTTGATCAAATTTAGCCCGCGATCTAGTAGCTCGACTCTGCCGTCTTTTAAGAAAAGATAAATTCTATCGCCGCTAAAAATCACGTCTTTGATGTCTACGTTATGGTTTTTATTGCCCGTAGGACTTACCAGCATTAGCCTAGTGGCAGTTACGGCATAAAGGTTATCGCCCTTGTTTTCTAAGGCGATAATGTTGTTAAAAAACGGCTGGTTGCTCACGACGAAATCGCGTGCCGAGCGCCCACCTACGTTTTCTGCGATGCTGACTAGTCCGTCTAACGCAGGATAAGCGATAAGTTGGTTGATAAATAGCGGTGACGCTACGCGCGAATCGATTGCGAATGCATCGCCGACTTTATGATCGAGTACCACTGCGCCCGAGCTTAGCTTGATAAGCATGATCGAATCATCGCTCATCACTAAAGCCAAATCATCGCCGCGTATATTTGCACTGAGCGCTTGTCTGCCGAGGGCTTTTTCAAATTTTACGGCGCCTGTGCCACTAACCACTTTAAGCGTGCCATTGATGTCAGTTACGACGAAATTTCCATCATATTCACCTAAAAATTTCTCACTTTTTAGGACTTTGAAATTTTTCACCAATCCGTTTTTAGAGATGACCTCGCCGTCTTTTAGCGTAGCACCATCTTTACTAACCGCTACGATTTCCGATGGCAGTGAGCCGTTAAATTTCATATCACCTGTGATGTTTTCGTCGCTGGGTTCAAAATACTGGCGCTTCGTCGAGCAGCCTAAAAATAAAAACGATAGTAAAAGCGTAAATATCAGCGTTTTTTTCATTATTTATTGCCTCCATAGTGTTTCAAAGCAAGTGCGATTTGACGAACTGGCGAGTTGAGTGGAATTTTATCTAGTTCTGCGTGAGCTTGCTCGATTTTACCCTCTTTTAGCAGGTCGTAGCCCTTGAGCAAAGAATCGTAATCGGCGAGTAACACTCCGCCTTGTTTGCCGTTTTGTAGATTTATTATCTCTTTTAGCATAACATCGATGCCTTGGGTATTTTCTAGCGCCGCTCGCTCGTCTGCAGAGCCGTTTTGCAAAATATAAAGAGCGTATAGATTTATATCTTTTTGCTTAAGCTCGGCTAGCTTAGCGTCATCGCGCTTGTTAAGCAGCTCGTCATAGATCGCATTAGCACTTGCTATGCGGCGATCGCTTAGAAATTCATTTGCGTAATATCCGATAAATGCTACGATCAAAACCGCAGCCAAAAATATCAGCGGCTTTTTGTATTTTTTTACGAAAATTTCACTTTTTATGACGCTTTCTAGAAACTGCTCTTCTGTGCCAATTTCTTTTTTCACGCCTTCGATGTCATCTTTTAAAGCCAAAACTTAGTCCTTTATTTGAGAAAATCGACGTAATTGTAGCATAAAAAATTTTAAATACCGCCTAAGATAAAGAATTTTTATGATATAATGTCGCATTTATCAGAAAAAGGAAAGTTATGATAATAGACGATACCTTGCTAAGCAAGCTGGAAAGGCTATCCGCTCTTAAAATTCCAGATGCTAAGCGAGAAGAATTTAAAGGGCAATTAAATAATATCGTAGATTTTGTAGAAATTCTAAATGAGCTGGATTTACAAAGCGGCGAGGCGGCTATCACTACATTAAAAGGCGGTACTCCGTTTCGCAAAGATATTCCACGCAAAAGCGACGTCGCAGAAAGCGTCTTAAAGCATGCTCCGCAGTCCGAAGGCGGCTACTTCGTAGTACCGAAAATCATAGATTGAAAGGAATTTTATGGAAGAAGTTCAAAGAAATTTAGTAGATATCGAAACCCTACTAAAAACCGTCGTTTTTAACAAAGCGAGCGACCTTCACTTAGTTTCGCGCTCGGCGCCTCAAATACGTATTGACGGAACATTGCGCCCGCTTGCCATGGATCCGCTTAAGGGCACGGATATCGAGTATATCTGCTACGCGCTCATTACCGATGCTCAAAAAAGTGCACTCGAGGAAAATAAAGAGCTCGACTTTGCGATCGAGCTTCCTAATATCGGACGCTTCCGTGGCAACTACTACTACACTATGAATGGCGATTTGGCTGCCGCATTTCGTATTATTCCTATCGATATTCCTAGCCTGGACGATTTAAAAGCTCCTACGATTTTTAAAGAGGTAGTCAAGCACGAAAAAGGCATGATTTTGGTTACCGGACCTACCGGTAGCGGTAAATCAACTACTCTTGCCGCGATGCTAAACGAGATCAACGAAAAAGAGCGCAAGCACATCATCACCGTTGAAGATCCGGTTGAGTTCGTCCATACCAATAAAAAAGCGCTTTTCTCTCACAGAAATATTGGCACCGATACCCATTCCTACGCTAATGCGTTAAAATTTGCCTTGCGTGAGGACCCGGATATTATCCTCGTGGGTGAGATGCGCGATAGAGAGACTATCTCGATTGCCATTACCGCGGCTGAGACCGGCCACTTGGTATTTGGTACGCTACACACCAACTCCGCGATGCAAACGATCAACCGTATTATCGATAGCTTTGATGGCGGTGAGCAGCTCCAAGTACGAAATATGCTCTCCGTGTCACTTACCGCGGTCATCTCGCAATCGCTTTTGCCAAAGCTTGGCGGCGGACGTATCGCGATTCATGAAATTTTGCTAAATAACAATGCCGTAGCGAATCTAATCCGCGAAAACAAGGTGCATCAAATTTACTCTCAAATGCAGCTAAATCAGCAATCTACCGGTATGATAACTCAAACTCAAGCGATGGTTAAAGCGATCCGTGCAAATCAAATTTCAAAAGACACGGCGTTTAGGTACTCGACTAACCTACAAGAGCTAATAGGCGTGGTGGGTGCTTGATGGAAGGTATTAATTGGTTTGACGTCGGCTGTTTGGTACTCGTAGTGCTCTTCGGACTACGCGGTATCACCAACGGCATTGTAAAAGAAATTTTTGGAATTTTGGGTCTTATCGGCGGTCTTTTTGCCGCGATGCGTTATAAAACTATGGCAGGCGAGTGGATTGCAGCCAAAATTCCCGCTTTACAGAATGCAAACGGCGTGCTTTCGGGCGATACGACGCAGGTTCTCATCGGCTTTATCGCCGTACTTTTTGGTGTATGGATCTCGTGTTTGATTATAGGCGAAATTATTTCAAAATTCTTTAAATGGAGTGGACTGGGCTTTGTCGATAAGATCGGTGGTTTCGTGTTTAGCGTAAGTAAAATTTTCTTGATTTTTGCCGTTATTGTTACGCTTGCAAGCGGTCCTATGTCGATGAACGAACAGACCAAAAAGTATTTTGAAAGCAGCAAAACTGCGCCGATTTTCTTAAAAATCGGAAATTGGATTTTAAATCTAAAAGACGATCCGAAGATCAAACAAAGCTTGGATTCTATTGGTTCTAAGATGGATGATAAGCTCTTAAAAGATCAAAATTCTACCGCCCGTATGAACTCGGATCAAAATCAAAGCACTGAATCTAGCGATTTTAACGCCAGTTCAGAAGTAAATTCTACAGAAAGGACAAAATTATGAATGCAAAAATCGAAAATTTAGAGTTTGACGCTCTAATTGTTGAGTTTAAAAAGGCACTTGCCGCTAGCGGCCTAAAATATACCAAGCAGCGCGAGGTTTTGCTCCGCACGCTTTATAACAACAACAAACACTTCACACCTGAGGCACTTCACAACGAGATCAAAGCGAAATTTCCGGAGCTAAACGTAGGCATAGCGACGGTGTATCGCACCTTAAATTTACTAGAGGATTCAGGTATGGCGACGTCGATCTCATTTGGCGCGCAGGGCAAGAAATTTGAGCTTGCCAACAAGCCTCACCACGACCACTTAATCTGCAAAAGCTGCAATAAGATCATAGAATTTCAAGACGCCACTATCGAGCGCAAACAGCTTGCTGTCGCCAAAGAGCACGGATTTACGCTTACGGGACATATGATGCAGCTGTATGGAATTTGCCCTGAATGCGCGGTAAAAAGGAAGTAGATTGTTTGATAGCCAGTTAGAAATCCAAAGGATAGACAAGGCGTCGGAACTTCGGAATTTAGGGGCTAATCCCTATCCGCACTTTC
Organism: uncultured Campylobacter sp.; assembly: GCA_963525605.1. Taxonomy (GTDB): domain Bacteria; phylum Campylobacterota; class Campylobacteria; order Campylobacterales; family Campylobacteraceae; genus Campylobacter_B. The sequence goes on from CAURKZ010000012.1 coordinate 44,957, forward strand.
TAAAAAAAGATATGAGCATAGTCGAGTTTAAAGAGAAATTCGGCTACATAAAAGATACCGAGGATAAAAAAGCGAGCGAGGAGGTAAGCCTCGCCGGGCGGCTAAAGCTAAAGCGCGTCGCGGGCAAATCCACCTTCGCCAATATAGAAGATCAAAGCGGCAATATTCAAATTTATTACTCGCGCGATAGCATAGGTGAGGAGGATTACGCTAAATTTAAGAAAAATCTCGAAGTAGGCGATATAATTTTGGTGCGCGGATACGCTTTCGTCACCCAAACGGGCGAGTTTTCGATCCATGCTAGCAAAATAACGCTTGCATCCAAAGCGATCTGCCCACTTCCGGAGAAATTTCACGGCCTTGTCGATATCGAGATGCGCTACCGCCAAAGATATCTCGATATGATAATGAACCCCGAGGTCCGCGAGGATTTTATTAAGCGCTCGATCATCGTTAGCGAGATCCGCAGCTTTTTTGAAAAGCATGGATTTTTAGAGGTCGAAACGCCGATGATGCACCCAATCGCAGGCGGCGCGAACGCTAAGCCTTTCATCACGCACCACAACGCTCTCGACGTCGATCGCTACCTGCGTATCGCGCCGGAGCTGTATCTTAAGCGCCTCGTCGTAGGCGGCATGGAGGCGGTCTTTGAGATCAACCGAAACTTCCGCAACGAGGGTATGGATCTGACGCACAATCCGGAGTTTACCAGCATAGAATTCTACTGGGCATGGCATGATTATAACGACGCGATGAACCTAACCGAGGAGCTATTTAAAGCGCTGTTTAAGAGGCTCGGGCTAGGCGAAATTTTAACTTACGATGAGCGCGAGATCGATTTTTCAAAGCCTTTTGCGCGCATAAAGTATCTCGACGCGCTTACGCAGATAGGCGGCATCGAGCCGCAGATTGTAAATGATCGCGAAAAGATCATCGCTAAACTCAAAGAGGATAAATTTGAAGTCAATGAAAAGCTCGATTTAGGCCACCTGCAGAGCGAACTTTTTGACAATTACGTAGAAGCTAAGCTCATAAATCCGACCTTCATCGTGGATTTTCCGATCTCGATCAGTCCGCTTTCGCGCAGAAGCGACGAAAATCCGCAGATAGCCGAGAGATTTGAGCTTTACATCACAGGCAAGGAGCTAGCCAACGCCTTTAACGAGCTGAACGATCCGCTCGATCAATACGCCAGATTTAAGGCTCAAATCGATGCTAAAAACGCTGGCGACGACGAAGCTCACGAGATGGACGAGGATTACGTCCGTGCGCTTAGCTACGCGATGCCGCCGACTACCGGCTGGGGGCTTGGAATCGATCGCTTGGCGATGATTTTGCTGAATAAAAAATCGATCCGCGACGTAATTTTATTCCCTGCGATGAGGCCGCTAAATTTAGAGAAGGAGTGAACGTGTCAAATTTAGAAAAATTCGATAATGAAATTTTTAGTTTAACTAACAAAGAGCTTGCCCGCCAGTGCGATTATTTGGAGATGATCGCAAGCGAAAATTTTACCTATCCGGAGGTAATGGAGGCGATGGGCTCGGTGCTAACGAACAAATACGCCGAGGGCTATCCAGGCAAGCGCTACTACGGCGGCTGCGAGTTCGTAGACGAGATCGAGCAGATCGCGATTGATCGCTGTAAAAAGCTCTTCGGCTGTGAGTTTGCAAACGTCCAGCCAAACAGCGGCAGCCAAGCCAATCAAGGCGTATATGCCGCGTTTTTGAAACCGGGCGAGAAAATTTTAGGCATGTCGCTTAGCCACGGCGGGCATTTGACGCACGGAGCGAAGGTCTCAAGCAGCGGAAAGATGTATGAGAGCTTCGAATACGGCGTGGAGCTCGACGGCCGCATAAACTACGATAAGGTGCTTGAGATCGCTCAGATCGTAAAGCCGAAGATGATCGTTTGCGGTGCGAGCGCCTATACGCGCGAGATAGATTTTGCTAAATTTAGACAGATCGCTGATAGCGTGGGCGCGTTTCTTTTCGCCGACGTAGCGCACGTCGCAGGGCTCGTCGTCGCAGGCGAACATACTAATCCGTTTCCGCACTGCCACGTCGTAAGCTCGACCACGCACAAGACGCTTCGTGGTCCGCGCGGCGGCATCATAATGACCAACGACGAGGAATTTGCTAAAAAGATCAACTCGGCGATCTTTCCGGGTATCCAGGGCGGCCCACTAATGCACGTCATCGCTGCTAAGGCGGTCGGCTTTAAACACAATCTAAGCCCGGAGTGGAAGCTCTATGCCAAGCAGGTCAAGGCAAACGCTAGAGTTTTGGGCGAGACGCTGGTTGGGCGCGGCTTTGATCTAGTAAGCGGCGGCACCGATAACCATCTGATTTTAATGAGCTTTTTAAATAGGGATTTTAGCGGCAAGGACGCTAGCGCGGCGCTTGAAAATGCAGGCATCACGACGAATAAAAACACCGTTCCGGGCGAGACTCGCAGCCCGTTCGTCACCAGCGGTATCCGCGTCGGTAGCCCCGCACTTACGGCGCGCGGCATGAAGGAGAAAGAATTTGAGTTTATCGGAAATAAAATTGCCGATGTGCTAAGCGACATCTCAAATTCCAAGCTTCAGGCGCAGGTCAAAGAGGAGGTGCGAGATTTGGCGCACCGCTTTATCATCTACGACCGCGCGATGTATTAAATTTAATAAATTCGGGTAAGCTTACCCGAATTATTTATTTCGTAAATTTTGCGTGGTAGAATTTACAAAGTAAATAATAATCTTAAGGAGAGAGTATGAACGACAAAAATTTCGATATGAGCAGCATAGACGACATAGTGATCAATAGCGGCAATGTCGATAAGAACGCGAATTTGAAAAAGGGTCTTACCGTCGCAGCCGGCGTCGTAGTTTTATTCTTAATCATTTTAATCATAATGAAGGCTATTAATAAAGACGATATTGATACCAACGCAGGTCTTACTATGCCTAGTGAAGAAGAGCTTGCCAAAGCGGAGCAAAAGCCTGCCGTACAAGTTCAAAAGCCTGAGCCTTCGCAGCCTGAGCCTGTAGAAGTGAAATCAGAACCCAATACAGCATCTGCAGCTCCAACCAAAGTAGAGATAAAAACCCAGGAACCTAATTCCGAAAGTAAGGTCGTCGCAAGCGCTCAGCCTGAAGCGCAGAAAGTAGAAATCCAAAAGCCCGAAATCAAAGAAGAGCCAAAAAAATCCGAAGTTAAAATAGAAAGTAAAAAGATTGAGCCTAAAGACGAAGCTAAAAAACCTGAAAAAACTGACGTAAAAAAGTCCGAGCCTAAAAAAGAGTCTGCAAAAGACGAGATAAAAAAAGAACCTTCTAAAACCGAAATTAGAAAAGTCGAGCAGAAAGTAGAGCCTAAAAAAGAACCTGAAAAACAAGCAAAAGCAGAAGTTAAAAAAGAGCCTTCAAAAACGGAATCTAAAAAGGAACATGCGAAAGCTGAAGCCAAAAAAGAGCCAGCAAAACCTGAGCCTAAAAAAGAAGCTAGCAAGCCAGAGTCTAAAAGTGAGAGCGTAAAGGCTGGCGTTGCAGCAAAGAGCACTAACACCAGCGTGGCAAACGGCAGTTATGTGCAGGTTTTCGCATCCAATGCTTACGATCCAAACGGATCTGATACCAAAAAAATCACCAAAAAAGGCTACAATCCGATCGCTTTGCAAACCCATGTCGGCAGCAAGAGCGTGACTAAAATTTTAGTTGGACCTTTTGAGGGCGAGGCGCTACAAAAGGCGCTTGGCGATATGCGCAGCATCAACAGCGGCGCGTATATCTACCGAGTGAAATAGTGGACAGATTCGCGGTTTTCGGCAACCCGATCGCCCACTCTCTCTCGCCGCTACTTCATAATTACGCTATAAAATTTCTAGCCCTAGACGCCTACTATGGGCGAGTTTTGCTGCAGTGCGGCGAGGAACTGCGAGCTAAATTTGAAACTTTAGGGCTTACGGGTGCGAACGTGACCGTGCCTTTTAAGCTCGACGCGCTCAAAGCCTGCGACGTCCTAAGCGAGGCAGCGCAAAGGATCGGCTCGGTAAACACGCTAGTGCTAAAAGGCGACGCGCTGCACGGCTTTAACACCGACGCGCAGGGGTTTTTCTGCGCGATTTTAGGCTTTGGTGAGATTCGCAATGCGCTTATTTTAGGTGCGGGCGGCACGACGCGAGCGATCGGCTACGCGCTAGGCGAAAACGGCGTGAAATTTGACATCCTAAATCGCAGCGCAAAAGATTTTGACTTCGGCTGCGAGGAATTTTTTACCTATGAAAATTTCAGATCCAAAGACTACGATCTGATCGTCAATGCCACTGGCGCGGGGCTCAAAGATGATGCACTGCCTGCGCCCGAGGGGGTAATAGATGAAATTTTATCCCGCGCAAAATTTGCCTTTGATGCGATCTATGGGAAGCAGACTCCGTTTTTGCAAGCCGCGCGTGCAAAAAATCTACCCGTAAAAGACGGCAAAGAGATGCTGATAAATCAAGGCGCGCTTGCTTTCAATCTCTTTTTCGGCGGTAAATTCGACTTAGCAGAGATTGTATCGCTGATGAGCCGTGCTTCAAATTTACGCTAAATCGACTCTTAGGCTTTTAATTATCCGCCCAGTCTAATGAAATGCTTTAAATTTTTGCATTGAGTTAATTATTCGTTCTTAAATTTTATATCGTGTAATTCGGGCGTTTAGCCTCAAAATTTTTACGTCTGCTTTCAGCTGAGGCGCGTTAATTTGCCTGTAAAAAATTCTATTAAAAATCGCTACGAATTAGGCACAAAGATGCTTGGTAAAGTCTCGTGCATTTTTCTGCTCGTTTCTTGGATGTGTTCTATTCTAAAATTTTACGACGAATCTAAACTAAAATTTTGTGCAGTTTAAGTAAAATGCGATCGGTTGCGAATTATGCGGTAGAAACTTTATTTAAGTGTGGTGGCGCAAAAACTCATTTATTAAAAAGATAAAATTGCTACCAAAATTTCAAAATTTAAAGCTAAATTTTAATTAATTGTTATACAATAAAAAATATAAACTAATAATTGCTAAAGGTTAAAATTTGATGTTTTTCGGCAAAATTTTAAAATTTTACGCGCACGGATTTGCTTCGATGAAGCTTGGCAAAACGCTGTGGGCGGTGATTTTGATCAAGCTATTTATAATTTTTGTGCTACTTAAATTTTTCATTTTCGACGAAAATCTGGATTCTAAATTTAAAACTGATCAAGAAAAAATCGATTTCATCTATAAAAATTTGACTAAGGAGTAGGAATGCAAGAGCTTGCTAGCGTGGATTGGTCGAGGGCGCAGTTTGCGCTCACGGCGCTTTATCACTTTCTTTTCGTGCCCCTAACGCTGGGGCTTAGCTTTATCGTGGCGTTTATGGAGAGCCTATATGTCGCGACCGGTAAGCAGGAGTGGCTCAAGATCACTAAATTTTGGCTGCGCCTTTTCGGTATAAATTTTGCCATCGGCGTCGCGACCGGCATCATAATGGAGTTTGAGTTCGGCACCAACTGGGCGAATTACAGCTGGTTCGTGGGCGACATCTTCGGCGCGCCGCTTGCGATCGAGGGCTTGCTGGCGTTTTTCTTAGAGGCTACCTTTTTTGCCGTAATGTTCTTCGGTTGGGATCGCGTAAGCAAAAAATTTCACCTTCTCTCGACCTGGCTCGTGGCGATCGGATCAAATTTAAGCGCATATTGGATCCTAATCGCGAATGCTTGGATGCAAAACCCGGTAGGCACGAGTTTTAATCCTGATACGATGCGCAACGAGATGAGTAATTTTTTAGATATCGCGCTATCTCACTTCGGAGTGGCTAAATTTTTACATACCGTCGGCGGCGGCTACATTACCGCGGCGCTTTTCGTGCTTGGAATTTCGGCATTTTATATGTTAAAAAACAAAGACTTCGCACTTGCTAAAAAAAGCTTCATCGTAGCGGCAAGCTTCGGTATGCTAAGCTCGCTTTTCGTGCTATTTAGCGGCGACGAGAGCGCCTATCAGGTCGCACAAAAGCAGCCGATGAAGCTTGCGGCGATGGAGGGCCTGTATAAAGGCGAAGTAAACGCGGGCATCGTCGCGGCGGGAGTTTTAAATCCGAGCAAAACCGCGGGAGACGATAAGGAGCCGTTTTTATTTGAGATCAAGGCACCTTACGCACTGGGACTGATGGCTACGAGAGGGCTTGATAATTTTACCCCGGGCATCGATGATTTGGTATTTGGAAACGAAAAATTCGGCATCGAAGGCGCGGATAAAAAGATCGAAAAAGGTAAAATCGCCCTGCAAGCGCTAAAGGATTATAAGACCGCTAAAGACGCCAATGATACTGCAGCGATGCAGCAGGCGCGTGAAATTTTATTTAATGAACAAAATATGCAAAATCTAGGCTACGGCTACTTTGACGACGCGAAGCAGATCGTCCCTCCGGTGGCGCTTACCTTTTATAGCTTCCACGTGATGGTGGCTTTGGGAAGCTATTTTATCTTGCTATTTTTCGTTACGCTATTTTTGGCGATGCGAAAGAACCTCGCCGAATACAAGAAAATTCTATGGCTTTGCGTATTTAGCATCCCTCTGGGATATGTCGCGTGCGAGGCGGGCTGGATCGTAGCCGAAGTAGGACGCCAGCCGTGGGCGATACAAGATCTCATGCCGGTGGGCATCGCGGCTACGAGCCTGGCGGGAACGAACATAATGATCTCGTTTATGCTCTTTGCGGTTTTATTTACGGTTTTATTCATAGCCGAGATAAAGATCATGCTAAAACAGATAAAGATAGGATTTTAAGATGCACGAAATTTTTCAAATTTATTGGTGGTGCGTGGTTTCGCTTCTGGGCGGAATTTTGGTTTTTATGCTCTTCGTGCAGGGCGGTCAGACGCTGCTTTTTACGCTGGCAAAGAATGAGACCGAGAAGGATTTTATAATAAATTCCATCGGCAAGAAATGGGAGCTTACCTTTACTACGCTCGTGATGTTCGGCGGGGCGTGCTTTGCGGCGTTTCCGCTATTTTATGCGACAAGCTTCGGCGGGGCGTATTGGGCGTGGATGGCTCTGCTTTTTTGCTTTATAATCCAAGCCGTAGCCTACGAATACAGAAAAAAGCCTGATAATTTCTTGGGCGCTAAGACCTATGAAGCCTTTCTTTTCATAAACGGCTCGCTAGGCACGATCCTGCTTGGCATCATCGTCTCTACGCTTTTTAGCGGCAGCGAGTTTGCGCTGGGCGATAATAATTTCGTGCAGTGGAAAAACCCCGCTCGCGGACTTGAGGCGTTAGCAAATCCGTTTAATTACATCTTGGGAATTGCGCTATTTTTCTGCGCCAGGACGGGAGCGAGCTTATATTTGATGAACAATATCGCCGAGCCTGAAATGATCGCCAAGCTCAAAGCCTCGCTTAAATTTAACGCTAGCGCGTTTTTGGTTTTTTTCATCGCGTTTTTGGCATGGGTCTTGCTAAAGCAGGGCTACGCAGTCGGCGCCGGCGGCGTAGTAAGCCTTGAGAGCTTTAAGTATCTGCATAACTACCTAAGCCTGCCTGCGGCGCTAGTCTTGCTGCTGCTGGGCGTCGTGCTGGTGCTGGTGGGGATATTCAAAGGCGCATTTACAAGTAGCGTGCGCGGGATATTTTTCTACGGCGTGGGCGTCGTATGCGCGGTAACGAGCGTATTTTTGATCCTAGGATTAAATCACACGGCGTTTTATCCGTCAAATTTCGACCTGCAAAGCTCGCTTTCGATAAGCAACGCAAGCTCTAGCCTCTATACGCTTAAGACGATGTTTTACGTGTCGTTTCTAGTGCCTTTCGTGCTGGGTTATATCAGCTATGTTTGGCGTGCGATGGATGCTAAAAAGCTCGATAAAGAGGGACTTTCAAACGAGCATTATTAGGCGCGTCAGCTCCAGCATGACTTCCGCGCGCCGTGTGGCTGCGAGAAGTTACTCTCGTGCGCGGCACTGCGCGCTTTTGCGCTTAGTTAAATTTCATATCGGCAGCGTTTTTTATGCGCCGCATTATAAAAATTTTAAGGATTAAAAATGATCAAATCTTTAGTTTTCATCGCGATTTGGATGATCTTGCTCGTAGGAAGCTATAAATTTATAAAGCTAAACATTACTCATCACGAAAAAAGAGAGCAGTAAAAGCGTAGAAATTTTAAAAGCTTGCGGCCCGGAATTTTGCTTGAAATTTAGAAAGCGAAATCTAGAGCCGCAAGATACGGGGGAAATTTTATCTAGCCCTTGTAATCGATATTTTTTTCAAACTCTTTAAGTCGCATATGGATTGAGCGGAGCTCCGTGATCGTCGTCCAGTTATTCATAAAAATACTAAAACTACCGCGCACCTGATTAAAAGCGTTGCTTACCTGAACCATAACTCCAAGCGTAATTACTTTGGTAAATAACCCAGGACCCATTATCAAATAAGGTACGATCATTAAAAATTGCGAAAATGAGTTGAACCACATATCAAAATAGCAGTAATGCAGATACAATTTAAAATAGTTATATTTGATCTTATCAAATAACGAAAGAATTTTTTCCTCGCTTGCGTAATTTATCTTATCCTCCTCCGCAAAAACAAGTTCTTTTCTAAAGGCCGCCTCGACCTTTTGATTGTTGTATTCCAGTCTTGGTAGATACCAGCCAACCAGCCAAGAAATTATTAGTCCACCGATACTGATTGCAAGTGCAATCCAAACAAGTGAGCCCGGAATTTTTTTTAGAAATTCAAAAGGAACATTGCTACTAAGCCCCCATAGCACAGGTATGAATGCAAACAGTGTCATAGCCGCCGAAAGCACTCTCGTACCCATTTCCTCGATAGTTCTTGAGAAGCGAAAGATATCTTCTTGGATACGTTGCGAGCTTCCTTCGATATCTTTGCCTACCTTTTTCCAGTATGAAAAATAAGAAAAGGTCATCGCTTCCCGCCATTTAAATGTCCAAATACGAGCTGCATATCGTTCTGAAATCGCAGAGACTACGTAGGGCATCGCTATCCATAAAAAAACTTTCATCTGTGTATAGAAATCATTTAATGTATGACGATCTATGTTTTGGCACATATCATAAAACGCGCGGTACCATTCGTTTATTCTTACATTTAAGGTAGTTTGATACCAATTAATCGCAATTAGAAAAAATATTCCCGAATATGCCCAAAATGCCCATTTTTTGTTTTTAAAAAATGAAGCAAACATCAACGCTCCTTTGGATTTAAAATCGCCGTAAATAGCCTATCGCTTAGCATTTGTGCGGCTTTTTGCACGTCGGCGCTTTTTACTGCGTTCACGCGCGCCGCGTAGCTTTTTTCATCGTAGAGCGGATAGCTGTAAAGCTCGTGTGCAGTGATATTAGCAAGCCAAAAATCATTCGTCTGCGCAGCTCTTTTGGTCGATAAAATTTGCGCTTTTTTAAAATTTGAAAGCTCGCTATCTTTCGCACCGGAGCTTTCGATCTGTTTTAAAATTTCACTCACGCTTGCTGCAACGGCACGGGCATCTTTCGGCTCGGTAGAAAACGATACGTTCAAGCTCGCTGCGATTTGTGGCTCACGCACATAGGTGCTATGCACCATCGCCGAGTAAATTTGTCCGCGCGCCTCGCGGATCTGCTCGACGATGCGATTGCTTAGCACACTTTTTAGCGCTTGAAATTTATAAGTGTCTGCAAAGTCGAAATTTTGCAGCTCATAGTTTGAAAAAATCATCCGAACTTCGCTTTTATCACTATCGCCGTAGTCTTGCACAATCTCGCCGCTAGAAGTATTTAGCATCAAAGTTTTAGGCGTAGCGCTGCTTGTGCCGGGCTTTAGATTGCCGATATATTTGGCTAGGATTTGTTTCGCGCGCGCAGGCTCGAAATCGCCGCTAAGCACAAAGATAAAATCTCCAACACCTGAAAAAATTTCATCCGCATCGCGCTGTAAATCGGCAAGATTTGCGCTCTTTACGTCGTCTGCGCTAAGCGGCTGCTTGCGAGCCGTATCTCCCGAATATAGAGATTTTAAAATTTGCTCGCCGAATTTAAATTCCGCCGTCTCGTCTCGTAGCGCGATCGCCGAAAGCGCGTCGGTTTTGTATTTCGTAAGCGAGCTTGCATGAATTAGCGGCTCGCTAAATCTTGCGTAAAGCTCGTGTGCCATCGCCTCCAGATCCGCTCCTGCGCCTCTAAAACCGCAGTCTGCGTCATCCATCCTAAATCTTAGCTTATAATCAAATTTTGAGGTCAAGCGTCCCGCCTCATATTCGTTTAGCTCGCCTATGGTGCCTGAGTTGAGCAGCGCAGTTAAAATTTCGCCACGAGCTTTGCCGAAATGTGCGTAGCCACCTTTTTTAACGGCTGCTAGCGCGATTTTATTTTTCTCGCTTTTAAGGGGTTTTAAAATTACGCGAGCGCCGTTTTTAAACTCCAAAATTTCAGTGCCGCTAGCACCTTTTTGTGCTTTAAATTCCGTCTCTTTTAAATCTGCTCCCGCAAGCTGCTTGGAAGCAAGCTTCGAAGCAGCGAAATTAAACGGCACTGCTTTTTCGTAGAGCAACTCCGCGTCTTTTTGGCTAATGCCCAAATCCTTTGCCGAGATAATCTCTGTAAATCTCGCTCCATCCGTTGTCTGAGAGAAAAATTTATTAACATCCGCTAGCGTTATTTCTTCTAACGCCTTGAGGCTTAGATCGTGCTCGTCTTGCTTACTAAGCTTTACATTGCCGTTTTGTACGAAATCAAGTAGTGCTCCTATTTGCGCACTTTGTGTATCGTTCTTAAGCAGATCGGCTTGCACTTGATGTTTAAATTCCGCCTTAACGCTATCAAAATCGTCATTGTTAAATCCGTGTTCGCGCACTCCTTTGATCGCGCTAAAAAGACTACTTAGCGTGGCGTTGGCGTCGAAATTAAAAATATTCGCGCTTATGCTGTATAGTCTGCGGTTTTTAAACAGATCGTCCGAGCCGAAATAGGCTTTAAGCGGAATTTTGGCATTCACATTCATCGCGTCGTATCCAAGCTCCATCAGCCTCGATACGTAGGCTTGCAGCCACTCATTTTTAAGTGCGCCGTAGCTATTTAGCGGCTCATATTTGCCTGCGTAAAGCACGCTAGCGACATTGGCGCCGAGCTCGGGCTCTACGGTGCTTGCTAGCCCGCCTTCAAATGGGCGTAGACTAAGATCGCGCGGGATTTTTTCGCCGTGCGCAGAAAGAGAGTTAAAATTTTGCTTGATTAGGTTTTTAATCTGCTCAACGTTTACGTCGCCCACGACTATGATGCTAATGGCGCTAGGAAGGTAGTTGCGCGCATAGAATTTTTTTAGTTGCTCGCCGGTGGCGCCTTTGATGATTTCATTTTGTCCGATCGGAAAGCGTCTGGAAAATATGGAATTAGGGTATAAATATGTAGCGCGCTTTTCATAAAATCGCCTCTCAAAGCCTTTTTTTGCTTCCTCTAAGATGACGCCTTTTTCCTTTTGTGTTTCGTTCTCGTCAAATTTTACGCCGCCTGCATAATCGCGCAGTACCAAAAATACGTCCTTTAGCGTCTCGTCGCTCACTTGGGCTTGGATGTTGTATGTGGTGTTTTCAAAGCCTGTTTGCGCATTGAGATCCGCGCCGAATTTTACTCCTAAGCGCTGCAAGGTATGAACGAGCTCGTTTTTATCGAAGTGCTCGCTGCCGTTGAATGCCATATGCTCGACGAAATGCGCAAGACCCTGTTCGTCGTCATTTTCATCGACACTGCCCGCGGCTACGTTGAGGTAAAAAAGCGCGCTATTTTTTGGCACGTCATTTTTGAGGATATAAAATTTCACGCCGTTTACCAGCTCACCGTGCACTACGCCAGGATCGAGCTTAAGTGGCGCGTCCGGGTTGGTATCTGCGGAGTAAAGGCTCAAAGAGCAAAGCAGGGTGGCGATAAAAAATATAAACTTTTTCATAATTGTCCTTGGATTTAAAAACTTGCGATTGTAACAAAAGCTAGTTTAAAGTATGATTTTGCGAGCTTTGTTATGGGTAAAATTTTGCCAAGGATTTGGGATTTTACTTGCGGTTTTGAAATTTTACTTGTAGAATTGAGAGGAATGGAATTTTTGGAATTTTTGGAATTTTTGGAATTTTTGGAATTTTTGGAATTTTT
>CAURKZ010000013.1:0-51765 GCA_963525605.1 uncultured Campylobacter sp.
CGCTCAAAGGTTTTCACGCCGCAAAAATCAAAAATGCAGCTTTTCCAAATTCTTTCCAGCGGATCGCCGAATATCTCGTTTTCTCTGACCTCTGGGGTGTTGGAGGTGTTGAAAATTACGGCGGCTTTAGCCTTTAAAAGTCCTATCGGAAGCCCGCCGCCGTTATCGCCCGGCGCAAAATCGTAGGCTACTCCCTGCCTTAGCACGCGGTCAATCCAGCCCTTTAGGATGGCTGGCGGCTCGCCCCACCAGTTAGGATGGACAATCACGATGCCGTGGGCGTTTGCTATGTCTTTTTGATGCGCCCTTAACAGCTCGTCGTCGCTTTCGTCGCTCACGAGCTCGGCGCCGCTAAGGATTGGGTTAAATTTCTCCTTATATAGATCGTGAAATTTAATCTCGTAGCCGCTATTTTGCAGCTTTTCTGCCGCTACGTTTGCAATAGCCGCATTTAGGCTTTTTTCGTAAGGGTGTGCCAGGATGACGCAGATTTGTTTCATCTTACTCCCACTCTATCGTTGCGGGCGGTTTGCTCGAGATGTCGTAAACTACGCGGTTGATGCCGGGCACTTCGTTTATGATGCGGCGAGAGACGTTTTCTAGCAAGTCGTACGGCAGGCGCGAGAAGCTAGCCGTCATTCCGTCGCTAGCATCCACCACGCGCACGCACACGGCGTTTTCGTAGGTGCGGTTATCGCCCATGACGCCCACGGAGTGCACGTTTAGTAGCACGCAAAATGCCTGCCATGTTTTGTTGTACCAGCCGCTTGATTTTAGCTCGTCGCGTAGGATCACGTCGGCTTTGCGCAGCAGCTCGAGGCTCGGCGTATTTACCTCGCCCATTATGCGGATCGCAAGACCCGGGCCAGGGAATGGATGGCGGAAAACGACTTCGCGCGAAAGACCCAGTTCGAGCCCCAGCTGGCGCACCTCGTCTTTAAAAATTTCGCGCAAAGGCTCGATCAGTTCAAATTTCATATCCTTAGGCAGCCCGCCTACGTTGTGGTGGCTTTTGATCGTCTTGCTTGAGCCTGCGACCGAGCTTTCGATGATGTCGGTGTAGAGCGTGCCTTGGGCTAGAAATTTTACGTTTTTGTGTTTTGCCGCTTCTTTGCTGAAAACTTCAATGAAGGTCGCGCCGATGATTTTGCGTTTTTGCTCAGGATCGGCCACCCCTTTTAGCCTGCTTAAAAATAGCTCGCTAGCATCGATCACGTCTAAGCTCACGCCTAGTTTGAGCCTAAACATCTCCTCTACCGCCTTGCGCTCGCCCGTACGGAGTAGTCCGTTATCGACGAAAACCGCTATTAGGCTCTGCGGCACCGCGTGCGCCAAAAGCGCCGCTACGACCGAGCTATCCACGCCGCCGCTTACCGCGCAAAGCACTTTGGCGCTGCCTACGCGCTCTTTTATTTTGATCATCTGCTCTTTGGCGAAGCTACCCATATTCCAAGTGCTGGTTATTCCGCAGATCTCTTTAGCGAAATTTTTTAAAATTCTATCGCCGAATTCGCTGTGGCAGACCTCGGGATGAAACTGCAGCGCGTAAATTTTACGGGTCTCGTCACCAAATACGCACCACTCGCTCTCATCCGAGCTCGCCATCACCTCAAAGCCCTCCGGCAGGCTCTCGACCTTGTCCGAATGGCTCATCCAGACAGTAGAGTTATCCTCCACGCCGCCAAATAGCCTGCTAGCGCGAAGCAGTTTCAAAGAGGCTTTGCCATACTCTTTTTTATCCGCAGGCACGACGCTGGCGCCAAATTTATGCGCGATGAGCTGCATGCCGTAGCAGATACCTAAAATTGGAATTCCAAGCTCAAAAATTCTATCGTCGCAAAAATACGCGCCTTTGGCGTAAACGCTAGCGGGCCCGCCGCTTAAAATAAGGCCTTTGGGGTTTTTTGCTTTTATCTTATCGATCGGCGCGTCGTATGCGATCAGCTCGGTGTAAACGCCTTGTTCGCGCAAGCGCCTAGCGATCAGCTGGGTGTATTGAGAGCCGAAGTCCAGCACTAAAATGTCTGCCGTTTGCATGAAATTCCTTTGTAAAAATTTTTAAAAGTATAACAAAGCAAAGCTAAAAGTAGGCTATTTATCGCGTAAAATTCTAACGCCGCCTTTCGTGTCGTTTGTTTTGTTGCCGTCCGCAGCGGATGCCTCTGCGTTCGCGGTTTGCTCATCTGCGTCTGAGTAAAACGGCGGGGCTTTGTATCCGCAGCCGCTAAGCAAAACTAAGATAAAAAATGCTAAAATCCATCTATGGAAAATGCAAGAGAAATAATCGCTCATATCAGAAAAGATCCTTTATATGCCAAGATGCGAGAAAGAGGCGAGTTTTTAGCGATTTTGCCGCTTAGTTGGCAAAGGCTGATCGCTTTCATCTACGTTAAAGATGGCATTTTGATGATAGCCGCGAAACACCCGGCGGGGCTTTGCGAACTAAAACGCGATAGTAATATAAATTTAATAAAAGACGTATTAAAGCGCTTCGTAGCCGCTAGAGAGACGGCGGAGCTTTGCGGTGTGCGAGAGATAAAATTTTTCGTAGCAGATAGAGTGATGAATAAAAGACGCGCGCAAGCCTTTAAAATGAGTATGCGCCGAAGCAGTAAAATTTTATCTTCAGAGCGCGCAAAAGGGGAGTTTGAAAACAAAATCCAAGATCCGCAAATTTATAAAATTTTTGAAGAGATAAGAGGGCTGATCCTTGCTAATAGAGGAGATTAAGAGCCTGCCTGCCGCACCCGGCGTGTATCAGTACTTCGACGCCGCGGGCAAGCTGCTATACGTCGGCAAGGCTAAAATTTTAAAAAATCGCGTCAAAAGCTACTTTTCTTTCACGCCCGCTCTCGCGCCGAGCCCGCGCTTAAGCGCGCGCATCGCCAAGATGATAAGCGAGGCGGCGCATTTAGAATACATCGTAACGCCCAGCGAGAGCGACGCGCTGATACTGGAAAATTCCTTCATCAAGCAGCTTAAGCCCAAGTACAACATCCTGCTGCGCGACGATAAGACCTATCCTTATATATATGTAAATTTAGACGACGACTTTCCGCGCTTTGAGATCACGCGAAAGATCGTAAAGGGCAGAAACATCAGATACTTCGGTCCCTATTTTCACGGCGCGAAGGAAATTTTACAGACGCTTTACATGCAGTTTCCGCTCGTGCAGAAGAAAAATTGCGTCAAGGGCAAAAAGGCCTGTTTGTTCCACCAGATCGGGCGCTGCGCCGCTCCGTGCGAGGATAAAATTTCAAAGCAAGATTACGCTCGTATCGTGCAAAGCGCGCTTGCGGCTTTGAAAAATCCGCAAAAGATGGTGCCGCAGCTTCAGGATCGGATGGCGCGGCTAGCGCAGAGCGAAAATTTCGAGGAAGCCGCACAGATCCGCGATACGATCGAAATTTTAAAGCAGATGAACGTAAAGGTTGAGGTCGATCTGGCAAAACTCGATGATTTCGAGGTCTTTGCGATTGCCGCACGCGACGGGCTTGTCTGCGCCGTGCATTTTAGCATACGCGAGGGTAAAATTTCAGCCTCAAACTCGCATATAATTAACTGCAAAGCCCCAAGCGCCGATGATATCGCAAACGCTTACAAGCAGATGATCTTAAGCGCCTTCCCGGCTGCGGCTCCCGTGGCGTGCGCTAAAATTTACGTTTACGATGAGTTTGACGATGCGGATCTGGTATGCGAAATTTTATCCAAGCGGCATGAAAGAGCGTTTAAAATTTACGCGCCGAAAATCGGCGAGAAGCGTAAAATTTGCGAGATCGCATATCAAAACTGCGAGATTAATATCAAAAAGCATCTAAAAACGCACGATTACGCATTTTTGCAGGAGCTGAAGGATTATTTTAATCTTACGAATTTGCCCGTAAATATCGAAGTTTTCGACAATTCGCATATGTTCGGCGCCGCAGCCGTGGGGGCTATGATAAGCTTTCAAGACGGAGAGTTTAACAAGCAAAACTACCGCCACAAGCACCTTAGCTCAAACAACGACTACGATCAGATGCGCGAGTATCTAACTAGCCGCGCGCTTAAATTTGATGAGCTTGCAGCACCCGATCTGTGGCTCATCGACGGCGGAACGGCTCTGCTAAACTTAGCGGAGGAAATAATCTGTAGTGTCGGAGCAAACGTCGATATAATCGCTATTTCAAAAGAAAAAATCGACGCTAAAGCCCACCGCGCAAAGGGAGCCGCGAAAGATAAAATTTGCACGAAGGGCGGGATTTTTTCGCTACCAACGGATGATAAAAAGTTGCAGTTTTTTCAGCGCCTACGCGATGAAGCGCACCGCTTTGCGATCTCGTTTCACCAAAAGAGCAAACGCAAGCTCGATCTGCAAAGCTCAAAACTGCTAAGCTTGGGCGTTAGCAAGGGAAGCCTGAAAAAGCTTTTGGACTTTTACGGTGATTTTGAGAGCATTTATGCGGCTAGCTTCGAGGAGATCAGATCGCTTACGAATATCCAAACCGCTGAAAAAATTTTAAACAATCATTAACGAAAACCTAACGCAAAAAGCTATATTTAAAGATTTGTTTAGTAAAATCACCCATTAACTTTGCAGGACGGCTAAATCGTCTCCGCCTAGCGTGACGGAAGCGACTTCGTTTCTCCGGTTGAATAAAATTTAACGTCGCGTAAGCTGCGCTTTGAAGGATTTTGTATGAATTTAAATACTACAAGTGCTTTGAGACTTGTTAGCGGTATCCCGTTACTTTTGATTTTCGCGTTTGCATCATATTTCTTGTTTATCTCTTTGCAGGATTACGCCAGAGTGGGAATTTTGCAGCAGCAGATTGCTAAAAACAGCAATCTCGCGGCGTTAGTAGAGCAGGTAGATAAAGAGCGCGGTATCACTTCGGCGTTTTTGGGTAGCGAGGGAAACCCCGGTATGGGAACCCTTCTATCGGGTCAACGCAAAAAAACAGACGATGCGCTTGCAAAGTATAAAGAAAGCAAAAATACCAGTGAAAATGTCGTAAAAAAGACCATTTTTGATATTTTTGCTTACGGCACCGGTAACGACGAGCTTTTGGCTGCCGAGATCGATATAGACGGTTTATTAGACAAGCTTCCGCAGGTAAGAAGGGATGTCGATGCTCAAAGCAAAAGCTTCGGTGATCTTTTCAGCTCATATTTTCAAAAATTCGATGATGATGTAAAAACAATCCAACGAGTGCTAAGAGAGGGTCTTGTAAGCTCAAATATCACCGTTTGGACGGTTTCATTGCTTAATACTTATGAAGCGATGGATGCCACTGCATCGGAGCGCGACTATATTATCGAATACATTATCGGTAGCAAGGCGATGAATCAGGCGCAGCTAAGGACTTGGGCTAGCTTCAACCTATCTAGTTCGCTTCCTAATTACTACTTCTTGCCGGAATCGGATGCTAGAGCCGCGATTTTAAAAATTCTAGACGGAGAGGAATTTCAAAACGCATTAAGAGAGACTGCTAAAATTTCGGCCACATTGCAGCAAGAAGCGGACGAAGGACACTATAGCGTGCCTTTTCAAGAGTGGTTTGCTTCTACTACGCTTAAATATAAAAAGCTAAGCGAAATTTCTGAAAAGATCAATGCTGAGCTTGCGACGCATGCCGATACTTATCTAGCGCAAAGACTAAGAAACCTATTTATTGCTCTTGGTATATGGGTTTTAGCGGCTATTTTGGTCGTTTTTGCCTTGGGTATTACAAGACGTTTAAGACAGAACGTTACCGACCTTGGCAACGTGCTTAGCCGAATCGGCGATTTGACGAATCAGCACGAGCATATCGACGTTAGGACTAGTGAGGGTGTTAACAAGGCATATTCGCTTATCGAGGACGCGCTCGATCTGATTGCATATCAAAAGGGCGCTGCGGAGGATGCCAACAAGGCAAAATCGATCTTTTTAGCTAATATGTCGCATGAGATCAGGACGCCGCTTAACGGCATCATCGGCTTTACGGAGCTACTTAAAAATACCGATTTGGATGAGGAGAAGCGCGATTACGTTGATACCATCGAAAAATCGTCCGAAAACCTTCTAACGATCATTAATAACATTTTGGATGTCTCCAAGATCGAAAGTAATAAGGTCGAGCTTGAGGATATCTTATTTAACCCTATTCAAGATTTCGAAAGCGCGGTTGAAATTTACGTTGCCAAGGCTGCCGAAAAGAATATCGACATCTTGCTTTACATCGATCCTACACTAGTGCATCATCTATACGGTGACATCACGAAGATCAAAGAGGTTCTTATCAACCTCATGTCAAATGCTGTCAAATTTACGCCTGAGCACGGCATTATCGTGGTCGAAATTTTAAGAGAGCCTAGCAAAGCTCCGGGAGAGGCGATCGTAACGTTTAGCGTAGAAGATACCGGCATTGGAATTTCTGAAGATAAGCTCGCAAATGTATTTAATGCCTTCTCTCAAGCCGACTCTACAATCACGCGCAAATACGGCGGAACAGGTCTTGGACTTACGATTTCGTCTAAATACGTAGCTATGATGGGCGGTAAGCTTCAGGTTAAATCTACCGTAGGAAAGGGTACTAGATTTTACTTCACCCTTGCTTTTAAAGAGACACAAAAGACCGATGCGGACGCAGTATTTGAAAGCATCAAAGGGCTAAATTTTGCGCTTTTAGCCGATAGCGCCGATACGATGTATAATGATATCGTTAAAAACTATATCAGCAAGCTAGGCGGTAAAATTTCGATATTTAATACGAACGCACAGTTCCGCTCAGCGCAAAATAATAACAAATATGATGCTCTTATCACTAGATTTAAGAATTACGGCGAGGTTAGCGATATATTGAGTATACCTACGATCTTAACTCTTAAGCCAAAAGAGCTTCAAAGTATTAGTATTTCAAATTCTAAAATTTTCACCCTCACAGAGCCTTTTAACTTAACTAAATTCGTTAAGACGCTAGATAAAATTTCAAAATCCGGAATTGCTTTAAGCAGATCGGATTTTGCTCCACAGACGCATGAGATTAAGCTGGATGCTGAGGTAGAAAAGCCTATAGTCGCTGATGAAATGATTATGGAAGAGCCGGTAGTAAAAGAAAGACCTATCATCAACAAGCTTGATGAATTACGACATGCTACTACTTCGTCGGCAGACGAGCTACGCGCTATCTTGCAAAGCAGAAGGCGTACGCATGATGCCGAGGCTCATTCTGCGCATAAAGAAGAGGCTGCTAGCAAGCCTAGTATCGCTCAAGAGCTCAAAAAAGAAGCTCCTAAAGTAGAAGAGCCGGTCATTAAGCCTATAGATATCGAGCCTATGAGTGATATTAAGATTGAAAAGATAGAGCCTGAATCGCCAAAGATTAATGTTGATATTCCTGAAATAGTAATTCCACACGCAGAAAAGTCAAAAGTAAAGCCTTCAAGCACAAAGGATGCCCAGACCGATATCGATGAGCCTATATCTTTGGAAATTCCTGATGATTTTGTGGGGCTCAAAACACATGCGACGCAGACCCAGGCTCCTAAAGCCGAAACTCCTAGCATCGATCTTTCTGATATAGAAATAGAGCTTCCTAAGATTAAAAAAGAGGAAGAAGAAGTAAAGGCTGAGCCTGCGAAAGTAGAAATTCCAAAGGCTAAGGTTGAGACGCCTAAGGCTGAGATTGAAATTCCTGATATAGATATTGATCTTTCGGATATCAAACCGAGCGTCAAAGCGCAAGAGCCTGTTAAAAAGGTTGAAATTCCAAGCGTAGAAGAAGAAATTCCTGTAGCCGTTAAAACCGAGCCTGAAATTCCTATCGCTAAAGCTTCGAAGCCTGATACTTCAAGTGTTTCTGCTCATGAAGATGAAATTTCAAATGTTAAACTTTCAGAACCTGAAATTCCAACTGAAAAGATAATCGAATCAGAACTTATCGCTGTTGAGCCAGAGCCGGTAGCAATTGAGCCTAAACTAAAACCTATCAAGCCAAAACTTGAAGAGGTTAAACAGGAGCCTTCAAATATCGAGTTTGAATCGATAACGCCAGTAGTAGAACCAGCGGCTCAAAATATTCCTGCCGAAGAGCCGAATATTGAGCCGGAGCCTGTAGATATTCCGAAGGTGGAGCCTACCACTCAAAATGTCCATGTCGAAGAGCCTGAGATCGAGCCTGTTAGCGTAAAAGTCGAACCGGTAGTGATCCCGCAGCCCGAGGAAGAGGAGATGGTCGAGGTGCCCGTCACCGTATACGAAGACGAGCAACAGGAAGAAACCATTATGGTCGAAGAGGATGTCGAAGTCGAAGAAGAGGTTGAAGTGCCGGTAGAGCGAAATCCTGCCGATGAAAATGTACCTTTGGTCAATAGAAAATATAACGCTAAAATTCTTATAGCGGAAGATAATGAGATCAACCAAAAGCTTATGAAGCATACGTTAAATAGCTTTAATATGAATTTGACGATAGTCGAAAACGGACTTTTGGCGCTGGAAGCCAGAAAAGCTAATAACGACTATGATCTCATATTTATGGATATTTCGATGCCTGTTATGGACGGTATCGAATCTACAAAGCAGATCAAGCAATACGAACACGAGAATAATCTCCGCCACATCCCGATCGTGGCTGTTACTGCCAATGCACTAAAGGGCGATAGAGAGAAATTTATGGCAGCAGGGCTTGACGAATACTGCACCAAGCCGATCAAAAAGGATATCTTAGCTCAAATGCTAGATAATTTTATCGGCGATAAACGATCTGATGCAGCGCCCGCCGGTGGAACTACAAAGAAGCTGGTTAAAAAGCTTGTCAAACGCCAGGTGCCTAAGACGGTCATTAAAACTGTCAAAGTGCCAAAGACGATAATGAAGCTAGTTCCTAAAAAAAGCATAGTTTCCGATGACGTAGTTAAAGCTAAGGGTGCGCGAGTGCCGACAAAAGATATACTTATATGCAAGGCAAACATTATGGAAAGTAAAATTTTTGCCAGCATATTAAAACACCAGTATAAAGACGTAGAAATTGCGGGCAATTTCGACCAGCTTATTTCTATGGCGGCTACGGGTAGTTATAAGCTTGTTTTGATTGATAAAAAGCTAGCGGGGCTAGACTTAGCGGCGTTAGAGAGCTTACGCCGAAAAGCATCTGCGACCAAGCTAGTTCTGTTTTCTAACGACAACGATGAAAATCCACTATTTAGCGAAGTCGCTAGTTACAATATCACCAAGTCGGGTCTTGAGAAACTCGCACAAAAATATATATAAGGATGAGGTCTTAAATGAGAGATTTGAAAGTTTTAACGGTTGATGACGACGCTATAAATTTAAAGCTACTTGAAGTTATGCTAAAAAAATATGGCAAATTCCAAACCATACTCCAAGCCAAAAACGGCTTGGATGCCCTTGCCGTACTTGAAGTTCAACCAGTTGATTTGATTTTATTAGATATCGTAATGCCTGTGATGAATGGGCTGGAATTTTTAGATAATCTTCACGCTAGAGAAAGTATAGCTCATATCCCCGTCATCGTCCTTACGACGGACGAGACCGCTAAACGAGAGGCTTTAAATAAGGGTGCTTATGACTTTATGACAAAGCCCATCAACGACAAAGATCTTCACAAAAAACTAGACGATGTTATGAATATTATCGGCGATTAAATTGCCGATTTTGTCCTCGTAGCTCAGCAGGATAGAGCGCAAAATTCCTAATTTTGAGGCCACAGGTTCGAATCCTGTCGGGGACACCATCTATCAAATTTTCCCCCTATTTTTAGTTTTTTTAAAAGCCCTACATCATGGTTTTTTCAAATTTTTTAAAAAAATTTCAAATCTTAAAAACGCTAGACTATGCAGTAGGTTTAAGAGAAACTACTATATATTAAAAATGTATATTAATTCTAAACTCTTTGAAAACTTTTATAATCTCTCCTATGAAAATATATGAAATTTTAAAGGATAAGCAGTTATGAAGGTTTTTTCTAAGATTAAAGACGATCCGGTTTTTAAAACAAACCCCCGATAAAGTCATTTAAGCGCATTATTTACTTTTTTATCGTGCTTCGCTTTTAAGATTTTAGTAATGCTTATCTGCTCCTTCGCGATAGATTTGTGGTAAATTTAAAGATTACCGACCTATTATAACGGGGGAATAAAAAAATAGCAGGGAGCTTCATTGCTTTATTCGAAGTCTCGTTGTTCTCACGAGGCTCTATTATTTTTTCAGAAATGCCGTTGTTTCTTATAGAAAAGGCTTGGTGATAGAAGAATGGTAAGATCTGATATTGCGGATGTTTTGAGGGGTTGAAAAATAGGGAATTATGAAGGGACAAAGCATTCGTTTTTAGATTGTGTTTTGTGGAAGGATTTTTACAAAACGATCGAGATTCTGGGCATAATAAAATTTAAAATCTCAATTAGACTAAAATCCAAGAAGCCTTGCCCGAAAATTTAAAAAATTAATGTATTATTACCAGTTTTAATCGATAGCCCCTAGCGGAAGACAAAGCCTATAAAAAGCGAATATAGTCAATAGACACTTTTGTCATGCTCAAGCTATAAGGTTTTCTTTTGCGGCGATATTCCGATCGCAAAAAATGGGCGCAATCGATGTTTGATAAAAAACCATTATCTTATCGCTACGATAGTAAATTTAAAGGAGCCTCTTTGCAACCCCGCGGCGTTAAAAGCATCAAGCTTATTCTGGCCTTTATCTTTATAGGCTTAAGCCTAGCTCCTAAAGTGTTAATGGCTACTCCTGCCGATATTTCTGGCGCCATAAACTCCGAAGAGCAAAGAATAAGATCAATTAGACAAGGTGCCGAGGATCCCTTCATAACGATACGCAGCGAAGAGTCTCCCACTTCAGGCGCAACCGCAGAGCCCAAGAAAGCAGGAATTTGCTTTAAAATTTATGAGATCAAACTGATTAACGCAGAAGCGCAAAACGAGCAGAAAAGTAGCGCGGATTCTAAATTTAACGAAGCGGATTACAAATCTAAAAACGAAGATGATCCAAAAACTCCAGCTGTCAACCCTAAAGACGGTGCCGGCTCGGGTGTTCCTACCTTTAAACCGAATGATGAAAACTTGGGGCGCACGAAAGTAAAAACTCCCGCTAAGTCCATTGGTTCTATCTCGAATTCCGATCATTCCGTTCCGCCCGGGTTTGAAAGAATTCTAAACTCCACTCTAAAAGAGCTTAAAGTTAAAAGCGGCGACTGCTTGGGAAGCGATGAAATTTTAGCTCTGGCAAGAGCGTATAACAACAAAATCATATCCGCAGGCTTTATCACTACGTCCGTTTCCATCCCCCAGCAAAACATCTCCTCGGGCACCCTTCTTTTGGCTCTGCATCCCGGACGCATAGGCGAGATATCGCTTGAGCCCGGCTCTGAAGCCAAGAACCAAAGAAGTATCTTTACCGCATTCGGCGGCGATAAGAGGGGAGAGATTTTAAACTTAAGAGATCTGGAGCAGGCTATGGAAAATTTCAATGCCGCTTCAAGAAGCGAGGCGGAGATAAGCTTAAGCCCTTCCGCAAAGCAGGGCTATTCCGATATCAATATTTCTAAACAGCAAAGCTTGCCTCTGCTGTTTAGACTAAGCGCGGATAATCTGGGCTCCAAATCTAGCGGCAAATACCAAGGCGCAGCTATGCTTTACGGCCTAAATTTGCTTGGATTAAACGAGAGCGTATTTGCTTCTTACGGTAGAAATTTTTTAAGAGGAGATAAAAAATCTTTAGGGGATGATAGCAAAAGCGGCAGATCAGCTAACTACTACGCAGGCTTTAGTATACCTTTTGGATACTTCTCTCTATCCTTTTGGCAGAACAGATACACTTATGATCAAATAGTGCCCGGAGCTTATGAGCTTTATACCTATAGCGGAAGCAGCGTTAGAAGAAATTTGGATCTTAACTATGTATATTTTAGAAATCAAAACTCCAAAAATTCCCTGTTTTTTAGAATTTGGCAAAAAAAGTATAAAAACTATATACAAGATTATGAGCTTAGCAACCAAAGAAAGCGCGAAGGCGGCTATGAGGCGGGGCTAAAATCAAAGGTATTTTTTGATAACTCTTCGGTAGAGATGATGCTTTCGTACCTAAAATCTAGCGGAGCGTTTAACGCTCTAAGAGCGCCCGATGAAGACTTCGGCGGCGGAAGCTCAAGGTACCATTTGATAAACGCCGCGTTAAATTTTAAAACCAGATCCTCCGTTATCCCTTTAAGCTACGAACTGGAGCTTTACGCAAGAAGAGCCAGCACTCATCTTAGCCCCATAGATAGGCTAAATATCGGCGGATACTATAGCGTTAGAGGATTTGACTCTCAGATGAGCCTGCTTGGAGATAGCGGTTTTTATATAAGAAATACCTTGGAATATAAGTATTTTAAAAATAACGGCGTCTATCTGGCCTTTGATGTCGGCAAGCTTAGCTCTAGGGGGAAAGATTATCCAGCAGAGGGTGAAATGCTTAGCGGAGGAGGCGTGGGCCTTAGAGGAAATATTTCAGGCTCTTTTACCTATGATCTTTTGGCAGCTTTTCCTATTAGCAAACCGGAAAATTTTAAAACGGATAGTCCTGCTTTAAATTTCTCTTTAAGCTACGACTTTTAAATTTAGCGAAATTTTATCGGCGCTTATCGCGGCGTTTAATATAAACTAAGACTATA
Organism: uncultured Campylobacter sp.; assembly: GCA_963525605.1. Taxonomy (GTDB): domain Bacteria; phylum Campylobacterota; class Campylobacteria; order Campylobacterales; family Campylobacteraceae; genus Campylobacter_B. The sequence continues at coordinate 12,648 of CAURKZ010000013.1, forward strand.
TAACGCTTAGTAAATTTTACTAACTATTTTAGCGCAAATACGCCATACTAAGAGCTGAAAAATAGCAGTCCTGCGCCTAAATCGAGCCCTAAAACAAATTCAAACAAATTTTAAATGAAATATTTTAAATTTACTATTTTTTTAAGAAAGTATTCAAGAAATTTAAGATATAAAACCATCGCAATCGGAGGTTATAAGTATGCAAATTTTATGTTTAAATTCTATTTTTAATGGCTCGGGGCGACTTGGCGCTTCTACTGATACAAAAGGATATTTCAGCGTCTTTACCCAAGCAAAGAAACGCCTTGCCGCTCTTTTGCTTATTGGTTTGCTGGCTCCCTGTTTTTCATATTGCGAGATTATCCCCGATAACTCCGCTGCGGCAAATCATAGAGCTTCGATATCTCAAACCCCGAATGCTCCCGCCACTCAGATAGATATAGCCTCTCCTAACGATAGAGGGGTTTCTATCAACGAATACTCTAAATTTAATACCCCTAAAGAGGGCACGGTATTTAATAACTCTCAAGCAGGATCCATAAGTAAAACGGCGGGCTACATACCGCCAAATCCGAGACTCAATCGCGGCGAAGCCAAGCTTATAATCAATCAGGTAAACTCGCCTCTTCCTTCAAATTTACAGGGTAATATTGAGATAGCGGGCAGAAAAGCCGATCTTATCATCGCCAATCCTAGCGGCATCAACGTAAACGGCGCTACCATAATAAATTCCTCCTCTACTACGTTAAGCACCGCCAAACCCACCTATGAAAACGGACATCTTAAATCTCTAAACATAAGCAAAGACGGTTCTATAAATATAGGAGCGAATGGCCTAAACGATAACGGAGATTATCTAAACGTAATATCTAATAGCCTAAAGCTGGAGGGTAAAATTTACGCAAACGAGATAAACGTAGTAGCGACGGACGGTAAGGTATCTTTAAAAAATACAAATTCCGGATTGAGGCGGGATAATCTAAAGATCGAGCAAGAAGGGGGATCGCATCCTAAAGGTGTATCCATAGACTCCTCGGCTCTAGGCGGAATGTACGCGGGCAAGATAAATATAATATCTACTAAAGATGGAGCGGGCATCAATAATAAAGGGGCTATCTTAGCGGACAGCTCTTTAAAGATAGATGCTAACGGAGATCTGATAAATGAAGGAAAGCTGGGTTCCAACGGACAGACCCAAATCAGCTCAAAGACCATCTCCAACCAAAAGGACTCTAAAATTTCAGCCTCCAATCTGGATATAAAAGGCTCCTCGGTAGAAAACAGAGGAAATATACAGGCTAATACTCTAAAGCTAAAAGCGGATAGGCTAGATAATATAAAAGGTTCCATAAGCTCAAGCTCTGCCTTAAAGATAGAGGCTAGAAGCCTAAGCAACAAAGATAGAGCCGTAATAGGAGCGGCTAAGAGCGAAAGACTAAATGAACTAGGCTTGAATGAGAGCAAAGGCTCTTTTAAAACAGGAGTAATTCCTCCTTCCAAAAACGAGCTTAGCGTAATAAGCGCGGAGCACATATCAAATATAGGCGGAGCGATACTTTCAAACGAAAGCTATTTGGATATAAAAGATAGCCTTTTAAACGATAACAGCTTGATGGTATTAAGGGCGCTGGATTCCGAAATTCCAAATTTTTACAACCTTTCAGGTTCTACCTTTATAGTGCAAGAGGGCTTAAACTTGCGCGGCAACAATCTACGCAACGAAAGCTCAAAGATCATCTCCCTAGGAGGCGTTCTTTTGGGCTACGACAGCATAGATAATTCTAAGGGTTCTATCCTAAGCGGAGGAAATTTAATCATAAACAAAGGCGCTCTTAATAATGAAGAGGGACTTATAAGCTCCAAAGGGGATCTCGCCTTAAACCTAGATAGTCTTAGCGCTTTAGGTAAGCTAAACTCGGACGGTAGTTTATATCTGGGGCTAAAGGACGATTTGAGCTATAACGGAGGAATCTACGCAGGCGGCGATATATACTTGAACTTACAGGGAAGCTTCATCGCCTTACAAAGGCTGATCTCCAATAAAGATCTGATTATAAACGCAAAGGGTATCAAAAACGAAAGCATCATAGCCGCACTTGGAAATTTGGCTTTAAAAGCAAAGGAGCAAATTTTAAATTTAGGCTCTTTAATCGCGCGCGGCGAGCTGATAACAAACTCTGAAAGCCTAATCAATAAAAAAGCCCTCGTTTATGCGCAAGACGGCATAAATTTAAACGCTAAAAATATCCTCAATCAAGACGCGTCCAATATACTTAGCGGAGGGGATATAGTTATAAATACGAGCTTTCTTAGCAACGAAGCGCTATCTAACATCATCTCTCAAAGAAATTTAAATATTTTTAATGAAAGAGGCGAGGAGGGCAAGGCTGACGAGATAACTAACGCCTCCTCTTTGATATATGCAAGGGGCGCTCTTAATATCAATGCTAAAAAGTTAAACAACCGCTCGGTTAACGAGCCCGTAAAGAGAGTTCAAAGCACCGGCTATAATATAGATTTTACCTGCAATGGCGATGGCTGGGGTTGCAGCGGCGTAGCCATCCCTTTAAAGGTCAATGCGGCAGAGATAAAAGAGCGCATCCTTAAGCAAAATCCTAATATTAGCCAGGACGAGTTAAACGCTAAGATCATGGAGGAGCTTAGCGAGCAGGATATGAATCTATACGTATTAAGCTTATATAAAAATACTAGGCTTCCGGGGGAGGATACTAGGCTATATGATGCTATAACGCTAAGCTTAAAAGACAATCTCTTTGGCATAAGAAGAAGTAAGCCTCATAAGAAGGAGAGATTAAGGCAGATAAGCTACAGCATCAATAAAGAGTATATAACGGAAGATAGCCTAAGTAAATTTATGGGCTCAAACATAATCTCCGCAGAGGATAGCAATCTTAACGTAGATGAGCTAAATAACGATAAGAGCGTAATTTATGCCTATAACGATCTGCTCTTAAATGTAAAGAGCCTAAACAACCGCTCTTTAAGTCTAAATCATAGTATGATAAGTCAGGCGGAATATAGATGGAGAGGCAAAAAACGTAAAATGCACGGCGGCTATAGCGACCAAAAGAATATCTACTACTCCCAGCCGGCTATCGCCTCCATAATAGGAGCTAAAAAAGATATAAAAGGCTACGCGGGCGATATTTCAAATTTAAACTCACACGGGCAGATAAACTCTGGTAACGCTCCTACTCTTATAAAGGAAGCTTTTTCTAAAATAGATTACTCCCTAATAGGCAAGGGGCTCGGTAATCCTAACGCTTTAAATCTCAATAAAAACGATCTTGCGCCTAGCCTTAATAACGAAGCGGATATGCAAGATATCATTAGACCTAGCTATATAAACAATCTCTTTTCGCCTATAAGCAGTAAATTTTATAATACCTTCTACGTTTATAGCGAGCTGATACCGGATTTTTCATATATGCACAATAAGCTAAGCTTGCTTTATGATAAAAAAAGGACATCCTTGAACTCTTCGGAGGAGGAAGATGACGGCACTCTACTTAGCTCCGCACCCTCTTTGATATACGCAGGAGGCAGCATAGATCTAAGCGTAAACGGCGATCTTAGAAACGAAGGGATAATCTACGCGGGCTCTAATATGAACCTAAAAGCGGGCAGCGTATCAAATTTAAACTCCGCCTCCATTATCGCCGCGAACGCCCTAAGTATATCGGCTAATAAAGATATAATAAACGCCTCCTCTTTGATACAAGGACGTAGCGTAAGCTTAAACGCGGGCAGAGATATAGTACATAAAACTCTAAGTAAAGAGATAAACCTAAATAGAGCCTACGGCGATCAAAGCAGCACCTATATAGGCACTATCTCAAATATAAAATCTACCGAGGGCAGCGTAGCGTTAAATGCGGCTCGCGATATAACCGTAACCGGAGCAAGCATAGACTCGGCTGCAAATTTAATCCTAAACGCCGCAAAGGACGTAAATATAAATAGCGCGGAGGAGAAGCTAAGCTATAACTTTAAAAGTAAAGGGGGATATTATAAAGAGGATATCGTTAAGAATACAAGATCTATGCTTAACGCCAAAGATAATATCCTAATTAAAGCAGGCGGTATAGCCATAAGCGGAGCGGATATTAATGCGCGCGGCGGTGATGCTTTGCTGCAGGCAAAGAACTCCATAAATCTAAGTGGGGATATCGATAGCGCCTACTACGAGAGCGAATTTAAAGAAAAAGGCTTTGCGTCTAAAAAAAGCACTACTACTAAAGCTTTAAATCAAAGCGTAGTACCTACCAGCATAAGGGCTAAAAATATAATGCTTAGCTCGCAAGAAGCTGATATCAATATAGCGGGCTCTACGTTAAAAGCCAAAGATGCGATAGATATGCAGGCAGGAAACAATATAAATATATCGCCTCTAAGCTATAACTTCTTAAGCTATAAAAATAGCTCCAAATCCTCTTTGGGCGGATTAAAAGCTAGTATGGATATGCACTCGCTTTATAAGCAAAATTTGCAAAGCTCCTCCCTATCGAGCGAAACGGGGGATATAAACTTAAGAGCAAAGAACGATCTAAGCCTAATATCCGCGGATATTTCAAGCGGACGCAATCTAAACTTAGGCGCGGGAAATTCCATAAATATCCTAGTAGCCAAGGAGTATAAAGAGGAGTTAAGCGCCCATAAAAGAAGGAGGTTCAATCCCATATCGGTTTTACACTATCCGGTAGCGATAGCGGCTTCCGTGGGGGCAATGGATAATATCGCATTAGAGGCAGGGATAGAAAAGATAGGCGGGGGAAGCTTTACCGAGGTATATAGGTCAGATTATAATAGCAAGCAGGTAAAAGAAGGTATATCGAAACTATCTGATATCAAAGCCGCGGGCGATATAGGCTTAAACTCTCCTACAGCTTTTATAACTTCAAATATGAAAGCGGGCGGAGATATAAATGTAGATGCCAAAAACCTAACTATATCCGCTGCCGCTAACGAATATAGCGAACAAAGCTCGCAAAAAAGCACCTCCGTATCTATTACTAAAGCGAAAGACTCGCTAAATCAGATGAAGCCTAAATCCTTGGACGAGTTTAAAAAAGATACCAGCCTTAAAGCCAAAATAGCGTCCGCCTCATACGATAAATCCAATACGAACTTATACGGTACCGAGACCGTCTCTTCTAATATGGAAGCTAAAAATATAACTCTTAGAGGGGATAATAGCCTAAGCGTTATAGGTTCAAGCTTAAAGGCCGAAGAGGATCTTAACTTAATATCTAAAGATGGGAATATCAATATAATAAATTCCACCGATACCGCAAGCTCCTCATCTAACTCTAAGCATCTGGAAGGCTCCCTATCTCTTACCGTACAAAACGAATACGCCCAGATCGCGCCTGCGGCTATCGCTTTAGCGGAGGCGATAAAACAGCTCAATCAGACCAAAAAGCAATACAAGGAATATAAGGATCAGAAAAATGCTCTGCAGGATAAACTTATCGAGTTAAAGAACCGCTATAAGGCTAAAGAGGCAGGCATAGACTACTCCGATATCGAAGACCTGCAAAACATCATAGAGGACGTAAAGGACGAGGAGAAATACTATCTATCAAATATCGCTCTGGCTACTGCCAACGTAGCCTCTAAAACCGCCGCCCTTATCTCCCAAAAAAGCGCCGCATCTGCAAGCGCATATACCTGGGGCTTTAGTGTCGGAGCCTCCGCAGAGCTTAGCGGAACCGCTTCCAAAGATAGTTCTAAATCAACTAGCTCCGTAGCCTCTAATCTTAGCGGCAAGAATATTAAAATTTTAACTGATAGCAATAAAGATACCGCTATAAATATCAAAGGCTCAAATTTATATGCTAGTAACGATATACACCTAAGCACTAATAATCTATTTATGGAAGCTTCGCAAGATAGCTATGAGGCTAAACAAAGCTCTAAAACCGTAAGCGGAAGAGTATCTGCCACTATGTATGGAGGCGGAGGAGGAAGCGCAGGGCTTGATTACTCTAAAAGCAATATGAAAGAAGAGAGCCTTAGCCACAATAACGCTAAAGTTTATGCAGGACATAATATATATGCCTTAGCTAGTAACGATGCTTTAATAAAAGGAGCTAACCTTGGAGCGGATAATGCTTTAGCTTTAAAGGTAGGACATGATCTAAGCCTAGCAAGCTTGCGAGATAGCTATAATTACGATAGCAAATCAAGCTCCATAGCAGCAGGTATAGGCATAAGCGGTAGTAAAACAACCTCCGATCCTTCTCGTCCTTATGCCATAAGCAATAATATGGTAAGCTATTCAAATTCTAAGCTTTCAAGCATAAACGCTAACTACTCCAGATCCAAATCAAGCACTATGGTAAAACAGACCGTGCTATCCAGTATAACCGCTAAAGAGTTAAACATAGAGGTAGGATCTAACACAGATCTAAAAGGATCGTTAATAGCTGCAGGCTACTATGACGAGAATGGAAATTTCATAGATAACGGCAAGCTTAGATTAAAAACAGATACCCTAACATTTTCAAATTTAAGTAACACCAGATACGACAAATCAAATTCTTTAAGCATAGAGGCAAATTATGCTCTTAAGGATCCGCAACAAGAAGGAGGAAGCAAAGAGGGCGAGAGTGCTCAAGCTAGTGATAGTAAGAGCGCTGAAAGTAAAGATAGCACCGCCAGATCAAACGCTTATAGCTCAAATCAAATGAGCGGTATGCAAACAAGCAGTACAGATATGAGCGCAGGAAAGGACGGCTGGAGCGCTCAATCTAAAGAAAGCGCTACCGACCCTAAATCTAAAATTTCATCGATTAACTACGCTAATAATAGAAACCTATCCTACTCTATGAGTAAGAGCCTAGCTACTATAGGAAAAGGAGAGCTTATAGTAGGAGATAAAGATATAAGCTCTTTAAGCAAAGATGAGCTTGCTTCTTTACAATCTGATCCTAACAATAAAGCTCTATATAACTCAGACGATCTTACGAGATTAAACAGAGATAGCTCCAAGCTAAATAAAGAGCTATATTCTACCAAGCTAAGCTCTAACGTTGATGCAAGCGTAGATATGAGGTTGTTTAGCGAAGGGGGAAGGAATGAGATAAAAAGGGATTATGAAGATGCCTCTACCATATACGATGCCATATACCAAATAGCGACTACCGATAGAGTTAGCTTTACGGACTTTTTCAGCGAAAACGGCAAAGGCTTTATGGTAGTAAACGGAGTAAGGCAGGAGTTAGCAAATAATCCCGAGCTAAGAGGGATGCTACAAAGCGATGAGCTTTCTGATCAAGAAAAACAAGCCATAACGCAAAACATCACAAGACAGGTAATGCTAAATTTAGGCTACATCCCTAATCAAACAAAGACCATCTATACCGATGAGACCGGTAGAGACGGTAAGCAGATAATGGGCTTTTACTCCTTGCAGACCGGGCGCAGCTATATCAATATAAAAAACAATGAAAGCACAAAGGATCTAGTCGCTACCTCCGCTACAGAAAGCCAAAGAGCTATGGATCATCAAAGAGGCATAGACTTCCTCCAAAACGAAGACGACCATTCTACTTATTCAAGAAATTTCGGAAACGCAGTCGCTAGATACTACGGATATGCTATTAGCTCATACGGCAGTGGCTATGGCTCAGCTAAGATAAATAATAGGGGTAGCATTAATCAAAACTACTACGCAAGCAACAATAAAGAATTCTCTAGACTAGATAAACAGAAGGGAGCAAATAGGCAGTTACATCAGGCGGAGAAAGATTTCATCCATAATAATGTAGAAGATTTTCGAGAACAAATGTCCAAACGCGGCATAAATTACACCAAAAAAGATGCCACTGGACTACTTTTGCTTTCTGCTGCGTATGGAACAGATGCATATATGAACGGTATTGTAAATTTAGGCTTAACAAATTTTAGTAAAAGCGAAGTATTAGACGGACTTATGTATTTAAGGCAAAAATCCGACGGCTTAACCTTTCTAAACTATAATGATTACGAAGAATTTGGTTATAAACAAAAGTTTTTTAGCGCCACGGGTAGTCAATTTTATTTGGGTTGGAATTTCCATCAAGTCATACAGGGTGGGCTCGTTGATATGTCAGCAATGTTCATTCCTAGCGCAAGAGTACTTCCAGAAATAAATTTAGGTAAGGCTGTCGGTGGTGCAGGAGCAACAAGAGGTTCAACAGCAATTATTGGTAACACCGCAAAGGGTGCGGGAACGAATGAAGCTAAAAGTATAGTGCGTATAAGCAAAGAGGCTATCAATAAAGGACAAAATAGTTCAAATATTATCGAAAAAATTATACAGAGGGGAGAAATTAAACCGGGGGATCACAAGGTAATGGTTAGTAAGCTAGATGACGGTAGCATTGTAATTATACGCAAGGATTTTGGCAAATACTCACATGGCTTTCCAGACCATTATAATATAGAAATACAAGTACCAAAAGGAAATAAAAATGTACCAATAGAAAATTTACACATTTTCCCTACGGAAAAAGGATATAAGTGGTATGGTAAAGATGGGGTTATAAAAGGAGAATAAATCAGTGCTGCCGAATAAAATTTATATAAAAGACGATCCTCTAACTATCGATGAGGAACTTATGGGGCATGAGTATCATAAATTAGATATTAAAATTCTAGAAGACAAAAAGCTTGTGGTATTGGGTTTTACTACGAATTTGGCTATGTATTATTTCGCAAAAAACATTTTAACATCATCGTATGATGAAAGAATCTCATACCTAGAGCTTTTTCCTTATGAATATTGGGTGGGAGGAGCGCGATTTGCAAAAAATAGTGCTCAGCTATGCATAGATATAGAGGAATTTATCAAAATGGACGAAGCGGAGTGTTATATAGCGGACGATATGGACAGGTATAAATTTAGGCTGGATTTTAAAACATTCTACCAAAGCGTTACATTTTATTTTCCTAATACGAAGGATTATATAAATTTCGCCAAATATCTGCTAAGTATGAGTATCTACAATAGAAAAAATAGGGTAAAATTTTATAGCGAAGATTATACGTTGATTTTACAATATTCCAGGTTTGTTATATGAGAAATTTAAAACGATCAAGAATAAAATTTATCTCTCATAGAGCTCAAATTTAAGGATCATACGGTATGGCGCAAAACGCTATGAATAAAGCAAAGCACAACGAAAAGGCGCGGCAAAATGCTAGATAGAATTGCCTCCTGTTGTATCGGCTTGATGGCAACTATCTCAAAAGACTATAGGAATAAAAAATGAACGCTAGGATAGGTTTAATACTTTTGGGCGCATTTTTTGTATTTGAAAGTATTCTTGGCTACTTTAGAGGAAAGATGTATTTTAAATACGGAGGCTGGAGCGCAGTTGAGCCGGTCTATATTATCAAGATTTTTATCATCGGCGTATTGTTTACTTCTGCAGGAATTTTCATAAACAAAAAAATAGGTAGAGTGATTAATGCCTTGATAGGCTTAAACCTTTTAATAATATCTATAGAAATTTTTACAACGGAAGATCCTGCAGGAATACAAAGCAAAATCGGATATCCTTTTCTTATCTCTGGATTTTTGGTTTTACTTATTAGTATCTCGTTTTTTACCTCGCCCTCCATCCTGAAAAGAGCATAAAAAGATATCCACAATATATGTGGTGCAAGGACTGCTTTAAATTTTACCTGTACGAGGACGTCAAAGATACCGATCAAATTTGTTCATACTGCGGCAAAAAGCTAACGGAGTATAAAAATGACGGCGTGTATCAGCAAAGAAATGCTTCCGATCAAAGCGTTAAAACTTCAAAGCGTAAAAAGCGTAAATTTAAAAAGAGATGAATTTTATAAAGCAGCTTTCTTTCTTTACCCTTGCTCTTTTAACCGCCGCCCTCATCTCCCAAGGAGCCGCCGCATCCTCTAGCTGGGTTACCTGGGGCTTTAGCGTAGGCGCCTCCGCAGAGCTTAGCGGAACCGCTTCCAAAGATAGCTCCAAATCAACCGGCTCCATAGCCTCTAATCTTAGCGGCAAGAATATTAAAATTCTAACCGATAGCAATAAAGATACCGCTATAAATATCAAAGGCTCAAATTTATATGCTAGCAATGATATATATCTAAACACTCATAATCTATTTATGGATGCTTCGCGGGATAAAATTAACACAGGAACGTATTGTGGACCAAGAAAAGAGCTTCAATAATCCTGCCTTTGGCGAGGAGCTAAATAAATTTTTAAATATTATGCTAAAGCATGAGTTTCCCGGTAAGGATAAACTTATTAAGCAGCTTAACAATTTAAGAATTAAAAAGATTGAGGAGGACGCAGGCTTTAAGGCCTTTGTCTTTGAAGTAGTGGATCAAAATTTACTAGATTATGAAGGCATACCATATCCGGCGATAGATATGTTAGTATCTAGCGATTTACACTATGAAACGGAATTCCTACTTCACTGGGGCGAATGTGTAAAAGAGTTAGAGATTTTTAACGTCGCAGGAGAGGACTATCTTGAATTAGAAAATTTTGAGAATATTCAATTTTATAATTTTGATGAAAATAAATATGAATAAGTGCTTGAAATTAATAGTAGCCCTATTTTGTGTCAATATAATGGCTGCGAGCTTATTAAAAGCAAATAACCTCGTAAGCTACAAGGGCTCTAAGCTTTCAAGCATAAACGCTAACTACCCCAGATCCAAATCAAGCACTATAAAATTTAAAAATTCCCAACAAGGAAATAAGATGAAATTTTTAAAACGATACAAAAATATTATTCTATTACCATTTTTGCTAATTATTTCGTTTTTTGTTTTTCGTATGATTTATACGGAAATAATTAGTGAGTGCGCCCCAATAAGGCTTTTTTCAAAAAATTTTCTAAGTAATAGCGGTTATGTTGAGTTAAAAGCAAAATGTATAAAAAAGGCTTTGGAAAATAACGATAATCACCTTATTATGCAGTATTTTAAAAGAGAAACGAGCGAGTGTCTTGAGATTATTGATGAACCGCCAAAAATCCCACATAATTTGATTAGGGTTAATAGCTTTGAAGAATGGAAAAAATTAAGACTTACGGATACTGACAATATAATTTGTCCTATTGGTAATCCTAAAAAGAGCGATATTGGCAATGAAAGCAAATAAATTTACAAATTATTCAAATTCATGAAGTTGGGGCTACTCATCAAGCAAAACATTAGCCGCAATTTGAAGTGTAAATTTTAAAATTTACTATTTTATGCCGCGCGTTTTTTTTGTGACCGTATATCCGATAAATTTAGAAGAGCGCCGCAAAAGGTGCTGTCAAAAAAGCGAAATTTAACGCGAAATTTTATATAATCCTACGATTTAATGCGAGGAGATAGGATGAATAAAAAGGCGTATTTCGGGAGTTTTGGCGGGCAGTTCGTGCCTGAGACGGCAATGTTTGCGCTCGAGGAGTTGGAGGATGCGTACAACACCATAGCGCAGACGAAGGAATTTAAAGATGAGCTGGGTTACTTGCTGCGCGAATACGCGGGGCGCCCGACGCCGCTGTATCACGCTGCGCGCCTTAGCGAGCACTACGGGCATGAAATTTATCTAAAGCGCGAGGATCTTAATCACACGGGCGCTCATAAAATCAACAATGCCCTTGCGCAGGCGCTGTTAGCTAAGAAGATGGGCAAAAAAAAGGTCATCGCAGAAACCGGCGCAGGCCAGCACGGCGTGGCGACGGCGACGGCAGCGGCGCTATTTGGGCTTGAGTGCGACGTGTATATGGGCGAGACCGACGCCGCGCGCCAACAGCTCAACGCCTTTAGGATGCAGCTTTTGGGTGCAAATTTAATCAAAATCGGCACCGGTTTAAAAACGCTCAAAGAGGCGACCACCGCGGCGATTCAGGCGTGGGTGAATGAGATAGAGAGCGTATTTTACGTCATCGGCTCGGCGGTCGGGCCACATCCGTATCCTAAGATGGTTAGGGATTTTCAAAGCGTCATCGGTACCGAGACCAGATCGCAGCTCGCAAGCAAGGGAGTCAAGGCTGATTACGTCCTAGCCTGCGTGGGCGGCGGAAGCAATGCGATAGGAATTTTTAGCGCGTTCGTGGATGATCCTAACGTACAGCTCTTGGGCATCGAGGCGGGCGGCTTGGGCGCACAAACCCCTTATCATGCAGCGACTATTACCAATGGGCGTGCGGGCATCATCCACGGCATGAAAACGATCGTACTACAGGATAAATTCGGTATGATCGAGCCTGTTCACAGCATCTCGGCGGGACTTGATTATCCTGGAGTGGGCCCGGAGCACGCGCATCTGCACGAGATAAGTCGCGCAAAATATGAAGCGGTAACCGACGATGAGTGTATCGCGGCGCTTAAACTGCTCTGCAGGCTCGAAGGCATCATCCCCGCGATCGAAAGCGCGCATGCGTTAGCGTATTTAGAAAAGCTCTGCCCGCAGCTAAAGGGCAAAAAAACGATCGTCGTAAACGTAAGCGGCAGGGGCGATAAGGATATGGATACCGTGATGAACTACAAAAAAGGAACGATTTATGGATAAGATCAAGGCGGCCTTCGCCGGCAAAAAGGCAAACATCGGCTACATCGTGGCTGGCTATCCGAGCCCCGCGCACACGAAGGAGTTTTTGTCAAATTTAGATGAAAGCGCGATCGATCTGCTTGAGATCGGCATCCCGTATTCCGACCCGCTCGCAGACGGTCCGGAAATTTTTAAGGCGAGCTTTTCCGCGGTGCAAAACGGCGTAAACGCGGGCACAGTATTTGAAATTTTAAAAGAGGTGCAAACGCGTAAGCCGCTCGTGTTTTTGGTCTATTACAACGTGATCTTTGCCTACGGCGTGCGCGAGTTTGTAGCGCAGGCGGCGCGCTACGGCATCAGCGGACTAATAATCCCCGATCTGCCGTATGAGGAAAATGAGGAAATTTTTGCACTTTGCGAAGAGTTCGGTATCGCGCTCATCCCGCTTATTAGCGTTACGAGCGAGCACCGCGCCGCGCGAGTTTTGAGCCGCGCACGAGGCTTCATCTACGGCGTGGGCGCTATCGGCGTGACCGGAAGCAAGCAAACTCCGATCTCGCGCCTTAAAAATATGGTCGCAGATCTTAAAAAAATGAGCAATCTTCCCGTGGCGATCGGCTTTGGTATCCGCAACTCTAGCGACGTTCGCGCTACGAAAGAATACGCAGACGGCGCTATCATCGGCACTGCGATCGTAAATTTATGCGCGAACTACGGTGGGCACGAGCTGCAAGACAAGATCGCCGAACTTTTTAATTAACGGAAAGAGTATGAAAAAGATATTTTTGATTTTAATCGCAAATTTTTGCCTCGGCGCCAATTTGATGCAATATGATCTTTTCAACCACGACGACAGCGTCGACATCGCCTTGGCATTTGACTCCGCATACAAGCCCGATATTGTGCGCCGCGTCGATGGGCAGTCGATGAGTCTTATTTTAAAAGGGCTCGGCGGCGATGAGAAATTTAACGAAATGCGCACCAATCAAAAGGTCTTAAAAAGCTTTACGATTGCGCCCAAAGGCAAGGATATCGAGATCAACTTCCCCACAGGAGCCGATCTATCGGTCGATGCTCTTACTCAAGACGGCAATTTAAAGCTCATTTTACGCGTAAAAAACCCTGCTTTCGATCAGAGTAAGATGAGCGTCAAAAGTGAGGCGAATGAGACGGCACAAAGCGGTAGCAGCGGAGTTCCCGTGATGCCGATAATCGTAGCGTTACTGCTTGCGGCTGCGGCTTTCGTCGGTGTGCGAAAATTTTTATCACACAAGCCGCAAAAAAGTATCGACGAGACATGGCGGGTTTTTGAAGACGACGCTAGCATGGATAGCGCTGACGTGGACGAAGCGGGCATAGATGAAATTTTAAACGACTCATCTTTTAAAAATCAGAGCGGATCAAAGAACCCAAATTATTCTGACGCACAAGAGTTTGCTAAGAAAGATGAAGCCTCTGCTTTAAATTTAAAAAATTCTAACGACTCAAAAAACGTAGATAGCACAGATTTTTTAAGAGGCGAGAACGTGAGCGAAGAGAGCATGCGCGATAAATTTTACGATGAGATTGTGCGTGCCGAGCGTTCGGAAGCTATGGGGGCGGACGAAAACTATGAGAGCGCCGAGAATATAAGAGCAGCGGATAAAATTTCGCCGCTTAAAGTAGGCCCTGTCGAGAGCGGCACGATGGAATTTTGCGAGGGAGCAAAAGAAAGATCGGATACAAAAGAGCCCAAGGTTTCGGCATTTAGAAGCATTTTAGAAAATGAGCTGCTTGGCTCGGATACCGCAAGACCTAGCGACGTGCGAGTAGAGCTGGTGCGCGAGATCGATGAAAATAATGTTGCCGTAGTGCTAAGCTTCGCGGGCAAAAAACATCTAGTGGTGTTAAAAAGCTCCAACGCTATCGATTGATGAGGCATAGAATTTCGCAACTTGCGGGCTTTGCGACCCATAAAATTTTGCAATTTGTTAAATTTTAAAAATTTTGGAATTTTATAGCGCTAGAAATTTATGCCACATTTAAGCCTCATCGCCAAAAGATCGCGATGGGGCTTAAATTTAAAAAGAAAGAGGACACAAGCTCGGGTAAGTTTTAAAATTTAACCCGCGCCTCGCCGCAAAAATTAATCTAAAATCTTACTTCCAAATCGACGTAGAAATTTCGTCCAGCACCCACCGCCACAGTCTCGCGCGTGCGGTTTGCGTTGATATAATGCTTATCGAAAATATTATTTACGCCAAAGCTTACATCCGCGCCGTCAAGGGCCGGGATAATGCCGTTTTTGATCTTGTAGCTTCCTCTGAAATTTGCGATCGTGAAAGCTTTATCGACGTAAAAATATTCCGTTCTGCGAGCGAAATAGGAAGCAGGTTTGGAATGAGGCTTAAAATAGTGGCTTACCTCAAAACCTAAATTTAGATCGTGCAGAGGCGAGTAGAAGGCGTGTGCGCTTAGCTTTTTGGCGTGATTGTTTATGTTTTCGTGCGTCTTTTTATTGTAAATTCTAAGTCGCTCGAAGCTCGCGCCAAAATCAAAGTCCTGCGTTTGGTAGTTTGAGCTTAGCTCAAAACCATGCCTTTTGGCTTGATCGATATTTTGATACTGCCCGTATTGTTGCGAAAAGCCGCCCGGCGGCACGCCAAGATGTGGTAGCGGCTTAATGTCAATCATATCTTTGATATTGCCGTTAAAGTAGATAAATTTCATATTGAAGTGATCGTCCGTAAAAATTTCATCCTGTTTAAAACTAAATCCGACCTCGTACTCTTTGACGGTTTCAGGCTTTAGATCGGGATTTGGGATGTAATAATACATTCGGTTTATCGGTCCTGATTGCGATGTTTCGTGCGGCGTAGGCGCGCGGAAACTCTCGCTATATCCCGCTAAAAGAGTAAATTTGTCAAAGAGCGTATAGGCAATCGCCGCGCGTGGAGAAAATCTGGAATCTTTAAATTTAGCGGGTTTGCCTTTGATGTCACGATCGAATCTATCGTATCTACCGCCTAAGGTAAGCTCTAAATCATCGTGCAAGCGGATCAAATCCTGCGCGAAAAGCCCGTAGCTATTGTATTCGTTCGGAAAGGAGGCAAAATCCGATAGTACGCCGTTTCGGATAAAGATCGCATCCTCCTGCCTATTTTCATAATCGCCGCCGAAAGCGAAGCTATGATTTAAAAAGTCCGTGTCGAATTCTGAAATATTTTTGATCTCTAGCCCCTTACGATCGTCTTTGTTCGTGTAACTGCCGGTATCTGCGCCGCTGGTATAGCCGCGTTTATACTCAGCTCTGCTTTTATAGGCCTTAAAAGACATATCCACTAGCGGGCTTTGCGGCGTAAAGCTCCAATCAAAAACATAATCTCTCTGGCTTAAATTTCCGCTTACGAAGAGATCTGCGTCGTTTTGCCATAGTGTCTGCCACATCGTGTGTAAATTTTCGTCGTAATCAAAGGCGCTGAAGCTGATACGGTGATCGTCTAAATTTGCGCCGATCTTAAAAAATCCAGTATCGATATGCTCGTTATTAAAGCTCTTATCGTAGTCCGGGGCATAATGCGTGCCGCCGTCTGCGAACTTGATATTGCCGTAGCTTGCGCGCTTGCCGTAGAGTAAAACGTCGATCGGAATTTCCTCTCCCTTGCCGTAGACCGCGCCGCGCGTGCTATGCATATTGTTTGATTCAAGCCTCTGTCCTAGCATCAAGCCTACGCTTTTGCCCTCGCTTAGATAATCGCTCGCGCTTTTGGTTTGCATATTTACGATACCGCCGATTGCGCCCGAGCCGTGAAGCACGGACGAGGCGCCCTTTATGACCTCGACGCGCTTTAGGATGTCGCATCGGTGCGAAAGGATGAGATCATATTCGAGTACATCCCCGCGCTCCTGCGCACGCCGTCTTGCTTGATGATGACGCGCTCGTCGCTTTGATATCCGAATCCGCGGATCTGAAACTGCCTGCCGATCTGACGCCCCATATCCATGCTGCCGTCAACGCCCGGTATCTGCATGATCGAATCGATCACGTTGGTTTTGGCTTTCATATCCTTGGGGGTTAAAATTCCGGCCGAGCCCGCGTATTTTAGATTATCGACCGCGCTTACCGTCGCTTGCACGACGATTTGGCCTAGATCTTGCGACTTCGTGGCGTTGTTTTCGGCCGCATTCGCTCCGCCTATCGCGCCTATCGCAAGCGGCACCAATAAAATTTGCTTTTTCATGCCTCGACCTTTAAAATAAAATTGAAATACATTATTATATATCTACATACTTAAATAAGGTTGAAATTTAATTTCAAAAACATTTGAAATTTGTTTTTATTGGCAGCAAGCATTGTACCTCGTCTGAGCCATTTCTGCGTTTTGGCTGCGTCTTGGCTGCGTCTTGGCTGCGTCTTGGCTGCGTCTTGGCTGCGTCTTGGCTGCGCCGTTCCTGCACTGTTTCCGCACCTCGCCCGCACCGTATTTAGGCGGATAAATTCGGCGTTTTTATCTCAACAAAGAGCCTAAATTTAAACGTCCGCGATTTACTTGCGTCTAAATTTAGCGGCCGCCCGCTCGATTTTGAAATTTCGCTTTTCGTAAATTTAGATCGGAATTTATTTGCTTTTTATTTTACAAAGGATAAAATCGCGCCTAAGAGATCGGTCGATCTAGATTATTTCAGGACTTTTTCATGAATAACGTTAAATGGTACATCATCGCAGGCGCCGTGCTAGGCGTGCTGGGTGCGACGCTGGTGCATTTTGGAAACCCGGGCAATATGGGCGTTTGCGTCGCTTGCTTTTTGCGCGACACCACGGGCGCGCTAGGCTTTCACCGAGCTAGCGCAGTGCAATACATCCGCCCGGAGATCATAGGGCTCGTATTCGGCGGCTTTTTGGCAAGCGTGCTTTGGACGCGCGAGTTCGCGCCGGTGACGGGCAGCTCGCCGTTTGCGAAATTTTTCCTAGGGATTTTCGCGATGATCGGCTGCCTTGTATTTTTGGGATGTCCGTGGCGCGCGTTTTTGCGCCTAGGCGGCGGCGATTTGACCGCGCTAGCCGGATTGGCGGGTCTGATCTGCGGCGTACTCATTGGGTTTTTGCTTAAAAAGCGCGGCTATGAGGCGAGCAAAGAGGCAAGACTTAGTGGCGCGATCGGAATTTTGCCCGTGTTACTGGGCGCTGCGCTGCTTGCGGCCTTGGTTTTCGGACTCAAAACGGGCGAGGGCGGCGCGCTTTTTATCTCCGCTAAAGGCCCCGGCGCGCAACACGCCGCGGTAGGCATCTCGCTGGCTGCCGGTATTATCGTGGGCGCCCTGATGCATAGAAGCAAATTTTGCAGCGTCGGCGCGTTCGGTAGAATTTTCCGCGGCGATTTCTCGATGTTTTGGGGCGTACTAAGCGTCATCGCGTTTGCAAGCATCGCAAATATCGCATTCGGACAATACAAACTCGGCTTTGAAGGCCAGCCTATCGCACATAACGATTTCGTTTGGAATTTCTTAGGCATGGTGCTCGCAGGACTTTGCTTCAGCCTCAGCGAGGGCTGCCCGGGCAAGCATCTAGTGCAGGCCGGCACGGGAAATTTAAGCTCGGGCATCTTCGTCATCGGCATGGCGGCGGGCGCCGCGATCGCGCATAATTTCTTGCTAGCAAGCTCGGCTAAAGGCATCACCGAGTTCGCTCCTTACGCGGTTGCGATCGGTTTTGTTTTCGCGCTTTACGTGGGGATTTTTCAAAGACGCAGCGCTTAAGGATGATATTTAATTTCAGAGATCAATCTATACAGAGGCGGCGTATCTAGTCAAGCTCCAGCAGCGTACTTATAAAGAAATACGCTGCTGGAGCAGAGCGCTCGCTGCAAGACTGGCGCAAGCAGCTAGAGATGGAATTTAAGAATTTGTAGCCGTATTCATAACGCGATAAAGCAAATGATAAAAATATATTCCGCGCAAGAAAGATTGTGATCAATTTTTAAGAGCCACGCCTTTAAATTTTAAAATTTAAAGGCTTCGCCGTTTGAAGCTTCTTTCATTTAAAACTCTTTAATTATTAATTAAAATCCAGCTATACGTGGCGCTGAGCCTTATCCAAATCAATGTCTTTTGTCCTCATAAAAAAATTCTTTTATCCTGGCGTAATCGTCCATAGTTTCTATCGTAAAGGCGATATCTTTATCCTTGCCTCGGATTATTATATTATCGTAGAATATAAATCTAAGTTGAAATTTAAAAACCAAAAAATACATAAATTTTGAGATGAATAAAAACAAAAACGTCAATATTAATATAAAAATTACTTTGGAACTACCTGTTTCTATATATTTTCTTACGCCGATAGCTAATACCAATATGCAGATCAATAAAAAAGCGATTATCGTAGCATACGGATCAAATTTTAAGAAAAATCTATAAAAAGCGCCTTGCCTCCTAAGCCACTCATTATCTCTTGCAAAATAGGCTCTTTTTACATCCTTAAGATCATCTAAGAATATAGTTTTTTTGGGCATTTTATTTGTATAATAAGTAACTCGATCATTATAAAATTTTACAAGTTTCTTATTGTAAAAATTTGTAAAATATTCCATTATTATAGGCAATCCGAAAAATGGAAATACTATAAAAAGCTGATTATATCTAGTTTGATTGGGTTCGTATGAATACATAAAAATCATAATCGCAAGCGTGCATACCGTAGCAAGAACTATATAAAAATTCGTCCTATCTTTGAGCACTAAAGGCTCTTTATTATAATCACTAGCGCAACTCGGATTTTGTTCAAATTTATTAGATTTTTCGTTTGTATTTATCGTAGAGTCATCCGTGAGTTTTTCAAATTTAGAGTTTTTACTGTCAGAATTTCTGGCATTAGAATTCTCCTGTGATCCTTGCTCTAAATTTTGACACCGTTCATTTAGAATTTTCTTTAGCTTCTCAAGCCTCTGTTTTCTATCCATCTTTTATTCTTTATGATCTACACAAAAATTTGCGGCCGGATTTTATCTAATTTTTTCCCTATTTTTAGTAAAAAATAGGTTTTTAACTCCTTGTATTCTTTACTTGTTAATATACTTGCTTCGATATAATTACCATTGCTCATAAAAATAAGGCTGTCGTTTCCTATGTCAAATCCCAAATTTTTCTTAAATCTAAATATGATTAAGGGCGCAAACGCCAAAAATAAGGAGATCGGCACAATTAAAATTCCATAAGAAATTTTATTTTTAAAAGTTACTACCAAAGATAAAAGGATTATCCACGTGAACGCGACAAAAAATGTTGAAATTTTACCTTTTTTCGTCATTTTAAAAGTGGATGGCCCAAAGGTGCGTTTTATCGCAATTATTTCGGATAAATTTATAGAGTATAGGGTCGCTCTCTTTTTCTCGGAATAATATTCGATAACTGAATTTTTAAATTTTATATAGCAGGTGCCAAATTTACCAGGAAGTTCTAGCCAGCGTTTAACGGATCTTGGTGAGTCTTGCCTCGTTCCAAAATCTATGAAATTAAGAAAATACAGAAATGGCGAATAAAATTTAATCATCTCTATCGAGTTATCTTTTATGATTATCGGCTCTTTATCGTAATCTCTAGCTTGAGTTTTAAAATTTTGCGAGGGTGTATCAGCGGAGCAAGAGAGATTGCTTTGCGACTTTTGTTCAACGACGTTCGTAAAATTTTGCTCGCTATTTATAGCATTTCGCCTACCATCGCTCGTAAATTTTAGCCCACCACCCGCCAAATTTTGCTTATCGCAATTTTTATCTTGCAAGAAATCCTTTATATTTTTATCATACCGCGTTTTGCTTATGCCAAATCTATTAATTTCGTCATTACGCATTTGGCTCCTCCTTATACACGTTTGATTTAGATATAACTATCGCGCGAGTTTGCACGCAGAGATCAGCCTTGCGCATTTTCTAAAATTTGCAAAATTTCGCTTATCTTTTGTGGATCTTTAATGCCTCGCGCGTCCTCCACGCGGCTGTTTAGATCGATAGCGTATGGGCGCAGTGCGAGTGCCTCACGGATATTTTGCGCGCCGATGCCGCCTGCAAGAATAAAAGAGATCGCGCCGCTTTTAGCAGCAGCGTCATGCTTATTCGCGCTATCATCTTTTGTGGCACCCAGCTTGTCCACTTCTCCGCCGTCATTTGAAATATTTGGCGCGCCCACCTCATAGTCTCTCGTGCCTTGATCATTGACGCCTTCGCTTGCGGGTCTTACACCACTCAGCCGCGCGGTAGCACACGCACTAAATTTGCACTCATCGTCATTCTTTTCGGCGCGACGATCGGCACTCGTTTCTTGTGTTGTATTGCCCGATCTAATAACAATATCATGTGCGCGCTCGCTCACTTCATTGCTATTAGAGGAACAGCACACGTCGCTTACTATCTCGAGCTTTAAATTTCCGTTTTCGTTATGCTCCGTGCAAGAATTGCCGCAGTCGCCGTTTGTATCGCGCTTTAAATTCCCCTCGCTATATCCGCTACAGATCGCGCTATGTTTAAGATAGCTCCTTGCGCCGTCTGAGCCTTGAGCCGTGCCTGCTGCATAGCATTTTTCGTCACTTGATGCGTTATTTTGCGTATCGTAGTGCCCGCTAGCCGAGTCGCATTTTTTGCCGTCTCTGGTTTGAACTGTGCCGCCCGCATAGTATTTTTCATCACGCGCCGCGTCGTATTGTCCTTCGTAGCCAAGCCCTGCGCGTCTCAATAGATTCCAGTCGAAGCTCACGCCGTTGCCGCCCAGGCTAGCTCCTTTGGCGTCGAATAAGATCTGATCGCAGTTCAAACCCTCAAGCGGCGGCATCTCAGCGCCAATGCTTAGCACCTGCCACGCCTCTATGCCCGCCGCGTTAAGCCGTGCTTTGAAATCCGCGCTTATACGTCCATAAATCTGAGCGCAGTCCAGCTCGCAAAGGCTGCAAATTTTTAAAATTTGCTCCTCGCCTAAAGCTTCCGTATCTAAAATTTCAGAATTTAGATCTTTTACCGAGGCGGACACAACGCAGTTTGCGTTTAAATTTACGCTCAAATCGTCGCGCTCGTTTTCATAAAATTCTAAGCCGCCGCTCGTGCCCGCGTAAATTTTATTTTCACAAATTTCTTCGCCGCGAGTTTTGCCGCTAAAATTTTTACATTCGCACGCGGCGGCGCCGTGTTTTTCGGAGCTCAAAGCAAAGACCCCGACGCACTTTGCGCCGTTTTGGTGCGCGATGCGTGCGATCTCGCGCGCTGTTTCTACGCTAACTCGGCGTTTGGAGCTTGACACAAAAATTACGCCTAAAAATTCCACGCGCACGCCCGAGCCGTCGCCTTGGCTTCGCAAATCGCTACTGAAATTTTTATCGCAATCGGAATTTTGCTCAGACGTAAAATTTGCATGATTTTGTGCGCGGTAGGTGAAATTCTCGCCGTCCTGATTAAAATTTTGTGCAAAATTTTGGCCGTCAGAATTGAAATTTCGCGTAAAATTCTCGGCATCCGAATTAAAATTCCGCTCAGAATTTTCGCCGCAAAAATTAGAATTTTTTATTAAGCTCTCGCTACCCGATTGCGGTAAATTTTTGGCGCCGTCCGCGCACTCTAAATTTGCGCATAAAGCCGAGCTGCACGCCAGCACCGCACGGGCTTCTGCGGCGCTTTTGATGCCGCAAATTTTGATCTTACTTCTGTACGACATATAAAAATTCCGTCACGTAAAGCTCGCGCGCGCTTAAATTTCTGCTCGCGCGGTAGGTCGGATAGCGGATCTCTATCGTGCGCACGGAGCCGATGTGTGCGAGGTTTTTTAAAAATTCCGCCTTCGAGATAAAGCCCTCGGAATTAAAAGAGATTATTAAAAATTTCGCCGGAAATTTCGCCAGCAGCGCGAAAAATTCCTCAGCAGCACTTGATTTTTTGTTGTAGGCCGAGCGGTTCCAGTCTGCGGGGATTCCAGAAACTCTGCTAAGCTCGGCAGCGTTTGGGCTCTTGCCATCGTTTATAAAATCCGTGATCAAATTTAGCATGAAATAGTTCGAGCCGTAGGGGTGCTGATTGTAGGGCGGATCAAAATACGCGACGTCAAGCTGCGAAAAGCGCTCGCGCGCGCTCTGTGCAAAGCGCGCGGCATCCTCTTGAAAGACCGCGCTTTCGCAGGCAAAATTTGAAAGCACGGGCAGGCGCAGGGAAATCTCGCCCATTATGCGAGCTAGCGCGTTTTCGCCGCTGCCGCCGAACTTGCCCACGCCCGCTTTATCCTTGTAAAAGCCCTTAAAAACGCCGCCCGTGTTTGAGTGGATGCTCGCCTCGCTAAGCAGCGGTGCGGTGAAAAAATCGCGAAATTTTTGCGGGATTTTACCGATCTGTTCGCAAAGTCCGCCCAAAATCAGGGCGTTTCGGCGCGTGTAAAAAGCGCGCTCGCCCGCCTTGATATTCTCATCGTTCTTCGGCGCGTACAGCTCGCTAAAAAAGCTCTCCTTCGGCGTAAAATTTCTTAAAATTTCGGCGTGCAGCTCGCTCAATTCTCGCCACAGCCCGTCGCTAAAATTTGAAAGATAGCAGGAGTTTATCGCGCGCGAGTAGCCCTCCAAGTCGTTTGCGATCACGAGGCTTGAGTGCGCTTTGGCCAGGCGCGCGACGATGCCGCTGCCGCTAAAAACGTCTGCGAAGCTGATCTTGCCCTGCCCAAGCTCCGCTTTGATTTCGCAGATCGCCCGCTCTATAGGCGCTAGCAGCGAGCGCTTGTTGCCCAGATAGCTGATGAGCTGCTCGCTTAAAAACTCCCTCTTTTCGCCGCTAGCCATCTAAGCTCTCGCCCCTACGTAGTTTTCGTAAAATTTCCACGTTTTGCCCGATTTGATCGCCTCTAAAATGAGCGGCTTAGCCTCCGCGGGGCTTGCCACGACATCCGCGCAGTACAGCGCGAACATCGCATTTAGCACGACGATATCAAATTTCGGCCCGCTCAGCTCGCCTTTTAAAATTTGCTTTAAAATCTCGGCGTTAGCCTCGCCATCGCCGCCTTCGATATCGCTGTGGAACGCCCGAGCGAAGCCGAACTGCTCGGGACTTACGCGGTATTCTAAAATTTTGCCGTCCTTGACCTCGTGGATTAGCGTCTCGTCGCACAGGCTGATTTCGTCCATGCCGTCCATGCCGTGCACCACCAGAGCGTGTTTACGCCCCAAAATCATCAACGTTTCGGCGATGAGCCCGTTTACTTCCTCCAGATAATTGCCCACGATCTGATTGCTTAGGCTTAAATTTGGATTTAGAAGCGGCCCCATTATATTAAAGACAGTGCCGATTTTTAGGCGGTTTCGCACCTCTTTGACCTCGGCGGTGATCTTGTGAAAAAACGGCGCGTGAAAAAACGCCAGCCCCGTGCGATCTAGCAGCGCCCTAATCTGCGCAAGATCGCTAAGTAGCGGCACACCCAGGGCATCCAGCGCATCGGAGCTGCCCGATCTGCTAGTAATCGCGCGGTTGCCGTGCTTGGCGACGCGTACGCCGAAGCTTGCCGCGATAAAGGCCACGGTCGTAGAGATATTTATCGTCTTTAGCCTATCGCCGCCCGTGCCCACGATGTCAAACATCGGGCTCGGATCGTCGTAGGTGATCGAGTATTTTAAGATACTGCGTACGAGCGCCGTAAGGCTGCTTGGATAGAGCGACTTTTCGCTGATCAGCACGAGCAGCCCCGCAAGCTGCACGATGTCGTAATCCTGCTCGTAAAGCGCCTTGCAAATGACCGCATAATCGTCGCTGTCTAGCGGAAAGCCCTTTTGTAGCTTCAACATAAACGGGGCGAAATTTACCACGAGTTTCTCCTTTAAAATTATCTTTTTGCCGTAATTGATGAAATTTTCGATGATCTTTTTGCCGTATTGAGTAAAAAAGCTCTCGGGATGAAATTGAATGCCGAAAACCGGCTTATTTCGGTGCTTCATCGCCATGATCACGCTGTCGTTTTCGCTCTTTGCTAAAATTTCAAACTCGCGCGACAATGTCGCTTCGTCCACATAAAGCGAGTGGTAGCGCATCACTTCAAATTTACGCGGCAGCCCGCTAAAAAGCACGCCGTCATTGAAAATTTCGATCGCCGAGCTCTTGCCGTGCAGCGGCACCTCCAGCTGCTTTATCTGCGCGCCCGCCGCATATCCGATCGCCTGATGCCCCAAGCACACGCCTAAAATCGGCACGTCCAGATCCGCGCGCAAAATCTCTAAGCAAACGCCGCTGTCTTTTGGGTGATTTGGCCCGGGACTTAGGATTATGTGCGACGGGGCAAGCTCGCGTACCCGCTGCAGCGTTATCTCGTCGTTGCGGAAGTAGCGCACCTCCTCATCGCTTAACTCCAAAATGTATTGATAAATATTAAAAACGAAGCTGTCGTAATTATCTATCATTAAAATCAAAATTTTATCCTTTTTTAGGGCGTTTGCGCCTCTTTAAAATTCTAAATAGTTTAAATTTAACTGCTTTGCGGCGAGCAAATCCGATGCCGCTTTAACGCCGCTAGCGGACTAAATTAAAATTCCACGTCGTCTGCAGCATTACCGCATCTGTCGCGACGTTGCGCGTTTTGCGGCGCCGAATGAAGCTAGCCGTTAAATTTTAACGCTCTCGCAGCGATCGCGCTTTTAAATTTAGCCGAATCAAACTCGCACCGAAAAGCGGCGCGTCTGGCTAGCTAAATTTAAAGCGTCTAAACTTCCTCGCATAGCTCCTCGATCGCTTTTAGCGGGCTTTTGCGCTTTTTGCAGATCTCCGCGTATTCGCTCTTTGGCGAGCTGTCGTAAACGATACCCGCGCCCGCGCCGATAAATACGAGATTATTTAGCCCTTCGCAGCCGAAATTTTCCGCATTAAATTTAGCAGCCTCAAACTGCATCGCGCGGTTAAAGCTCCCGTTTTCTAAATTTAGCGCCCCGCCGCCTGCGCAAGCTTTTAAATTTAATCTCGCGTCGCGCTCGCTTGCGCGAGCCATTAAATTTTGCGCCCCGCCGCTACCCTTTTGCGCCGCAGCACCGCAAAACTCCGTCGTTTCGGGATTTTCACCGTCGCAAAGCTCCGTCGCTTGGGAATTTATCCCGCTGCAAGCAGCGTCTAAATTTAAACAGGAATTTCGTTTAAAATCCTCGTCCGAGCAGGAATCTTGCGCGTCGCGATTTACAAAGATCGCCGAGCGGATCAAGATCGCCTGCATCACGTCGCCGCTAAAGCGCCAAAACCCGATTCCGCCGCCGTATATACCGCGCTCGTAGCGCTCCAGCTCGTTTATGATCTGCATCGCGCGGATCTTCGGGCTGCCGCTTAGCGTGCCCGCAGGAAAGATCGTGCCGAGCACCTCAAACGCGCTTACCCCGCGCGGCTTGCTGCCGTAGACCTCGCTTACGATGTGCATCACGCTTTCGTAGCGCACGACACGCATCGCGTTTTGCACCCGCACCGAGGCGGGCGCGGCGAATTTACCGATGTCGTTGCGAGCCAGGTCGATCAGCATCCGATGCTCCGCAAGCTCCTTTTCGTCGCTTAAAAGCTCGCGCTCAAGCGCCGCGTCGGCCTCGGCGTTTGCGCCTCTGCTGCGCGTGCCCGCGATGGGAGCGACGAAAATTTCGTCCTTTTTGATTTCCATAATGAGCTCGGGGCTGGAGCCCGCGACGCAGCCGTAGGGCGTCGGGAAGTGAAACATATAGGGGCTCGGATTGTTCTTTTTGAGTCGCTCGTAAAACTCCAAGCTGCCGAGATTCGTGCCGATTTTTAAAATTTCGCCCAGCACGACCTGAAACACGTCACCACTTTTTATCTTTTCTTTTGCGGCTTCGACTATCGCGCTAAAATGCGACTCCTCAGCGCCTAGATCGGTTAAAATTTTAAATTTAAGCTCTTTTTTCTGCGGCGCGGGTTTCGCCGCGTTTTGCGATTTTACCTCGCTTTTTATCGCGGCATCCACTTTTGCGGCACTCTGCGGCGCGCCTGCTGCTTCGGCGGAGCTTTGCTGCGAGGCTTGCGAGCTAAGCCCGCGCAGGCTTTCATAAATTCCAATGTCTTTACCATAAAAATCGTAAATTTTGCTGATTTTATCGTAGTGCAGGTAGTTTGCGGCGTCGGCGTAAAAAAACGGTGGGAAGTCATACAGCGCCTGCTTCGGCGCGCCGATATTTTCAAACGCGCGCACGATGTCGTAGCCCAAAACGCCGAAAAGCCCGGCAAAGCTCGCGTTTTTAAACTCGCTTGCGCCCGCTTTTGAGCTTTTTACCTCATCAAATTTAAGCTTTAGCGCCTCAAAGCTCATCTTAAATCCGTCGAAATAATCGCAATCGATGCCGATGATGACCTGAGTGTCGTCCTCTGCGAGGTAACTTTGCGGATGCGTCTTTAAAATTTCGCGGTAGTAAAAAAGCGGCTCTTCTAAAAGCATTTTCGTCCTTACAATTTTTAGCGCCATTATACGCTGCTTAGCTTAAATTTGAGCGGGCGGCGCGAGCTTAAGCGGGCTTGAATACAAGCAAAATTTTAGTAAAATTAGCAAATTTCAAGGAGAGCGTATGAAAATTTTATTTTCCCCAAGCGAGATGAAAAGCGAGCTGGGCAGCGGCCCGCGCATTTGCGAGCGAAATTTCATCTTTGCAGATCTTTACGAAAAGCGCCTGCAGATGTTGCGCGCTTACACGGATTTTGTGGATAAAGCAAGCGAGGCGGAGCTTTGCAAGCTTTTCGGGCTGAAAAAATGGGATGCGGCTCTGCGCGAAAATATCTTTGAAAAAGGCTGCGCGAAGGCGCTTTTGCGCTACACGGGCACCGCGTATCGCGCCCTAGGCTACGCGTCGCTAAGCCCCGGCGCGCGGGAGTTTGCGGAGCAAAACACGATAATTTTTTCAAACCTTTTCGGCCCCGTGCTGGGCGGCGACGCGCTGCCGAACTACAAGCTCAAACAGGGCGAGAAATTCGGCGGCATAGACGCGGCGAAATTTTATCGCGACAGCTTCTCTGCCGCGCTGGATCGGTATCTGGCGGATGAGTGCGTAGTGGATCTGCGCGCGGGATTTTACGAAAAATTTTATGAGATGAAGCGCGAATATCTAAGTTTTAGTTTCATCAAAGGCGGCAAGGTGCTGAGCCACTACGCCAAAGCCTGGCGCGGTAAGGTGTTGCGCGAAATAGCCCTAGCAGGCGCTTGCAGCGAGGCTGAGGTGCTTGCGCTGCGCTTGGGCGGTGCTTCCGTGCTAGAGATCAAACAGATCGGGCTAAAAAAGGAGATCGTGCTGGAAATTTCATAAGGTGCGAAAACCGCTCGGAGAAATTTACGATAAAGCTTGCGGATTTAATGCGGATTTTTGCGTAAAATTTAGCTCGGAAAATTTGCCGCGAGTTCAAATCCCGCCTTATCCAAAGCTATTTTACCAGGAGAAATTTGCGGGCGAAATTTTGGCGTCAGGATCTTGCGGCGGCGGCTTTTTGGTCTTTTACCTCTTTTTTAGCGGGCTTTGGACGGCTTTGAACGAACTTTTGGCGGCTAAATTTTACCGCAAAGATTTTTCAGAATAAAATTTAAGCTCTTTGCGTTTGCCTGCTCCGCATAAAATTTTACGGCGATCTTGTCTTGATTTTGCACCGCTTTTGCGGCGATTTTTATAATACGGAGCGCGAAAATTTCGCCGTAGAATTTTGACTGAAATTTTACCGTGCGGAATTTTGCCGTATGTAATTTCGTCGCGATAAAATCCTGTCGAAAATTTAATAGCGGCAAAAAATACTGCGCCGCGATCTAAACGTAAAATTTTATCTCAAATTTACGCTGAGCCGCAGTCTGGGCGCAGAATTTTAAAATCCGCTGTCAAGCCGCAATACGAACAAGAACAGGCGGGCTAATTTGCATAAAATTTCAAGCCGAAATTACTCCTTAAAATCCCGTAAATTTTTAAATTTTGCAAATCGCGCACTGAAATTTCGAGCTAAAATCTCGCTTGCAAACTTTCAAGCCAAGCCGACTCCAGATAAAATTTCAAATCAAAATTTGGGGCATAAATTTCAAACCGAAATCCCGCAAATCCCCGCTCCTAAATCCAAAATTTCGTAAATTTAGCAAGCTTTAAATTTTAAAGCTATAAACTTCGCTTCAAATTTTTAAGGATCAAAAATGCTAGAACTCCCCTTTGTCGGCGTCGTCGTGGGCTTCATATCGGGCTTTTTCGGTATCGGTGGCGGCACGGTCGTAATGCCCGTGATGATGGCTCTGGGATACGACGTCAAGACCGCCGCGGGCATCTCGGTGATGCAGATGTTCATCGTCTCGCTTTTTGGCTCATATCTGAACTACCGCGCGGGCAAGCTTCGCCTAGATAGCGGCATCGCGGTGGGGCTCGGAGGGCTGTGCGGCGCGAGCATATCGGGCTTCATCGTAAAATACTCGCCAGAAATCGTGCTTGAGATCGGTCTTTTACTGACGCTTGCGATCTCATTTCTCAAACTCTTTAGCACGAATGTAACAAGCGGCGGCAACGCCGATCCCCACGGCGCGGTGCTATTTTTCATCGGCTTTGCTATCGGCGCGATCGCGCTTAGCATGGGCGTGGGCGGCGCGGTATTTCTAACGCCCGTATTGGTCGGATTTTTGGGCGTCGATATCAAAAGAGCGGTCTGTATGGGGCTATTTTTTATCGTTTTCGGCTCATTTAGCGCGCTTTTGAGCCTTTCGTACAACGGCCACGTAGATTACGAACGCGGCGCGCTGCTAGCCGTGGGCGGGCTTTTGGGCGTGTATTTCGGCACCTCTCAGGCTCGCCGTGCAAAGCGCGAAACTCAGAAAAAATGGCTGCTCGTCCTCTACGTCGTGCTATTTGCACTGGCGCTAAAAAAGGTGCTACAGTAGCGCCCGCTGTAGTAGCGCTGCAGCGATTGCCGCGCTATAGTTTTGCCTTGCCTCGGTTTTGCTACAAGCGCGATTTAGACGCCTACTACGGACACGCCAGAGCGATTTTAAGCGCCTGCGCGCTGTTTTGCTACGTCGCCCTTTTGTGTCTCGTAGTTTTTTGCTTTGCCGTCCTCTTACACTGCGCGCGTTTGATCGCCGTCTTACGACGGCACGTAAAACGTCGCGTTTTGCCGCGCTAGTAAAATTTTAAAACGAAATTTCAAAAAGAGCGAGTAAATTTTAAAAGCTGAATTTTAACTAGCCGCGTTAAAATAGCAAAGTCACACATCTTTCGTCCTATGGAGGCGAGATGGCGAAATAAAATTTACGAATTTTAAAAGGACTTGGATTGACGAACTTGATTTTAGCGGGGCTAGGCGGCTGTGTAGGCGCGATGGCGCGAGTAGGCCTAAGCGAAGCGATCGCGCGTGCAATGGACCGCGCTGGATTTTGGAGCGCGTTTCCGATCGCTACTTTTTGCGTAAATGCGCTGGGAAGCCTGCTGATAGGGTTTTTACTCGCACTAAATTTAACGCAGAGCCTGCGGGTATTTTTTGTCGCAGGCGCGCTGGGCGGCTTTACGACATTTTCTACGTTCAGCTACGATACGCTGCAATTATTGCTGGCGCGAGAATTTGCTATCGGTGTGCTAAACGCGGTCTTAAGCGTATGCGTTTGTATGCTGTTTTGCTACGCTGGGCTGCTCGCAGGCAGAGCACTTGCAGGCTAGCCGTGGAGCACGTGAGCTTTAAATTTAAATCGCCTCTATGTTTGCACTTTTAGATCAAAATTTATTGAAAGTGCCTGCGCTACGGAATTTTATTGCGCGCATGTGCTGCAAAATCTGCGAGCGATGGGCACAATCCCACATGCCGTGCAGTTTTGTAAAAGAGTGCGCAGTAGCTTCGGCAAAGTGCAATAGCTATCAAAACGAGCAAATCGTAAGACGAGCGAAAAGTAAAGCGAGCGAGAGGGATTGTAGCTAAATAATGGTGCTCGGCGTCGGGCAGGCTGGCAAAATCCAGATAAATTTGAAATTTGCGTGCATTCTCTGCGTATCTTGTTTGCCGCAGCTTTGTGAAATTTCGCTATCTTGCGCCTAGTTATCGCGACGCCCTAAAAATTTCGCCGTCTTGGCGTGGATAAAATAAACCTAAGCCGTGCGATAAATTTTAAAAGCTCCGCGGGCAAATTTTAAAGCTTGAAGCTTAGAATTTTAAAATTCTCGCATAAATTTTAGAAGCTAAATTAAAGCGCGCCGAAATCACGATCTTATATGCCAAATCCTGCAGCGCTATCTTAGATTTATCGCAAGCGACTGCGAGCCCTCTTAATTTCGTTTCTGCAGATTTCATTGACCTGCTCGCCCTCGCTATTTCGCAAGATAACCTCGTAGTCCGTGATTTCGCGACCTTTGTTATACCCCTCGATATATCTGAATCTTGATAAAACTATTTTAAAGGATTCCACATCGTCTAAAGTATACTTATCGCCGAGCTTGACGTAGTTAAAATTCCTACTAGTAAGCGTATGAAAATTATTAAATTTTTGCTTTAAATTTAGCGTATAAATTTTCGTGGATGCAGCGCCGTTATCGCAGCTATTGATTTTGCTCTCATCAAAGGCAAGCGCGAGGCAAATTTCATCTCCGCAGATTACCTTTATGTCTTTAGCGCGACTGTTTATACGGATGGTCTGTCGCCAGCCCTCGCCCTCTATCTCAAAGACATTGCGAGCGAGCTTTTTAGCTATTTCATCTCCGACATAGCCTTTGGCTTCTGGTTTATCAGCCCAACCAAGCGCAGAGTAGTTCGGTTTTTGCGGAAAATCCGCAAGCGGAGTTTGAAGCTCGCTTATAGCGTTTAAATTTTCCTCGGTGCCTTGCGGAGCTGCAAAGGAGGTACCTCTCATAGAGTGTAGATTAAAGAAACCGATAAATTTCCTCACGACCTTATACGCCGTTTGAGAAAATATCTTGGCTTCATTTTTAAAAAGCGAAATATCGTAGATGCCGTAGCTATAATATCCAAGCTCTCTACTCACCCACCTTTCGTCCGGCGAACGATCGATCTCGTCGTATCCATAGTAGCGCTCTGGCATATCTTTTTGTATTGTAGCAAAAAGTCGTCGCGATCGCTGTCCTCATACCTAAGCCAGACCCCAAAATCGTCCTTAATGTATAGATAATCAAACTTCGCGCCTCCTGCGAATTTTTTCTCGCCTAGCCAAAATACGGGCCTTTTTTCTAGGCTAGGCAGAGGGGCGACGGGAGGCAAATTTTGTAGCTCTTTTTCAAATTTTTCATCGATATAATCGCACGCACTAGTGGGCATACTAGGATCGCAACCCTCGGGCGTATCGGATGAAAAAAGCAAATTTAAAATCACAAATATATACAGCACAAAAAGCACGCACGCAACGCTCACGACCAAGGCGGTAATTTTTAAAATTTTTATAAAAGTTTTCATATCTAAATTTTACCTCGTTGCACCTAAAAAGCATAAAATTTTGCTTTAAATTTGAAATCCTCCGCGCATTATCTGTACGCTTCGCCTATTGCTTCGCTAAGGCTTTTTAGTAGCTCGTCCGTGGCCTCCGTCTTATCGCGTGCGCTGCGATTTTTGCCGTTTGAAGCGTCGGATCCCGCCCCGCTGGCGCAGTCTTGCACGAAATACCACCAAAAACACCCGCCCATGTAGTTTTGCACGTATCGCGGCATCGTATAATATCGCCTCATCATCGCCTTTTTGCTCGCCTGCGTGGCGTCCGCCGCCGTGTTTCCGCACTCGCCGATGCCGAGCTTTGAAGCAGGGAAAGTGCTTTGCAGATCGGTAAAAATTTCGCTCCAATCAGGCGCAAAGCCCTCGTTATCGTCCTCGTAGTAGCTTACGAAAAGATAATCCAGCCCATCTTTCATATCCTGCGGCACGAATTTTTGCAGCCACTCGTGCATCTGTGTTTTCTGCGCTCCGCTCGGCGTATAATACGCCGTAAGCGCCGTCTTGGCGCCTTTTTTGTGGATGAGCTCGAAGGCCGCGATCATCTTGGCGGCGATGAAATTTGCATCATCCCCCAGCCAGCCCTCGCCGTTTATTTCGTTGCCGATCTCCCAGATCTGCACGTAGGGCGCGAGCGCGGCGAAGGCGTCGGCAAACCTCTTTTCGTAGCTTTTTACGCTTTTGTACGAGCTCATCTCGTAGGAGTCCACGGGGCAGGCCATCACGTACGAAACCTCGCTAAGTCGCCTAAAAAGAGGCTCGTACTCGCGCGGAGCGATATCTTTTGACATCACGACGCGCACGGTCGGCTTTACGGGTAGGGCTTGCAGGGCGCGCACGATGCTTTGCAGCTTCGCGCCCGAGGCGTCTTGCGCGTCATCGTACCAGCCGTCGTCGATCGTAACGCCCCAGATGAAGTCAGATTTAAAATTTTGTTTTGAAATTTTATTTGGATTTTCGCCGTAAAGTACGCCGCAAAATAGCGCCTCGCAAAACAGCGCGAGAAATATGTGTTTGAAATAGACCATGGCTTGCTCCTTGATTTTAAATTTTAAAAATTTAGCTCTTTGCCGGTCTTTCCACAACCGATCAAGCAATCAAAATTTATCTCTTGCCTCTAAGATCATAAGAATAATACGAACGAGAAAAACCCTCTACGCTGAACATAGCAAAAGCATTAAGTGCAAGTGCCGCTAAGCTGAGCAGCACCGTAGCGGGCAGCGAAAAACGCGCCAAAAATGCATTTGCAATAGCAGCAAATACAAGCGCGATAAAGCAATATGAAAATATAGCGACTCCGCTAGTATCGGCAAGCTCCTGATAAAATCTATAAAAAAACAGAAACGATGCGATAAATCCCAATGCAAGTAGTATTTGAGCGATGATGCCGCCCGCTAAAAATATAAATAACAATACGCCTATAAATATTGCCGCAAAGGCAATGGCTACGTTGCGTAAAAGGCTGCGGCTTGCGGTAAGCTTAGAGATATTATAAATGCTAAAGATAAAGAGCACGAATGCCGCTGCGCTTAGTAATACTCCTAATCCGCCGTAAATTCCTAATAGCAATAGCACCAGTTCAGCTATAGCTTTTAAGGCGCAGGCTGCTATGAAGGTGTATTTGATGAGCGCTACTTCTTTTTCTTGAGGGTTTGAGGGTTGCTGGTCTTGAGTGTGGAGATAGTCGTTTAAGTCCATGGTTGCTCCTTGAAATTTATGTAGAAGTATATCTAAAAAACGAATAGGTAAAAATAAATTTCAAAATTTAGTGGCTCGCCGGCGGATATGTCGTATAAAGCAGGCGCCGCAAAAAGGCGGGTAAATTTAATTAGGTAAATTTTAAAATTTAGATCGGAATCTCGGCGCTGACGCGGCGGGTAAAATTTTAAGCGGGCTGTAAATTTAAAAAAGATGTGGGATAAAATTTCGCGCAGATCTGCAAATTTAAAATCCGCAAATCCGCGCAAACTGCTACAAGCGTGACTCGTAGCGACGTAGCGTGTAAAGACGTTTAAGCATCTTTTTGCGAGCTGAAATTTTTTGCTTTTTGCGGACTTCCGTCATCGGCTCAAAAAATCGTCTCGCGCGAACCTCAGTAACGACTAGGTTACGATCGGTCTGCTTCTTAAAGCGTCTGTAAGCTTCGTCAAATGATTCGTTCGGATATACCTTTACTCCAGGCACTTTCCTCACCGCCTTTCAAAAAAATGAATCGTGAGTTTAGCGAAAAATTCCTTAAATTTGCTTTTGAAGCGCTTTTTTATACTTCCACACGCTTTTGTTGTTGCGAGTATCTATCATCGAAAGCTCTAAAAGTAAGCTTTCGCTTGCTTGCGCGGTAGAATTTTTAGCTGCATAATTTAAACTTTTTGATTTTTTAGATCCTGTCTTACCATTGTTTGTCGCAGCGGGACTTTGCGGTAAAATTTTACCTACCAAGATGTAATCCGGCGCGTAGATCGAGCCGCTTTCTACGGCGTGATAGCCACGGCTTACACCATCGTTGCTAAATACGAGTTCATCTTTACTTGGGGCGTCTGTGACGACTGCTTTGCCTGAATGCAGCAGTGAAATTCTAATTTTTTTACTCAAAAATTCCGCATCCACGCCGTGCGCGTTCGTCCCGTCCAGCGGTTCGATGCCGACGACGCTGAATCTACCGCCTTTCTTGCCGACAATACGCTTTGAGAGCAGATCGGCGATGCTTTCGCCTGCGATGCGCTCCAGATATGCGTTTGGATATCCTGCGTGATCGATGCCTCCTGCAAGTACCGAATTATCCGTGCTTTTAGAGCCTTTAAGCGCAGCGCAGCCCGCTAAAAAGGCACACAGCAAGATCACGAAAAAACTTATTTTAAAATTTTTCATAGCATTTCCAAATTTTATAAAATAAACTCCGCGATTATAGCGAGATTTGGTTAAATTTCGTTTTTTATAAGCAAAATTTGTAACGGATATTCCGCTCGTTTCTTTAATTTTGAGTTAAAGATTCCTTGATATACTTTCTGCCAATTTATTCAGAAAATTCTCGGGGTGCTTATGAAAAAAATCATTAAAAGAGACGGAAGTTTTCAAGAATTTCAATCCTACAAAATAAAAGATGCTATCAAAAAAGCCTATAAAAGCGTTGGTAGCGAGTTTGACGAAAAGGTCTTCGATAACGTAATGGGCGCGATCGTTTTCAAGGATAAATTAAGCGTCGAAGATATTCAGGACCTCATCGAGAAAAAACTCTTCGAAGCAGGTGATTTCGCCGTTTTGAAAAGTTTTATGATCTATCGCCACACGCACAAGATGCAGCGTGAGCACATTTTGGGGCTTGAGGAGGATACGACCTATATCAACTGCACCCAGACGGTCAATGAATACATCAGCAAGCAGGATTGGCGAATTTTAGCAAATTCCAATACCAGCTACTCAAACGCAGGCCTTATCAATAATACTGCCGGCAAGGTCATCGCAAACTACTGGCTAGATAAAATTTACTCTCGCGAGGAGGGCGCGGCTCACCGAAACGGCGACTATCATATCCACGATCTGGACTGTCTTACGGCGTATTGCGCGGGCTGGAGCTTGCGCGTGCTTCTAAACGAGGGTTTTAACGGCGTGCGCGGCAGAGTCGAGAGCAAGGCGCCGAAGCATTTCCGCGAAGCGCTGTATCAGATGGCGAATTTTCTTGGAATTTTACAGAGCGAATGGGCGGGCGCGCAGGCGTTTAGCAGCTTTGACACCTACCTGGCGCCATACGTTTTCCGCGACAAATTAAGCGACGATGAGGTTAAAAAGGCGATCACGAGCTTCGTGTTCAACCTAAACGTCCCGGCGCGCTGGGGTCAGAGCCCGTTTACCAACGTCACCATAGATATGACCTGCCCGGATGATCTAAAAACACAGATTCCTACGCATAATAACGAGCATCTGTTTAAAAATTTACGCGACGATGAGCTTTTGGCCGAGGCTAAAAGGCGCGGCAAGGGCTCGCTTGAGGCGATGACTTACGGCGATTTCGAGCCTGAGATGAATCGCATCGTGATCGCGTTTTATGAGGTTTTAACTACGGGCGATAAGTGCGGTCAGCCGTTTACCTTCCCGATTCCTACGGTAAATTTAACGGAGGAGTTTGATTGGGATACTCCTGCAGCCGATGCCGTATTTGAAAACACCGCCAAGGTAGGCTCGAGCTATTTTCAAAATTTTATCGGCTCGCAATACATCACGAACGAAAAGGGCGAGCGCGTACCCAATCCAAAGGCGTATAAGCCGGGCGCCGTGCGCTCGATGTGCTGCCGCTTGCAGCTCGATCTGCGCGAGCTTCTAAAGCGCGGCGGAGGGCTTTTCGGAAGCGCGGAGATGACGGGAAGCATCGGCGTCGTAACGATAAATTTAGCCCGCCTAGGCTATCTGTATAAAAATAACGAAGAGGCGCTGTATGCGAGGCTGGATGAGCTTTTAGAGCTTGCAAAATCGACGCTTGAGAAGAAGCGAAAATTCGTTACCGAGATGTTTGAGCGCGGCTTGTATCCATATACGAAGCGCTATCTACCGGGCTTTAATAACCATTTTAGTACCATCGGTATCAACGGCGCAAACGAGATGATCCGAAATTTTAGCGGAAATAAAGAGGATATTACGACGGAATTCGGACGTAAATTTGCCCTTAAGATGGTTGAGTATCTGCGCGAGAAGATCCGCTCGTTTCAGGAGCGCACGGGCAATCTATACAATCTCGAAGCCACGCCTGCCGAGGGCACGACGTATCGCTTCGCCAAAGAGGATAAGAAGCGCTACGCAGATATCATCCAAGCGGGATTTGATAAAAACATATATTACACCAACTCTACGCAGCTTCCGGCAAATTTCGGAAGCGATCCGTTCGAAGCGCTGGCGATGCAGGACGAGCTACAAAGCTCCTACACCGGCGGCACGGTGCTGCATCTGTATATGAAGGAGCGCATCAGCTCGGCTCAGGCGTGCAAACAGCTTGTAAAAAGCGTAGTGCAAAACTACAAGCTTCCTTACATCACGATCACGCCGATTTTTAGCGTCTGCCATAAGCACGGCTACATCAGCGGCGAGCGTGAATACTGCCCGAAATGCGACGAGGAGCTGCTTGCGGAATACAAGGCCAAGCAGAGCAAGGGCGCCTAAATAGCGATTTAAATTTTAATCTTAATGAAAGGATGGAGAATGGAATTTCCAAAAGAGTTAGAAGCAAAACGCACAAAATGCGTCGTTTACACAAGAGTGATGGGCTATTTACGCCCAGTAGAGAGCTTTAATATCGGAAAGAAGGGCGAACACAAAGAGCGCGTCTTTTTTGAAGAGAAAAAAGACAAAAAGCAGATCGCCTAGTCGCCGCTACCGGCCAAATGCAACAAACGCATACGAAGCCGCCGCAAGCCTTAAACCTGCGTAACGCGCAGATTTACGAGATCACGCCGTTTACGATGCTTGATTTTGCTGATCACATCGCCGCGATTGCGTGGTTTTGCGGCTGCAATATGCGCTGCATCTACTGCTACAACCCACAAATCGTTACTTCTCAGGGTAAAATTTCAAACGAAGAGTTTCTGCGCTTTTTGGATGCGCGCGCGGGCAAGCTTCAGGGCATCGTATTTAGCGGCGGCGAATGCACCTGTACGAGCGATTTTATCCCGCTGGCGCACGAAGTTAAGCGGCGCGGCTTTTTGCTCAAGGTCGACACCAACGGCTCAAATCCGCAAAAGATCGAAGAGGCGCTAGGCTTAGGGCTGATAGATTATATCGCGCTTGATTTTAAGGCGCCGCGGCAGGATTTTGAGCTCATCACGAAATCAAGCTTATACGATAAATTTCTGCAAACTCTTAGGCTTTTGCTGCGGCTAAATTTTAAATTTGAGGTGCGCACGACCGTGCATGCGGATTTTTTAAATGAAGCGAAGATCGAGCGGATGGCGCAAATTCTATGCAGCGAGGGCTACCGCGGCGTCTATTATCTGCAAAACTTCCTACCTACCGGCGATAATTTCGGCAATTTAGACGCGCCGCTTGCGAGCTTCGATCCGAGCAAAATCCGCACCGATCTAAAGATCGAACTTCGAAATTTTGATTAAATTTGCGCTGCCGCGTGCGTCTTGCTGCGATGAATGCGATGAAATTTTATTTAACGCGCGCATTATCCGGCGTATATTGAGCTGCGATAAAATTTCGCCCCGCCGTTTGCCGCAATGGTGCTTGCTGCAGGCATTGGCGAAAAGTAAATAGATGGAATCGCACCGCATGCCTTTAAAATTTCATCATAAAATTCCTCCATCATAAAATTTTACCCCAAAGCTTCGCCGTAAAATTTCATTTCAAAGCTCCAAGTATGCAGCCGGTATAAAATTTAGCTTTTGCTCGCTTAGTCGCAAAATTCCGCTATGTGCTCCTGCTGAGCTGTGCGCGTCTTATAAAATTCCGCGCAAATTTTACGGGTGAAATTTCACGCCTTTAAATTTTGCCCGCAAAGCCTTCGATAAGATTTTTTTCGTTACAATACGCCCTAAATTTTTAAAAAGGCAAAAAATGGATAGGAAAAAAATCTACAACCCCTTCTCCGATGAGACGCTTACCGATCGTAAGGTCTTCGGCGGCAATCCGCAGGGTATTTTAAATTTTACCAAGGCGAAATATCAATGGGCGCTGAAACTTTGGGATCTGATGGAGGCCAACACCTGGTTTCCTAAAGAGGTCGATACCACCGATGACGTGCGCGATTATAACTTCAATCTCACAAGCGCCGAGAAGCGGATGTATGATCTCGTGTGGAGCCAGCTGATATCGATGGATAGCTTTCAGACCAACAATCTCGCCGATAATATCAACCCCTACATCACGGCTCCGGAGATCAACGCCGTGCTCGCTCGCCAAGCCTACGAGGAGGCTAATCACAGCAAATCCTACGCCGTCATGGTCGAGGCGATCTGTGAAAATACCGATCTCATTTACGAGATGGAGAAGCACGACGATATGCTTCGCAGGAAAAACGACTACATCTCAAGCGTCTATGAGGAGCTCGCGGGCGAGGTTAGCGACGATAAGCTGCTGCTAGCGATGGTTGCGAATCAAATTTTAGAGGGTATCTACTTCTACAGCGGCTTTACGTCGATCTATGCGCTAGCGCGTGCGGGCAAGATGCTAGGCAGCGCGCAGATGATCCGCTTCATACAGCGCGACG
>CAURKZ010000014.1:0-50976 GCA_963525605.1 uncultured Campylobacter sp.
CAAATCTTAGTTTACTGCTTTTTGCGGTAGAAAATTTATCGCTCGGCGCTTTTTACGGCGGGTTTTCGGCATGCCTCGCGGCGGGGTATTTTTGGGGCGAGCGTGCGGCAGTCTGGAGTATAGCGTTTGTTATCGTTGCGCCCGTTTATCTGATCGTTTTCGCGATCTCGTATGTGTTTAACGAAAAGGAAAGCTAGACCTATGTGCCTTTCGCGCCCGCTAAATTTTATCTCCTATGCAGCATGGGCTTGAACACGGATTTAGCTCGCGCAAGCCGAGCGTTATTTAAAATTTCGGCCTCGCCGCGCGCTTTAAAATTTTAAAATTCTATCGTCGCAAAAGCTTCGCCGCGCTCGCTAAATTTTATCTT
This sequence comes from uncultured Campylobacter sp., assembly GCA_963525605.1. Lineage (GTDB taxonomy): Bacteria > Campylobacterota > Campylobacteria > Campylobacterales > Campylobacteraceae > Campylobacter_B. The sequence goes on from CAURKZ010000014.1 coordinate 371, forward strand.
GCCGCAATTCGAAACCTACTTGCCGCCACTACAACACGCCGTGCTTTAGCACTCGCACGATACGCGTCTATTGCCGCTGCGGCGTTTACAAAATTTTAAAACGGCGCAGAACTCGCCTCGTAAACGGCGATTGCACCGCGGGCTTATCTATTTATTTATGCGGGTAGCGAAGCCTTCAGGCTAAATACGAGGCCTTTATCTTAGCCGTAAAGCAAATCCGAGCTTCGGCAAAGAAAAATGCGAGCAGCGCGAATGCAGAAGCAAAAACCAAGCGGGCGCGTTTGCCCGAAGTCTAGCCCTTTAATTTCATCATTTTTTCTAAAATTTCATAGACTAGATCAAACTTCGTAAAGCCGTCTCTGTCTAAAAAATGCCCGCCTTTTTGCACCTCGTAAAACTTAGCATCGATCTGCCCCGCTAGCTCACGGCTGAAGCTAAACGGCACGATATAATCATCCTTTGCGGCAATCACCGCGCGCTGTTTTGCGGCGGCTTTTATGCGCCCAAAATCAAAGCCTTTATCCATAAACTCGTCTAAAATTTTAAATTGTGGATCGCTAAGCGGCTTTGCAAGCCCCGAGACCAGCACTACGCCCTCTACTGTGCCGCCCATGGCACTGCTTTGTAAGAAATTTAAGATAGTAGGGCATCCGAGGCTGTGTCCGACCAGATAGACTTTGCCTTCAAATTTTACGCTTTCTCGCAAGGTTTTCAGCCACTCATCAAGCCTCGGATGCGCAGGCGTGGGCATCGCTAAAATTTCCGCGCTCGCGCCCGATTTTTCGATCTCGTCTTTGAGCCAGGCAAACCAATGGCTTTTAGGCGAAGCATCGTAGCCGTGCACAATATAGACGCACTTTTGCATATTTTTCTCCTTCGAATTTAAGCTCGCCCCAAACGAGGCGGTACCGACGCAAAGTAGCGAAGCTGCGCATGCTAGGCTAAATTTCATCGCATTTCGTCTTTTGCTATTCATCTCTAGCTCCTCTCATTTCTAAAGCGGACATTCTACATCGTTTTTTAAAAAAGACCTCTTAAAACGTTCGCGCAAATCTATAAAAATTCGCAGTAAAGCCGCTTGCACGCAAATTTTAAAATTTCAATCCGCGCGCTAGCCCTTACAGATCGTGATTTTATCGGCAAATTTACCCAAAAAGTGATACCCCGAGCCCGCCTGCGCGATGATATCGAGCACCGCGTCCGCATCCCGCACGAGCGTGCCGCCCGCAAAGTCCACGCCGCGCTCAAACAGCGCCTGCGGCAGTAGCGGCGTGGTAGGCCCCACGAGCACGAGCTTGGCGCCGCTTTTTTTCAGGCGCAAAAGTCCATCGAGCGTGTCGTTGATGAGCGTCGTAGCCGTGATTATCACGTTATTGGCACGCGGCACGACGCTAGCAGCCTCGCTTGCAGGTAGGTAAAACGGCAGCTCGGCCTGCTTGAGCGTGCTTTTGTCAAGCTCTAAAATTTTAAAATCTGCGCCCTTTTTCATCAGCGTCTTGATGTAGGGCACCAACGCGCCCACGACGACGCTAAAGCTGCCGCGCTCGATCCGCAGCTCATCAAAGGGATCGGCGCCGAATTTTACGTCATAATCGGCGGTGATTTTATCAAAACATGCCCTTCCAAGCGCATTTAGCGCGGCGAGCGCGAGCGTCTTTTTAAGCGGCGCGGCGGAGCCCAGATCGCGCAGCAGATAGCGCACGCTCCTGCCCGCGATATTGCCCGAATCGGGCATCGCGCTTGCCTGCGAGGGGCAGCAAACGGCGCCTGATAGGGACTTTAGCGGCGTATAGCTAAGCCCGCACGCGCCGCCTTGCAGCTTCACGCCACTAAAAAATAGCCCCACAACCGCGCGCTCTATCTTAAGATCTAGCGCCTCCGCTCCTAAAATTTCTTTCGCGCACTCCAGCGTCTGATCTAAAATTTCGCTCATTTTAGCTCCTTTAATGTGGAATTTAGCGCCATTATAGCTTAAAATTTCGGCGCCCGTATTGATATAAATTTATTTGTTGAGCATTTGTTTTATATGCCGTAATATATAAAAAATTTAACTTACGCAAGCTCATTCCTTCTGGTATTATCTAAAATTTGTAATTGGAATTTCTTATTTATAATAATTAATATTTAATTTTAAGCAATGTATAATTAAATAAATTTTTTACGAAAGGATACCTATGAATTACGATCTAACATCGAAATTTACAAATTTGTACTGCAAAGAGCGCTTAAACCTACCTACGCTATCCATAGCTGCATGTTTGTTACTATCGGGTACTTGTCTAGGCGCCTATACTGAAACGGGAATACTCGGTAATACTAGTAGCTGGGAGAGTGACGAATATAAAAAAGATTGGGGTTTAACCTCAATGAATGCTTCTACGGCTTATGCGCTAGGTTTTGACGGTAGCGGCGTAAAAATCGGCGTTATGGACTCGGGCGTACTGCTTAGCCACCCAGAATTTGAAGGCGGAAGGATAAATATTGTAAAAAGCAGTGGCGTATACGATAAAGACGGAATGAGGTATCCCGATACTAAATATGGCAATTCACCCTTTAAAGCAGGTTCAAGCAGTGAATACGACGAGACAAATAAGGGTGAACTTAAAAAGGGTGAAAAATTCGACATCGAAGGCTCGTGGCAAGCAGGCGTAAATGATAGCCACGGCACGCATGTGAGCGGTACTATGGCTGCAAGCAGGGACGGTAACGGAATGCACGGCGTAGCGTATAAGTCAAATTTATACTCCGCAAATACAGGCGGCAACGATGGTATGACTTACGGACCGAATCAGGATTACAATTTTTTTCTAAAAGGTTACAACGCGCTTGCCGATGCAGGCGTTAGGGTAATCAATAATAGTTGGGGGTCAAATAGAAAGGTAAATTCCGCCTACTCGGGCGCTACGGGCTATAGACCATCCTCCGGCTTAAGGCATATAAACGAATACAATACGAACATCAGAGATACTATCAGTGTTACTGAAACTAACAACGCTAAAGATCATATGTATCTAAAAGACTTAAACGCAGCCAAAAAAGCTTACTATCAGTTTGTTACTAAAGGCGAGAAAAGCTTCATAGATGCCGCATACGAAGTAGCGGTCAAAAGGCAGGTCATTCAGGTTTTTACGGCGGGAAATAGAAGCCTTATGGCGGAGTCTTTTACTCGTGCAGCCCTGCCGTATTTTAGGCCTGATGCAGAAAAATACTGGGTAAATGTCACGGGACAAAATGGTACTTGGGGCTATCCTAACGGCAGTAACGCAAACGGCGAAGTAAGTGATGCACAGAGATTTAATCTCGCAGGAAATTCCAAATGGTGGACGATCGCTGCACCCGCTGCAGATATTTACTCCTCCACCGTAAATCTAAAAACTAAAAAGGCTTCATACGCTAGCTGGGGTGGTACCTCTATGGCGGCTCCACACGTAAGCGGTGCGTTAGGTGTCATATTCCAGCGCTATCCATATATGAATGCGGCACAGGTCCGCGATACGATGCTTACTACCGCAAGACAAACGACGCTTAGAGCAGGTCACGAAGGGCAACCCTTGGAGCGCTGGGGCAGTGACGGGCTCGGCGTACCAAGCAAAGTCTGGGGCTGGGGTATCTTAGACCTTGGCAAAGCAATGTTTGGTCCTGGGCAATTTTTAGGAAATTTCGACATTACTATGGATCAAGACGATATATGGAGCAACGATATATCTGATAAAGCTATCAAATTTAGAAAAATCGAGGATCAAAACGAAGCAGCCGTTTGGGCAGCAAGAAAAGCCATCCTTGCTTCAAAACAAAATTTAAGCCCAGAGGAAAAAGCTGAGCTTACTTTTGAGACCGCAAGAGAGAAGGCGAGAGCCGAGCGGACCGCACAGGGCTATGAGGGTGCGCTCATCAAAAGAGGCAGCGGTACCTTAACACTTACGGGCGACAACACTTTCACCGGGGTTACCACTATCTATGGTGGCAAAATTTCGGCGCTCAATCAATCAATCGGTAAAAGTAAACATATCGATGTACAAAATGGCGGCGAACTTGAAATTTTGCACTCTGCAGTATATAGGATACCTGAAAGGAACGGCTGGCGAAGCGTGAGCAAGGCAAGCGATGCAACTACGGTAAAAGCGACAATCAATAGCGGTGGTGCATTCGTAGTAAATGATGGCGTGAATAATTTAAATTTGAGCTTTAAGCAAGGCTCATTACTAAGAGCAGGGCAAGTTAATACTAGCGATCTTCAAAACCTCGTCGATAACCCCGGCTCTAAGAAAATTTTAACCGCCACGGGCACATTTAGCGGTGCAAATTTAGCGAGCACTCAGGATAGCTATGCGTTTTTCAAAACGAGCAAAGAAGAGGCGAGTGGCTCAAATTTACGCCTTTCGATCCAAAGTGGAACGAGTATGCAAGATTTCGCACTAAGCTCTTCGCAAAGGGCGTTCGCAGATCTACTCGTCGCCAATCGCGGCAGCGGAATTTATACGCAAATTTTAGGCTCAAACCATGCTCAAGCGCGAGAGTATTATAGCGCGTTCGCAAATGATGCTGAATTCGCTGCGGTAAATAATTCCGCGATAAATTCCATAATGATGGCAAGCATCGTTAAAAACCGAGGTGGCGCGAATGCTGTAAATATTGATAAAGACACTAGATTTTGGATCTTTTCGGGCACAAATCGAATTAAATCCGATAAAGATACCGGTATTGGTAAATTGCATTCCGATTCGTTCGTAAATTTAATCGGTATTGACTCTTTAATCGGCGATAGTTCAAGCGTCGGTGTATTTGTAGGCGCAGGGCGTACGGACGATAAAATAAGCGGCACCAAGGAAGTCAAAAGCAAGGATTTTCATAGCGGAATTTATTCCGACATCGGTTTTGAACCTGTTAAATTTAGCTTCGGTGCGATATATTCGAAATATGATCGAGATAGAAAGCTAATCTCATCGGTTTCGCCTATAGCTTACGAATATGTAGGCTCAAATGCCTCTAGTTTAAGTGCATTCGCACAGGTTTCTTATATGGGTTTTAGCAACGCGGACAGCTTTAGTGTAGAACCCTATGCTGGTGTTTCGCATACTCGCACGAAAATAGACGATGTCAGCAACTCTTTGATTCGCATTGAAAACAAAACGCGAAATTTACAAGCCGTAAGCATTGGTATAAAACCTAGCGTTCCGTTTAGAATCGGCGGAGTAGGTTTAAGAGCAAGTGCAGACGTGGCATATAATCGCTTCTTTTCGGATAAGCAGCCCCAGGCTTATTTATACGTAAACGGGCTAGGTGGTACGCAGCTAAAAGGTGAGAAGTTACAAAACCTAACGACCGCCGAAGCAGGAATCGAGGCGTCTCTTTCAAGCCGCGCTACGCTTAAGCTCTCCTACGTCGGAGCATATGGAAGCGATGTTAAATCTAACGGCATAGGACTAAGATTTAGACTGGAATTTTAGTAGAAAGGTAACGATGAATTTCAGTGGCACCGAATTTTGAGCCAAGCGTTTTAATTTGGATCGAATTAGACATTTTTTAATTCTATGGCAAGACGGCGTAGGGGTGTGAATTTCGCATTTTAAAGGCGATATTTTCGCGCCTCACGCCAAAAGCCGTATAAAATTAACGAGCGAGTGCGGTCTGGAATTTTAACGCGGACGAAGCGGCTGATACAAGCAAGCGGTGCGGGTGGGTCAAATTTAACGAGCAAGCCGATGCGAGCAGGCAATGCGAGCTAAATTCCATAAGAGCGGACGAGCAAGAGTTTGGACATAGACAGGTAAATTTAACAATAGTAAGCCGATACAGGCTGAATTTTAGGCTAGCTTAATGAGCGAATGCGGGATAAATTTTAATGAATACGAATGGGCGCGAGCTCGGGCAAATGCGAGCAAATTTAATAATTGCGAGCGAATGCAAACTCGGACGCGAGCTAAATTTAACGAAAGCGACAGCGGCGGGCAAAATTTAATAAAAGGCACGGGTAAAATTCAAGCCGCACGCGGATAAAATTCAAACGACGAGCCGCATCTACGACAAGTTGCGCCCGCTGCGGAGTTAAATTTTATTTTCTACTGCCGCACGGCTAAATTTTATTTCATATCCACCGTAGGGTTAAATTTTATTTCCCATCCATAGCGGGACTAAATTTTATTTTCCGATATGCCGCGAGGCTAAATTTTATTTTCCGAAAGCAGGATGTTGATGAGCGGATTTAGCAGCGTCTCGCCGCGAGCGGCACACAGCACGATCTCGTCGTAGTAGTAGTCGCTCCTGCCGTAGTTGTGAAACTCATACGCCCCAAAGCCATATCCCATCGGCGTGATCTCGACGCGCGAGTACCAGGCGTCCTTGGCGATGATGTATTTCTCGGTGTCTTGCGAATAAACCCACACCACGATCTCGTTCTTGTTTTTTTGCCGCATCAGCCACATGAAGACGTTTGCGATGTCGTTGAAAAAATATGTATCGCCGTTTGGCATAACGGCCTGAGCGGTGTTGTACAGATCGTTTATCACCGTGCCGCTCTCGTGACATAGGTATTTGCCGAATTCGATCTGCAGCGGCTGCTTATCGGTGTTGCCGTGGCGCACTGAAATTTTGGATTCCGCTATATCCATGGACGATATGAGCAGCCCCATCACGCAGGCGAGCAAAACCGCGGCAAAAATTTTCTTAATCATAGCAGCGCGCTCCGCACGAAGTAGTATTTGACGACGTAGGCGCTGCAGATGAGCGCGTTTAGAATGAGCCAGAACGAGGAGTATTTAAGCAGGTGGGTGTAGGCGCGCTTAGTAATGAGCTCCGTTAAAAACGGCACGATGCCGAAAAATATACCCAAAAACAGCGAGCCCCAAATCGCGTAGCCGACGAAGTAATAATCCTTCAAAAGCATGCAATACGGGCATTTGTGATTAGGCTGCTCGTAAACGTAAAGCCCGAAAAAATAGGTGATCGCGTAGTATGCGACGAACAAAAAGAGCAAATTCAGAGCAAAGCTCGCCATCGACTGCTTTAAGAAATTTAAGATCAAAATGGCGCCCAATATCGCGTAAAAAAAGGTCGCCAAAAGCGCCTGCGTATAGCCGAACGGAAGCTTCGGCGCGCGAAATACGACCGAGCAGCAAAACACCGGCACGCGCAGCGGGATATTGGTAAAAAATAGAATTTCTAAAATAAACTCCGCCAAAACGCCCGTAAAAAGGATGGTAAAGATCAGGTATTTGCGCTTTAGATAGGGAAATTTGCCCGCTTTAAGATCGAGGCTGTTTAAAATAAGCCAGAGCCCAAAGCCGAAGATCAGTAAAATTTTTAAAAGCAGCAGAATGTTGCCGTAGCGGTTCGAACCCACGACGCCCGCGGAACACATCGCGCCGGGCACGATTGAAGAGAGCTCATTTAAGCAGAGCGCGAAAAATATAAACAAAATGATCTTGCACGCTATCGTGAAGAACAAAATGGTGTTGATGAGATAGTTTCTTTTCTCCAGGGAGTATTGTAAATTTGAGGTAGCGTTAAAGTCCCAGTAACGCATGATCCGCACGATATGAAACTGCGAGATCGCCATCAGCGCTATTACGATCAGTTCTACGGCCAAAAACGCGATCACGCTACCCGATAAAAATACGCTCATGCTGAAATTTCTCCGTCTTTTAAAAACACGTATCGATCCACGAAACTTAACTCGTCGAAGAGTATGTCGTGCGTCGCGATCAAAACGGTCTTTTTAAGCTCTTTGAGCTTTGAGAGCATCTCGATGAAACCGAGCGAGTTTTGTTTGTCTAAATTTGCCGTCGGCTCGTCGGCCAAGATGATCTGCGGATTCATCACGAGCGCCCTAGCGATGGCACAGCGCTGCTTCTCGCCGCCGCTGAGGCTCGAGACGATCTGATCTTTTTTATGCGCGATATTAGCAATCTGCATCGCTTCATCTATGCGCGCGCTAAGCTCATCCCCGCTCAGCCGCTCGAGACTAAGCGGCGCAAGGACGTTTTTATAGACGCTAAGCGCCTCAAGCAGGTTGAAAGACTGAAAGATAAAGCCGATTTTTTTGTGGCGATACGCGGAGCTTTCGATATCGGCGAGCTTGGAGACGTTTGCGCCGTCCACTAAAACCTCGCCGCTGCTAGGCTTAGCAAGCGCGCCTATGATGGATAGGAGCGTGCTTTTGCCGCTGCCGCTGACCCCTTTTAAGATTACGATCTGCCCCTCTTCGACGCTTAAGCTTATATTTTTCAAAGCGCAAAATTCATTCGCCCTGCCCTCGTTGTAAATTTTATAAAGCTGCTTAATCTCTATCTTACTCATTTGACCGCCTCGCTCATATCGCCGATAGCGATGCGCCAGGATGGGATGATGACGAAGGCTAAAAACGGGATCACGCTAAAGACGAAGATCAAAAAGAGCATATTGAAATTTATCGCGGGCGTGAAGGTGATGAAATTTCGCAGCTCGCCGCCTAAAAATATATCGCGCAGAAGCGGCGCATCCAGGATAAAAACATAAGCATACGCGCCCGCGACGCCGAGCAGATAAGCGCTTAGCGAGACGATGAAATTTTGAATAAATTTCATCGCGATGATGTCTTTAATACAAAAGCCTATACTGCGCAAGATCGCGATCTCCTTTTTCTTCTCGCCGTATGCGAGCGAAATTTGATTTTTCAGCAAGATGAAAAACGAGATCATCGCCACGGCGTAAAGCACCATAAAGATCCCGCCCTTGTAATAATACAGATGCCTCACTTCGGCTATCGCGTCCTCGGCGCTGAGAGCTTCCGTGTTGGGGTATAAATTTACGATCTTAAGCGCCACTTCGCTTACTTCATTGGGGTTGGGCACGCTTACGTAGAGCTTGGTGTATTCGCCCTCCTTCAGGCTTAGCACCTCGCGCGCGGTAACGGGGTTTAGATAGATCACGTCGTTTGAGACGATGCTGCTTTCATGCGGTGAAATTTTATTAATCTTAATCGCGATTAGGCGCTGTTCGGTTAAGAAATGAAACTCGTCCTCATAGTACCACTCGCCCATCGCCGCTTTTACCCCCTCGCCTACGATCATTTCGTTTTCGCTCAGGCTTTCGTCGCCTACGATATGAAACCAAACGCGCTTTTGAGCGAAGTAATACATCCCGTCCACGGCGCCCTGCACTTCGCTGACGCCCGCGATCTTAGAGACGTCGTAGATATAGCCGTCGTGCATCAGGTCGCGCTTGCCCGCGCGTAGAGCCTCTACGACGATGTCGGGTCTGAGCTTGATGACCTTTTCAAGATCGTTTTGAATGGAGCCCGAGATGAAAAGTACCGAGCTTAAAACAAAAACAATAAAGGCAAAGATCGCGAAGCTAAAAGCGTGATCGGCTCTGTCTTTTCGCAGTAGAGTTACGGAGTAGTCGATGAAATTTTTACTTATCATAGACGAACTCCGCATAGGCCTTGCTCTTAAAGCTGCTCGAGAGCCGCACGTCCTTTATCTCGCGCGCGAGCTTTTGCAGGCACTGTTCGCCCTTTGCGCGATCAAAGCTTACATAATGCACCGCAATGAGCGCGTAAAGGGCGGCAAAAAAGATCATTAAAGCGCAAATGAGCCTCATAGCCCTTCTATTACGCTCTCTTGAATTTCGTCAAATTTAAGCACGCTCTTGCCTCCGTGATCTTTAGCGAAGGTCTTAGCCGCGCTCTCGCTTTCAAATGGAATGAGCTCGTCGCCCATCGGCCCTAGGACGTTTGAGCCAAGCACGTAAAAAGCGCTTTTAGCATCGATCTTGTGTAGCTTGTAGTAGTCGGTTACGAAAATTTTATCAAAGCCCTTGCCCTTTTGGAAGTAGTACTTCATCAGGTCTTTTACGCCGTCAAAATACAGGTTCTCGCCGCCCTGAACCTCTATCATCGCCGCCCAGTTAGGGTTTTTACCTACCAGCATACCGCAGACCGGGCATTTAGCGCCTTCCGGCACGACGATCTTTTCAGGCTTTTTCGCTTTTGTATCTTTACCGCTGCTGCCTAAATTTGCCGGCGCGTCCCATAGATACAACGCCGCGGCTTGCAGGTGTTTGTCGTACTCAGGCTCCTTGCTCGCGCCTTTTGCGTCGCAAACATTTTTGAGATGAGCTTTAAGCTCGGAGATGGCTTTAAAGCTTTTCGCTTCAGTTTTAGCGCAGTTTGCTTCGTAAAATTCCTTACCATGCGCGTAAACGCCGCCCTCACGCTTGGCTTTAATCATCTTATTATCGCCCTCAAAATCCTGCCCCGCAATCTCGTAGGCCTTGGCGAAGCTCATTATCTCGCCGCCGTTTTCGGCTTGGAATTCTTTCGCATCGGCTTCGGTTGAGAAGGCGTATTTGCTATTACGCGTCATCGTGCCTTTGATCTTGCTGCCCACGACGTAAAAGGCTTTATTTACGTCGATTAAATTTAGATTTTTCGTATCAACGACCTGCGCATCGCTTGGAATTTTGCCGCCCGTAATCTCGTACAAGCAGTGCAGAGAAGCTACTTGCTTGCCGTTCCAAACGTGGTTGGTTTTATAAAATTTAACCAGGCTCATTCCGCAAACGGCGCAGTATTCTTTGCCCTCTCCGCTCCCTACAAGCGTAGCCTTGCTTGGATCCACGCTTTGAAACATAGGCTTTGCCGGCTTATTAGCCCCATCCATGGAGGCGCCGCAAACGAGCGCAACAAGGGCGGCCGAAGCCAAAAACGAACGTAAAATCATACTATCTCCTTAAAAATTTGATGTTTTAAATTTACTTACTAATCGAGTTTAAAAATTCCAAATTCTCGCATCCCATCTTGATGCCGCCGTCGCAGCTTTTTTTGAAAAACTCTTTTGCTTTGGCGTTATCGGACTTCACGCCCTTACCTTCGGCATACATTATGGCTAGGTTATTGCAGCCGTCGAAGTGACCGAGGTTGCATGCCTTTTCATACTGCTGCTTTGCCTGCTTATAATCCTGGTCTACTCCCTGCCCGAAGGCGTATAGATAACCTAGATTGTTGCAGCCGATGCCGATGTCGCCGCCGCAGGCTTTTTCGTAAAAAATTTTAGCCTTTGCGAAGCTTTGCTGCACGCCTTCACCTTTCAGATACAAATAGCCCAGGTTGTTGCAGCCCATCATATCGCCGTAGGTGCAGGCCTTCTCATAAAGGCTCGCCGCCTTGGCGACGTCCTTTGCAAGCCCCGCGCCGTTTGCGTATAAAAGCCCGAGCGAGGTGCAGCCTTCGTTATCTTTGCAGGCTTTTTCGTAATAAGCCGCGGCTTTGGTAAAATTTTGATCCGCGCCGTTGCCGCTTTCGTAGATATAGCCTAGATTGTTGCACGCAAGCGCAAATTTAGCGCTACACGCCTTCTCGTAGAGGCTGATCGCTTTTTCGAAATTTTTCTCTACGTTGCCGGTGCCCTCAAAATATAAAACGGCTAGATTATAGCAGCCCGAAGCTTTATTTTCCAAACCGCACGCTCGCTCGTAAATTTCTGCGAGTTTTTTATGATCGCCGCTTTGTTGAGCTTGAATGCCCTCGCTGATAAAGCCCGCGTTTGCCGCGGCGGCCAAAATCAGCGCTATTAGAAATTTTTTCAAATTTACTCCTTCATATCGTTTTTACGTCCCTGCCTCTGAAAGCAAGAGCGATTATTAAAAATACCGCCGCTATTATACAATAAAACGGCGTGGGTATCTGCGGTGCATCGCCCGCGGCATAAGAGTGCATGCCGGTGAGGTAAAAATTTACGCCGAAATAGGTCATTATGATCGAGCTATACGCGAGCGTCGAGCTCACGCAATAAACATAGATCGAGCCGAGCTTCGGGATAAGCTTTAGATGCAGCACGATCGCATAGACGATGATCGAGACATACGACCAGGTCTCTTTGCTATCCCAGCCCCAGTATCGCCCCCAGCTCTCATTCGCCCATACGCCGCCGAAGAAATTTCCTAGCGTCAGCATCGAAAGCCCCACGATGAGGCTGATCTCGTTGATCGCCGTTATATATCTGATCTGCACGTTAAGCCGCTCGCGATTGGTGCCGTTTTTAAGCGCCATCAAGACAAGAGCCAAAAGCCCAAGCAAGCAGCTAAGCCCTAAAAATCCATAGCTAGCCGTGATAACCGAGACGTGGATGCTAAGCCAATATGACTTTAGCACCGGCACGAGGTTGGTAATCTGCGGATTTACGAAGCTCATATGCGCTACCAGCATCACGATACTAGCTAGCAAGCAGCTCGCACTTAGCGTAAGTAGGGACTTTCTAAAAAATATGATCCCCGCAAGCGCCGCCGACCAGCCGATGTAGATCATCGACTCATAGCTATCGCTCCACGGCGCGTGAGCCGCTACGTACCAGCGCAGCGCGAGCGCGAGGGTATGCGCCGCAAAGCTTGCGGCAAAGGCTGCAAATAAAATTTTTTGCGCGAGCGCGAAGCGCTTGCCGCAAAGTGCGCCCAAAAGCGCCAATATTAGAGCCACGCCGCCTAGGATCATATAACAATAAACGAGCTTTTTAAAAACCGAAGCTTTGTTGTAAAACACCTCGGCCTTGACGCGGCTTTCGCTTGGAAGAATAGCCGCCGAGGTGGTTCTTTGGTAGTTTTTCAGCTCCGCAAGTGCCGCATCCGCTTTAGTCCAATCATTATCCGAAATTCCGTCTTGCAAGCCGTTTAGATAATCGTTTAGCACGCCTTTGATCTGCGGAGCGATACTATAATCCGCAAAGGCGCCGTTCGGCGAGAGCCAGGTGTTTTGCGGATCGTTCGGCACGGGGATAAATTTAAAAAACACCCCTCTAAAGGTCAGATACGCGATATTTAGCCGCTCGTCGAATTTAATCAGCTCGTTATCGAGCACGCTGCGGCGCGAGGCGCTTTTTTCATTCGCCTCGTCCAGGACGTGGGCGAGCTTGTAGTTGCCGTTTTCATCAAAGACCGAATTAAAGCTCGCATATCGCTCCTGCGGCGCTAAGCCTAGCATCTTTTTGATCTCGTCGTTTTTAATCTTTATGATCTTTTGATCGCGCCAAAACGCGGGATTTAGGCTCATTCCTAGGATCATCTGCTCAGCGCTTAAGCCGTAGAGCCCCTCCGTGCCTGAAATTTTATTTACGATCTCGCTTGCTTCGGTGCTAAGCGGCTTGATCCTGCCCATGTAATCTTGCACCAAAAGCTCCGCAAACGCGCCGTTTGCGTGAACGCGCGAGTTGGCTTTAAGGTTTGCCAGATAGTTTTCATCCGCGGCGCGAAGCTCAATGCCGAAAAAAAGCGGCGCGATCAAAAGAAGCGCGGCAGGCGCGTTATTTTTAATAAATTTAGCTAGCTTTTTAAACCTGCTGCCGGCGGTAAAAAGATTTCCGATAAATCCGACGCAAAGCAAGAAATAGCCGAAATAAGTGGGGATTTTACCCGGATCGCGATTAAGCTCCAGCACCGTGCCCAGCTCGTCGGTGTCGTAGGAGGATTGAAAGAGCTTAAAGCCGCCAAAGCTTAGCGGGTGGTTCATATAAATTTCATGCTCCCCTGCGCTTTTGCCATCTTTTAAAATTTCAACGTCGCTAGCGTAGGATGATGGGCTTTGCGAGCCGGGGTAGCGTTCAAGCTCAAATTTAATAAGCTTTATCGAAAACGGCAAGCTAACTAGCTTTGAACCCCAAGTTAGCATTATCTCCTCGCCGTCAAAATTTAGCGTGCTAGGCTCGCCCAGCCAGCCTGCGCCGCCGTGGATTTTAGCCGTTTGCTCGCGCTGCCCTTCAAAGCTGGCTTTTACTACGAGAGTGCCTCGCTCGCCTTTGGGCGCGGGTTTATACGAGTCAAATTTGACGGTGAAATTTTTGGAATTTATACTTTGCGTGAAGCTAAAATTATTATCGCCGATTTGGGATAAATTTAGCGGATACTCGAAAAATGCGTCTTTGGTTCGGATCTGCAGATACGGCTTGACGCTCACCATCTCGTTTTCGCTCTCGCCCGCTCTTACGTGCAGCACGCCCTCGGCGCCCAGATAACGCGTCAAAGCCGCGCCGATAAAGATGACGATAAATGCAGCATGAAGTACGAATGAACCGAAGCGGCGCCACATTTTGGTTTTTACGATGATAGCGAGCAAACAAAGCGCAAGCACGCTCATAACGCACTCGTACCAGCGCGCCTCATAGACTAAAATTTTAGCCGTTTGCGTATCGTAAATGCTCTCTAAAAAGGTTGCGACGCCGGCACCTACGGCTAGAATGAAAAGGAGGCAGAGCGCAAATTTATAAGAGATGAAAAATTTTAATATTTTTAGTGCGCTCATTAACCCTCCGCAGTTTTACATTATTATATCGTAAGTTTGTCCCGCGTATAGTATAAACATTCTAAGAAGTAATACCCCGACCACGCTGGCAAGCGCGCTAACGTAGAACGCAAACGCAGAGTGAGCGATCTTTTTACCCAGTGCGAAATTTAAAACGAGCGGTACGCAAAAGCCTACGCCCACGACGCCTAGCCAAAACATCTTCGCATAAAATCCCTCGTTAAATGCGACGCTGGCGGCTTTTTGCACGTCGCTGCCAGTGATGAGCGAGACGAAAATCATGCCGATTAGTAAAATTTCCATCGCTAAAACCGGCCACTCGACGGCGTGTAAAATTTTAAGATCGCCGCCGTGCGGGTCTGCTTTAAAGAAAAGCGCGGCTATCAGGCTAGAACCTGCGATACCCGCCGATAAGCCAGACGCCACGAAAAGCGCAGGTAAAACGGCGGTATTAAGGATAGGAAATCTAACCAAAACCGAGATCAAAAAGCCCGTATATGCGCAGATCGCGACCGCAAAAACAAGCGTAAGCGCAAGAAGCAGCGGACGAAGAGCGTTTACGATTTTCATCACAAGCTCGAAAAGGCCTTTTAAAAAGCTAAGATTGCGCGTCAAAAACTCTCTTAGGCAATCTTCAAACGCATAAAGGCAGGCTACGAAGCTAAGCGGAATATAGACGCAAAGCGCCGCCACGCCCACGGACATAACCGAGGTGAAGTTGTAGTTGATCAAAATTTTCCAGAAAAGTAGCGGTCTCTCAAGGTCGGCTACCAGGCAGACCATACCGAGTAAAATCGTAACTAAAGATAGCAATGACGCAGCCTTAAACAGCGGCGTGCTTTCGGTCTGTTTTTTGTAAAATTTAATAAGGATCGCGACTATCAAAGCGCCTCCGCTCATACCCGCTAGCAAAAGATAAACCGCTATCGGCCAGCCCCACTCAACGCCGTGCGAGAAGGTCGCAGTGAAATTTATAGCTCCGTTCATATCACACCCCTAGTTTTACCGCAGGAATATAGCGCAGGCTCGGCTTCGTGCCGCACTCAGGATGCATTCGCAGGCTGTCTTTTACGCGAAGTAGCTTGCTGATGTGCGAGCCTTCGTCGTTTAGATCGCCGAACACGATCGCCTCGTATCTGCACGCCTCGATGCAGGCGGGCTCGTGACCGTCTTTTAAATTCGTATCCAAGCAGAAGTTGCAGCTCTCCGCGGCTCTTGTTTCGTGATTTATAAAGCGCACGTCGTAAGGACAGGCTACGATGCAGTATTTGCAGGCGATACAGTCGTCGGTGTTCATCGTCGTGATACCGGTTTTTTCGTCCTTGTGACAGGCTTTCGTCGGGCAAACGGTCACGCACGGCGCGTCCTCGCACTGCTGACAAGACACTCTAACATAGCGCTTTTCTTTCAAATTTAGCGGATCGGTTTTATCCTGGATAAAAAGCCTCATTTGGCCTTTTGGTACCAAATTTACCTTTTGACAGGCGACCTCGCAGTCGGTACAGCCGACGCATTTGTTCTGATCAAAGATCATGCCGTAGTGCGGCTTTTTCGGCTCTTGCTTTTTAGCACTTGCGTTTACATCTTGCGCATTTTTATCTGTGCCGTTTTGTGCGAGCAAGCTTGAGGCGATTGCGCCAAGCCCCAAAGAGCCGAGTGCGGCGGATTTTATAAAATTTCTTCTTTGCTTTTGCATATTCTCCTCCGACTAAATTTAAGCAAAACTACTTCGTTTTGTTCGCGTCGTGAAAGCTTTTAGCCTCGCTCTCGCTAAGCTTTTTCGCCGCATCGGCAAGCTCGCCGGGCTTTAAAACTTTTAGTAGTTCGGCTTCAAAAATCACCACAGAACCTGCAGGAATTCTATCTACGTCCACGTTGCCGTAGGCTAAATTGCTAGGGATTGTAAATTTATATTTCGAGCCTGTATTCATCAAAAGCAACCCCTCGCGTAATCCGTCGATTAAGCCTATCATAGAAAGATGCGCCGGAATTTTAGATGCGAAAGTATCGTCAAATACGCTACCGTTCGTCAAATACGCCTTGTAGTTCATCACTACTACGCTCTCAGGCTTTGGCTTTTCGCCCATGCCTAGCTTTAGAATTTCATATTGAAGACCGGATTTCGTGGTTTTAACGTCCGGATTTTTAGCATTTTTCGCCATAAATTCCTTGCCCGCTTTTAAATTTTTATCAAGCTCCGCTTTGGAATTTGTTTCTACGATCTTATTTAGCTTATCGGCTCTTTGATTCAAAAGCGCAATAATTTCCTCATCTTTTAGCTTCTGTTGCTTTTTAAGAGCGTCCAAAAACCCCTCTATCACCGCATCTAAGTCGTATTTGACACCTAATGCGGCTTGTGAATGCAGCTGGTTTGAAACATAGCTTCCGGTAGAAGCTCCGATGCTATAAGATTCTTTTTGTTCTTGCGTAGTTAAATTCGCGCCCAACGCGCAGCTTGCCAAAATGATAGGCAAGAAAATTTTTAGTCTTTTTTGCATACATTTGCCTTTTAAATTTCGGGGTCGCGAGCTTACGCGACCCCGAAAGAATTATAAATTATTATTTAGAATTCTTTGAGCCTCTTTGATATACTCTTTAGCAGCCTCTAGCCTTTGCTTAGTATATTTAAAGCCATGCATTCCCCATGAGCCGTCTTTTTCGATAAGATCGACGGTGTCTTGAGCTTTTTCGATTAGCTCATAGACGCGAGTTTTATCACTGGAGTTAAGCTTTTTGGTCTCAAGGATAGAGTAAATTCCTTGAATGCCGATCTTAACTTGCGAGAAGTCGCTCTTAATCGGAGTTTGCCAGCCCATGACCTCATCGTAAACCTGCTTTTGGTTCTTGAAGTGAAGTGTCTCTTTTAGCTCGGAAACGACAGGGCTATGGCAGCCTTTTGTATCTTGCATATCTTTATCCGCCCAAGATGTTCGTGCGCACGACCACATAAGATCGACGAAATTTCGTCCATCTTTATTTCTTTGGAAGTGCCAATCTTTCGCATCTCTTGGACCTTTAGCGGCATCGCCTGCGACTAGAGATTTTCTAGCAGGATCTATGTCGATCTTCCAGATGTGCGATCTTCTTTGAGTATCGAATCCCGCGTTGTCTTGGAACTGAATAGCGTAGAAGTTCTCGCAGCTCATCATAAACGGCATATGGCAAGATGCGCAGGTGTTGTCTTTATGCGTATCGGCTCTTGCGGCGATGTAGGCTTGCTCTTGGTGGCAGTCTTTGCACTCTTTTGTGATCTTAGGCTTTGTATAAAACGCGCTCAAATAGCCCTGCTCGGAGTTGTAATTTACGCCCTTGACGGTTTTATCGCCAACTACCGGTCCGGTGTTATCGTGCGGATCGTGGCAGGTTACGCAGCGCATACCCTTCTCGTAGTGAGCGGTGAAGTATGATTGAGAGCCTTCAGAGCCACATCCTGGTCCCATAGATTTAAATTTAGAGCTAAGAGATAGATCGGGATTTCCGTTGTTTAGCGGATTAGCACGAGCTAAATCAGGGCTATAGTTAAATCTTTGGTGGCAGCGTTCGCAGTTTGAGGTTCTAAAATTTGTAGCACCATCCAAGTGACCGCCCGCTCCATGGCACTCTTCACAGGTGATACCCTTGGAGATAGTGTGCTTTTGAAGCTCTTTTGCATTACCCAAAGCAGCATAGAATTCTTTTTTAGTTTTAAAATCGAATTTGAATGGGTGGCAGACTTCGCAATACGAGCTGTTTGCTTGGAAAAACATCGATTTTTTATATTTCGCAGCATACGACGCAAGACCTCTTACGTAACCGCCGTTATCGCCGTATTCCTCAAGCGTGCCCGGGAATTCCGGAACGATCTTTTTAATCTTTTTGACCGTCTCATCGTCTAAATTTAACGCCCAAGTCCTTTGGAATTGGTTGCCGCCAGCTACGATTTGACCGGTACCATCTCTTAGCAAGCCGCCCTCTACGTGATAGGTTCCGCGTAGAAGCCATGCATCTACGTAGCCGAATTTTGTCCTTAGATGCCCCACAGTCGCATAAATTACGTCAGGGGTAATACCTTTTGGAAGGATCGACGCCGTATCTGGGCTAAATACAGGATCGGTTAGGTTGTTATTAACCTCCGGGTGCTCGCCCGGGAAGCGGATAGTAGTGGCGTGGCGCGATCTGCTCCATGTCTCATACTGTGCAGGGTGGCACTCGCCGCATTTTTCAGGACCTATGAATTTATTCGGAAATTGCAAAGAAGAGCCCGCAGGGATTCTATACATCATAGAGCTATAGCCCTTGCCGTCGTCTCTTTTGCTAGCCTTTGAAAAGTCAAATCCATGCCCTTCCGCAAGCCACTCCAAACCTCGGTCGTGTACATCCATCTTACCGACCGTCTTACCGCCGTATTTGGTAAAAATCGGGTGATTTTTAAATAGCCAGTCATACATCTCTCGCTCTTCTACGACGTAGTCCTGCAAGGATATGACGCCTCTGCTTTGCAACGTGCCCTTAGGATTTGCGATGACGTCGCGCGATTTTTGCGACATTTCCATCTCATGCCCCATGCCTTCATCAGCACAGGCTCCTGCGGCAAAAATGCTAATACAGGCTAGCGCGCCTAGTAGCATCTTATTCCATTTTTTCATGGCTCCTCCTTTGAAAATCGAAATTTTAAATTAGCAAAGTTCTACGCTCAAAATAATATCAACAAAAAAGGGTGAAAAAGGGAGAAATTTAATGAAGTCTAAATTTAACGAAAAGAGATCGTAAATATCGCGCCTTCGTCGGAATTCGCAGCGCTTATGCTCCCTCCATTTTTTTCGATTATCATCTTGCTCATATATAGCCCTAGCCCGCTGCCCTGCTGTTTTGTCGTAAAGTGCGGCTCAAAAATTTTATCTAACTGCGCTTCGTCGATGCGGCTTGCGTTATTTTCGATCGTGATTACCCGCTCGCCCTGTTTTAAAAACGAGCGGATTTTAATCTCGCGCCGTTTAAGCGGTACGTCCAAAAACGCCTCCTTTGCGTTGTTTATGATATTTATGATCACCTGGATTAGCTCGTTTACGTTGCCGTAAAGGGTGAAATTTTCCTCTATCCGCACGCTTATGTCGATGACGTGCTTTTTAAGCGAGGCGTTTAAAATTTTACGCGCCTGCTCGATCGCTTCGCCGGCGCTAAATTCCCTCTTCGGCATGTTTGGGTTGAAGAAATTTTTAAAATCCTCGATCGTATCGCTCATAAATTTTACCTGCTCGCCCGCATCTTTTATGCCGCCTTCGAGCCTTTCTTTTGAGAGCTTGCCCCGCTCGTTGTAAAGCTCTAAATTTATGAGCGTGGAGCTGATCTGCGATAGCGGCTGGCGCCACTGGTGCGAGATATTGCCGATCATCTCGCCCATGAGCGCGAGGCGGCTTTGATTTATCAGTAAAAGCTGAGTCTGCATCTTTAAGGTCTCGTTTTTTTTGTGAATTTTATAGATACAAAATATGCAGATCAAAAACACTGCAAGCAAGCTTAGGCCGCTAACGACAAACTCTTTGGTGTGATAGAGCAGAATGCTTTTTATCGGAATTTTAAAGCTTATCATCGCGATCGTATCGCCCAGGTCACCTTTGAAATTCCCCACGTCTCCGTAGAGCTCTTGCATCTTTTTAGGTGCTGCGTTGATGCTGTGGCACTCGGTGCACGAAGGCTGAGAGTTTGTTATCGGCAGACTCAAAAGATACGAGGCGCCACCTTTATCATAGACGATTCTGGAGTATTCTTTGTATCTGTTTTCTTTAAAGCCTTCTAAAATTTCATTCTCAAACTCGCTTCCCTCGTGCTCGGGATTGAGCGGATCGGTGGCGACGAGCTTGTAGTCGTAGTTGATGTGATTTTTGGCGAGCTGAATTTTATAAATTTCGCGCGTTATGTAGGTCGAGGACATCAGCCTCGGATCGAAAAAATCCTCGCTTAGAAGCTTTTTTTCTTTAAGCTCGTTTATTAGCGGGCGCTGCACGGTCGAGACGTAATCGCGCACCGCATTCATCGTATCTAGGATATAAAACGCCTCGCGCCTCGTGTCCTTTAGCGCAAGCTCGCGGTAGAAGTTAAAAACCAAAGCCGTAATTACGATATATAGCAGCACGAAAAGCGCTACGATAAATTTAAATTTATACTTCAAAGAGATACCCCACCGCATATAAATTTTTGATCACGTCCTTGCCGATCTTACGGCGTAGCTCTTTGACGATCGCCTTGATCGCCTCCTTGCTGGGCTGCTCGAACTCCCACATGTAGTCGAATAGCTGCTCGTAGGTTACGGTTTGATTTTTGCGCGCTAAGAAGTACTCCAAAAGCTTGCTCTCGCTTTTGGAAAGATGACAGGCGCTGTCTTTGACGTAGATGATCTTTTTGGCAAAATCATACTTCAACTCACTGCTTATGCTAAATATCGGCGCGTGATTTATCAGCTCCGCAGCGACGTCTTGCAGCGCCTTTATAAAGGCGTTTTTGTCGTACGGCTTAGGCAGATACCTAGTGATCTTAAGCTCCACCGCCCGCCATAGATACTCCTGCTCGGTGTGGCTCGAAAGTATCACGATCGGCACGATGATGCCGGCAGCTCGGATCTTTTTAACGACCTCTAGCCCATCCATATGCGGCACGCCGATATCAAAAACCAGTGCGTCGTACGAGCCGCTCATCGCCTCATCAAGCGCCTCCAGCCCGTCCTTAACCCCCACTACTTCGCCGAAAAACAGCTGCAGCGATTCGATTATATTTTTTAAAATCCCGGGCTCATCCTCTAGACAAAGAACCCTTTTATTGGACAAAACATCCAATAATTCGTAATCTTGCATACTCTATCCGCCTCCAAGCTTAGCGCATTTCATTCTTAATCGTCTCTTAAAATATAACTCGCTTAAATTATATAAATTTAGCATTAAACTAACGTTAAAAAATATACCAAAGCGGTTTGCACGCCAATTTAGACCTCAAACCGCATATGTGCGAGCTTTGCGCCTGCATAAGTTGGATAAAAATATCACAAGAACATAAAAGGCGGGGCGATAAGCTTGATATGAAATTTTACCGCCTCGCAGGCAGCAGATGAAAGGCGGTAAAATTTTATTTTAGAAGTGCTTGCATATGCATTTCGCAGACGAAAGGCAATTAAAACATAAAATCTATCAGCTCCGCAGCTCGGCGGGATAGAATTTTAAAATTTAGCCCAAGCCGGGCAAGCTAAAGTTAATGTGAATGCTCCATATTTGAGTGATCCATGCCGCCGTGATCCATGTTCTCCATCGAGCCATGATTCATATGCGAATGATCCATCCCCTCCATCGAACCCATATCGTGGCTCATCCCACTCATCGAGCCATGATCCATAATAGAATGATCCATGCCACTCACACCTGGATCGGTCATTCCAAAAATCATCGCGACGTGTCCTAGCACCAAAAATACAATCAGCGCCAAGAAATGAAATTTAAGCCTAGCTCTAAATTCCGCTCCTTTTGCGATAACTCCGAGTTCCAAAAGTAGCAGCAGCAGCGCAGGCAGCGCCGCTGCTGCGTATGCAGCCAAAGCTAAGGCGTCCGCAGCGCCACGTAAATGAATAGCGGGCAAAATTTTAACCGCTACGTAAATGATTAATATCGTAAAATAAGCGCCGAGAATGATGCTAAGGCATTTATTGATTTTTAGCGCCAAAGAGCCCTCCTTCGCGCGGTACAAGCTAAAAAATTCGCTCGCTACTATCGCTTCTGCTAAGCCCATCGGCACCGCCATAAATAAAATCAAATTCCACGGCTGATTTGCCATCAAAAGTTCCATGTAATTCGTCATTGCCATGTTTTCTCCTTATTTTAGTTTAAAGGGCGCAATTATAGCGGCTTTCGGTAAAAAATTTTAAAACGATAGACAGGATTAGGCAAATCTTTAATCTTATATCTTTCCGCAAAATGATTTGAGCTGCGTCTTAAAGCTCGCCCGCAAATATTAAATTTTTAATCTCGCCTCGCACGCCGACTCTTCGTATCTAACGCGAAATTTAGAAAATTTATATTTGCAAAAGCAGATGCCTTAAATTTATCCGAAACGCTTTAAATTCCGTAAAATTTCAGTTTTACAAAGATAAAATTATGAAATTTTTTTAAAAGGATTTAAAATGAAAAACTCCCTCTTATTCGCCTGCGCAGCGCTGTTTGTATGCGCTTGCTCCGATCCTGAGCATCCAAAGCCAGGCGTTTCGCATTGCAGCGAGCCTAAAATGGACGAGGCGTCGCATCAGATGATCCAAATTTGCGGCGAAAGCGAGGATCCGCAAATCGAAAATATGCAGTGCAACGAAAACGGACTTTGCTTCGGCACCGCAAAAATCAGATAGCCGAAGCGTCTTGCGGGTGCCAGCGCTAAATTTAACTATTTTAAAGCCGAAACCGAACGCCCGCAAGCGGTCTAGGCCACGCTTTAAAATTTCGCCCGCAATTTAAATTTAGACCCGCTTCACGCGCTGATGCATTTTATCTATCTTATTTTTAGCTGCGTCCGCCGATTGATCGAGCTGCTCTTGGCGTGATAAAATTTTAAAATTTCATCGCCAAACATGGCGCGTAATTAGGATTTAAAAGCAAGCGCGGCTCAAATTTTATAAGTTTAAAATTTTAAAGCAGCATGCAATTTAAAATTTTACGCCTCTCAAATACTAGCGGTGCGAAATTTCGCGCAAGCTCAAAATCCGCGCCAGGCAATTTTGTGCCGCTGCAAAATTTCTAGATCACCTCTGCTCAGTAGAATTTTTAGCAGTGCAGAAGGGGACGCAAAATCTGCGCCGTATAATCCTGCACGGATCACACCCGCCCAAATTCCTATGCCGCACGCCGAGACTAATAATCTAATCTCACTACAAGATCGCTTGCAAAATGGCGCGGCATCATTAGTCGTATAACCGCAGCACAGTTTTACTCGCTGCGTAGCCGAGGTTCGTAGCTGCAATGCTAAAAGCGCAAAATTCTTTGCCGTGCGGTAGGAGTTCTCAGAGCAAAAAAAGGCGCGGTATCCTCTACCGACGGTGCAAGTTTATAATCTAACTCGCGCTTTAGAATTTCCTCTCAAACTCATTACTTAAAATTTCGTCTCAAAAAAAATCGCGTATGAGAAATTCCGCCTTATATTTACGGCTTAAAATTTCGTACGGATCGCACCGAGCGAAATCTCACCACTGCGCGACGCAAGCTTAAAATTTCAGCGTCGTGCTCGCCGCATATTAAATTCCGTTTCACAATTACGACTTAAATTCTATCACAAGCCTGTAGATTTAAAATTTTACCTCAAACGACGCCGTGAAATTTCTACCCTCCCTAGGTAGATACCTCTCCGTGCCTGCGCCGCTCGCACTTAGCGGCGACGCTATATCTTTGCCGATAGCAACCATCGCACAGGGCACCTACCACAGCGCATAGAAAATAAAGTGCGTCTCTTGCATAATCGTAGCCTCTAAAAAATTTTAAGCGACCGCAAAATTTTAAAAATTTAAAAGCAGCCTGTGATTAAGCCGATTTTTATAAATTTGGATTTGCTTTGCAGTGCGCAATCTGGCGAGTAAGGCACAACCCTAAGTTACGCAGCTAGCTTTACGTCAGCTGCTTGAACATTTCGATCTGTTCCTTTGTAAGCTCGATCAAATCATCGTTTGCGTATTTAAGCGATGTCTCCAGGCTTGCGATGAGCTCCTTACGGACGAAGCTCACGCTAAAAAGCGTCGCCCAAAATCGCGCTCCGCTGCCCGTGCTCGGATCTTCCAAGACCGCTCTAATCGCAGCTACCGCAGCAGCAGCATCCGCCGCACCTAGCACCTCGTCCACGAGTGGATATTCACCTGCGCCGTCGCCCTCGTTTAGCGAGCGCAAAAGCGGCTCAAGCGCTTCATCACATGGATTATCACGCAAAAATTCCCGTACCGCGCGAAACTCTGCCGCGAGCTGATCCGAAAGCTGCGCAGGCATCGGCTGATGAAGTCTCAAAAAGTCTAATGCCGTTTGCTTGTCCATAAAATTCCTTTTAAATGATATGCGCGATTGTAGCTAATTTTGGATTGCAAAGAGATAAATTTACTCTAATTTATCAGCCACTTCCGTCATAAATTCTCAATGATCTTAAATAATTAGACAGTGGTTTTATAGGGGCTTTTAGGGGCGATTTTCAATGGGCTTGCAGATTACAAAATAAAATTCCAAAATTTTGTGTAAATAAAAAAGCCCCCGCGAAGTGCAGGGGCTTACAAGCTCGATCTGTTTAACCTGGCAGAATTTAGCAGACTAAGAAGGATTATTCCTCGATCTTACCAGTTTTGATGCGGCGCTCGTAGATTTCGCGCATCTCTCTGATGTCATTTTTGACCTCGAATACGCCGTGCCAATGCGAATAATCAGGTCCGCCCATTAGCGCGCCTTGGCGCATTCTGCGACCCTCGTGGTGCCATGAAACATAGTAGATTCGCTGGAACGCATCCGCCCAAGGATCGTCTTTTAGAAGTTTCTTTTCCTTAAGCTCTTTTAGCATCTTAGTCGCTTCGTCGTTGTAAACGTTATATAGAAGTACCTGCTTATCGCCCACCTCAAAGAAATTATTCGTGTGGGTGCTTGCGTGGCACTCTTTGCAGACTTGCTTCATCTCCGCACGCGCTGCCTCAGGACCGTTTAGGTTACCCGCCAAAGGATTACCAATGGTTAACTTGCCGGTATTTAAAAACTCGCTTACCGCGGTCTCATTACCGCCGGTGCGTAGATTGCTCTTAGGCAGCCACAAATTCCACTTCAAGCGTTGAGATACATTGTGAGTGGAGTTTAAATCGCCCACACCGCCGCTAATATGGCAGGTCGCGCATGTAGGAGCGCGGTAGTCAGGAACCGCCCAAGTACCAGGAGCGCTATCGAATTTCCACTCATTGCCTTCAGCGTTAAATACATGTCCGTGCATTGAGTTGTTGTAAATTTCGATATCCGGATGATCAGGTCCTAAGTGGCAAGATGCGCAAGCAGCAGGCTTACGAGCTTCAGCAATCGAAAATTTATGACTCGAGTGGCATGATTTGCATCCGCCTACGCTACCGTCCGGATAAACCGTACCAATGCCGTAAACGGGCCAGGTCTCTTTGGTAGGCTTGTTATGCTCATCCATTTTAATGACGCTACCGTGGCATTGAGAGCAGCCGGTAATATCAGGTGCATGTTTAAGATCAGGGATATCACGTCCTTCGTAGTGATACATTAGATCAACCATTCCTTTGTTGGCTTGCATTTGCATAGCGCCTCTTGCGTGACCGCTGTTTTCAAACTCTTTAACCTCGTTGCTGTGGCATTTAGCACAGGTTTTTGGGCTAACTAGTACCGAAATATGATTATCTGTGTCTTTCGGATGCGGCTCTTTAGCTGCTATAGGGCTATCTGCTGGCTGTGAGTGGCAGTCGGTACAGCTAACGCCTACGTGAGCGTGGCGGCTCATCTTCCAATCCGCAACGACGCCCGGAGTTTTTTCGGCATGGCACTCGACGCAGCGTCTAGCTAGCGGCGTAAGCTGCCTATTTACCTTTAAATTCTTCGTAAGACTAACGTTTACGGAATTGCTTACGTTCGCGTCCGACGCGGACATATTCGCATGCTGCGCGGGCATTTCTGCGAATGCAAACGATACGATACAGGCTATTAAAATAGCGACTTTTTTTAGCATTGCTTCTCCTTTACTTGGTTTTGTTATTTTCTCGGTTGTATTTATCCCAATATTTGGTGATCTCTATACCCATATTTTTGTGGCCGACGTTTTCGTGGCACTGCACGCAGGTTTTGCCGGTAGTGCCTGCGAAATAATCCCTATGCGCGAGCCAGGCTTTATTTACTTGATTATTCTGCTCTTTTAAATTTCGGTGGCAGCTTAGGCAGCCGCTTTCATAAACGAAATGATTTCGCTCCTTGCGTTTTTCTTGCCAGTCGATCTTATCTGCGTCGGTAAAGACCGTCTTGTAGACATCATTTGCGGAGGTTAGAGCTTTAGTCCAAAGATACATAAAGGTATTTTCATGAGAGACGTGACAGGCGACGCAATCGGCCTTGAAACCTTGCGGGTTATTGCCGCCGTGAACATCGTTGTGAAATGCGTTTACCATCGGCTGCATCGTATGACAGGATACGCAGAATTTATCGGTGCCCGTAAGGTGAACCATCTCCGCAATCCCAAGAGAAAGTATCATTCCTATAAGCACACAAGCGCCCACGAGCAGCACAAGAGTTTTCTTTTTCATAGGTTTCCTTGATTTTAAAATTTCTTCGCAAAATTTTTAGTATTTGATAATTCGAAAAGTGGTATTTTATTATAAAAATATTAAAAACCGCTTATTTTCTAGCCTTTTGTTAAAATTTATTAAATGAAGATAAAATTTTAAACTAAGTTTTTAGTTTAACGGAATATAATCCATTAAAATTTCAATACAAGGAGAGATCATGAAAACGATCCAAGCGGATGAAATTACCAAAGTAGTCAGCGAACTTTGCAAAAAAGCCTGTTATCACGTCACGCCCGACATGCGCGCGGCATTTGAGAAAGCACGCGAGAATGAGACTTCGCCTATCGGCAAGGATATCTTAGGCAAGCTCTTACAAAATGCCGATTTGGCGGCAAAAGAGGTCGCGCCGATCTGCCAAGATACCGGTATGACGGTGGTTTTTGTCGAACTTGGTCAGGATGTGCATATCGAGGGCGGATATTTGGAGGATGCTATCAATGCAGGCGTTGCGGACGGCTACGTAGGCGGCTATCTGCGTAAATCCGTGGTCGCAGAGCCGCTTTTTGAGCGTAAAAACACCACAAACAATACCCCCGCAGTCATCAATACCCGCATCGTCCCAGGCGACAAGCTTAAGATTAAAGTGGCCCCAAAGGGCTTTGGCAGCGAAAACAAATCGGTGCTAAAAATGCTCGTTCCTGCAGACGGCATCGAGGGGGTAAAAAAAGTATTTTTAGAGGCGGTTAAATACGCTGGTCCTAACGCTTGCCCTCCTATGGTCGTAGGCGTCGGTATCGGTGGCACGATGGATAAGGCGGCGCTTTTAGCCAAACAAGCCGCGGTTCGCTCGATCGACAGCAGAAATCCCGACGAGCGCTACGCCAAGCTAGAGGATGAGCTACTGGAGATGGCGCGCGCTACGGGCGTCGGTCCGCAGGGTTTGGGCGGCATAAATACCGCCGTTAAGGTAAATGTAGAGTGGTATCCGACCCACATAGCGGGGCTTCCGGTCGCCGTTAATATCAACTGCCACGCGGCTCGCCATGCCGATGCTGAACTATAAGGAGGAAATCATGTCAGAAGTTAAAAGAATTACCGCACCTTTCGATAAAAGCGTAGTAAAAAGCCTAAAGGCGGGCGATAACGTCCTAATTAGCGGCACCATCATCGCAGCTCGCGATGCCGCGCACAAGGCTCTAACCGAAACCCTCGCTCGCGGCGAGAAGCTACCCGTAAACTTAGCGGGCGAGACTATATATTATCTGGGGCCGACCCCTGCCAAACCGGGTCAGGCAATCGGCGCTGCAGGACCTACGACTAGCGGACGCATGGACAAATACACCCCGACGATGATAAACGAAGTCGGCATCAACGGCATGATTGGCAAGGGCTACCGCAGCGATGCCGTCGTCGAGGCGATGAAAAAATCTGGCTGCGTCTATATGGTCGCTATCGGCGGCGCGGGCGCGTTAATCAGCCAAAGTATCAAAAAGTACGAAGTGCTAGCCTATCCCGAGCTTGGCCCCGAGGCGGTCGCACGACTTACGGTCGAGGATTTCCCCGCTATCGTAGCGATCGATAGTGAGGGCAATAACTTCTACGAAGTAGGACAGGCGCCTTATAGAAAAATTTAAATTTTTCTAGCGGCATCCGCGCGGCGCTTTTTTGCGGCGCGAGCGCCCGTAAATTTCGCGGCATTCGCTCAGGCGCTCGTAAATTTTGCGGCATAACCTGCGGCGTCTATTTCGCGAAATTTTACGGCTCGGCGCAGTGAAATTTTATAGCGAATTTAAAGCGCGCCCGTAAAATTTTATCTCTCTTATGGCACGAAATTTTTAAAATTTCGTGCCGCTTAAACTTCTACCAAGATTCCGCCTTCGCTACATTTAGACGATCCGACGCTAAAATTTAACCGTAAATTTACGCAAGTCTAAATTTCAAAATTTTGGCGCCGTTCCTAAGCAAATTTAAAGCTCGCTAGCGCCATAATCGGATTTAAATTTTAGGAGGGGCAAAATGAGCGCAAGCGAGCTGGAGCAGATCAGACTGGGGCTTTTGTATAGGGCGAAAAGAAATACGATCTTAGCGGCGGCGTGCATGCTCGGCTACGGCGTGTTTTTGTTATACAAGCTATGCGACGGAGGAGAGATGACAGATTTGTTGTCTCTTATCGGATTATTCGCGGTTGTTCTTATAGTAGCCGTTTTGTGCGATGAAAGCTCTATAAAAGCTAAGATAATCTACGCTGCCTGCCTTTTTGCTATGAGCCTATTTCTAAACGATTTACAAAATCGCCCCACGATTTCCAAATATATCTTACTCGCGATTATAACTTTAATCTTGGCTGCTTCTAGCTTATTCGTATTGTTTGGAGGCTTTAAACAAGATTATTCGGTAAAATTTCAGTGCGCTTTTAAAGAGCACTATCTAATGCCTTATTTCAAGGCGTTCGGCTATCGATACGATATTGGAGGCAGTATCGATCCCGCCAAGCTTAAGCTCTCAGGGCTCTTTTTTCGACTAGACAGATACCTAGGCGGCAACGACAGGGTCTCGGGTGTTTATGACGGCGTGAGTTTTGCCTTTTGTGACGTAAGTTTATTTAATAGATTTTCGGAAAGCGAAATCCTCGGCACCTTTTTCTACGCGGAATTTAACAAACGCATAAGTGCCAAAACCCTGATCTTTCCCGCTCGCGCCGGCGCACCGAACACCCTCGGGCTAAAGAGGATCGATATGGACGATGCGGAGTTTAACGCCGCCTTCGCCGTGTATTGCGAGGACGCGGCGGGCGCGATGTATATTCTAACGCCCGCCTTTATGCGGAGGCTCTTGCGCTTCGCAGGCGCCGTAGCCGCGCCCGTTAGCCTTAGCTTCGCAGATAGCAAAATTTATATTTTCGTAAACACAGGGCGCGACAATTTCGAGCCGGACATCGACGAAAGCGTGCTGCGCCGCGATCCTGCCGCGCAGCTCAAGCGCGAGCTTTCGCATTTTTTAGCGATCGTAAAAAACCTAAAACTAAACGAAAGAATTTGGAGCTAGCGGATGGGGCTCGCCGCAGCTTTGCGTGTCACAGCCTCGCGCACTATAACTTCACACGCCGTGCCGCGGCTCCACATGCTACAGCTCTGTGCGCCTTAAAATTTGAAATTTTAAAACCCCGCTTTTTGATTTCGCGCTTTGGAATTTTAAACGCTTTAAAATTCCGTGCGTTTTGAAATTTAAAATTTTAATCCACACCGAGGAATTCTGCGCCGCAAAATTTAAAATTCTGAAATTAAAATTCCGTGCCTTGAAATTATACGCTTTAAAATTTAGAATTTTAAAATTCCGCAGCCGAAGTTTTACGCGCCTGAAATTTGAAATTTTGCCGCGCCTTTAAATTTACAGCCTCAAAGCATTGGAATTTAAAATCCAAATCCGTTTGCTGCGGAATTCTGCAAAAATTGCGAAATTTGAAATTTCTTGAAGTTGTAAAATTCCGCGAGGCTGCCGTTTGAAATTCGCCTTTCAAAGCATAAGGCTAAGTAGCAGCAAAAATCCGATGAAGCTTAGGGCGTTGCCGAAGGAGCCGCCGATGTGATCTCCGAGCCACGTCAGCACGAGCGCGCCGCCTAGACGCAGGCCTATTTGCAGCGCCACGCTCGCGATAAAATCCGCTACGCGCCGAAGCCCGCTGCGCGTATCGCCGAGCTTCATGCCGCGGCTTTTATTCCAAAGCCCGCTTA
The DNA here is from genome assembly GCA_963525605.1 of uncultured Campylobacter sp. GTDB lineage: Bacteria > Campylobacterota > Campylobacteria > Campylobacterales > Campylobacteraceae > Campylobacter_B. The sequence continues at coordinate 30,618 of CAURKZ010000014.1, forward strand.
CGCGGTAGTCTTTGTAGCGGGCGCAGAGAATATCGCCGTTTTGCAGCTCGAAGCTCTGCGAGGCGTCCTTCGCCTTGGCGGGTGCCGTGGCTTCGGCGGAGCGGACGGAATTTATAGAATTTGCTGCGTTAGTAGAATTTGCAGAGCTTGTGGAATTCGCTGATTTCGCAAAATTCTTAATTCTCGCAGAATTTGGGGAATTTTCTACGCCTAAATTCTTAAATTCCATGCAATTTTCGCCGTCCGCAAGCTCCGCTAAATTTTGATCTGCGCGTAGCGCGCTAGAGACAATACGCCGCTTGCTGTCGCCCGATAAATACAGCCCGTCCAGCGCGAAGCCATAATAATAAACGTCGCCGCTTCGCAACACGCGCACGCCGCTAGCATAGCCTTCCGCTTCGCCGCTTCGCTTGGGCTCTTTGGAGTGCGGAAGCGCTGCGAATATGCGCCCAAACTTTGCGGCGCGCCAGTCTCTTCGCATAAACTTAAAGCTGCAATACGCAAAAGGCGCGAGGATGAGCAGGGCTAGCAGTCCCGCAGGAGCCCTTGCATCAAAAATAAAGATTATGCAGTAGATGCTCATCGCGGTCAGCACTACGCCGAAAGCTGCGAATATCGCGGCGAGCGCCGTGCTACCGGTGTCCTTCCAGCGCTGCGCGCCTAGGCTTAGATTAACGAAATCTAGTGGAAGGGCGGAAGCGGCGGAGTTTACCAAAGCGCCGTCACGGCTCTCGCGAGTAGAATTTAAAGAGGCGGAGCCGCTGAAATCCTTGCAATTTAAATTCGAAGCATAAGGCTCCATATCGGCGCTCATTCGCTCGTTAAAGCCTTTGCGGATCAGGCTCAAAGCGGCGGAATTTATACCGCTGCGATCTTTGTCCGATAAATCAGATACCGCAGAATTTTGACGTGCACTTGCCGCGGTATCGCTATGTGCGTCGCAGTCTAAATTTGCGGCAGTGGAATTTCCGTTGTTTGGAACTTCGCAGCTAGGGCGCAGCATGGAATTTTCGCCGCTTAAATCGGCGCCGCTTGAAGTCTCGCGGCAGGAATTTGAGCCCCTCAAAGCCTCCCCGCCGGAATTTGAGCTTGAAGCCTCATATATCACCGCCAGCTCGTCGCCCTCGCGTATCGGCAGATAGAGTCCGTCGCGCCTTAAGTCCAAATTTCCCGCAAAGCGCAAGCCCTCCAGCGTAAAGCTAAATTTCGCCGTGTCTGCAGCCGCTGGCTCTAGCTTGAAATCCCTGGCCGTGCCGCGAGCAAGCTTAATATGTCGCGGCGAAAGAAATTTAGCAAAGCCCATGCGTGCCTTTCAGATCTCGCAAAATTCCACTCCTCCTACTTTGCGGCGGATTTTTTGCGGATCTGGATATTGATGAGCTCAACAAGCAGCGAAAACGCCATCGAGAAGTAGATGTAGCCCTTAGGTATATGAAAGCCCAGCCCATCGGCGATCAGCGAGACGCCCACTAGGATCAAAAATGCAAGCGCTAAAATTTTGATCGTCGGGTTTGCATCCACGAAGCGCGCGATCGCGCCGCTAGCGAGCATCATCACGCCCACGGCGATGATGACTGCGAGGATCATCACGGGCAGGTGCTGCGCCATGCCCACGGCGGTGATGACGCTGTCGAGCGAAAAGATGATGTCCAAAACGGCGATCTGCACGAGCGTGCCGCCGAAGCTTGCCTTGCCGCTGCTAGCGCTGCGCTCGTGTGCCTCGCCCGTGGCGCTGGAGTGGATCTCGAGCGTGGATTTGACGAGTAGAAACAATCCGCCGCCGATCAGCACGAGGTCGCGTCCGCTAAAATCGCGCGCAAGCACGCTAAATAGCGGCTTGGTTAGCCCCATGATCCAGCTTAGGCTAAGAAGCAGCAGTATGCGCGTAAACATCGCAAGCGCGAGCCCCATTATACGGGCGCGTCCGCGCTGCGCCTCGGGCAGGCGGCCGCACAAAATCGCGATAAAGATGATATTGTCGATGCCAAGCACGATCTCAAGCCCCGTGAGCGTCGCCAGGCTGATCCATGCCTCGGGTGAGGCGATCCATTCAAACATCAGTTTCCTTTGGGTGAAAATTTAAGCGGTGATGATAGCGAAAGTTTGGTTAAAATTTCTAAATTTTACCGCCTTCGCGCGCGAAACAGCGCGAGGATTTAGGCGATGCGATGCGGACGGTTTATCTTAGAATTTTACCGCAAAACTATTTCGCTAAAAGGCGCAAAGCGCGGCATGTGCGGCAAAATTGCGGTGCGCGGAATTTAGTGAATTGAGAGAGCGAAATTTTTGCGGCAAAATTTTAAAATTTAAGCTCTAAATTTACCCGTTTTTAAGCAGGGGGGGTAGCATTATTTTCTAGAAAATTCACCTCAAGGAGTTAAAGATGAAATATGCACTAGGTGCCGCACTGGCGACGTTGATTTTAACAGGATGCGGCGCGGACGAAATAGAGCTCGTGAAAAACTATACTCTGCCCGATTTTAAGTCTATGAGTATCGGTACGGCGATAGAGGGCTCGAAAATGTGTAAAAATATCACGTGGAGCAGAGACGAAAACGGCGGATTAAAGATGGTCAAGATGGTCTGCGACGTGGATGTAGAACCTATAAATATAAAAATGAAAGAAAGTAAAGTAGAGCGTTTCAAATCATCTAAACAAGAAACGATAAACACATATTTAGATGGTGTTATGGCTCTTTACGAAAGTAAGGCTTATGATATGCAAGGTCTGCTTAAGTTGGCAAATGAACATTGCAAACTTAGTGAAGCAAAATTTCAAGAAGTCCTCAAAACTAAAGGTAAAATAGAATACTATGATGAAAACGGGTTAGTAGATTGCGACGATAAATTAAAAGAGGAATTACGAAAAGAAAATAGCAATAAAAGCGATACGACTATTGACTATATTATAGGAAATCTAAAAAGAACTGTTTATTACTCGCAGATAACATTAGACCAATATGATGCAAGTCTTGGGCTTAAAAAATCAGATAATGACGCACCGTCGCAGGCTACGGTCGAGCTAAATTTCATCGTAAATGCCGACAAGAGCGTAAGTCTGTCCGATAAATTTAAACTTACCGCAGACGGAAAAGAGGATACCGATAGTAAAATGAAGCCACAAAATATTCTTGCGGGCTTCTACGAAAGGCAATAAGCACCTCATCTCGCGGCTAAATTTGATGAAATTTTAAAAATTTAGCCGCCATTCTTATAACAAAATTTCATTCAAAATTTTACGTGGATTTTAAATTTAAAGCGCAATGTTCTATCTCGCCGTCGATATTAAATTTTGAAATTTAAGCTTTATTGCGGCGCGCGGACTGAATTTACGCTGCGCGGAATTTTAAATTTTATTCAGCATACTGCGCGGTGCGGATAAGCGAGCGAGCCGAGCTTGCGGTTTTAGATAAAAATTCCGACCTTGTACGGGCTCTTGCGAGATATGAAAGCGCGGTTAAAATTCCCACAAGTAGCGCAAGAGTAGGCTATAGCCGCGCGCAGGGCGGGAGGTGCGGTTAAAATTCTGAGAAGCTAGCGAAAAAGCGGATTTCGCCAGCTAAAAACTAACGATTGTCGTATCGGCTGAAATCGGCGTGCTTTGCATTCAAATATGAGTTTCGGCGTCGTTTGCCAACGGAGTATCAACCGAAATCGGCGGTTTTGCCTCGCCGATAAAGCAGGCTTGCTGCCGCGTTAATCAAACAGCAAGGGTTGCAGCGATTTGATCTTGTAGCTTGCGCGGTGAAAGGGCGTGAGCCCGTACCGCTCGATCGCCTCGATGTGCGCGCGTGAGCCGTAGCCTTTATTTTGCGCGAAACCGTATTGCGGGTAGCGTTGCGCGAGCTCATACATCGTGCGGTCGCGCGTGACCTTGGCGAGGATGCTTGCGGCGCTTACTTCGGCGATTTGCGCGTCGGCTTTTACGAGCGTCTGAAGTCCGCGTACGCCGAAGTTTGCGTTGCCGTCGTAGATAATCTGTCCGCTAAAACCCATAAAATACGCAAGAATCTGCTCAAGCGCCGATCTTAGACACGAGCTTAGACCCGTCTCATCGACCTGCGCGCTTGAAATTTCGACGATTTTATAGCGTGAGCTTTCGATGATCTGAGCGTAAAGCTCCTCGCGCCGCTTCTCGCTTAGCTTTTTGCTATCGGCAAGCCCCGCGATCTCACGCTGCAGCACGCAGCCTGCTACGCAAAGCGGTCCCGCAAGACAGCCGCGCCCTGCCTCGTCGATACCGCAAATCTGCCCGCTCACTGCGCATCCTTTCGCACGACGGGTGCGGCCCTGCTTAGCAGGTCGTGTAAGTTCAACCTGTCTTTGCGAAAAAAGCAGATCAAAAGCCCGATGACGCTAAAGCCCGCAAACACGAAGCAAGCAAAGCGAGCTAAGGCTCTAAAGAAGCTTACCTTGCGTCCGCTGCGAACATCGATGAGATAAAGCCCCGCGAGCTTATAACCGGGCGTCTGGGCGCTACTGGCGTAAAATGCCGAGCAAATAGCGCCGTATGCAAGCCATATAAGCGCGATCGCGGCTTGGTTGCGCCACAGAGCCTCTTTCGAGCCCAAGACGAGATAGGTAACGCCGTAGAATAGGGGCATCGCGATGATGAAAAGATCGACGATGAAGGCCTTTATACGTAGAAAAATCGGTGAAATTTTAGCTTTTTGTTTTGCCATTTTGATCCGTTTTGGATTAAATTTTAAAATTCCGGCGCGCTAATTTTAGAGCCGAGAGGATAAAATTTAATCTCGTTGCGGTTTCTTAGCAGCAAATTGGCGCCTAGTTTCCGCGACTGCCGGGCTTGATCGCCTTGCTTCCGGTAGCACAAAGCGGGCAGGTTGCGGGCTCGTAAATTTCAAACTCGAAATTGCCTAGCGCAAAAAACGGCTTGTCTGCGGGCAGCTTGGCGCCAGCCTTTGCACTGCTGCCCGCTAAATTTGCAACCTTGCAAAATCCGCGATTGGCAAGCGCAGCAAAGCCCACGACCTCGCCGCCTAGGTTTTCGATGAGCCTGGCGCTCTCAAGAGCCGAGCCGCCCGTCGTGACGATGTCTTCGCAGACGATAAATCTCTCGCCCTTATGCACTTCAAAGCCGCGGCGCAGGCTCATCACGCGATCCACGCGCTCGGTAAAGATGAAGCGCTTTTTCGCCGCGCGAGCTAGCTCGTAGCCCGCTAAAATTCCGCCCAGCGCGGGCGAGCAGACGCTATCAAACTCCACGCCCGCTTTTTCGATGATCGCGGCGAGTTCGTCTGCTAGCTGTCCTGCCAGCTGCGGATCCTCAAGTACTTTGGCACTTTGCAGATAAAATTCCGAGTGGTTGCCGCTTGAAAGCAGAAAATGCCCTCGCAGATATGCGCCGCAGTCGCGATAGATTTTTTCTATATTCACAGCTCAGACCTTCAAAAGCTCGGCTTCTTTGGCCTTAACTGCGTCGTCAATCTTGGCGGAGTAAGAGTCGGTGATCTTTTGCACCTCGTCATAGCCCTTTTTGGCGTCGTCTTCGGAGATCGCTTTGTCTTTTTCGAGCTTTTTGATCTCGTCGTTAGCGTCTTTGCGGACGTTGCGAATGCCGATTTTGGCCTTCTCGCCCATAGCTTTGGCCTTTTTTGCGTTTTCTTGTCGTTGCTCGACCGTCATCGGCGGGAAAAATAGCTTCACGCTCTCGCCGTCGTTAGTAGGGTTTACGCCAATATTTGCCGCTGCGATCGCGCTTTCGATCGCCTTTAGCATCGGTTTCTCCCACGGCGTGATCGAAATCGTTACCGCATCGGTCGAAAGGACGGTTGCGACCTGATTTAGCGGAGTCTGCGAGCCGTAATAATCTACGAAAATATGATCCAGGATCGCCACGCTCACCTTGCCGGTGCGTAGCGTCGTAAAGTCTTTTTTCAAAGCCTCGATAGCTCGATCACCGTTTGCTCTTTGCTCTTTGTAGATAGCTTCTAGCATTCAAATCCTTTAAATAAAATTTGCGAAATTATAGCGTTAAAAAAATAAGAATAGCATTTAAAAGCGCGGATTTTGCGCTTTTAAATTTTAAAATTTAGAGTTTATTTGGTTGTGTTTTGATCTGCGGAAGCAGCGCTGGCATTGGTATCGCTTGCGGCGCTTGATGCTTGAGACCGAGCAGGCGCGCTAGCTGCGGCAGTATCGGTCGTAGGAGCTGCGGGCTCTTCGATTTTAGTATCCGTTGCATTGGTCTCGCTGCTAATTATAGAATTTGATTCGGTGCTTGCCGGAGCGAAATTAGGCTTTGCGTCTGAAGCTGGTATGGATGGCACGCCAGGGACAGCGTTTGGCCCGGATTTAGTAGCATTCGCTTCGATCTTGACGCGATCGACTACGGAAGATTTAGCATCTTGCTGATAGAAATACGCAAGCACGAGTGTATTTATCACAAATAAAATTCCCATCGCGGCGGTAAATTTAGCTAAAAACCCCGCTGGACCCTTCGCTCCGAATAAGCTTTCGTTGCTTCCGCTGTATGCGCCAAGCCCAATAGAAGAGCTCTTTTGCAGCAGAACGGAGATCGTAATTATCACGGCGAAGACGACTTGTAAAACTAAAAATAACGTAGTCACTATAAAACCTTTTGAAAAAATTGAATTTGCGATTATAATAAAAGATTTATAAATTTTAAGTTAAGAGTGCACCGCACGAAGCGGTGCGTAAAATTTAGTCTCTGCTTGCGCCGAAAATTCTTAGCAACGAAAGGAAGAGGTTATAGATGTTTAGATACATATCTACGGCAGCCATTATCGGTGAAGTGTAAGTGCCGTTGATGATGTTTTTAGTATCATAGATAATATACATCGAAAAGATTAAAGCCGAAAAAGCTGAAATTGCTATATCAAGCACGGTGCTTTTGAAAAAGAAGTAGTTCAAAAGGCTTAGCACGATAATAGCCACAAGCGATACCAATAGCGGCTTTCCCCAAGAGTCGAAATTTGTCTTTGTATTCATCGCATAAACGGTAAGAGCACCGAAAGTAATCGCCGTAGCCACGAACGCATGCGTTACTACGTCTCCAGCGCCTGCTGCGATATAAATAGCGATCAATTTACCTAGAGTAAGACCGGTAATAAAGGTAAATGCAAAAAGCAAAACCAGCGCGATCGTGTTGGCGCCGCGATTTACGGCTGCTTGCATACCGAAGATCAGCCCCATTAAAACTACCAGATATAAAATCGGATGAAGAGCCAAGCTCACGCCGAAACTCATCGCCACAAAAGCCCCTGCCGCCGCAGCTATCATCGAAGCGGTTAGAAGCGCGTAGGTTTGTTTAATGGTCTGAGAGATTCGTCCTTGTTCCAGTGACGCGTCCGATAGTTCATAGCCGTCCGCGTAATTTCGTCTGTCGTATAGACTCATATCTTTCTCCTTCTTTTGATTTATGAGCGGGGAGTTTAGCGAAAATTTGGTAAATATATAATTAAAAATTCGCAGAATTCTATCTATTTATGAAAGTAATATATAATTCCCGACTTTTTTAAGGAGAAAGTATGCCCAGCCAGTTAATAAATGGAGCTATTAAATTTATGGAAGAAAATTTTGCCGAGCATGCCGAGCTTTTCGGAAGTCTGGCAAATCATCAAAAGCCCCACACGCTTTTTATCGGCTGCTCCGACTCGCGCGTGGTGCCAAGCCTAATTACTTCGACGCTTCCAGGAGAGCTTTTCGTCGTGCGAAATATCGCAAACGTCGTTCCTCCATACCGCATTAGCGAGGAATTTTTAGCGACTACTTCGGCGATTGAATACGCGCTGTATTCGTTAAAAATCAAAAATATCATCGTTTGTGGGCACAGCAACTGCGGTGGCTGCGCGGCGCTGTTTTATGACGCAAAAAAACTCGAAAAAATTCCAAACGTAAGGCGCTGGCTAAATTTAATGCAGCCTGTAAAAGACGAGGTCGAAAAGCTCAAAGATCTCGGCGCCGACAAGCGCGAGTGGATCACCGAGCGATTAAATATTATAAATTCCATGCAAAATTTACTTAGCTTTCCTGGCATCAAAGATGCCTACAAAAACGGCGAGATTAAAATTTACGGCTGGCACTACGTCATCGAAACGGGCGAGCTATTCAACTACGACGACGAAGGCGCGCATTTTACGCTATTAAATAAAGGAATAGATTATGAAAAAATCTATAATCAGCTTTTTAACGATTAGTCTTTTTAGCGCCGCTTTAGCGTTTGCAGACCTCAACACGACCGGCGAGGGAAGCTTTGTAGAGACGAATTCTTCCGCGCCCGAGGCAAATCTTACTTTAGAAAACAACAAAACCGAGATCAAAAAGGAAGTCGCTAAAATTTTATCCAAATCCCTTGGTGCAGAGGATGGCAATAAAACTGAAGTAATAAATATGATCGCAGAAAAGGTCGCCAAAACGGAGACTTCGCAGAAAAAAACTCCTAATGGAGAGACGCTTATCTCTGTAATCAAAGAGATTAAAAAGCTAAATTTGCAGCGCAGCTCCCTGCTTAACGGCGGCGATGCCAACGCGAGCAAAAACGAGCTGGACGCCATCGATCGCAATAAAGCTAAGCTCTTTGATCGCCTACCTTTTGCGATTACGCAGCAGGATATGGATATCGAAAGCATAATGTCGTATGCGCAAAATAAAAAGAACATCCAAACTACGCTAAAAAAATACGCCAAAAAGCAGAGCTCTCCCGAATACGTAAATGCAAGCGCGGATTTAGAAAAGATGGAAATGGCAGAGATCTTTTATACCTCGCTTATGAAAATTGAGGATATGTTTGTAAACGGCGCAAGCAGAAGTGCGCTTGAAAGCGAGCTAAGTAGCACGCTACTAAATATCCAAACTAGGGATTTTAGCAAACTTAATGATTTGAAAAATAATCTAAGCAGTCAAGAGCAGATAGACGCCTTAGAGTCTAAAATCAACGATTTGAAAAACGACAAGCAGACCTACGACGAGGTGCTTACGTATCTATCGCGAAATAGCGATCTACTCGCAAGCAGCGTGGTTTTTACGAGCTTAAATTTTAAGTCGGTGATCGATTATATCAACGATAAAATTCCGTTTAAGCTCAGCCACGTAAATTTTGGCAAGCTCATTTTGATCACGCTGATTACGCTATTCTTCTACTCGCTTCGCAGACTGCTTGCCAACATCATCTATTTCGTATTTAAATTCTTTAATAAAAGCTTTTCTCTGGATAGCGAAACTCTAAAAACGCAAGTAGTAGGCATTATCAAGCGTCCGATGGGTATTTTGCTGATCGCTTATTCGGTCGATATCTGTCTTAGTATCTTTTATTATCCGGCGCCGGTGCCGATAAAATTTGCAAATTTATTCTCGATCGTTTACGTGGTGCTTTGGGCATGGCTCATCATCGAGATCATCGATGGTTACGGCATTGTCGTGCTTGGAAACATCACGAAAAAAGGCGTCAGAAAAGATATCATAAATCTAGTCGTTAAAATTCTATATGTCATCGTAATCATCATCGCCGCACTTTTGGTGCTAAAGCGTCTGGGCTTTGACATCTCGGCGCTTATGGCATCGCTTGGAATCGGCGGACTTGCGATCGCGTTTGCGACCAAGGACATCATCGCAAATTTCTTCTCATCCGTGATGCTATTATTTGATAACTCGTTCTCGCAAGGAGACTGGGTCGTATTAGGCGACATAGAAGGGAACGTCGTAGAAACGGGCTTTAGAAAGACGACGATCAGAACCTTTGATAACGCTCTTGTTTTTGTGCCGAATTCCAATATAATGGCGCAAAATATCAAAAACTGGAGCCGCAGGAAGGTAGGACGGAATTTAAAGCTTACCGTAGGCGTCGAATACGGCGCGAGCACGGCTCAACTGCGAAAGTGCGTAAACGATATCAAAGAGATGTTAAAATCTCACCCGGGCATCGCTCAATCTGCCGATACAGCGCTAAATTCTAAAGATTTTCGTATGCGCTATAGACAAAATATGGTCTCTATCGACGATTTAGCGGGCTATAAAAGCACTATGTTCGTGGCGTTAGATAGCTTTGGCGATTCGTCCATTAATATTTTAGTTTACTGCTTCACAAAAACCGTAATATGGGCAAATTTTATCCAAACTAAAGAGGATGTTTTATTTAAAATAATGGAGATCGTGGAGCAAAACGGACTATCGTTTGCCTTCCCATCGCAGAGCGTTTATATCGAAAATATCCCGGAAATAGCAAGCGAATGTGTAAAATCAAAAGTAAATTCCAACGACAAAGGAGAGCAAAATGGCTGATTTCGATGACTTCGAAGACGAAGAGTTCGATGAGGACGAATACGAGGACGATGATCTAATCGGAGGCGATGAGAGTTACAACTACAACTACGACGAGGACGATTACAGCTACGAAGACGACGACGGTTTCAACGATTATAGCGATTTGGACAGCGAGGATTATTAGTGTTTAGATCCAGGGCGCTGCCTTTTGATCCGCGCGCGAATAAAATCGCGAGCTTACAGAGTTTGAAATTTCATCACGGCGGGCTTTGCGAGGACTATGTCTCCGCCCTAAATCGAGACATTGCGGATACGCCGATACAAAACGCGGATCTTTTTACGATCATCACGCAGTCGTTTAAGCAGGCGCGCGGCGAGGAGTGCGAGTTTTCGCAAATTTCAAAGCTCTATCAAATTTGCCTAGGTTTTAGCCGTATTTTTAACAACGCTTCTGAAATTTACAACCACGATTTTTACTTCGACTGTATCGCGCAGCCAAGCGAGCCTAGCGGCGAGCTCGCGGACGCTTTAGCGCAGGCTTTCGGCGGGATAGAAAATTTTAAAAGCGAGTTTTTAAAGCGCGCACTGGGGCTTTTCGGTAGCGGCTGGTGCTGGCTCACGTGCGACGAGCGCGGCGCAAATTTAGAAATCATCACGACGCAAAATGCGGACACGCCGATCGTGCATGGTAAAATTCCGCTTTTAGCCTGCGATCTTTGGGAGCACGCCTATTATGCCGATCATCAAAATGCGCGCAAGTTCTACGTGGAGAGCTTCTTGCATTTTGCCGACTTCGGCTTCGCAAGCGACGCCTACTTCCAGGCGAAAAAGCAAGGACTTGACTCCGTAAAGCTCTACATCAGCGAGCTTCACCCCGCCGCATCTTCGCGCTGTGATTGCGGCTGTTGCGGGTAGATTTGGGTTTTTGCTGCGCAAACTTTAGCGCTGCGGATTTTCGGTTCTCTATGCCCGCCGCGCGCTAAATTTCAAGCGCCTTTCGCTTCTTGACGTCTATATTCTACGACACAAATACTGCGGCATCGCGAGACCTTGGGCTTGCTATCTCGCCGTATAAAATTTACGTGGATTTTGGTCTTTAATCCATTTAATGCCTTCAAATTAAAATTTTGCAGATTTTAATTTGAAGCTCATCTCGCTTAGACCCACGTTTGCCGTTCTTGCGTACTAAATTTCATTTCGCCGCACTACCGTCTGACAACTTCTGTCTTTTCAAACACGCTAAAATTTTATCGTATGCGTTTTACTCTGCAAATACAGCGTCACACGGATGCTTACATGAAATTTCGCTTAGCAGCCATGCCGGCTAAAATTTTAACGTTGTCGCGCGCATCGAAATTTTAACGCTTATGAGCGGATATTTCGTAAAATTTTAAGACCGTGATAGGCGACCCGCTCTTTGCCTCTGTAGCAGAAACAGCCGATCTGCTTCCTGCGTTGCATCTCGTATCGGCACTCTATTGCGTCGCTTGGCATTGAATACTACAGGGTGTTTAAACTCGCTCGCATTGCCAAGCGACATAGCGTCGCGAGTACGGCGTATGATTTGAAATTTTCCCCAATCCATCTCAAGGATCGCTTCGACGTTTCCTAGTATCGATAAAATTTAAATTTTTCGCGCGCTCAGTAAGATCCGTTTAGCAAAACGGGCAGTAAATTTTAAAATTTCACCCGCCCGGCTTCATCCGCCCCACGCTCGCCTCTCTCACGCCTTGCGCCCGCACTCTTTGCTAAGTTTTGCGCCCGTTTTACTCCGCTCGGTCCTTTGATTTATCAAATTTCATCCGCTCCTCGAGCCGCTTAAACTCGTCTGCGTAAATTAGCGCATTATCGACGCACTCGAGCCAAAACTCCAGCGTTCGCGCGTCTTTGCCGAAGTGCTTTTGCAGCAGAGCTTCGACGCTCATCACGCCGCACTCTCGCAAAAACGCCTTGTACGCGCCGATAAATTTATCGCCCGCGCGCCTAAACTCGCCCAACAAAAACTGCGAGAGCAGGTAGCCGACCGTGTAGGGGTAGTTGTAGATGTATTGATCGGTCTTGTAAAAATGCAGCTTAAAGTACGGCAAAAAGTCCTCCGCATCCTGCGTCGTATCGCCGTAGCGTCCTCGCCACGCCTTTCGCATGAGCTCTTCTATCTGCGCCGCGCCGACCGCGCCCTCTTGTCTAGCCTTTAAAAAAGCGATCTCAAAATCAAACCGCACGCCGATGTGCAGCATGAAATTTGCCGCCGATTTTAGCTCCTGCCACAAGATATTAAAGAGCAAATTTTTATCCGCGCTATTTTTTCGCAGATAGTTTCGCAGCGCGGCTTCGTTAAAGGTACTGGCAGCCTCGGCTAGCGTCATAGGAAACTGCGTGTGAAGCGCGGGTAGATCGCGCATGATCCAGTAGTGCCACGCGTGTCCGAGTTCGTGCGCCTGCTGGATCATATGCGCCTGCGTGCCCATGTAGCTAGAAAATACCCGCGGTTGTTTAAATTTATCAAACCTCGTATAAAATGCGCCGCCGGCTTTATTTTCGCGCACCTGCGCCTCGATCCAGCTCCTCTGCAGCATCATTTTGATAAATTTAGGTATCTCCTCGCTAACCTCGCCCAGAGCCTCGCAGATCGTCTCTATCGCCCGCTCGTAGGGGATCTCCTCCGTGCTAGCGAAAGGAGACGGCGCGAGCAGATCGCAGGCGTAAATTTTACCCTGCGGGAAGTACTTCGCGCGCAGGCTCACGCACTCTCCGATCTTGTCTGATCTGCGATCTAGCGCCGCAAACATCGCCGTTACGGCCTGCTCGCTGATCTTGTTTTGCTGCAGGCTAGGCGTGAGGATATCCGTCCCCACCGCCCTAAATTCGCCCAGCCTAAAGCCCTGAAGCAAATTTAAAACGTCGACGTACAAGCTCGCGTGCTTACCGTAATGCTCCGCTAGCCCGTCAAACACGCTCTTTCGCAGCGCAGCATCGGGCGAGCCCTTTAAAACGCCCGCACATTTTGAGAGATTATAGATGCTTTTTACGCCGCTTTTATCGGTAGCCTGCACGGCGATGAGGTTGTTTAGATGCCTAAATACGCCGTAAAGCGGAGTGAAACTGCTAGCTGCCATGTCTTCGTAAATTTTACGCTCCTTTGCGTCAAATTTTGCCCGCCAGCTACTTTTGCGCTCGTCGTAAAGAAATTTTATCCGCGCAAACTCCTGCGTTTGGCGCGCAGTGTCAGAGGGATCTAGCGCGTCTATCTTTTCAAAAATGATCTCTTTCGTTCGCTCAAGACGCAAAAATTTCTCCCTGATTTTCGCCTCGGCCGCGCCTGCTCGCTCGTCTTTGGCGTCGTCGCTTGATTTGCAGCGGCAAAACGCGAGCAAGGAGTTCGCCTCTTCAAAGCCGCGCTCGTATGCGTTTATCAGTAAATTTAGTCCGCCACCCGCGCCTAGCAGTTCCTCTATCTCGCCTAAAATTTCGTCCAAATTTGAGAGCGCGTCCGTAAATCTCGCGTCGTCAAAGTCGCCGTACGCGTCCTCAAACGTCCATCTAGGGAGCTCCATTTTACGCCTCACAACGAGAGTAAAAATACGAAAATATGGTGGCTAAGCAGGCCCAAGACCGCCGGCACGCTGCAGCGTTTGACGATATCGAGCGGACTGCATTTTAGCATGCCTGCTATCGCGACGACCACGCCTGCTACGGGCGAGAGAGGGCGAGCGATAGTCGAGGCCTGGTGCATCGGTAGCACGAGCATCACGGAGCTCACGTTTAGCTTAACAGCGATATGCGGTACCATCTCGATGAGCGGGTAGAAGCTCGCGCCGTTTGAGCCAGAGATGATCGTAACAAGCGTCGTGATGATCACAAAAAGCACCGACATACCAAATCCGCCAAAGCCAAGCGAATTTGCGAGCCCTACGATACTATCGAGCATACCTAGAGCCTTAAAGCCTTCTGCAAATACGCCCGCTGCGATGATAAGGATCACGGCGCCGCTTAGGCTCTTGCCCATCGCTTGAAAAAACACCTTGACTCCCTCGGCAATCGGGTCAAATTTGAACCTATGCCTGAGCGCTTCAAAAAGCATCGCGATGACGACTGAAAGGATGATGATAGCCGAGATGTCAAGCTTGATAGAGGCGATGCAGTACTGCGAAAATACTACCACCAAAATCATCGGTAAAAATGGCAGTATCGCGTAAATTTTAGGCGCGACGGCCTCGGGATTTTGCACTGCGCCGTCAAATTCCATCACTTCGCCCACGTGCTCGCTGCACACCCAGCCCTCTTTTTTATCCAGATATCTGTTCCAAAAAACGAGCGCGATACCCATCACGATCGAGGTCGGAAGCGCGGCCGGAATTTTATAGATGAAAACGTAATCTAAAATGCTAAGTTGCGTGGCCTTCGCCGCGGCGGCGGTCGATGCGCCTATGAGTACCATTGAGGCGGCTCACGACATCGCGCAGATCGAACCTACGGTGAGCTTGTTTAGTCCAAGCGAGATGAGTACGGGTCCTAGCAGCGCAAGACATAGTACGCCAAGCCCCCACCGCGCTCGTGATAACCATGCTGATGAGCTTAGCCATCGCAAATGCGACGAATATCATGACGTATGGGTTTTTGATCCTAGCAAAGCGCTTCGTAGCGATAGAGACGAAAGCGTGATTCGCGCCGATATGCGTCATATAGCTCGCAAAGCCGACCATAAACATGATGATAAGGCCTAAGCTTGCAAATCTGTTTGAGAACATATATCGGATAAACTCGATGATGTTTAGGTAGGCGTTACCCGTCGCTACGGCCTGTTTGGGCATAAAATTCCCCGTGCCTAGCGCGACCGAGCAGATCAACATAAAAACGCCCGAAAGAAAAAGCACGAGCGGCGCGTACTTGCCCCGCACTATCGCCCAGCCCACGATAAACAGCACTACCGTGCCGATAATAATGCCCGCAGTCATTTTAGCTCCTTTCGCGGTAAAATTTGAGCGAATTCTACTACGAACCTCGATATTTTAAGTTAAAACGGAGATTATTTTTCGGCTTTCTCGTGCCAGGGATACTTTGCGCGATCTTTGATTGATTGAAATTTTACATTTAGGGCGCGGATTTGCGGCTGAATTTACAAAATTTAAAGCAGCTCTCGGCTCAGCAGAGGGGACTGCGGCGCAGCACAGAGCGGATGCGGCGATGGAATTTATTTTCCTCGCTTGTGCGGCAGCACACGTCGACTAGATGCGCGGTGATAAACAGCGTGCGACGCGGCGATAGAATTTTAAATTTTACCCCCTCTTTCTTATGCGGCGACTAGCGCGCGGCAGATAGATATGCGGCGTAAAACGGCGCGCACTGAGAGCTTTTGGCAGCGGTCGGTTCGCGTGCTACGCGGCGAGCAGTGTGCGACCGGCAAGCGGGCGCGTGCAGCAGATACTGCGTTTTGAAGTCGCGATTAAGCCAGGGTAATAAGAATTTTAAAATTTCTCTGTCCGCTTGGGTGAAATTTACTGCGCCAAAGGCGGGGTGCGGCGGGTTTAAAATTTACGCCCGAATAGCGCGGCTTGCGAACCGTGGGATAAATTTAATGGAAATCGATCGTTAAATTTTACTTTTTGGCAGTTAAAATTTTTAGCGTCGTTTCGGCTTGAAATTTCGCTTTAAATTTTAAAAATTTGCCCGTCACAGGTGGCTCGTTACGCGGAAAAGACAAGCCGCATCGAAAACCAAGCTATGTCGCATCGAGCGATACCTGCGCGCTATGTGTGCCAAAATACAGCGGAATTTTAACCGCATCAGCTCAAATTGTGCGACGAGCTGCGCTGCACGAGACCTCGTTAATTAAAGCACCGAGCCGTATTCGCGCGCCGCATAAAGCCGCTCGGCGTAGAATTTTACTCGTTTAAATGCAACAAGCCGCTCTACAAATACAAAGCCGCATCATTTAAATGCGCCATTTGACGGCGCGGTATATGCAACCGAAAAACAAATGCACAAGGCTACGCTCGCTTAAAATTTAAAGTCGCACTTCAAAAATAAAGCCATACTCGCTCGAAGCGCAAAGTCGCGTCTGTTTAAAGTGCGGAGCCGCGTCCTAACCAAAATTTGTCCGAGACGTGAAGCCCCGCTTCAAAACGCAAAATTTCGCTCGCTTAAAACACAAAGCCGTGGGCACTGAAAATGCAAACCCGCGTCGTTAAAATGCAAAACCGCGCCTACTCAAAATTTTAAACCTTTTTAAAATTCAAAACCCATTTAAAATTTTAAAATTTAGCCCGCTTTACTCCCTCGCTAGCCCGTTTTTATCGGATTTATCGCTGATTAGATTGCCGCTTTCATCGTATTTTTTGGCGTGCACGAGCCTGCCGCGCTCAAACTCGCCCTCGGCTTCGAGCTTGCCGTCTGCGTAGTAGTGCTTCGCCGTGCCCGTCTCCAGGCCATCCTTAAACGTTACTCTAGCCTTGAGCGCGCCGTTTTCGTGGTAAGTTTCATAAAGCCCGTGTTTGCGCCCGTCTCTGAACATCACCTTCGCCGCAAGCGCACCGCTTGCGTAGTATTGCTTGCTCGTGCCCGTTTGCCTGCCGCGCTCAAACTCGTATTCGCCCTGCAGCGCACCGCCCCCGTAGTATTCGCGCACGGCGCCGTCGCGCTCGCCGTCTTTGAAATTTTCGACTACGCGCGTCTTGCCGTCCTCGTAAAACAACTTCCAAACGCCCTGTTTGCGGTCATCCTTGTATGCGCCGATCTGCCTTAGTGCGCCGTTTGCGTGATACCATTTCTCCACACCTTGTCGCTTGCCCCCCCTTTGTAGCTCCGCTCCCCGCGCACTTTGCCGCTTTTGTAATAATCTACGTCCTTGCCGTTTCGCAGCCCGCCCTTATACGGATGGCGCGCGCTTACTTCGCCGCTTTCGTAGTAGTCGGTGAAAACGCCCTCGCGCCTATCATTTTTATACGCGCCCTGCTGCTTTAGCTTGCCGCTTCCTTGATAATACAGCTTGTAAAAGCCCTCGCGCTTGCCGGCTTTGTATTCGCTCTGCGACTTCAGCTCGCCGCCGTCTGCGTAGTAGCTCTTAGCGACGCCGTCGTACAGGCCGTTTTTTAGCGGATATTCGTTTGAGGGCTTATCTCTGCCGTCAAAGTAATCGCGCTGAAGCACCGCAGTGCCGTCCTTTACGTCGATCTCTCTGATAAGCGTCGGCGGCAGCGGCTTTAGCCTGGGATAGACGACGCCCATAAAATTTACGTCGTAGAGATCCTCGGCGCTATAATGCAGCACCTTGAGCGTCCCGTTATAGGGCTTGTCCGCTACGAAATACAGGCCGTTTTTTAAGCTCGGCTCGGGCTTTATTACGATTTTTGGCTCCAGAGCTTGCGCGCCTAGCGCCAAAAACGGAAGCAGGAGCTTTAATGCGCTTGAAAAGCTAAAATTTCGCATTAAATTTAAGTCCAAATTGAGCGAATTTTGCGCGGCTTTGCAGGTTTTCATATTTTGCTTCCTTTGGCTCGGTTAAATTTGAAGAATTTTAAAATTTGAAGCTAAATTTTAGATAAATTAGTGCGGAAAAACAGTATAGAAGGTAAGAACAAAAAAATACTAAAGTTATTTTAACTCTATTGCATAATAATGAATTTGCAAGTTATTTTTTGATACTATATTAAATAATATGAATTTAAGTCTATGGTGATTTAAGAATGAGTTTGGATATAGATAAAATTTTAGAAAAACCAAAAGAAGAAATTGAGCAAAAAGACCTTGAAAGATTTCAAGAACTTGGAATTATCAG
Organism: uncultured Campylobacter sp.; assembly: GCA_963525605.1. Taxonomy (GTDB): domain Bacteria; phylum Campylobacterota; class Campylobacteria; order Campylobacterales; family Campylobacteraceae; genus Campylobacter_B. The sequence continues at coordinate 48,634 of CAURKZ010000014.1, forward strand.
CAATAATCTAAAACATTGGGAAGTATCAGGACAAACTATAGGAGATTGCTCGATTAATAAATGCAAGTATGATGAGGAAATTTTTTTCGTTTTTAGTAATTTTATCTTTAACTCAAAACTAGAATTAAAAAATCATATAAATTTAGAAAAGTATTTATAAAGCGATGAATTAAACCTTATTCTTTATAATTGTTACTATATTGAAGACCAAGAGGCTATAAAATATTTAGAGAGGCTTAAACGAAAAGTTATAATTGTTAGGTCCACACTTCCTAATATTAGCTCTTGCAAATTCGAGAATGAAGTATTTTTGCGTAATATCAATAATAACAACGCATTTAGTGGATGTGAATTTGCAAAAGAAGTTTGCGTAGATGGATATGCATTTTTTCGAGCATGCACATTTAACGGTGATTTCATATCTAAAAATGCCGAGCAAAATATATCCTTCGTAAGCAGTATATTTAATAAATCTTTTGAATTAGTTACAAAAAATGAGTTGGGAGAAGCAAAATTTGAAGCCACCCATTTCAAGCAAAAATTTACTATGAATATACGAAAATTTAATGTTTTAGACTTTACTGGCGCCAAATTTGATTGTGAACTTGCTTTACACGCAAAGCAGTTTGACGGGATAAATATAAATTTTACTAAGACCATGTTTAAACAAAAAGTAAGTTTTCATAGGAGTATAATTAATTGTGAAGTACTTTTTGAAGAAGCTTGTTTTGAGGGCGATTTAATTTTTACAGAAGCCAAATTGAATGACGTAGTAAATTTAGATAAAGCAAAATTTAAAGATGAAGCGCAATTTTCTGGGACTAAATTTTATAGAGCAATACTAACGGAAATAAATTTTGAAAATAAAGCCAACTTTTCAAATGCAGTATTCAATGATAAAGCATATTTTACAAATGCTACTTTTGCGAAAGAAGTAAAATTTAATAATATATTATTTAAAAATAATGCATATTTTAGAAATACAGTATTTAAAGATTTTGTTGATTTTAGTAAGACAAATTTTGAAAAGAATGCTAACTTTTATAACGCGGACTTCAAAAAGCCGGTTAATTTCTCATCAATTATTTTTAACGGCGCTTTAAATTTTGTAAATGCAAAAACAGATTTTACATACGAAGAGCTTAAAAAGTTTATCAAGGCTAAAAGTGTAAGCAATGAAAGCATTAACAATATAGATAAATGCATAAGCATAACAAATGATTTTAGGGACGGTTTTAGGCTTATAAAACACGCTTTAAATAACAAAGGCAATGCACTAGACGCAAGCTTGTTTCACCGCTTAGAACTATACTGTAAAGAGCTGGAACTAGAATTTAGTCTCGAAAATACAAAAACTAAAAATAGCGAAAATAGCAAAGAAGTAAAATCTACCGATGAAACAAAAGGCGCACCTAAAAATAAAAATCGTATCGAGCTTTTTTTAGATTTGATAACGCTAAAATTATATAGAAATACTAGCGACCACCATACAAATTTATTTAAGATAATAAACTTTACTATTCTAAGTATTGCTGTGTATGGATTGTCTTTTTGGGCTTTAGATGATTTTTTGTTGAAAGTAATGATTGGTAGTCCTAAAATATTGATGCTATTGTTACTGGTTGTTTTTTTAATTGGACTACTAACATGTTTATTGTGTTTTGTTGTGAAGTATAAAATACTGTGGGCAACTGTACCGATAGGAATTTTTACATATATCATTTTCATTACACCAGGCTTAGTTAATGCTTTTGATTATTCTATTTATGTTATTATTTTTATACTTTTATATGTGACATTATATGCTTTGTCGTTTTATTTATTTAGATTTAGTTTTGTGCGTTTTATGACATATTTAATTTTTATGGCTATTTTTTTGGATAAACCTGTATTAATAACGCCGTTTATTGGTATTTTTACATCAGAAAAAATAGCTGAAAGTAAATTTGAAGAATACATGATAAAATACAATAATAATAGCTTAGACGATATGCTTCTGGATGCAAATTTTACCAATATAAAAGCAGGACATAAGATCAATTTTATAGTTAAAAATAGAAAAATAATTTTAGAAAGATTGGATAATAGTAGAACAAACACTCCTTTAATTGATTTTGTGAAAAAATACATAAAATATTCAAAGGAATCCATGGATTATAATGCTAGCTGCAAAAATTTACATGAAACCACTAAAAAATCGTATGATAAGGTTCTAATCGCTCTAAAATACGATGAAGCAATGCAATCAATACAAAAAAGCGCAAATTTGCTTTATGTTTTTATTATGCTACTCGTCATCTACTCTCTTACAAAAACTGCACGTAGAAATTCTGTAGTGCCTAG